>JBEEGV010000001.1:0-25285 GCA_041167085.1 Verrucomicrobiota bacterium
CCGCTGAAGAAGGCGAGGAATGACGAAGAAATCGACGACGCGTAGCCGGCATGATGAAAGAAGGTCAATGGCAGAATGGGATGCGGCGTTCGTCCCTCGTGCCAGACAAAGATGGCAAGCAGAATGATTCCGGCGCCAACGAGCGCGGCCTGCATCAGTCCGATTTGTTTCTCACCGAGATCGACAAATGCCCACATCAGGCAACTGCCGCCGGCGCCGGCGAGAAGCGCACCGGCAAAATCGAATCGGCCGACGCTATGTCCGATGCTCTCGTGCATTCCGGCGATCACGAGGAAACCAGCCACAATGGCAATCGGCACGTTGATCAGGAAAGCCCAGCGCCATGAAACGTGCGTCACGATCAGGGTCCCAAGGAGTGGTCCGGCGACACTCGCGACGGCCCATGCGCTGCTGGCCGCGCCCAGCGCCCTGCCGCGTTTGTTAGGCGGGTAAACAACTCCGAGCAGAACAAACGGAAGAGTCGCAACCGCTCCGGCTCCGATGCCCTGGATGGCGCGAGCGGCGATGAACTCCATCATCGTGCGCGCGACGGCGCAGAGTCCGCTCCCGACCGTGAACGCGACGATGCCTACGAGATACGTGCGCCGGCGTCCCCATCGATCCGAGCCCGGTCCCCAGATCGGCATCGATACAGCCGCGGCGAGCATGTAAGCCGCGAATGTCCACGCGTAGAGGTGCGCACCGCCAAGCTCGGGCAACGCCACCGGCATCACCGTGCTGACGATCGTGTTGTCGAGACCGGCAAGAATGATCGTGAACAACACACCGAGCAAGACCAGCACGCCGCTCTGTCCGGAGGAATCCACTCTTGGGGTTCTGATCTGAGATTGTTTTTCCGCGCGCTTCAGCGATTGGCTATCATCGTTTTTGTGCCATCCGTCAAATTCGCGGAAACGGTCAGGCGCGCGTTAACGGATGTTAGATTCCCGCACGATATTGACCAAATGGTCATACTTTGCAAAGTGTGGATATGACGCGAGCCATGTCGCCTAATAGTCAGCCGACGCTTTGGCGCACCTGCCGTGCCCTGGCTAACCGCAAACGCCTGCAAATACTCGCTCTCTTGATCCGACAGCCAAACCAGACCGTGTCCGCGGTCGCCGAGCGCATGAGCTTGTCGATGCCGGCTGCCAGTCAATACCTGCGCGCTTTGGAGGCGCGCGGGTTGCTGATTTGCCGACGCGTGGGCCGCCGCGTGGAATACCGGTCGCCCGCGGGTAGCGGCGAAGGTGCTGCCGGAGAAATTGTCAGAGCACTGCGCCTTGTCTTCCGACGGAGAGCGCAACCGATCGAAGCGATCTTCAAACTGGCCACGGGTTTCACGCATCCGCGACGAGTCGAGGTGTTTCGCGCCCTGACGAATGGCGCCGATTCGTTCGCTAAACTCCAAGCGGCAACAAAGATGCCGGCGCGAGCGCTCTCCCGTCATCTCACGAAACTGGAGGCGAGAGGCTTTGTGAAGAATGAGATGGAGCTATACAGGGCCACGATGCATCGGCATCCGTTCGGTCGTGTTTTAGCGCGTTTAGCAGGCCGTCGTTAAGTCATTGGTCACACTTTGCAAAGTGTAGCGCTGGAAGTTTCGACTGTGATGCCGCGCCGGCGACTCGGACGTTCCCTCTAGAAGTGCGCGCCTACGTATTCCCACATCTGGTGATGCCAGTAGGGCCATTCGTGTCCGCCTTTCGGACCCCAGTCGTCGAGATGATGAGCTATTCCACGGCTATTTAGCACATCCGACATTCGGTAAGTCGGGCCAGGCACTTCCCATGGGCCACAACCGGTCGCGAGGTGGATGTCGCAGCTCGCTAACTGGTTCAGAAACCATGGGTCGTTCTGGTTGGCCATATAGTCGACCGGATTATTGAAGTAGAGGTTGTCGTCGTACATACCGTCCATCGAGTCGCGCATGTCGTAAACGCCGGAGAGCGCGTAGCAGCGCTTCACGCGGTCGGGATGCTTGAAGAGAGTGTTGGCGGCGTGATAGGCACCGAGCGATGCGCCGTAAGTGGTAATCGGGATGCCAGGCGTCTGGCACTGGGAGTCGATGAATGGGAAGACTTCGCTCGCCACATAGTCGTCGTATTGCGCCTGCAGCCAGCTGCGGTGGAATGGATGCGCTCCTTTGTTGCTGAACGAATCGCTCTGCACGCCGTTGATGGAAAAGAATCGGATCCGCCCTTGCTCGATGTAAGGGCTCAGTGTGCGGACCATGCCCTGGCCTTCCTGTTCATGCTCGTCGCCCATGCTGGTGGGGAAGGCGAGAATGGGCATGCCGTAATGCCCGTAAACATTGACGCCCATGTCGCGGCTGAGACGGTGTGAATACCAACTGTGATGGTCGCGGTGCATGGCTGGCGAGCATACCGGGTCGACGGTCGCGCTCAAGCCCGGTTTGGTCGAATGACGGCAGCAGTGGGCGGGAAGAGGCAAGCAAAAAGCTGAAAACTGAAAGCGGAAACGCTGAAATCGGCCGGAGCTTTGCCCTTGAAGCCTAACTAGCCCAAGGTGGATTTCGGGCGTGCATTCAATCTAGCAGCCCCGCATCCTTGGAGGCCAAATGATCGAGGAAGATGTCGAAGAACTCGTCGCGCTGTGCGCCTCCATCTTAGACGACGGAGAGGTAACTTCGGAGGAGGCCTATCAACTGGCAGATTGGTTGAACAATCATGACGAGGCGGCTGAGCACTGGCCCGGTAATCAGCTGATCGAGCCGCTCCGGGATGTCTGGGCCGATGGAACGGCGAATTCCCGAGATTTACATCGTCTTGCCCGACTATTAATCAGTGTGCAGCGAGCGTGGGCGCGGCGTCCGCAGACAGCGATCACCCTAATTTCAAGCCACGTATCACCCCGAATCTCAACAGACAAGATCGATGACGTGCGATTACCGACACTGCATGGAAGATTCCGCGTTCCATCACAGAGCGAGCCCGGACTGTCTTATGAGGTCGACTTGGATAGGCCGACATGTAACTGCCCCGATTGGAGAAATCGTAGGTCTCGTCTACCACAAGGGGATCTCACAAGGTGTTGTAAGCACATCTTGCACATTCTGGCGCGACTAGTTGATCCAGCTGTAACGGATAACTGGTTAGTCGCCTTTATCGAAAATGGCTGGCCATCCCATCCAGGTGCCCAGTGGCACTTGCTTGACCATAACGGCACGAAAGCACTTTTTTGCACCGCATCGGAACAAGGGTGGGCGAATATTTTCGCAATGCAGGGAGAGCGGTACGAGAGATTTGGCTTTAATACTTTGGAGGGCCGATGGGCATACGGAATCGAGCCTGAAGGTTCCGCGTCAATCGAAAGCGCGATCTCAAACTGTGAAACCGATGGGGAGTCTGTTGGAAACTCTCAGTCGGCAGTCGGTGGAGTGTTATTGCGACCGGACGCGCCGAGAGTGTGCGATCAAGTATGGACACATCGCGTGCCGCCTTCGGCGCTCCCGCAATCATCGGATAACGAGCCTGTTCGTCGTCGCTTTCGGTGGACTCCTTTGATGGGATGCGTCGGAATCTTGTTAGCAGCGGCATTTTTTGTCACGAAACGCGAAACTAGGCCCGCTCGGACCGCAGCTGATTCTGCGACTCCAACGGGCGTAACGGCGGCTGTTAGTCCTTCTCCGTCATCATCGGCGACGATAATTCGAAGCACTCCGAAGCCAGTTCCGCGGCAAGCTTCCGTTGCGGTTACCTCGTCGCCCGCTTGGACTGTGGTTACGCGTCAAGACGTGAAGGCGAAAGCATCTCGTGGACAGACGGTTATTCCGCGCGGAACGAAGCTAAGAGTTGTTGCCCGATCTCAACGCGAGCTCATGATTTCGTACAAAGGAGAAAGCCTTACCATTCCGGCCACGGCAGTTACGTCGCCGCCCTGAACCCATTTTAATCTCGGCAAAGTGGAACGTGTTGAGGATGCGGGTGGCGTCGCAGGCATCATAAACAACCTTGGAGGATGAGCTCTTACACACTGCAGCCGGTTGGCTTCATTCGCTCCACATTGAAGTGGCGGGAAGAGCCAAATAAAAAGCTGAAAGCTGACGCATTGCGCGCGCGTTATCGGTTCCGCCTTCGCGCAAGGCTACGGCGCGACAAAGTAATCGTTAGCGGTTATTGGGACGGGCCTCGCTACCCCGGACTTATCGGGCGGACTCGAGAGGCGGCGTAGTTGGTGGCGGGCGCCGATGCTTAGTCGCTTGTTCGTAACCGTAACCAATCTCGACCAGCAGCTCTTCGGACCAGGGCCTGCCGAGGAATTCGATGCCCAACGGGACGCCGAGCCTGGCCGTCGGGGTTGAAGAGGAAAATCCGCCGGGGACGACAATTGAAGGAAAACCTGTTACTGATCCGAGACCCCCGTTGCGTTCCACCTGAGTCTCGCCAACCGATACTACCAGACGCTTCTGATGCGGGAAAACGATCGCATCGAGCCGATCGTCCGCCAGGATCTTCATGACACGAAGCTGCAACTCGGAGCGCTTCTGCAAACGCAGGCGATAGCCGTCGTCCAGATCGAGGCTTTGGGCTTGCTTGAGGTTGTCTCCGATGTTCGGATGAAACTTGCCAGAGGAGATGATCTCCTGCAGAGATTTGACTGGCGCGTTACCGGCAACAAGATAGGCGTTGATCGCCGGTTTAAGTTCGTAGAGATGAACGCTGATGTCGGAGAAGATTTTCCCGCTATCGAGATCTGGGGTGTTGAGCTCGATTACCGTTGCGCCCGCCCTTTTCAGATCCTCCACCGCTTGGTTCGCTACAATAGTGACCTCTTCATGGATCGGCGCATTGCCGAAGAAGCTGCGTAAGACGCCGATGCGTTTGCCCTTAACGCCGTCGGCCTTCAGGGATTTCGTGTAGTCCTTCCTGGTGTTCCCGACGCTCCAGGCCGTGGCAGGGTCATTCGGGTCATAACCCACGAGCACGTTGAGCATCTTGGCCGCGTCCGTCACGGTGCGGGCCAGCGGGCCGACGGCATCCTGGGTGGGTGAATACGGGATGACACCGGCTCGGCTAACGAGACCGACGGTCGGTCGGATGCCCACGATGCTGTTCGCCGACGCGGGTGATCGAATGGAGTTGATGGTGTCGGTGCCGATGCCCGCGATCGCGAAATTGGCCGTCACGCCGGCGCCGGTGCCACCGCTCGAACCGCCGGGCGTACGGGTCAGGTCATAAGGATTGAGAGTCTGCCCGCGCATCGAGCTGACCGTTTCGCCCCCGATCGCGAACTCGTGCAGGTTGACTTTTGCGAGGATGATGGCTCCCGCGCTGCGCAATTTCTGCGTGACCGCCGCGTCGGTCGCCGGCGTGTATCCCGCCAGCGAGAGTGAGCCGCCCGTCGTTGGCATGTCCTTCGTGTTGACATTGTCTTTCAGCAGCACCGGGATCCCGTGTAAAGGGCCGACCAACTTCCCTGTCGTGCGAAGATGTTCGTCGAGCGCCGCCGCTTCTTGCAGCGCTCTTGGATTCAGGAAGATCATTGCATTCAGCTTCGGCCCTGCTTGGTCGTAGGCCTGGATCCGCGCCAGATAGGCCTGCACCAACCGAGTGGCCGTGGTAGCGCCCGACAAATAAGCTGCGTGGACATCATTGATGGTGGCTTCCTCGAGATGAAATGTTTTCACTTCACTCTCCGCGGTAGTCCCGTGTACGAGCAGCATGGCCAGTGCTGCCATAAGACACAAAAGACCCTTGGGATGACCCAGGAAGGTCGCGTCGCGAAGGCGCGTCGAAGTTGGTGCGCCTGTGGTCATCGTCGCACCCTAACAGACTGACGCGCGCTCTGAATAGGTATGTTGTCGGGTTTTTGTGCCTAGTGACTATTCAGCTCGGAATTGATCCATCAGATCCAAGATTCCTTGGCGAATCTCGAGCAGCTCTTTTCGCGCTTCGGTCAGCATTTTTTCCGGTAACAGGTTTTTCGGAGCGACTCCTTCCAAGCCAGCTTGCGCCTTGTGCAGATGATCGAGCGCGCGTTTCAGGTAAGCGACGTTAAAGGCGTTGTCCCGGTGATCGTCTCCTCGCACCAAGCCCTGCAGTGCGCCGCCGAGCTTGACACTCGCGGTTTGGAATTCGGAGAGGAACTGATCGAGATCGCGATCTTCCAGTTTTTGCAGGCCCAGTGCTTCGGCTTGATGCCAGAAATGCATCGCGCTTTCGAAACAGCGGTGCTGAAGAGGATGACGCAGATCGCCATTGGCAGTGCGAATCCAGTCGACCCCTTCGCGGTGCGGTTCGGGCTCAGGCGCCGGCTCCTTTAACGCTTCCTCGCAGGCGCGATTCATCTCGTCGATCCAATCGCTTCGCCGTTCTGTCTCTTCCTCACTCAGCTTCTCGTCGTTATCCCAGCCCATCTCTTTTGTGATCCTTGCTTCGGCCTCGTCCGAGTCGCCGTATTTTTCGAGTAGCTCCATATATTTGTCAGTCCGTGCATCGGACTCTTTCAGGAGACGCTCGTAATCAAACTCGTTCCACGGTTCTTCCGGATCCTTTTGGCCGCGCTGATGCCGCGCGATTGCATCGGTTAGTCTTTGCGAGAAATCCGCCATCGCTTCGGCGACGTCGCGAGCGCGTTGCTCGTTTTCTTCAGGTGTGAGTTGCCATTGAGGGGTCGAGATCGAGACCTCGTAGTCGGCGCTTTCAATGACGACGCGGCCATTGGTTTCGCTGAACCATTCGAGGTACAGCGCGTTTGCCAGGTGCTCGGGCGGATTCCCTTTCCGCTTAAGCATGTCGTAGGCTTCTTCAAATGGCAGATCGAAAACGCGCACCTTGTGCGCGGCGGTGAGATCGCCGGCTACGCCGCGTTGTGTGCGAACCAGCGCATCGAGGTGTGGATGAGGAATCCGCGGACGCGGATTGACGAACGTCAAAAGGCATCCGGCAAGGTCTGGATGCGCGTTGCCGCGAAGCTCAAGAATGATTGGGTCCGACTGTCCTTCGAACCAAATTTTCCCGCGGACGATTCCTTTCTCGCGGTTATCGATTTCTCCCCGCACGACGCTGTCGTGAATTCGAAAGGCCATGGTCGATGCGATCTTAAGCGGAGGTCAGGTAACCTTGCGAGTCGGTAAAAAATTATTCGGCGGTCATAGACCGCCGCTACAGTGGGAAAAGGTTTCGCGCCGAAATTTGTAACTCGATCTCGCCCGTGCTGTCATACAGTTATGGGCAGGGGCAGTCTTCTCGGAAGTTGAAGGTTGAGAGTTGAGAGCAGAAAGTGCCGAACAGATGCCAGTCGGGGCTCGGACGATTTCGGGTTTACCAAAGAACATTGCTGCCACTTAGTTGGCTGCGCGTAATCAAGGACAACAGTTATGAAAGGTGCGGAGACCAAGAAAAAATTGTCGCCAAAAGAGCGCGAAGAGTTACTCGAAACGTTGCGATCTCGTTTCCAGAAGAACATGAATCGCCACAAGGGGCTCGAGTGGGCTAAGGTGAAAGTCAGACTGGAGGCTAACTCCACAAAGCTCTGGTCGCTCCACATGATGGAAACGACCGGCGGCGAGCCGGATGTTGTGGGTCAGGACAAGAAGAGCGGCGAATACATCTTCTTCGATTGTTCGGCGCAGACTCCGAGCGGTCGCGTCAGTTTTTGTTACGATGATGACGCGCTGGAGGCGAGGAAAGAACATAAACCGAAGGATAGCGCGGTTGGGATGGCGACAGCCATGGGGGTCGAGCTTTTGACGGAAGAAGAATATTTCGCGCTTCAGAAGCTGGGCGAGTTCGATACGAAAAGATCAAGCTGGATCAAGACGCCGGCGGATATCAGAAAACTCGGCGGTGCACTCTACTGTGATAAGCGCTACGGCCGCGTCTTCGTGGGGTACAACGGCGCGGAATCGTACTACAGCGGCAGAGCGTTCCGTGGCTCGCTACGGGTCTGAGAACGGACATTCAGAAAACATCCAACGCTCAACGTCCAACATCCAACGTCGAACTCAGAGCAGCGTGGGTGCGATTCTCATTAGCAACCGTTCGGTGCAAAGTCCGAGCCGACTGGCGCGCATTGGCGCTCGCGATTCAATTGGAGGTCAAACGTGGTACTTTGTCGCACTGCAGACGGCGTTATCGGGATGATTCCTTTGAAAAATGACAAGTGACTTGTGGCATGTGACGAGCGGGGGCGAGAGCAAGGGAAGAGCAGCTATCACCCCAAGTGCAGCAGGTTGATGGTGGTGTAAGTAATCTGCCCCACTGGGAGAAGAACGGCCCATGTCTTGTGATAGCGCTCATTGCGCGTGGTTGCCGCGATGAGGCAACCGACAGTCCACAAGCCGAGGAACGGCAGGTACGTTGGTCCTTGGTCGAGGAAATGTTGCCAGCCTTTAAGCAGCGTATCGACAATATCGAGTGGCGCGATCGAACCAAAGGCGAAGAAGAAGCCGCGCCGATTCTTATAGTAGTAATCGCGCCAGTCCGGAGAACCAGTGGTTTCGAGTTCGCCGGGAACGAGGATGGCCGCGGCAAGGTATTGGAGAATAGGAGCGATTGTTATCCAGATGAAGAGAAGAAAGGTCCAGTCAACCGTGGTACGCCAGCGATAGAGCAGCCACCAGCCGAGCATCACGTTGAAGAGGAGGGTGAGATGCCACAGAACGTGCACCCAATAAATGCGCGGCCGATTGGCGGCTTGAATCATCTCGCTGAGGCCGCTCATCACGCGCGTCGCAGTCAAGCCGACTACGATTGAAACCAGCACCGCGACATAGTTGAAGCCGTCGTTCATGGGCGGAAGTCTAGCGGGTTCGTCAACTCATCGGGAGAGGTTGAGGGTTGAGGGTCTTGGGAATTTGAGGGACGGGGCGGGGATCGGGGAGCGGAGAAGATCGATCATGATCATGATTAGGAGCATGAGCAGGATACACGCATGGGTTTTTTGGCGCGGGGTGAGCAGGTGCAAACGCATCAAACAACTCGATTTCCTCCCATTTAAATAGGTAGGCAACCTGTTTGTGTCCGTGTAAGACAACATGGTGCCGCCGGAATCGGACGACAATCTGCGCCTGGAGATCGGGCATGTCCTGTTCATCGACATCGTCGGTTACTCGAAGCTCTTGATCGAGGAACAGAAAGAGCGGCTAAAATCCAATACCGGCAATGGGCGCCCCGTTTGCGCGACCTGGGTGAGTGCGAGGTCAAGCACGGGGTCCGGCTCCATTTGGTCAATCTCTACGCTGAGCCACTGGGGAATCCCGAGCCGCCGGAGAAGTTTCGCCAGATTGCCGGGTCAGCGCCGATGCCCTCTGCGCTCGTTAAACCGAAGCGAATGCCGTGGCATGAAGTCGTCGTCGTTTCAGTCCTGCTCGCCCTCCTGATCGGTGCTGCCGTTTTCTTTTTCCGGCAACGGACGTCTAGCACCGCTTCGACTTCAAAAGCCGCTCCGGCGGTTGCCGAAAAATCGATCGCCGTCCTTCCGTTCGAAAATCTGAGCGAAGAAAAGGCGAATGCCTTCTTCACCGAGGGCGTGCAGGACGAGATCCTGACCCATCTGGCCAGGATCGCCGACTTAAAAGTGATCAGTCGCACGAGCGTGATGCAGTACAAAAGCGGTGCGCCGCGCAATCTGCGCGAGATCGGCCAGCAACTCGGCGTGGCACATGTCGTCGAAGGCAGTGTGCAACGCGCGGCCAATAAGGTGCGCGTGATCGCGCAGTTGATCGATGCCCGGAACGACGCGCATCTGTGGGCCCAAACCTACGATCGCGATCTGGCCGATGTGTTCGCCATCCAAAGCGAGATCGCCAAGGCGATTGCCGACCAGTTGCAGGCGAAGCTCTCGCCTAACGAGAAGAAAGCGATTGAGCAGCCCCCCACCACTGATCTGGCCGCTTTCGACCTTTACAGCCGGGCGAAGTCAGTTCTCCTCACGGCAGGTTCCAGCGCGACGCAGGACCCGGACGTGCGGAAGGCAATTGAACTTCTGGATGAAGCGGTGAAGCGCGATCCTTCATTTTTCGACGCTTACTGCCAGCTCGCCTATGCTCACGAAACCATTTATGCAGTAAGGGGGTCTGATCACACTCCCGCGCGGCTGGCGCTGGCTGAAGCTGCTCTCCAAGCCACGACACGGCTGCGACCGGATGCTGGGGAAACACATTTGGCCCGCGCACAATATCTTTACTTAGGGCTGCGCGACTATGCCGGCGCCCTTGCCGAATTGGAGATTGCGCGGCGAGCGTTACCCAACGATCCGCGTCTCTTCGAATTCACCGGCTACATTCTGCGGCGGCGCGGCCAGCAGGAGGAAGGTCTGCAGAACCTGCAGCGCGCGGTGGAGCTGGACCCGCGCAACCTTTTTACTCTGCAACAGATAGCGCTCAGTTACGAAAACTTGGGGCGCTATGCCGAGGCGATCGCTGCGCTGGATCGCGCGTTAGCGATCGTGCCCGATAACGTCGAAACGCGGGCTAATCGTGAACTAGATTACATGTGCTGGAAAGCGGATACGCGGCCGCTACACCAGACGATTGATGCAATCCTCGCGCACGGGCCGGGCGCCATTGTCAATGCCGCGGATAGCTGGTTCTTTTGCGCGCTGGCCGAGCGCGATCGGGCTGCGGCCGAACGAGCACTCGTCGCGCTGGGCGACAATCCATGCTGGAGCGAATCCACGATTAATCTGAGCCGCAGTTTTGGTGAAGGGCTGCTGGCGCGCATGACCAAAGATGAGGCAAGAGCGCGCAGTGCGTTTGAAGTGGCTCGCGCGCAGCAGGAGAAGATCGTGCAGGCACAGCCGGACTACGGCCCCACGCTCTGCGTCCTGGGCTTAATCGACGCTGCTCTTGGGCGGAAAGACCTGGCCTTGGACGAAGGCCGTCGGGCGATCGCGCTCACCCCGGTGGAAAAAGATGCCTACAACGGCAGTCGCGTCCTTCAATATTTCGCCATCACGGCAGCGTGGGCGGGCGACAAAGAGCTTGCCTTGCAGCAACTGGAAACCGGACTGCGTGCTCCCGCCGCATCATCGATGCTGAGCTACGGCGCCTTAAAACTGTTCCCGGTCTGGGACCCGCTCCGCGGCGATCCGCGCTTCGAAAAGATTGTAGAGTCGCTCGCGCCGAAGGAATGACACCGCAGTGTAGAAATAACTATCGACGCCTGCTCGCTGAGTTGATCTCTTTAATCGCTAACCCGTGAGCATCGACCCTGAGGAACGCAAGCTCGCTGCGATCATGTTCACCGACATGGTGGGCTACAGTGCGCTGAGCCAACGCGATGAACAGCTTGCCCAGGAATTGTTGGAAGAACATCGGCAATTACTGCGCGAAATCTTTCCACGCTTCCATGGCACCGAGATCAAGACGATCGGCGACGCATTCCTGGTCGAGTTCAACAGCGCATTGGAAGCGGCACGATGTTCGATTGAGATTCAGCGTACTTTGGCCAAGCGCGATGCCGACGCGCCGACTGATCGACAAATCCAGGTGCGAATCGGCATTCACATCGGCGATGTGGTCCATCGCGGCGGCGATGTTTATGGCGACGGAGTGAACATCGCGTCGCGCATCGAACGGCTGGCCAGCCCTGGCGGGATTTGCCTGTCGATGGATGTCGAACGGCAGATTCGCAATGCGGTGGAGACGCGCTTTGAAAAACTCGCCCCAACGGAATTGAAAAACATTTCCGTGCCCATGGATTTATTTCGCATCGTGCTGCCATGGGAACTGCCGTCTCCGACGGCAGCCAAATCCGAAATCCGAAACTCGAAATCCGAAACAGGGATACGGCGCATTCTGGTGACATCCATCGTCATCGTTTTGCTCCTGGCTGGCTCGTTAGGCTATCAATTATGGCGAACGCGCAATCAACCCGCGCCGCGACAAGACGCCAGTCCGGCTCGGATCGAGGCGGCTACAGCTTCGACGATTCCAGAGAAATCGATCGCCGTATTGCCGTTCGAGAATCTAAGCAGCGACAAAGAGAACGCCTATTTTGCTGACGGCATTCAGGACGAAATCCTGACCCGCGTATCGAAGATTGCCGACCTAAAAGTCATCTCGCGCACATCCACGCAGCATTACAAAAGCGCGCCCGACAACCTGCCTGAGATCGCCCGACAGCTTGGTGTCGCTCACATCCTCGAAGGAAGCGTACAGAAAAGCGGCGACGCCGTGCGCTTGAACGTTCAGTTAATTAAAGCGGCCAATGATTCCCATCTTTGGGCCGATACCTTTGATCGCAAACTGACCGATATCTTTTCGGTTGAGAGTGAGGTGGCCAAAGCCATCGCTGATCAATTGCGGGCGCATCTCAGCGGCCGGGAAGAACAAGTCATTACCGCCAAACCGACGGACAATGTTGAGGCTTACGATGCCTACCTGCGTGGTCTGGCTTACAGCCTGAAGACTGGTAACACGCCAGCCAACGCCCTCGGAGCACAGAAATATCTCAGAGAAGCAGTGCGCTTGGACCCGAAGTTCGCCCTTAGTTGGGCACTGCTGTCAAACGTTGAAGCGCGCGGCTACCGCACATTGACTCTTCAACCAACCATCGCACTCCGTGAAGAGGCACGGCAGGCAGCCGAAACCGCGCTCACTCTTCAGCCCAATCTCGGTGAGGCCGTATTGGCCAAGGGCTATTACCACTACGCCTGCCTGAAGGAATACGACACCGCGGTGCGTTATCTCGAGCAGGCACGTCATCTCCTGCCCAACAGCAGCCGTATTCCTGAATCGCTGGCTTATGTAGAGCGGCGGCGCGGTCAGTGGGACCGAAGCGAATCATACTTCAACGAGGCCGAGCGGCTCGACCCGCGCAACGTTTCCCTACTCAGCCAGCACGCGCTTTTGTATATCGACACTCGTCGTTTCCCCGAAGCGCTGCGAAAGCTTGATCAGGTTCTCAATATCATACCGGACGACACTGATACTCTCAACTTCAAGGCGAATATTGCACAAGCCGAAGGCGACCTGCCACGGGCCGCGGCGCTTTTGGCTCCGCTCCACGCGGGTGCCGACGCCCCCGCCGTTGTGGAAACACAAGTTTACCAAGCGATCCTGGAACGCCGGCCCGCACAAATCATCCCTCGGCTAAAGGAGATATTAACCAAGCCCGATCCAGCGTTGGGTTACATCAATGGCGAACTGCGCTTTTGGTTAGGCTGGGCCCAAGAACTCGCCGGTTATCACGCTGCCGCCCAGGAGAGTTGGCGACAGGCGCGCAGCGAACTGGAACCTTTCCTCCCGGAACAGCCGGAAAATAATGCTTTGATCGGCGATCTCGCGCTGACCAATGTGGGTCTCGGTGACAAAGCCGCCGCGTTCGCTATGGCCGAACGTGCCATGGCCGCAGTCCCGATCGAGAAAGACCTGTTGGATGGTCCCGGTCCGATCGAGTTCCTCGCTCGCGTGGCGGCGCAGATGGGAGAGCCCGACCGCGCCATGGCCGCTTTGCAGAAAGTACTCTCGATCCCGTACGAGAGTGCACTGGCTGGGGGCACCGTCCCGCTCACTCCTGCACTGCTCCGGCTCGATCCAATGTTCGATCCGCTCCGGAATGATCCGCGCTTTCAAAAGCTCTGCGAAGACAAGCCGAAGTGAATCCACGTGAGTATCTCAACTGAACAGCGCCGGCTTGCCGCCATCATGTTTACGGACATGGTGGGCTACACCGCGCTCTCCCAGCGAAACGAAGCACTCGCCCTCGAATTGCTGGAGGAGCACCGCCGAATTCTGCGATCAATTTTTTCGCGCTTCAACGGCACGGAAATCAAAACGATCGGCGACGCGTTTCTGGTCGAGTTCCAGAGCGCGTTGGAGGCAGCCCAATGTGCGCTTGAGATTCAACGCACCTTAACCCGCTTCACACAATTTGTGGGCCCGAACGCACTGAATCTTTTGCTTGATCCGGGCCGCATATCCGAGCGGGGTTTGTTCTCGCGCCAACGTGCTCACCGGATGATTTGATTAGCCATGGCTTGCTGCCAAGTAAGTGGTAATCTTGTCCGATTATTTTCACGGGCCTATTTTCTGAGCGCACATGGAACGCCGCCTGACCGCTATCCTTGCCGCCGACGTCGTCGGATACAGCCGCCTTATGGGTGCGAACGAGACCGGTACGCTCGCCGCACTGAAGGCACTTCAAACGGATTTCATCGACGGCAAGATCGCCGAGCATCAGGGACGCACGGTCAAGCTGACGGGCGACGGCATGCTGGTGGAATTTCCAAGCGTGGTGAATGCGGTGGCGTGCGCCGCCGAACTTCAGCGCGGAATGCGTGACCGGAACGCCGGTGTTCCACAAGACCGGCGCATCGAATTCCGCATCGGCGTCAACCTTGGTGACGTCATTGTCGAAGGCGAAGACATTTTTGGCGACGGCGTCAACGTAGCGGCGCGGTTAGAGAGCATTGCCAAGCCAGGCGGGATCACGATCTCCGGTTCGGTGCGCGATCACGTAGGCAACCGCCTGGATCTTGCTTTCGAGGATATGGGCGAGCAGACCCTGAAAAACATCGACAGGCCGGTTCGCGTTTACAGCATTGCTCTAGGCGGTCCGACCGCTCGCGATACCAAGGACATCGCGCCCGCACCGCAGGAACAACTCGACAAGGAAAGGCCGTCCATCGCCGTCCTGCCGTTCAACAATATGAGCGGCGACCCGGAGCAGGAATATTTTAGCGACGGCATCACCGAGGACATCATCACCGATCTGTCGAAAGTGTCCGCGCTTTCCGTGATCGCAAGGAACAGCGCATTCGCCTTCAAAGGCAAAAATGTGGACGTTCTACAGGTTGCCCGGCAACTGAAAGTCAGCCACGTGCTGGAAGGCAGCGTGCGGAAGGCTGGTGGCCGGTTGCGGATCACGGCGCAGTTGATCGATGGCGCCCATAACGATCACGTCTGGGCGGAACGTTACGACCGCGATCTCAACGACATTTTCGCCCTGCAGGACGAAATCTCCGAAGCGATCGTCAAGGCGCTGAAACTCAAGCTCCTGCCGGAAGAGAAGAAGGCCATCGAACGGCGCGGCACGGAGAGTGTCGAGGCTTACAATCTCTTCCTGATGGCGCGACAGAATTACGTCATCGGCGGTGAGAGCGATCCTCGGCGAGCGGAAGCAACCATCCGCATCTGTCACCGCGTCACGGAAATTGATCCCAACTATGCAGATGCCTGGGCTCTCATGGCTCTTGACCAAATGATAGTGCGCTTCATTCATGGAGGAAAAGGCGAGGACGGCTTGGCGGCAGCGGAACGCGCGCTCGTACTGGACGCCAACCTGGCCGAGGCTCATGCCGTAAAGGCCAGAATTTTCGCCGAAAACGGTCGTCACGATGAGGCGTCTGCCGAAATCGCAAGCGGCCTTCGGCTCGACCCCGAGTCCTTTGAGGTGAATAGATCGGCGGGTCTTTTGAGCTTCCGACAGCACCGACTGGAAGATGCGATTCGCTATTGGGAAAAGGCGACAACTCTCATGGAAACGGATGTCGCTTCGCCTTCCATGTTGACGACGTGTTACGACGCGCTCGGAAATTCCCAAGCTGCTCGGCGCGCGGCAGAGATCACGCTCGCCAGAGCCGAAAAAGTTCTCGCGCAGGATCAGAACAATGGAGCGGTTACGGGCTGGGGGGTTGGTGCTCTTGCAGTCCTTGGCGAAGCCGAACGCGCCAAGGAATGGATTAATCGTGCCCTGCTGATTGATCCAGACAACATGCACATGCGCTATAACTTTGCCTGCGGCCTTGCGCACGATAGGAAAGGCAAGGAGACCGCGCTCGAATTGCTCGGGCCGGTTTTCGTGAAGATATCTATGAGCCTGTTAAACCACGCCAAGGTCGATCCAGACCTCGATTCGCTCCGCGACGATCCACGCTTCCAAGCCATGATCGCCGCCGCCGAAAGGCGGCTGGCGGCGGAAGATCACGCCGGCTCGCCACCGGCGAATCGATGAGCAACACGAGTGTCGAAATTCTGAGTCAACGCGGGATCCCGATCGCGGCACGAGTTGCAAACTCAGGCGGGGCATTAAAGTTGTTGCCCTTCTGGGACCCGCTCCGCGGCGATCCGCGCTTCGAAAAAATCGTCGCCTCGCTCGCGCCTAAATGATCGTTAATCCGCCAATCGCGCCGATGCCTTGGCGAACGCGGGTCGCCTCGTTAGCGCCGAAAAAATAGTAAATGGTCGCGAGAACTCCCTCTAGCTAGAAACACATGGTGCCGCCGGAATCCGACGACAATCTGCGCCTGGAAATCGGGCATGTTCTGTTCATCGACATCGTCGGTTACTCGAAACTGTTGAACGAGGAACAGAAGGAGAGATTAAACCAGCTGATTGAAATCGTGCTGGCGACGGCGCCGGTGCGGCAAGCGACGTACGAACAACTCGTTAGGCTGCCGACGGGCGACGGGATGGCGCTGGTCTTTCGCCGCAGCGCGGAAGAGCCGGCCCGCTGCGCGCTCGAAATCGCGGAAGCGCTCCAGAAACACCCGGAACTTCCGGTGCGGATGGGCATTCACAGCGGACCGGTGAGCGAGGTGACCGACGTGAGCGGGCGCACCAACCTGGCCGGGGCCGGCATCAACATGGCGCAACGGGTGATGGATTGCGGCGACGCCGGCCACATTCTTCTCTCGCAGCACGTGGCGGATGATCTGGTCCATTCGCGGCAATGGGCGTCACGTTTGCGCGATCTCGGTGAATGCGAGGTCAAGCACGGCGTCCGGCTCCATTTGGTCAATCTTTACGCTGAGCCGTTAGGCAACGCCGCGCTCCCGCAGAAATGGCAGCACGTAAAGGCAAAGCCGGCCCGGATGGCGAAGCTGTGGAAGATCGCGGTCGCCGCTCTGCTCGTGATCTTAATGATAGCTGGCGGACTTTACTACGGTTCGCATCGCAGCAATCCGCTCACCGAGAAGGACACAGTTGTCCTAGCCGATTTCACTAACACTACCGGCGACCCGGTCTTCGATGGCACATTGCGGCAAGGCTTGGCGTCGCAGTTGGAGCAGACTCCATTCTTAACTCTGATCTCGGACTCGACTATCGCTCACACGCTTACCCTGATGTCTCAGGCGAAGGATGTGCGCCTCACGCCGGAGTTAGCGCGCCAAGTTGGTCAACGCACCGGCAGCGCCGCGACAATTGAGGGAACTATCTCTTCGTTAGGCAGCCAATACGTCGTGGGGTTAAAAGCGGTGAACTGCCGCAGCGGCGACCTCCTTGCGCAAGAACAAGTGACGGCGAATGGGAAGGAGCAGGTCTTAAAAGCGTTGGGCGAAGCGGCGAGCGGCTTACGCCGAAAACTGGGTGAATCGCTCGCGTCGGTTCAGAAGTACGACGCATTGCCGGAAGACACCACCACTTCATCACTGGAAGCGCTGCAGGCCTATGCGCTGGGCAACAAAGCGACCGATATCGACAATGATTATCTTGCCGCGATCCCGTTTTTTCGGCGCGCAATCAGTCTCGACCCGAATTTTGCCATGGCCTACCTGATGTTAGGCGAATGTTACCAGCCTCAAGGCGAGCTCGCGCTGGCCGCTGAAAACACGCGCAGGGCCTACGACCTACGCGACCGAACGAGCGACCACGAAAAATTGAACATCGCGGCATTTTATGAAATTGTCGTTACCGGCAACCTGGAGGCCGGCCGCCGGGCCTGCGAATTAGTCGCGCAAACTTATCCGCGCGATGAGGCTGCTCAGATCTTGCTTTGGTTCATCCATCTTACGCTGGGAGATTATCCCGGATCCGACGCGGCGGCGAAGCGAGCATTTGAGATCAATCCTGACAGTTCAAACAATTACGTCAGTTTGATGTATTGCGACCAGTGGTTGAACCGGCTCGACCAGGCGAAAGCCGCTGCAGAACAGTCGCGCGCCAAGAAGCTTAATTCCCCCTGGTTTCCGCTTATTCTCTACGTAGTCGATTTTCTCCAGAACGATTCCGTGGGAATGGCACAACAGGCAGAAGCAACAAAAGGAATTTTAGGTCTGGAAGATCAAATGCTTTTCGTCGAATCCGACACCGCAGCGGATCACGGCCAATTTGTTCAGGCGCGCAATCTAACCCACCGCGCGGCCGATTCCGCGCGACGTGCGCAGGAAAAGGAGACCGCGGCAGAGTATGAAGGGCACAACTCGCTTCGCGAAGGATTAGTTGGATTGACCGACATCGCTAAAGAAGATGCACAGTCCGCTCTCAAAGCGATAAAGGGCAAACACGGCGAAGGATTTTCTGCCATCGCCTTCGCGCTTGCGGGCGACGTTGCCAACGCAAATCGCGCGATCGACGACCTGACAAAGCGATTCCCGCAAGACACTATTGTTCAAACTCAATATTTACCGATGGCTCGGTCGGCTCTCGCACTCAATAGCGGAAATGCGCAAGGCGCGATTGAAGCTCTGTCCGCAGCTGCGCCCTATGAATTGGGACACACGAATGACGATTTCACGTTCGCGCTCTATCCCATTTATCTCCGAGGACAAGCGTATCTGGCATCGCGACAAGGAAGCGCAGCGCTTACCGAATTTCAGAAAATTCTCGATCATCCCGGTGTGGTTGGAAACGAACCGATAAGCGGACTCGCGCACCTCGGCTTGGGCCGTGCCTATGTTCTCTCCGGCGATTCGGCGAAAGCCAGAACTGCTTACCAGGATTTCTTCAATTTTTGGAAAAACGCCGACGCCGAGATTCCCCTTCTGAAGCAAGCGAAAGCAGAGTATGCAGAGCTGCAGTGATTCACCAGGTTACGCACGCGAATGACATGCGCACATATGCCCTGCGCAAGGAGCCGGAGAAGATGTTCGAATGGCTGGAGCACGCCTGGACGACACACGACGCCGGCGTGAACGAGCTGCTGACCAATCCTTTCCTGCGCGCCGACAAGGACGACCCGCGCTTCATCGCCTTCGCGCAAAAGCTCGGGGTGATGCCGAAGGAAAGTAGAAATTAGAAAGTAGGAAGTAGAAATAGAAGACAGAACACATCCGCCTTCGTCCCGCGGCCGCGGGACTCCGGGTGTGATTACGCACCCTGCTAGTGCATCAATAATGAAGCCCTGCCTATAGTCTGCTGCTAAAGCGGCCTGATTCCTCCGTTGGCGAAGAGGTAGCGGCAAAGCTGGAGGCAAGGAGCAGAGCTCCGGGCAACTGGACTAGAGGACAAAAGCAGGCGTCGGAACATCGAGCGCCGAATCCGATTTCAGCGCTGAGAGCAGAAGAGAAAGCGGTAGGACATTTCGCGAGTCGATACTTCGAATCGCGGGTGTTCGCGGCGCATTTGCCGAAACCGCGTTTATGACGCGACATTACGGCGTGGCCGCGAAAGCAATTCATCCCAATGTCCGGATGGGTCACGTGCATTTGAAAGTGGCGGACTTGGAACGTGCGCTTGGATTTTATCGCGATGTGCTTGGGTTTGAGCTGACGCAGCGTTCCGGATCGTCGGCCGCATTTCTCTCCGCGGGCGGGTATCATCATCACATCGGATTGAACACGTGGGAGAGTGAAGGTGGCCGGCCTCCGGCCGAGGGAACGACGGGGCTTTATCATCTGGCCATTCTCTATCCGACGCGGGCAGAACTGAGCGACGCACTGCGGCGATTGCAGAAGGCAGGCGTTCCGCTCGAAGGAGCGTCGGATCATGGCGTGAGTGAAGCACTCTATTTGCGCGATCCGGATGGTAATGGCGTGGAATTGTATTGGGACCGGCCCAAAGAAGAATGGCCGCGCACATCGGACGGGCTCGCGATGTATACTCGGCCACTGTATCTGGATTCGTTATTGGCGATGGGGAGTGAAGATGTCATGAGAGGGGACTAACTATCGTAGAGATGGACGAGCACAATATTCGCGCGGCGATAGATCGACATTGGGCGGCCTCCGCCGCAGGTGATCAAGTTGGCGAACACGAAATCTACGAAGATGACGTTGTTTGCGAGTACCCACAGTCAGGCGAAATCATTCACGGTCGCCGAAATCTGCAGGCGCTGCGTAGCCACCACCCTGATAAGCCCTCCGAGTTTACCGTCAGGCGGATTGTGGGAGAAGGTAACCTCTGGGTTAGCGAGTACGTGATCAACTACGGTGGCAAACATGTCTTTACCGTGAGTGTGATGGAGTTCCGAGATGGAAAAGTGTCGCACGAGACACAATATTTCGCCGATTCATTTGATGCTCCTACCTGGCGCGCCCAATGGGTCGCGCGCGCGCCAGCCGAAATACGGACGAAATGAAACCAAAAAAGGTGAAGGCGGGTTCTATGTCACAGAAGCGAATGGCGCACTTAAAGGAAGCAGCGACTGCAACAGTTCGACCTCATCAACCGGGCCAGGCTGTTTTCAGAGCAATTCTCCCGGAAAAGATCGAATGGAAACCGTTCGCCGCATTCCCACCGTCGGCGCGCCTTGCGATTGTTGTTGGTGAACCTGCTCGCGAAGGGCCTTATACGATCAGAGTCAAACTGCCTCACGGTACGAAGATGATGCCGCACAGTCATCCCGAGGATCGGATGTACACAGTTATCTCCGGCATCTTCTATATTGGTTTAGGTGATGACTTCGATGCCGAGAAGTTACAGGCCTATCCGCCGGGCAGCGTCATCATTCTACCTGGTAACACATCCCACTTTCACTGGGCAAAGTCCGGCGAGTACATCACTCAGGTAACAGCGATTGGGCCGCTTGGCCTTGAATATGTGAACTCAAATGACGATCCGCGGCGTGGGAGCCACAGCTGAGATCGTGGACTCGATCTCTTCTCTCTGATAATGCGTGCAGACATTGTTCCAGGAGCTCTCTTCCCAGATTACGAGCTTTCGGATCACACCGGGAAACATCGCAAGCTGTCGGAGTTGCAAGCGCTGGATCCCATGGTCCTGATTCTCAGCCGCGGCGCTTATTGCCCGAAAGATCGCAGGCAGCATGAAGGATTGCTTCAGCTGCATCGTGAGATGGAAGTCGGTTATTGCCGGATGGTGACGATCAGCACAGACAACATCACTGACACTAATGAATTCCGGACTGGGGTCGGCGCACATTGGCCATTTCTTTCGGATCCGCGCCGCATCATTCAAAAGGAGCTCGATATCGCCGAGTATACCGATCCGCAGCACAATCCGATGATTCCGCACACGATTGTGCTCGAGCCCGGCCTGGTCATTTACAAGATCTACATGGGCTATTGGTTCTTCGGCCGCCCGACTGTGGAAGATTTGCGTCAGGACCTCGGGACGGTGATCAGGAAATGCCGGCCGGATTGGGATATCACCGCGCCTGAAATGAAAGCCGCGTGGCAGCAAGGCCGAAAGGAACTCTTCTATCCCTACGGGAAGAACTATGCGCAAACTATTAGCGAACAGGAGTAGCCGAAGATCAGAAAGTTATGGCAACGACAAAAACGGCAAAGGCCAGCCGGTCCGCATCTTTCCGTAACGCAATTGTAGCTTTACTTTCGCCCTAAAGTTTAGAGAATTCTCTCAGCGCCAAGTCCGTTAGGCATCTCCGTAAAGAGGAGCTCCGCCTCACCCTCTTTCCGCTGGGTAACCCGCGAGCGAAGGCGCGCTCGCAGAACTGGAGGTTTTATGAAAACCACTTTTGCTTTCGGGTCTGTCATATTCTTTGCAGCCGCCATCACGTCGGTGGTCGCTGTCCAAACGTCAGCCGCGGGCACTGCTGCGCAAGATTCAACCGCGATCCGGCCTTTCACAGTCCCGATCGTGCCTCAGGCCGCGCTCGATGATCTGCGCCGGCGCATTGCGGCCACGCGTTGGCCCGAAAAAGAAACCGTCGCAGATCCATCGCAGGGCGTGCAACTCGCAACGATGCAGAAACTGGCAAGTTATTGGGGGAAGGATTACGCCTGGCGCAAGTGCGAGGCGAAACTGAAAGCGCTGCCGAACTTCATCACGACGATCGATGGGCTGGACATTCATTTCATTCACGTCCGGTCGAAAAATCCCAACGCGCTACCGATGATTGTCACGCATGGCTGGCCCGGCTCGATCGTCGAACAATTGAAGATTATCGATCCGCTCACCAATCCCACAGCGCATGGTGGGAAAGCGGAGGACGCGTTCGATTTGGTGATTCCGTCGCTGCCTGGTTACGGGTTTTCGGGCAAGCCAACCAGCACCGGCTGGGACCCTGCCCACATCGCGCGTGCCTGGGTGGTGCTGATGAAGCGCCTCGGATACACGAAATTCGTGGCGCAAGGTGGTGATTGGGGTGCGATCGTCACCGAACTCATGGGCGTGCAGGCGGCGCCGGAATTAGCGGGCATTCACACCAATATGGCTAACGTGATTCCACTCGACATCGACAAGCTGGCCTTCTCCGGAGCGCCGGCGCCGGCGAATCTCTCAGCCGACGAGAAGCTCGCTTACGAGCGGCTGAGCTTCGTCTATGCAAAGGGCATCGGCTACGGCTTCCAGTTGGGGTTGAGACCGCAGACGATGTACGGAATCGCGGATTCACCCATTGGCCTGGCGGCCTATTTTCTCGACCACGACGCGCGCAGCTATGAAATGATTGCACGAGTGTTCGACGGAAAGTCCGAAGGTCTCACACGAGACGATGTCCTCGACAACATCACGCTCACCTGGTTGACGAACACGGCGCTGTCGGGGGCCCGTCTCTATTGGGAGAACAAAGGGTCGTCGTTCTTCGCCGTCAAAGGCGTCACGGTCCCGACCGCTGTGAGCGTCTTTCCTGACGAGCTCTATCCAGCCCCGAAGAGTTGGGCGGAGCGGGCGTATCCCAAACTCATTCATTATAACAAGGTCGACAAAGGCGGGCACTTTGCGGCGTGGGAACAGCCGGAGCTAATCACGCAAGAGCTGCGAGTTGCATTCAAGTCGCTGCGCTGATCGAAGCTTTGAAAGAAACGAGATGAAAACACCTTACGTTTTATCTTTTCTTTGCGGCGCCGCGCTGATGCTCGGCTTCGGCAGACTCAACGGGTCGAATGCGGAATCCCCACACCACGTTTACGAACTGCGACTGTATCACGTCAACGAGGGCAAAATGGACGCTCTCAAAGCTCGCTTTGGCGATCACACCGACTTGATCTTCAAGCGGCACAACATGAAGAGCATTGGTTATTGGTCGCCCGAAGACGCTCCGAGTTCTCAGAATTTGTTTATCTACATTCTGGAGCATCCCAGCCGACAGGAGGCGGAGAAGAACTGGGCTGCTTTCCAAGCCGATCCGGAATGGCAAAAGGTGAAA
The DNA here is from genome assembly GCA_041167085.1 of Verrucomicrobiota bacterium. Lineage (GTDB taxonomy): Bacteria > Verrucomicrobiota > Verrucomicrobiia > Chthoniobacterales > UBA10450 > DATFCK01. The sequence continues at coordinate 23,199 of JBEEGV010000001.1, forward strand.
GCAGAATCGGAGGCGCACGGAGCATTGGTGGACCATATCGACCACTACTTCATGGATCCGACCAGCTTTTCAGCGTTGAACTAGTCGTTCAAAAAGCGAAGGGACTCGGAGGAATTCGGAAATGGAGATTAAACGAAGACTCACTGCGCCGCGATCGCACTCTGTCGCGCGCGCAAGACGTATTTTTGAATCTTGCCGGTCGCCGTCTTGGGAAGTTCTTTGATGATCGGCAAGCGTGTTCAATGTCTTCTTCGAAAAAGTCGGCGGCCTCGGTCGTTGGACGGAAAACGCTGTAACCTTTGTGGGACCGAGCCTGTCATCAAAGAGATGAGAAGTCCAATTGCTCAGCGCGCGCACCGTGTCTGCTATTTCAGATTTAGGCTTCGGCGATACAGCAGGCGCCTGAGTTGTCTAACTACTCTCCTCCTTGCCTTGGAGGCGGGAGTGATTCTCCCCCCCAGGGCGAGTTTCGCAGCCGGGACTGCGAAGCGAGTTGACCCGAAGATTGAGGTGGCGGCAGAGGGCGCTTCGGTCCCGATGCTCGAAATCGGCGGACGTCCCGTTGTGGAGGTAAGGATCAATGGCAAGGGACCGTTTCCATTCATCCTCGATACCGGCGCGACGCAAACGGTGATCGATTCCGGTCTCAGCGACGAACTATCGTCTTCGTCGGGTGATAGCGCCCGAATCAAAGAGTTGTTCATCGGTTCGATAAAGGTGTCGGACCTCGAAGCCGACAGCGGTCCTATCACGGCCATGTTTGGCAAGATTGATAAGCCGCCGCGCGGAGTGTTGAGCGCACAATCGTTTCCGGGGTATCTGCTCACCTTCGACTATCCGCGGAAGAAGATCACCTTGCGCAAAGGTGCATTACCAAAGGCAGATGCCAGGACGATCCTTTCCTACGGAGCAGATGAAATGCTGCCGATCGTGCCGGTGAAGATCGCGGGACGCGAAGTCAAAGTGCACCTGGACACGGGTGCGCCTTTCGCGGTATCGCTGCCCACCAAATACAAAGATCAACTTCCGCTCACCGCTCCAGCCGAAGAAAAGGGGAAAGCGCGGTCGAACTCCGGCGAGTTTCCGATTTTCAAGGGCACTGTGAAGGGCGAGATCACGATCGGTGAATACAAGCTGGCGACGCATGAGATGGTCTTCACCGACGTCGTGCCATACCCGGGCGCAACGCCTCAGGGCCAGGTCGGCTACGCTGCACTGCGGGACTTCGCGGTCACACTTGACTCAGCTAACCGTCGGGTCGAATTCGCCAAAGACGCGACCGAAGCCTCTACTCGCCGATAACCTTCCTTTCCCGACATCAAGTCAGCCTCGACGCGTGCTTACGATGATCGGCGTGGGGCGCAGGCGTTGGCGCAGGCGTTCAACGGCGGGATGGATCAGGCAGTGAAGCGGTCGCCAAACATCGGCAGGCCGCTCTTCGATTCGGCTTTGGTTGCTTCATCCTGCAAAACATCCCAGTGTTCAGCGAGGAGGCCGTTCTCGATCCTGACAATATCCGCGGCGATCCAGGCAACCGGCCGCCCGTATCCTGTGAAACGTCCGTGGACAATGACATAGTCGCCCTCCGCGACGATGAGCTGATGTTCGTAACGCAGAGTGTCGGGTGTGTTGCGGATCAATTTGAACAATCCATCGCGACCCGGTTCAATGTGCGCGCTGTGCTGGATATAGTTAGGCGACCAATACTTCTCAGCGGCCGCGTATTCGCGCTTGTTAAACAAGGTGTCGAAGGCGTCGAGCACCAGCGCTTTGTTTTTCTCCTGTGTCGTCTGACTCATAATTGTTTCCTCGTCGTTTCGTTACTGCGGTATTGGAGAATTCATCTTCGGAGGAGTTGCAGCTCGCTCGGCAGTCTTAGAGCTTTGATCCCCCGTCTACCGGAATGCTCGCACCAGTAATCCAGCGCGCTGCATCAGACGCCAGGAATGCAACTACGTCGGCAACATCTTCCGGTTTGCCGATTCGCTTCAATGCCTGCATTCCGAGCGCGATCTCGCGACCCGCTTCTGTCTTCGTAAAATTCGACATATCCGTGTCAATTACTCCTGGTGCGACAGCATTTACGC
>JBEEGV010000002.1:0-217284 GCA_041167085.1 Verrucomicrobiota bacterium
CGAGGATGGTTCGTTGGCCTCGTAAAAAACCGAGCCAAAACAAATAAACGCAGATCACCAAGATCTCGCTCTCGCGGCTTAATTGACCGTGACGTTTGGAGCTGGACGCCTGCTACGGCGCCAAACGTGGACAGCAGGCTAATTGTTCGGCGGAGCGACCGCGCCGGATGGTGAAGGAATTTCGTGGATGCTCGGAGGACGGCAGTGCGCCGGTGCAACGTCGGCCTCTTAAAACTTATCGCCGGCTAAACATGTAGATGTCTGCGTGGAAAGCATCGAGGACAGGGGTTCAACTCCCCTCGCCTCCAGCCTTCGCTCGCAGCGCAGCGGAGAGCGAAGGCTGCCCGCCGTAATCAGTGAAGGCGGGCCGGGTGTTTCCTCTTCTGTGTCACGCGCTACGAGACTACGGCTGGCAGGCCAGTTTGAGTTCCGGACAACCTCCTAGCACTTCGCTCGCAGCGCAGCGGAGAGTGAAGGCTGCCCGCCGTAATCAGTGAAGGCGGGCGGGTGTTTTTGATCTTTTCAGTCAAGCGCTGCGAGACTACGGCTGGCAGGCCAGCCATGAAGTTTTTCTACGTCTACGTCATTGTTAGCAAATGAGCGCATTCGCTATTTCGGCATCACTACGAATCTGAAGAGTCGCATCGCTACCCACAATGCTGGCCGCTCCGTCCACACATCCAAATTCCGTCCTTGGCAAGTTGAAGTCGCTGTGGCTTTCCGCTCAGAAAGAAAGGCTCGAGCGTTCGAACGTTATCTCAAAACCGGGTCGGGTCGCGAATTTTCTCGTCGGCATTTCTAGCTTCGGTAATACCGCCACCGCTCCGTCGAAAGATTGAGCGGCTGTTTTGGTTTCAGGAGACCTCAGGTGCCTGCGGCGCTTTCTCATCATCAGAGTCTCAAGAACACGCAGCGCCTTCTCTGCTTTGGTAATTTCTGCGTCTGTCATTAGCAAAGGGTGGGGAGATACTGCGTGACCTTGTCGATGATCGCGTCGATGTCGTCGTCGCTTGTAGCCCCATTCCACTTGCACCACTTCATCAGCTCAGGCTGAGATAATACGTAACGATTGTTAAGGTGAAGCTTTAGCCGCGGCACAGTCCTAGCCAAATAATTCCATAGCGTCCCAGAACCCAAATACAAAGCTACGCCGGCCAAGTTGAGTTCAACTGTGGGAGGCGCGGTTGACATGGCACTGGCGTTGTCGTCAGCTTGGCGCGTCTTGAGGTCCTTGGTGTAAGGTCGGGCGGGCGGTAGCGCGGCCTCAACTTGAATCATCCGTTGTGTCAGATTCATCATTTCACCTATCAAGCCGGTGGCTTTTGGGTCCCCTAACAGCTTTATTGCGTCTCGGGCTTCACGAGCATCCCGTTCATAAGCAACAAAAATAGTGCTACCGGGCCGAAAAATGACCTCGCGAATGGCCCTGATCGCTGCGAACTGGCCTACCGCCTCGCCGGATGTCGAGTGAAGACGATGCAACTTCTCAAACGCTGTGATAATTTCTTGGTCTGTCATCGGTTTGTGTTCTAGTTCAGCCTGCGACCTACTGGTTAGGCCAATCGGGCGAATGGCTAATGACTGATATGCTGATGGGTCAGTCGTTTTGTTCATTCAACGAGATGCAAGATAAGAGGCTACCGTTTGGCGGCTGAGACCAAGCTTTGGGGCGGCCTGCAAAGCCGAGCCAATCTTTTCGACAACAGCGCGGATATATGCGCGGTTGACCGCGTCAGTTGTTGCAATGACGCCAGCGGTTAGCTGGGTAAATGGGTTCTTTTCTGCCTTCACCCTGTCCATCCACCGGCGCAGGTTCACGCTCAGAGACGACAACGCGAATGGCTTTCTTAGACAGCAGTCTGCTCCCTCCAGCAATGAGTCATCCTGAAAAGCCCACTGCATTGCACTACTCATTACAATGACCGGCAGAAGCGGGTCCACCTCGTGGGAGGTTCGAAGAACTTCCAACCCGGTCGACGGATCTTCAGCGGCAGAATTGTGTCTCTGAAGATCCCAATCCAAAAGGACGAGTGAAGTCTTGCGTTTCCGAATCAACGCACACGCCTTGGAACTTGAACTTGCTTCGACTATCTGGAATCCCTCATTGCGCAAGTAGTCGGCCACTTGTTTGCGATAGTTGTCGTCATCTTCGACAAGAAGGACGGTGAATTCGGGTGAATTGTCGGCGCCGGTTTTCATCTTCGTCTCGGGTTAACTTTTTAGGCGTTGTAGCGAGTTGTGTGCCAGAAATAGCAACACATACGCCAAGTGCTGTGGGCGTAGTTAACACTCGCGATAGCTAATGGTTGGGAAAACAGGAAACGGCCGGGTTCCGTTTGCCGTTCGGCAGTAGAGTTTCAATGCCTTGGGCGTGCCAATGCACTCGATCCCACTGCCGTCCCGCGGTTCGGAGCGGAAATAAAAGCCCTTACCGCCAGTCTGAAGGAGCAAGCAGCACAGATTCAAAAGGTCAGCGCACAACTCGAACTGACGAGGCCCATACCGCAAGTCGTTGTAAACAAACCAGTAGAGTGAACACTTGGGTGCTGCATTGAGTCGCTTGAGCGTGCGATTTCACCCGCACTGTGCGAGCTAGGACTCGGCACGCCAGTCACCCGTGCAGCCCAATGCTCGGGCCGCATTCCTGACGAAGGCCAGGCGCCGTTTTCCCTGCGCTAGTTTTGGCTCGCTCAATTAAATCGTGGAGGAAGCCCGTTTTTGCTTGAGTAAGCGAAAATAAAGCTTCACAACGGGAGTCTGCTGGTGTTATAACTTTCCATAGTTGTTATAAATTCTAGAATCCCTCCCCAATATGAATTCCGGTCTGATCTCTAAAATCGCTTATCATTGTTCCATCCTCCTCGCCTGTTTCACTCTCGGCGCCCGCCCACAACAGCCGGTTATTCTTACCCCCGGCGAAAACGATCTGGTCGTCCTCAACGGATGCGTCGTTTCCGCCTGCAACTATCTCGCCGCCCTCAAAACGCAGCACAGTCTCGAGCAAAATTTCTGGGCGAAAATTCTCCTCGTTCGCTACAACGATCATCCGGCCGGTCACGCCTATTGCGTCTGGGAAACCGACGGCACGATCTACGGTTACGATCGTAATGCCGGCTCGTTCCCCATTCCCGTTTACACGCGCGATTCCCGCACGATTGCCATAGTCCTGGCGCAAGAGCTGGCGCGCGTCCTCAATGAACCGCTTTCAGTGAATCGCGCCGAATTTGTCGAGTCAAAACAGGCTCAGGTTTTCAAATTCGAATAGGGGTAGAAGCGGCATCCTGCCGTTTTATTTAGGAGAGGAAAGCGGCTGGAAGCCGCTTCTACTTTAAACAAGGAGCGGCGATCTCCAGATCGCCCGGCCATGGGTTAATTCGGCGGCTAGGAAGCCGCCGCTCCTTGGGTGCAACGCCTGTAGATTCTCACTAAGAACTTTATTCCGAGCCGTTCGCGAAACAAGGAGCGGCGATCTCCAGATCGCCGGCCATGGTTAGTTCGGCGGCTGGGAAGACGCCGCTCTTTGGGACGATCACGGGACGGACGTTTCGGAGAATGGAGCGACCAGGCGGAGCGACATAGAAGGTGAAGGTGCGCAGGGTAGCACCGAGTGAGGCGGGAGCCGATCGAGTTTCAAACGTCCCTACCTAGAAAAAAAGAGCGCGACCGTCAATGATCGCGCTCACGTAAGCTGAAGGAATATGAACCCCACTTCATTACTGCTTAATGCCCTTCAACCTGCGCGCCTGACGTAAAGCACCAGCCATGCCACTGGTCGGCCAGCTTGACGCGCGCCTGGCTCGTCTAACGGGAAATCCGGAATACAAATGGCGGGAAAAACCCTGCGTGACGGGATTATTTCTTATTCGCGCTCGCCGGCCGATCCGAAAGTGAGCTGGGCGAATTCACATGCGCGCCCTCATCAACCCCCACGCTGAGCCGATAAACGAGCTCGCCGCCCAGCCATGCTCCGAGCAACGAGATGGCGAAAGCGGTAAAACCAAGGACTATCGCAGAGAACGGCGGCGTTGCCGGTGCATCACGGCGCAGCAACCAACTCACTGCGAAAAGCGTCGTCATCAGGACATTCACGCCGCCGTGCCATAGGCCTATTCGCTTCGCACGCGTGCCACTTTCCAGCCCGATCCAATCGGCCGTTCCGAAAATGGCCGCGACCAGACCACTGGCCACGCCCAGGCCAATCGACCAAAACGAAATCGTGCCGGCCAGGGCGCCGTGATGAAGCAAATAAATGGCGTCAAGAACCACTGCAGCGGTAAAAAACGTCAGCGGGTACACGATCACCATCGGGTGAACGGGATGACCCAGAATATTGATTTTTCCTGCCATCGGATGAGCCTCTCCTATTATTTCGCGCTTCGACGTGTTGCCGGACGCGCGAGAGATTCAGGCTCAAGGAGCGGCGGTCTCCAGACCGCCGTTTCGATTTAGTTTGGCGGCTTGGAAGCCGCCGCTCCCTGGTTTTCGCCCCAGGTCTTTTTCTCAAACGAGACCCGCCCCGACCCTTTTTCGAAAGCTTCGAAGTGCTCGGGATTTTGTTGGTAATATTTCTGGTGATACGCCTCGGCCGGATAAAATTTCATCGCCGAGAGAATCTCCGTCACAATCGGTTTGGCGAACTTGCCGGATTTCGCCAGCTTCTCCTTCGAAGACTGCGCGATTTGTTTCTCCTGCTCATCGTTGAAAAAAATAGCAGCTCGATAACTTGGGCCGATATCGGTAAATTGACCGTCGCCCTGGGTCGGGTTGATCTGCTTCCAATAGATATCCAGCAACTGCTGGAAAGAAATCTTCGTGGGATCGTAAGTTACTTCGAGTGACTCGCGGTATTTCGTCTTTTCCGAGGTAACGAGCTCGTAGGTCGGGTTCGGTTCGGTGCCGCCGCAATAACCGACGACCGTTTTTAACACGCCGGGCGCCTTGTCAAAAGCGGGTTGAATGCACCAAAAACATCCTCCCGCCAGCACGACTGTTTTGCTCCCAACTACAGGGGTTTCAGCATGGGCAAAAGAGACCGCCGCCATAGCAACCACAGCGAAAAAGAGAATGTTTCTGTTCATGTTATGGCTGTTAGACAGAATGAATCGCGGTTCGTTGCGTCTTTCCGCTTCAGTCGATTTGAACGTACGACTGCCTGAGTCATGTTTCTCCCGTGATCCAGGTGATTCCGGAGCCAGAGAAATCCGCCGTTCATTGGACGCGGCTTTTCGTCCGAGGCGGACCTATTCACGTTGACCTCGGATGCGGCGACGGTCTGCACCTTGCTGCGCTGGGCGCGCAATACCCAGAGAAAAATTTTCTTGGGATCGAACGATTGCTGCATCGAGCCCGATCAGCGACACGGAGGACAGCACAGCTTGAAAACGTCGGTATCCTGCGCGCCGATACTTCCTTCGTGGTTCGGCATCTTTTCCTAGCCGAATCGATCCAGGCATTTTATTTATTGTTTCCCGACCCTTGGCCGAAACGAAGGCATCACCGCCGCCGAATCGTGACCTCGGAATTTTTGATGGACCTTGCCCAAGCGCTTGCGCCTTCCGGCTCGCTATTCGTCGCTACGGATCACAGCGAATATTTTGAGCGAATCTTACAGCTCGCGACCGAATCGAACCTCTTTTGTGTTGCTGACCGGCCTCCGGATGCGAAAATTTCCGAGTCGACGTTTGAACAGAGATTCAGAAAGGCAGGTATTTCGATTCATCGACTCGAACTTCGAAAAGTTTCTCCCGTGACGAAGGCCCTTGCTTCCCAAGACCCGTCGAGAAATCGTATTTCCACGGCGCCCGTTTCGTCCTGACGAAACAGCTTGATTCCCTGTCCGCGCACCCGATCTGCCCATTCGTCCGGGATGCGTTCGTGTTGCGGAAAATCGCGTGAAGTTGCGATGATTAAACGTGGTCGGACGGCTCGAACAAAATCATCCGAACCAGATTGAGCTGAGTGATGCCGACCTTTGACCAGGATGTCGCTGCGAAGATCCAATCCGGAGGAAAGAAGTGCATTCTCCGTTACGGCGCCGCTGTCGGACATGAGCAGGATTCGCGCGGATCGTCCAACCCGAAGCTGAACTACAAAAGCCTGATCATCTGCGACCGACGCCGAAAAGCCGGCCGGCGGATGAAAGATGACTCCCGAAATCTCGTCTCCGACGCTAAAGTTATCACCTTTGAATCGAGTCTGAATGGTCAGCCGATGATCCTCAAAAAGCCGACGCAATCTTTTATGCACGCCCGACCTGTCGCCCACGGGGTTATCGATCAGGAGTGACGGCGGGAGGTCGGAGACCAGCTTCGCCGCGCCGCCAATGTGCAGGGAATCGCCGTGACTGAGCAATAATCCGCTCAATTTATTGATACCGCTCGCGTGAAGATAAGGTCGGAGCACGCGGTCGTAATCGCGTTCGCTTCCACAATCAAAGAGCCAGTCGCCGCGTGCTGTATGCAAATGCACTGCCGCGCCGGCGCCCAGGTCGAGAACGTTCATCTGCGCGCGTGAATGGCCTAACCAGGGGGGATGAGCAACGTAATAATGACCGCCCGGTATCTGAGCCAGAGCATGGACGATGACCAGGACAGTTTGCGCCAGGAACCAGTTGGCGTTGTTGAAAACAACCGAGAACCACGGGAGCAACGGCGCGGCCATAACGGAGAGAAGTGCGATTGCCAAAATGAAGAAGGCAATCGGAACGACAAGAAGGTTGGCCAGAAGCGAAATGGGCGTAATGAGGTAGAAACCCCATAAGAGGAGAGCGAGCGAACCGATCCAGGCCGCGATGGAAACCGACGCGGCTTTTTCAGCCTTGATCGAAATTGCATCGACGATGCGACGCGGCCTGCGCAGGAGAGTTCGCGGCAAAAACGAGTCGGGCGCGGTGTAACGGCGAAAGAATCGCCCCACCGGATCGGCTAGTAATACGATTGCGGCGACGACCGAAAATGAAAGTTGGAAGCCAGTCGAAAACAATTCGTTCGTATTCCAGCAAAGAAGAAGCATGGCGGCCGCGGCGAGACTGTTGAAGGTAAAGACTCGCCGTTCGAAAAGAAATCCGCCCAGTAGGACTGCGCTCATGATGGCGGCGCGAATGCTCGAGATATGCAGACCGGTTACGGCCGAGTAGAAAAAAAGGATCGGAATGATCAGGGCCGAGGCCCACCTTCGCGAAAGCCGGATTACCTTGCTCAACAACCACAAGAGTTCCGCCACAATTCCGACGTGGAGACCGGCGACGGCAAACAGGTGAAGGGTTCCTGTTTGCTGGAAGGGCTCCTCGATGTCTTCCGGTGTTTGATGTCGCAATCCCAGCGTGATCCCACCAAGGAAGTTCATCACCTCAGGTGAATCATTCAAGCCACGGCAAATCGCAGATTGAAGCCAACTCCGCGCGTTGTGCGCCGCCCGCAGAACTGGATTGCCGCCGCCGCTGCGCAACAGAATCGCGTCTTCCTCATAGCGAACGAAAAGGACGCGGCGAATATCGCGACGCTCGAGATACGAACGCATATCGAACTCGCCCGGATTGCGCGGAGGATCAATCGGCGAGGCCGTGCCAAAGAGCTGCAATTCATCTCCGAATTCCGGTTTACCCCGCCATCGGACAAGAATTGTGGCCTTGGTCGGTTCATTTTTTCCCTCCAGCTGCATGGAGTTTAGATGGAGTAGGAAAGTTGCGAAGCCGTTAGGCGCAAATTTCGGCTCCGTAATTACGGCGCCGGTTACGGTCACGGCCCGTGCACGTTCCCCGAGACGCGCCGCCAGTAACGAGCCAGCGGTGTCGGACGTTTGAAAAATGTGCAGGAGAAAAAAAGACACAGCTACAAACCCATATGTGAAAACAGGGTGTGGCCAGCAAAGAAGAACGAAGCCACACACGAGCACGGCAATGACGAGGGCGTTGATGGCGAAGTGCGAGAGCTGGCAAAAGTCCGCGATGAAGATTCCCGTTGTCGCGCACAAAACCAAACCAACGAAGGGTTGTCGCGGCGCAACCAGGAATTTCATAGGTTTCGTTTTCGTCCAATTACGTCTCTGGGGAGCGCAGGCTGCCAGCCTGCACTTTTCGGCAGCTTGCCGAAAAGATCTTTTCGAGCGGTCCTTTAAACACGTGGGTTTGAAATTTCCGGCAAGCTGCCGGAAATGACAGGCTGGCAGCCTGTGCTCCCCGGAACCGCCCCGCTCAACCGCTCATCGTTCCAAAATCAGGTGCGAATGGCGCGTCCAGCCGTATTTTTACCGGTGGACCTTTTCCGCGAAGACGAAGAGATCGATCTCGAAACAATCACCAGTGCTGCGCCGTTGGCCACGCGCATGCGCCCGCAGTCGCTGGACGAGTTTGCCGGTCAGGAACATATCCTTGCGCCGGGAAAACTGCTGCGCCGCGCGATCGAAGCCGATCGTCTCCCCTCGGTGATCTTCTCAGGGCCCCCTGGCACGGGAAAAACAACCCTCGCCCGCATCGTAGCGGAAATGACGCACGCCAAGTTCATCCGATTAAGCGGAGTGGAAAGCAATGTCGCCGAGATGCGCCGTGTTATTGCCGCCGCGACCAATCGTCTTCGCACTTCCGGACGTAAGACGATCGTCTTCGTGGACGAGATCCACCATTTCAACAAGGCGCAGCAGGATATTTTGCTGCCGGACGTAGAGACGGGAAATTTGCGATTGATCGGTGCCACGACCTACAATCCATTTTTTTACGTCAACAGCGCCCTTGTCTCGCGGTCCCAGGTGTTCCAGCTCGAACCACTGCGGGTGGAACAGCTCGAACAGCTCATTGATCGGGCGTTGAGCGACAAGGAGCGCGGGCTCGGGAACCATAAGGTCAAGCTCGATCCGGATGCGCGACGGCATCTCGCCAAACTCAGTGACGGCGATGCGCGTAAAGCTTTAAACGCTCTCGAGATCGGTGTGCTCACTACTCCGCCCGAAACGAAGGGATCGATCCATTTTACTCTCGCCGTGGCCGAGGAAAGCATTCAACAGAAGGCCATTGTCTACGACAAAAAGGGGGACGCCCACTACGACACGATCAGCGCATTCATCAAAAGCATGCGCGCCTCCGACGAACAGGGCGCCATGTACTGGCTGGCGAAAATGTTGCATGCCGGAGAGGATTTTCGATTCATTGCCCGGCGGATCGTCATCTTCGCCAGTGAAGACGTCGGCCTGGCCGATCCCGAAGCACTTCCTCTCGCCATTGCCACCCAACAAGCGGTGGAGTTTATCGGCTTGCCGGAAGCACGGATTCCGCTCGGTCACGCCACCATGTATATGTGCCGGGCCAAGAAAAGCCGCGAAGCCTACGAAGCTCTCAACGAAGCTACAGAAAACATCGAGAACGAGAGAACCACGCGGGTTCCGGAGAACCTGAAGAACAAGCATTTTCCGGTGAATCCTGAGCAATGAATTTGATTCGGGCCGCGGATTGCCACAGATAAAATAGGATCCGGAAGAGCTGCGATCTTATTCTCGTAAATCCGTGTACCTGTGGCCAAAAAGCAAAAGCCAATCTCCAGCCAGCAACTACACCGGCGTTTGCATCCACGTCTGGCGAAATGGTTCCGCGACACGTTCGGTAGTTTTACCAGCGCACAGCTTCTCTGTGTGCCGGCCGTTCTGGATGGGCGATCGATCCTGCTGACCTCCCCCACCGGCAGTGGCAAGACTCTGGCCGGCTTCCTCGGCGTCTTCGATTTTCTTCTGCGCGCACTGGACAAAACAGCAGCGTCGGGACGTCGCACCCGCTCGCCCTCGCGCGCGGGCCTAACCGGCGTGCAATGCATTTACATTTCGCCGCTACGCGCGCTCGCCTACGACATCGAAAAGAACCTTCGCCAGCCCATTGCTGGGATGCAACTCGCTGATGTTCTGCGAATCCACCTGCGCACGGGAGATACACCAGCCACGCAACGGGCAAAGTTTCGCAGAGACGGCGCGGACCTTCTGGTCACAACGCCGGAGAGCCTGGCCGTGATGCTCGCCCAAGCGGATTACGCCAAACATCTGCGCACATGCCGGTTTGTCATCGTCGACGAGCTTCATTCATTCGCCGGAAATAAACGCGGAGCGGATCTGAGCATCTCGCTCGAACGTTTGGAACGGATTGGCCTGGACAACGCAGCGCATTCAAACAACCCGGCGGAGCCTTTCCACCTTTGTCGTATCGGTCTTTCCGCAACCGCCGCTCCACTGGATGCACTCGCGCAGTTCCTTGTCGGGAAAGATCGGCCGTGCCAGATTGCTGAAGCCCAGGTCGAGAAAAAATCGATCGTCGAAGTCTTTTCGCCGATACGGCGCGATCCTTATCCTCCTGCCGGCTATACCGGTGCCCGATTGTATTCCGAGCTGGCCGACCTGATCCGGCGGCAGCAATCGGTCCTCGTCTTTACCAATGTGCGCTCGGCCGCGGAGCAAATTGGACTGCGCCTGAAAGAGCTTTTGCCGGAGCTATCCGATCAGATCGAGACCCATCACGCGTCGCTTGATCGCAGTGTGCGTTTGGAAGTTGAAGACCGACTGAAAAACGGGGAATTGCGCGCCGTTGTCTGTTCGACCAGCCTTGAGCTTGGCATCGATATCGGCGCGGTTGATCTCGTGGTCATGGTCGCGACGCCGAAAGGCGTTTCCCGCGCAATTCAGCGCATCGGTCGTTCCGGTCATTCTCTCAACCGAAATAGCCACGGCGTTTTGGTCGCGACGAATGTCAGTGATCTTGTCGAAGCGACGGTAACGGCAAAGCTGGTTCGAGAGCTGGCCCTCGATCCAATCCGGATTCAGGAAAAGCCATTCGACGTCGTCGCGCAGCACATCGTCGGGATGGCAGCGTTCGCGCCAATCCAGATTGGAGATGCGTTCGAGTTGATCACAAGAGCCTACCCGTTTCGCGATCTGACACGGGAAGAGTTCAACCGCATTCTCAATTACCTCGAAGGCGGTGGGGGATCGCTCGCCAAACAATATGCCGGCTTGTTTGGCAAAATAAAGATCGAGGGCAAAACGATCGCCCTAGCCCACCCGCGCGTTGGACGAGAGTTTCTCGTCAATATCGGCACCATCGTTTCCGAAGGTTATGTCGATGTTCTTCTGCGCCGGCGGCGTCTCGGCTCGGTCGAGGAGAGTTTCGTCAAACGGCTTCAGCTCGGGGATCTCTTCGTCCTGGCCGGCCGGGTTGTCCGGCTTATCGAAACTGGTGTGAACGAAGCTTACGTCGAGCGCGCCGACGGCCATTTGCCGACGGTACCACGATGGAATGCCGCGAAAATGCCGCTCACATCCGGACTCGCCCGGGCCGTCCGGCAGCTTCGCAGCGATCTCGCCGATCAGGTCGAAAATCCGAATGGAAAACCGGTTGATTGGTTAGTGGAAAACTATGATCTGTCGATGGCAAACGCCGAAGCGGTTGTCGAACAATTCCGAGCCCAGCTCAGCATCTCGGAAATTCCAGTCGGTCACAAAATGTTGATTGAGCTTTATCGCGAAGATCAATATTCGCATTATTTTTTCCATTCTCTGATCGGACGCAGCGCCAACGACGCGCTGTCCCGCATCGTTGCGTGGCGAGTTAAAAATCGCATCGGCGGCAACGCGCTGGTCACAATAGACGATTACGGATTTCTGCTCACCTTGCGGCCTTTTCAGGAACTTCCTTTGGAGGATTGGCGACTTTGTTTCGAGCGGGCGGGGGCGGAAGAAGATTTGGGGCGGGCGCTCCGCGGATCGGAGCTGGTGAAATGGCAATTTCGTGGCGTTGCCCAAACCGGTTTGATGGTCCCGCGCAATCTTCCTGGACGCGAGCGCAAACTGAAACAGTTAACCTGGAGTGCGGAAGTTCTCTTTCGCGTGCTGGAACAACATGAACCGGATCATCCCTTACTGATCGAGGCTTACCGGCAGGCGACTCACACCTTCCTCGACGCGGATGCCGCTTACGATTTTCTGGGCGCGGCGACACGCTTTCAGTGGAAAATGCGTGAACTCCCGACCGTATCACCATTTTCTTTTCCGATTTACGCCAGCGTGATCAAGGAATCGATGATGCTGGAAGATCCCTCGGCGGCGGTGGAGCGAATTTATCATGAGATGTTCGCTCGACTCAATGAGGTAACGGCGGATCGTCCGATCAGTCGTATTGCCCGCGCCAGCTAGGATGGCTTTCCAGGACCACTTCTCACGTCAGTCCGCCGAGTATTCGAAATTCCGCCCCCATTACCCGGACTCGTTGTTTAAATATCTGGCCGGTGTCTCACCCAGCCATGGGGTGGCGTGGGACTGCGCCACTGGGAATGGACAGGCGGCGGTCGCGCTTGCTTCCTTCTTCGACCACGTGATCGCAACGGACGTGAGCGAAAAACAAATTCACAATGCAGAGCAAAACCCGCGCGTCGAGTATCGCGTTGGCACTGCTGAAAAATGCCGTTTACCAACGCGTTTGATCGATCTGATTACGGTGGCGCAGGCTCTACACTGGTTCGATCTCGACCGCTTTTACCCGGAAGCGGAGCGCGTCCTCAAGCCGGGCGGAGTTCTGGCGGTGTGGTGTTACAATTTGCTCGAGATTGAGCCGGAGATCGACGCCGTCGTGAACCGATTTTACAACGAGGTCGTGGGGGAATACTGGGCTTTTGAGCGAAGAATCGTTGAAGAGCGATATCAAACGATTGCGTTTCCCTTCGCCGAAATGGAGCCACCGTCCTTTGCCATGCGTGCGCGCTGGTCGATGGAACATCTGATCGGATATCTTCAAACCTGGTCGGCCTCTCAGACATTCATCGTCGCAAACGGAAGCGATCCGATCGACTTGATCCGGGCCGATCTGTCAGAAGCGTGGCGCGAACCGAATCGAGTGCGCCCGGTGAACTGGCCACTAAGTTTGCGCGTGGGACGGACCGCCATAAAACAATGAAGGACGGATCTTGCGATCCGTCCCTCACCTTCCACAGCAGCTTCTCCTAGCCTTTGTTATTCTGCGAAACTACTTCGTTCAGCTTGAAAATCGGCAAGAACATTGCAATGACGATTCCGCCGACGATTACACCGAGAAATACGATGAGCATCGGCTCAATCAGAGAGGTCAGAGCATCGAGCAAGGCTTCGATTTCTTCGTCCCAAAAGTCGGCCATCTTTTCGAGCATGGTATCGATCTTACCGGTTTGTTCACCGGCCGAGACCATGCGCAAAAGCATGGGTGGGAAAATCTTCTTCTTCGACATCGCGACGGAGAGGTTGTCACCTTTCTCCACATCCTCACTGACTGAGGAGATGCTGGTTTCAATCACGTGATTGCCGGCTGATCCGCCGACAATATCGAGAACTTCGAGAATCGGCACACCACTCCGGATCAATTGCGCAAAGGTGCGCGAAAAGCGTGACATACAGATCTTGTGCACGAGCGGACCGAACACCGGCAGTTTCAATTTCCAGCGATCAGTCAATATCTTGCCCTTCTTGGAACGGAGAAAAGTACGGATGGCGAACACCGCTCCCACAATCCCAATGACGAGATAGTACCAGTTCCCACGTATGAATTCGCTTAAATCGATCAGGAACTGAGTCGGTGCCGGCAACTTGGCGCCGAAATCCTTGAAGATTTCGCCGAAGATTGGCACGACTCGCACGATCAAAAACGTGGTGATGCCGAGGGCGATGAAAAGCACAATCACCGGATACGTCATGGCTGATTTGACCTTCTTGCGCAGGCGCGCGCTCGCTTCGAGGAAGCCGGCGAGACGGTCGAGAATCTCGGCCAGCAAGCCGCCGTGTTCACCCGCCTTAACCATGCTGACGAACAGACGGTTGAAGACGCGGGGATGCCTGGCGATTGATTCATTGAATGTTTCGCCACCCTGCACGCGGGTGGTAATATCGCTAATGATGACGCGGAGGTTGCGCTGACGTTTTGGATCGCACTGCTCATAAAGAGCGGTGAGAGCCTGAACGAGCGAAATACCCGCTTCAATCATGGTGGCGAGCTGCCGGGTAAACAGAACGACATCTGTTTCCCGGACGGAGCCGGTGCTCTTCCGTTTTCGGCTGACTTCGGACTTTTTCTGGAGGGAAAGGACCATGAGCCCGCGGCTCATTAAACTGGTTATCGCGTTATCTTCGTTGATCGCATCCTGCACACCGGAGACAATCCGGCCGGAGGTATCACGAGCTTGGTAGGAGAAGGTAATCATATTTTGCTAGGAGAAGTTTCTTGATACTATGGTAACTATGATTCGTATAGCACCTATGGTGCCACTGTTTCTCTGGCCCGGGGTCTTTCCCCCGCTGCACCGCCTCCCTACAACATGAACGCTGCCCCGGAAATCCATCGGCTCACTCCCACCCTCGCCGTCTGGCATGCCTTCGATCCCTCCGTCCGCGCCGACCTCTCCTCCACCGCCATAACCACCCCCACCGGCGTCTATTTCATCGACCCCATACCTCTTCCGCGCCCCGATCTTCACACATTGCTCGAGGGGGATGCCGCTCGCGGGGTCCTAGTCACAAACGCCAACCATTGGCGGAACAGCGGCCCGCTGGCCAAAGAGCTGGCGATCCCAGTCTTCGCGTTTCCATCGGCCCAGAATCACCAGAACGAAACGCCTTCGTTTACCCCGCTTGGCGAAGCCTCGAAACTTGACGGCGCGTTTGACGTAATCCCGATCGCGGGGGCAGCCGCGGGTGAGGTCGTCCTCTATTCTGGTGCCGATGGCGGCACGATGATATTGGGGGACGCCCTGATAAATTTTGAGCCGCAAGGCTTTAGCTTCCTCCCAGCGAAATACTGTTCCAACGCAAAGGAGATGCGCCAATCACTGCGCAAGCTAGTGAGCCTTGAAGTAAACCGAATCCTATTTGCCCACGGCCTTCCCATCCTCTCGGAAGCCAGCAAGCGTCTACGTGAATTATTGAAATGATGAGTGAAAACCCGGCATCCGAGCGAGAATTCCGCCGCGCAGGGACAGTCAGCCGGTTTTTGCGGCTGATCCGCTTTTCTCACACCATCTTTGCCCTGCCCTTTGCTCTTGGCGCGCTTCTCGTAGCGGCACACGGCCGGCCCGCCTGGCGAACTTTATTGCTTGTTGTCGGCTGTATGGTCTGCGCCCGAACAGCGGCAATGCTTTTCAATCGATTGGCGGACTGGTCGCTGGACCAGAGAAACCCGCGAACTGCACGCCGGCATTTGCTGCTGCCGAAAGCCGGCCTTTGGATTCCGCTCGCGGTGGCCATTTTCTCCTTTGTCGGTCTCGCCGCCTTGATCAACCGATTGACGTTCGTGCTGTCGCCGGTGGCCCTTGTTGTGGTCTTCTTCTATTCGCTCACGAAACGATTCACTTCATCGACACACTTCTTTCTTGGGCTGGCCCTCGCTGTGGCCCCTATCGGAGCCTGGATCGCCCAGACGGGCACGCTCAATCTGCCCCCGTTGGTGTTGGCATTGGCCGTAGTTTTCTGGGTGGCGGGTTTCGACCTGATCTATGCCACGCAGGACTATGATTTTGACCGCCGCGAAGGATTGAGTTCTCTCGTGGTGGACCTCGGCATACCTAAAAGTTTGCGACTTGCCCAGGGATTGCACGCTCTGACATTCATCGGTCTGATTTGTTTCGGCGCGTCGGCCAAGCTCGGCTGGTGGTACTTCGCCGCCATGCCCTTGATCGCGGCCACCCTTCTATATGAGCACCGGAGCGCGCGACGTCTGGATGTCGCGGCGGTCAACCGAGCCTTTTTCCAAAGCAACGCGTTTGTCAGCGCCGTATTTCTGATCGCGATCTGGGTCGATCAGCTGAACTAGCACATTGAATTTAACTCGGCGATGCGCCGAACATGACGGCCGCCTTCAAATGGCGTCTCCAGCCAGATGCGGACGATCTTTAACGCCAGATCCTCGGGAATCATCCTTTCACCGATCGAAAGGACGTTGGCATCGTTGTGCTGACGGGAAAGTCGTGCGCTTTCCTCGCTCCAGCAGAGTGCACAACGGATGGTGCGAACCTTGTTTGCCGCCATCGCTTCGCCGTTGCCGGATCCACCGAAAACGATACCACGGTCGCATTCGCCGCTGGCCACAGCCTCCGCTGCCGGGCGGATGAAAAGCGGGTAATCAACCGATTCTTCATTGAAGGTGCCGCAATCTTTTACCTCGTGGCCGAGCGACTGCAGTAATTCCTTCACCTTCTCCTTATAACGGAAACCGGCGTGATCACTGCCGAGCGATATCTTCATTCACTTCACTGGTAAGGCAGCGACGGAGGCATTGTCGAGCAGATGCCGCTCATTTTTCGTCGCCGTGGAGGCGAGCGAGTTCACGCCAGAGTTCCCGCTCACGCTCGCTGATCTTCTTGGGTACGTCGATTTGGGCCACAACGTAGAGATCGCCCCGCGCGCCTGCGCTGTCCGGGAGTCCGCGCCCCCGCACGCGAAAACGTTGTCCGTTTTGCGTTCCCGGCGGCACTTTCAAGCGAATGGTCCCTTCCAGAGTCCGGATCTCCACTTCAGTTCCAAGAACTGCCTGCCACGGCGCAAGTTTCAGATCATGGATCAAATTGCTTCCTTCAACATGAAAATCGGGATGACGCTGCAGCCGCACGCGCAGGAACAAGTCACCGCTCTTTCCACCACGCTCTCCCGCTTCTCCCTGACCGGCTAACCGGATGCGCTGTCCTTCGCGCACGCCGACCGGAATCTTTACCTGATAAGT
This sequence comes from Verrucomicrobiota bacterium, assembly GCA_041167085.1. Classification (GTDB taxonomy): domain Bacteria; phylum Verrucomicrobiota; class Verrucomicrobiia; order Chthoniobacterales; family UBA10450; genus DATFCK01. Next base: position 16,700 of record JBEEGV010000002.1, read on the forward strand.
CTCAACCTTGTTGGAACCCGATCGCCGCAGAGAGACCGTTCGCTTTGCCCCGTGCAACGCTTCTTCGAGCGGAACCATGATGTCTGCTTCAACGTCATTGCCGCGCTCCGCTTCTTCCGGGCGTCGACCGAATCCGCCACCAAAAGCAGATTTCCCTCTGCCGCCACCGAAGAAAGCTTCGAAGAAATCGCTGAAACCGGTGCCGCCAAATTCAAATTCGACTCCGCCATCTCCGCCGCCGTAGCGATGAAATCCTCCGCCAGGCTGCTGCTCTCCCCAACCCGGAGGCGGCTGGAATCCTCCCGGCTGATTCCAGTTCGCACCCAGTTGATCGTATTTCCGCCGCTTTTCCGGATCGCTTAAGACTTCGTACGCTTCATTGATTTGTTTGAACTTCTCCTCCGCCGTTTTTTTGTCTTTAGCGACGTCCGGATGAAATTTTCGGGCAAGTTTGCGGAAGGCACTGCGGATTTCGTCCTCGGTCGCCGTCTTGGCGACGCCGAGGGTTTCGTAATAGTCCTTGAACTCCACCGCCATGATTCCAGTCTCTCTGCGCAACCGATCCGCGCAAATGCCACAGTGAAGAAGCGCGTTCGTCCGAACCGGTGTACTCTAAGCCAATGCGCGACCTCGGGAGATTTCTAATTGTCATTGGAGTGGCGATGACCTTGCTCGGGATCTTTCTCTGGAGTGGCTTGGCCCCAAACTGGTTGGGCCGCCTGCCGGGCGATATCAGGATAGAACGTGGAAACTCTGCGTTCTATTTTCCGATCGTTACCTGCATCATCGTCAGCATTGTGCTCAGCCTGATCATGTCGTTGTTTCGCCGCTAGCGGGATTGACCGCCACTCTGTGGCTGTGAAGTTCGCCGATGGCGAAATCGGCGCGGCGACGCCTCCTCATCAGCGAACATGTCACTCGGCTGTTGCAGTGCCGACGTTGCCCTCGCATGCAATCGACACCGGTATCGGGCGGCCCGGTGGTCAGTGATGTGATATTAGTCGGACAAGCTCCGGGGCCGCGCGAGCCAGTTTTGCAACGACCTTTCGCCTGGACGGCGGGGCGGACTCTTTTCCAGTGGTTCGAGCAGTTTTGCGGCATGAACGAAAACGAGGTCCGGGCCAGAATTTACTTTGCGGCTGTGTGCCGTTGTTTTCCCGGCAAAAGCACGAGCGGCGGTGACCGCGTCCCGGCTCCTGACGAGGTGCTCAATTGCTCTTCCTGGATGGATGAGGAACTTCAAATCCTGCGTCCGCAGCTCGTCATTCCGGTCGGCAGACTGGCGATCGGGCAGTTCATTCCGTGCCCGAAACTGGCGGATGTCATCGGGCAACGCCTTCGCGCGGAGCGGGCGCACCGCCAGTTCGATGTGATCCCGTTACCTCATCCATCGGGCGCGTCGCCGTGGCACAAGATCCCGCCCGGAAACGCCTTATTAAGAAAGGCGATGCAAAAAATTGCACGGCATCCGGCCATGACCGGCGCAAGACGGAAATCGCGCCGCCATATCGGTAGAGCGGAACGTGGCGCGTCTGCCCGATTGACCTGAATCCAGCGCTGGGCTTAGTACGAAGCGATGTCGTCGCGATTGCGAGTCACAGTTTGGGGAGAAAATGTACACGAGAGGGAGAATCCTGTCGTTCGCGAGGTTTATCCCGAGGGCATGCACACAACCATTGCGCAAGGAATCTCGGAACAAGCGGAGTTCGATGTCCGGACAGCCACACTGCAGGACCCGGAACACGGACTAACAAAAGAAACTCTCGAAGAGACGGACGTTCTTGTTTGGTGGGGACATGCCGCACACGGTGCAGTAGACGACCAAGTCGTCGAGCGCGTGCTGACGCGGGTTTGGCAAGGAATGGGATTCATTGCCCTGCATTCCTCCCATTATTCAAAACCTTTCATGAGATTGATGGGCACACCCTGCTCCGTGACCTGGCGTGAAGCCGGCGAGAAGGAAAGACTTTGGGTCTGCAATCCCGGTCACCCCATTGCCCAAGGTATCGATCGCTATTTTGAAATCGAAAATACGGAGATGTACGGCGAACCGTTCGCCATCCCGGCCCCGGACGAGATCATTTTTCTGTCGTGGTTTGAAGGCGGAGAGGTCTTTCGTTCCGGCTGCACGTGGAAGCGTGGCAACGGCAAGGTGTTTTATTTTCGACCCGGACACGAAGCTTATCCGATTTACTATCACCCGAACGTTCGTCTGGTTTTGCGTAATGCCGTGAAATGGGCGGCGCCCGATCCCAACCGCTGGATTGATAGCTGCCCGCAAATTCCGGCGGATCAGGCACCCGAGCCGCTCACGGTCAAAGGACCGCGCATTCACAAAGAAGGAGAAGAAGGATTTCGATGACGACTGAACAACTGGATAAAACCCCAACGCGCGCGGAGGTTCACGAATCTGATAAATGGGACTTAAAGCACCTTTTTTCTGACGTAGGCAAATGGCAGGAAGATTTTAACTGGCTGCAGGAAACCTTTCCGCAGATCGAGCAGTGGAAAGGCCACGTCGGCGATTCAGCGCAAAGCCTGGCGAGGCTGCTCGAATTCGAGAAGCAGCTCGATCTGAAAATCGAGCGCCTTTACCATTTCGCATCTCTGCAGTCGGCCGAGGACAGCGCCAATACCGAATATTTCGGGCGCGTCGGGCAACTGCAAAACTTACTGACGAAGATTGGCGAAACGGCTGCGTTCGTCGTGCCGGAAATCCAGGCGATCGATGACGAAGCCTTTAACCGGCTGGTGGGAGACCCGTCGCTGGCCGAGTGGCGTATCAAGCTGCACAAGATTCGGCGATTGAAGCACCACGTTCTTTCCGAACCGGAGGAACGGCTTCTCGCACTCGGAAGTGTCGCTCTTAGCGGATACGATGACACCTTCTCTCAATTGACGGACGTCGACATGAAGTTCGGCACGCTTGTCGACGAAGCCGGCCGTGAGAAATCGCTAACGCAAAGTTCGTTCAGCTCATTTCTGGTCAAGCGCGACCATGCTGTTCGAAAACGCGCCTTCCACCAATTTTATGCCGAGTTTAACGATCATCAGTACACCTTAGCTGCATCCCTGGCTTATTCGGTGAAGGCAGACGTGTTTCGCGCACGGGCACGCCGGTATTCGTCGTCTCTGGAAGCCGCTTTCTTTCCCGATGATATGCCGGTCGCTGTTTACGACGGGTTGATCAAAGCAGTGCGCGATAATTTGGATCCGCTGTTTCGTTATTTCGATTTGCGACGACGCGTGCTCGGAGTGGAAGAACTTCATCACTACGACACGTATGTGCCACTGGTCTCGGAGATCGAAACGAAAATCCCCTTCGAGGAAGCAGTCGATAAAGTCATCGCCGCGCTCCAGCCCCTCGGAAAGGAGTATGTCACTGTCCTGGCGGAGGGTCTGCGTGGGCGGTGGTGCGATCGATACGAAACCAAAGGCAAGCGCAGTGGCGCCTTTTCATCGGCGAGTTACGGCGCCCCTCCTTATATCCTGATGAACTACAAGGAGGACGTTTTTGCCGAAGTTTACACGCTCGCCCACGAGGCCGGCCACTCCATGCACACCTGGTTCGCACAGAATGCGCAAAGATTTCAGGATTACGATTACCCCATTTTCCTGGCGGAAGTAGCGTCCACATTTAACGAAGAGCTGCTAACCCATCACCTTCTTGAACAAACCAAAGACCGGAACATGCGGGCCTACATCATTAATCGACAAATCGACGACATCCGGGGAACGCTCTTTCGGCAGACCATGTTTGCCGAGTTCGAAAAAATTATTCATGCCTATGAAGAAAGCGGCCAGGCTCTTACACTCGACGTCTTTAAATCCGAATATCACAAGTTGCTCGCCGCTTACTTTGCCGAAAACTTTGTGCTCGATGGAGAACTCGATCTGGAATGCCTGCGCATTCCGCATTTCTATCATGCGTTTTATGTTTACAAATATGCGACCGGACTTTCCGCAGCAGTGGCTCTTTCGCAGCGCGTCCTGTCCGGAGTTTCGGGAAGTGTAGACGCCTATTTGAATTTTCTCCGTTCGGGCGGCTCGCAATTCCCTCTTGCCGCATTGAAGTCCGCCGGTGTCGACATGACAACCCCGGAACCGATCGAAAGCACCTTGGCGCTCTTCCGACGCCGCGTGGACGAGTTGGAAAACCTCCTGCTGGGGTAAACCCCTCGACCGCCATTTTTTATACTTGTAGCCCGGGCTTATAACACCAAACACGTGTAAAGTTTTATTACGAATAAATTGTATTAATTAAAATTTCCATAAACGGGCAAAGATCGTGCTTAAGACCTGTTTATGAATTTTGATTGGCAATTACGCGCCGCCTGCGGCTACGCCGAACTCGGTATGTCACGGGAGTCGATGGCTGAGCTGAATGCGATCGAACGTACCCAACAAAATCGACCGGAAGTCTTACAGCTACGCCTGCATCATCTAATGCGCGGGCAAAAATGGGCTCAAGCATTGCGAATCAGCCAGAAGCTCTGTCGCGCCGCGCCCGACTGCAGCGCCGGATTCTTGCACGCAGGCTTTTGTTTGCACGAATTGGGCAAGACGGCGGAAGCAAAACAGTTGCTCCTGAAAGGCCCGGCAGCACTTTTGAAGGAGCCGATTTACTACTACAATATGGGGTGCTACGAGGCGCTCTTGGGGAACGTTAAAGACGCCCGCATAAACCTGGAAACAAGTTTCCGCATGGATTCAACTTTTCGGGAACTGGCCAAAAGAGATCCAGATCTGAAGGCCGTGCAGTCCCTGCTGTAGCGCGGTCGAAAAGAAACGGCCGACTCGTCGCCGTCCGACAAACATTTGCCTTAGCTGCTACGCTGAGGTGCGATGAAGTTGGATCCTTCCGAACTGCGAGAGCGTTTGCGACCGCTTTTCGAAGACAATTTCCAAAAACTTGGGGAACTTGGCGCCGCCATCTCAGTCTGGAAAGAGGGAACACCCATTGTCGATTTTCACGGGGGCTTTCGCGATGCGCGGCGCGAGCAAGCCTGGACCGACAAAACGATCGTTCTATTTTGGTCGGCCACGAAAGGCCTCGGCAGCGCCTGCCTGCTGCATGTTCTGCAGGAAAATAATATCAACCTCGGGCAACGGGTCTCGGAGTTTTGGCCGGAATTCGCCAGGGAAGAGAAGAACGAGATCACTCTGTCGCAGCTGATGTCTCACCAGGCCGGATTAGCGGCTCTGGATAAACCGGCTGACATCACCGATTACTCCGCGGTTATCGAAGCGATTGAAGCGCAGAAACCGCTCTGGCCGCCGGGAACGGCGCATGGCTACCACGCGCGCACGTTCGGCTTTCTGCTCGACGAATTAGTGCGCCGAATAGCCGGGCAAACACTGGGCCAATACTGGCGAGAGACCTTCGCTAATCCGTTAGGGCTCGATATCTGGATCGGTTTGCCCGATGCCGAAAACTCCCGGGCCGCGACGGTGCATGCGGCCAATGCAGGAAAGCGACCGGAGCCGGCCAGCTTTTATCGCGATCTCATGGAGACGGGAACCCTGGCCCGCAGGACTTTTACGTCGCCCTACGGGTTGCACGCCGTCAGTGGAATGAATTCCTCCGAGAACCGGGCGCGTTCAATTGTTTCCCTTGGCGGCATCGGCAGCGCTTCGTCCCTCGCTAGATTCTATGCCATGCTCGCAAACGAGGGGTGTTTGGACGGAAAACAGTTTTTTACCGCGACAACTCTGGCGCTGATGGAGACGACGTTGACTTCCGGTCTCGATCGGGTCTTTCAAATTCCGACAGCCTTTTCGGCTGGCTTCATGAAAGATCCGCCAAATGCTCAACGAAGGATTTTTGGACCGCACGAGCGAGCTTTCGGTCATCCCGGAGCTGGCGGCAGTCATGCTTTCGCTGATCCGGAGACCAGGCTGAGTTTCGCCTACGTCATGAACCAGATGGAACAATCGCTTTTACCCACCGAGAAATCGCTCCGCCTGGTCGATGCGATTTACAGCGAATAACGGATTATTCGCCGACGATCGTCACGAAAATCTGACGACGATGTTCAGCGCGTCGATGCTCGAACAGGAAGATGCCCTGCCATGTTCCGAGCTGCATTTGACCGTCCGCAATCGGTATCGTTTCGCTACTGCGCGTAAGTGCCATCCGAATGTGGGCTGGCATGTCGTCGGGGCCTTCGTCGTCATGCTCAAAGTAATCGGTGCTTTCCGGGACAAGTTCATTGAAAAACTTCTCCAGATCCCGGCGCGCCGCGGGCGCGGCATTTTCCATGGCGATGATGCTGCAACTCGTGTGTGGCACAAAGAGTACGATGATTCCGTGCCGGACCTTATGCTTGTCGATCAGGGCCTGCGCCTCGCCCGTTATCTCGTAAGTGCCCTTGCCTTTCGTTCGAATTTGCAGCTGACCTGAACAAACACGCATAGGTTTACGAAAACTACCATCGACGGCGAAGAATCGCGCGTTGATCTTTCCGCCCGCCGATGGCCTATTGAACAAATCGATGCAAGACGATCTCGAACGGATTCTGTTTCACGAGACAACCATTCTGCGGCGATTGGACGAGATGGCCGCGGAAATCTCGCTCGAGTACCGCTCTCGCGATTTAACCGTGATCGCGATTCTGAATGGAAGCCTGATGTTCATGGCGGATTTGCTTCGCCGAATCCCGCTACCATTGAAACTGGATTGCCTGAGTGTGGCCAGCTACCACGGCCGAGCTCAGACGAGCGGCGAGGTTATTTTTAAACAGGTCGCGCTTCCGGACGTGACGGGTCGACACATCCTGATCCTCGACGACATCCTCGACAGCGGGCACACCCTTGCCGCCATTCGTGAAAAACTTGAAACGGCGAATCCGCTAAGTATCCGCGTTTGCGTTCTTCTGAGCAAAAAGAAACCTCGGGATCGCGCGGTGCATGCCGATTACGTCGGCTTCGAGATCGAAGATGAATTTGTGGTGGGTTACGGTCTTGACTTCATGGAACGTTACCGAAATTTGCCGTTTATCGGTGTGTTGCGAAAGGAACTCGTGGCGGCACCCAATCCATGAACGTGCGGGTGCGATTGTATGCACAGTTACGCGATGTTGCCGGCAAAGACGAAGTCGATGTGACGTTGCCGGACGGGAGCAACATCGAAAATTTGCTTGAACAGCTCTACACCGACATTCCTTCCCTGCGGTCGCACGACAAGGGTATCCTCGTCGGCGCCGGCCTAGAATTTGTCGATCGCAAGTATGTGATTCAGGCAGGCGATGAGATTTCCGTGATGCCTCCGGTACAGGGCGGTTAAATTGACTCGAAGGGCGCAACAGCCCGCGGGCTTCCACATCAGCTACAAATCGACCTGGACGGCCCAAGAGATCAATCGCGGAAATTCTTAAAGTTTGTCGCGACGGCAAAATCGCGGCTTTTCACAAATTGGATGATCTCCTGCAGTTCGTCCCTCTTCTTCCCGGTGATACGAACCTGCCTGTCTTGAAGCTGGCTTTGTACTTTGAAGTTCTGCGATTTGATTGCCTGGATAATTTCCTTCGCCTTGTCCCCTTCAAGTCCCTGTTTGATCTTCATTTCCTGCCGGGCATGGCCCATAGATGAAATCGAGGGATCTATCTGTTCGATGTTTCTCAGGTCGACGCCGCGTTTCGACAACTTACCGATCACAATTTCCCGCAGACCTCGCAAATGCGCGGCGTCATCGGCCGTCAAGACGATCTTGTCTTTTTCCCGAATGATTTCGGTCTTGGCGCCCTTGAAATCAAAGCGCGCCGCGAGCTCTTTGCGAGCTTGGTTGAGTGCGTTATCGACCTCCTGGTCGTCTACTTCAGAGACAATGTCGAAAGATGGCATATAAGTTTTTCCTTAGTGGCGCGCCTGACAAATTCCACCGTAAGTTTGCGCGATAGCTAGATTTCCTCCAAGTGAGTTTTTCCGAACGCGCACTGAAACAACATTTTTTCCTGCCGCTGCCTGGAATTCTTGTCCTCCTGGCGGCGTGCCAGCCGGAGAGTGCTCGACAGGAAAAGGCTTTGCGACGTCAGATTGCTCACGAACTGCAAAACCATTCCTACGTCAGCGCCGCACCACTGGCGCGCCAATTGGTGCAACGCGCGCCCCAGGACGAAAGAGCCTGGAAATATCTCTTACAGGCCGAGGTTGGGCTACACGACCTCGAAGGTGCGAGGCAAAGTCTCGGTGAATGGCGTAAGACGGTTAAGTCGCCCTCTCTCAAGGCGGAGGATTACGAAGGCGATATCGCGCGCGAAGGGCATCAATTTGCCGCGGCCCTGACCGCCTGGCAGAAAGTGATCCAGTCTCAGCCGAAAAACCGGCGCGTGCGGGAGAAAATTGCGCTGCTTCAGCAGAGCCAGAATCATTGGAGTGAAGCCGATTCCACCTGGAGTGAGGCGCTCCAGATGAAAGACAGTGCGACTGCCCGAATAAACCGCGCGGTTTGCCGCCGTCGATTGCATCGATGGCCGGAGGCATTTGACGATTTACACCGCGCACAGCAACTCAACCCTGACGATCCGGACGTTCGGCGCTGGTCGAGACTCTTTGCCGGGCTTGGAAAGTTTCTCGACCAGATCGGTGAATTCGACGCGAAGCTGGCGGTCTTGCCCGAGGACGTTGGACTGTTGTCCGATCGCGCCCTTCTTTTTTTGCGCAGTGACGATCCTGAACTCGCACTGGATGATGCCGAAAAAGCGGCCAGGATCGCACCCTGGGCAATGCGACCGACATTGTTTCGGGCGATCGCGCTGATTGCGCTTCACCGCGCCCGCGAATGCGAAAGCTTGTCGGTGCGCGAACCACTGCGACTCGAATATCTGAGCTCCGAGTTTCTGGAGAATCTGAGCCGGCTCGATTCCGCCATCTCGGTCGAGCGGGCGAACCCGGAACACTTCATTTCTCGCAGCTGGCAGTTAAACGAAATCGGACAACCGCAGCTGGCATTGCAGGACGCTGAAACAGCGGTGCGCCTGGATGCCAAATCGGCCGCCGCCTTGACCGAACTGAGTTATGCATTGAGCAAGCTCGGGCGCACGGAGGAAGCATTTGAACGCATCAAACAAGCGACGGATCTCGATTCAAGTTCCGCGTCGGCGTGGCAATATCGCGGCGAACTTGAGATGGTCCGCGGAAATTATCTTGCCGCGGTGGATTCGTTGTCGCGTGCGCTTGGAATTCATCAAACCATCGCTTCACTTCAGAAGAGAGAAGAATGTTATCGCCACCTGGGTTTGCAGATGCGCGCCGACGAAGATCGACGTGCAGTGGAAAAATTGACGGCGAGCGCTCCCCACTAAAGCCGGGCGCGGCCTTCCTGATCGGCTCAGTTTGCTAATCGAAACGCAACGCAATGATGGGATCGATTTTCAAGACGCGGCGGGCCGGGAAATAACAGGCCGCAAAAGCCGCGGCGGCGAGCAGCGCCGTAACCCCTAAAAACACGAGGGGATCACTGGGATTCACACCGTAAAGAAATATGGTCGCCAATCGGGTTGATCCGTATGCGGCAAACAATCCCAAAGCGAGGCCGATTCCGGCCAGGAGCATTCCCTGGCGCAGAACCAGTTGCAGAACCTGCGTCGATTGCGCACCAAGGGCCATTCGGATCCCGAGTTCCCGGGTTCGTTGACTGACCGAATAGGCCATCACTCCGTAAACTCCGACAGAGGCAAGGAGGAGCGCAAGAAGTCCAAGGGCCCCGAGAATCACCGCACCCATCCATGATGGCCACAGGGCAAAAGCCATGTGCTGCGCAATTGTTTTCTCGTAAGTGATCGGAATGTGCGCATCCACGCTGCGAACAATGCGGTGGGTTTCAGCCACCATTTGCCCCGGCGCACCCGCCGTGTGAACAAAGATCGTGATCCCGCCATCCGGCATCTCTCCGAAAGGCAAATAGAGCATCGGATTCGGCGTCTCGCCCAGCGTGAGCGCTTTCACATCGCGGACGATCCCGATAACTTCGAAAGAATCGGCGCGGAAAAATCGGAACCGATGTCCCACTGCATCCTGGCCCGGCCAAAACTTCTTGGCCATTGTTTCATTAATGATCGCCACTTTGGCGGCATTCGGATCCGCATCGTGCTCGTCGAAGCGGCGGCCGCGCAGGAATGGAATGCGCATCGTTTCGAAGTAAGTCGGCGTAATTACGTCCTGGTTGCCGAGAACGCGATTGGCCTCCGCATTCTCGTCGCTACCTTCCGGCAAAATGGTGCGACCCCGGCCGCCGAAACCGAGCGGGATCCATTGTCCGAGATCAGCACCGCGGACCTGTGGATCTCGACGCAGCTGCTCCATGATGTTTCGCGCCACTTGAGCAGCACGGGTGTTGTCATATCCGGCCAGCGTCGGATCGATTGAAACAATCGCCAGATTTTCCGTTCGAAATCCGGGATCAATCGCCTGGGCACTGTGAAAAGCCTTGAGAAATAAGGCCGAGCCGATCAGGAGCAGAAGCGAGACGGCAATCTGCGCGATGACGAGGAGATTGCGCAGGTTCCAGCGACTGATAGCTCCCCCGCCGGAAGCGGCCGCGCGTTCCCGCAATCCCTGGGTTAAATCCCATCGCGCTGTATGCAGGGCCGGCGCCATTCCGAAGATGACGCCGCTCAAAATTGCCAGCATCAGGGCGAATGCCAGGACGCGTAGATCCGGTTGAGGATCGAGCGAAATCGGGAACGGTGTTGCCGGTAAAAGGGATATCAAAATGCCGCCGAGCCATAACGCGAGAACGATTCCACCCAAGCCGCCAATCACCGAAAGAAGAATACTTTCGGTCAGCAGCTGGCGAATTACACGGCCACGGCCGGCGCCGAGCGCGAGTCGGATGGATATTTCACGTTGTCGCGTCGTCGCGCGGGCGAGAAGAAGATTCGCCACGTTAGCGCAGGCGATCAACAAAATGGCCCCAGCCGCAACCAGGAGTAACAGGGAAATGTTCTGTGTCGCATTCTCGTTCCCCGGCCCGCCCAGTCCCTGCGATTTTGCCTGCTCAGCACTCAGCAACGAGACGGTGCGTTCCTTGTTTACATCCGGATAAGCTTGCTCGAGTTGGCGCGCGACAGTCTTCAGCTGCGCTTCGGCGGCCGAGATTGCGATACCGGGCTTTAGTCGAGCAACGATACTAAGAAAGAGAGCGCGTCGGTTTTCGAACCATTCGGCACTGTCCGGCCGAACCCAGCCGCGCATTGCCATTGGCACCCAAATTTCCGGGGCGATACCGGTATCGATTCCGCTAAAGCCGGCCGGGGCCACGCCGACGACGATAAAGGCGCGCCCATTCAGGGTAATCGTCGCTCCGATCAGTCCACGGTCGCCACCCAGTTTTCTCCAGAATTTGTAACTGAGCACTGCTACGGGATGGCCATTTGGCGTTGTATCCTCTTCCGGAAGGAACGCGCGACCGAGCGCCGGTCGAACTTCCAGAAGATCGAAGTAATTGCCGCTGACGAGCTGGCCAAGAACATTCATTGTTTCATTGCCACGCGTCATGCCCATCGGGCCAAACGTATAAGCAGCCATACTGCTGAAGACCGTGTTCTGCTTGGCGTAATCGACGAAGTTTAGATATCCGTTCGCCAAGCGGCCCTGCAGATGTGGATCGTTCGTATAGACCTGGACCACCTGCCCGGAATGTCCGATGGGCAATTGCTGCAACAGCAACGTGTTGACGATGCCAAAAATGCTCGTGTTCACGCCAAGTCCGAGGGCAATAGCCAGGAAAGCGACAATGGAAAACCCTGGCGTCTTAATCAACATGCGAAGGGCAAAACGCAGATCGGTTATCATGACTAGAGATTCACTTCCGTAATTTGGATGCTGCCGTTGGTGGCATGAATTTGCAGGTTCAACTCAGAGTCTCCCCCAATTACGGTATCGATCTTCTTAAGGTCGCCGCTGACCCGATCGCGCTTCTCCGCGAAGTCGTTTGCGATGTGACCGTTGATCGCTGTGGCGATCAGATGAAAGGCGGCATCAACGGGCATAAATACGCGCGCGTTGCCATTGACCACGCGCGCATCGATGGAACCCCGCCAGGTTTCCCACCAATCATAACCGACGTCTATCCCGCCATCGGTCACGTTCAAATGAAGGTCGCCAAAGCAGTTGTGACCGAACATCCGGCCGCTTCCAAGGGTGGCGTGAACGTCCCGCCCGCGAATGCCCTCGACCAGCACTTCGCCACTACTCAACTCGAGATCCGAAATGCTGCATGTTTGCGGCAGAACGATGATGTAATCGACCGTTCCAGAACGATCCGAAAAACCCCACCTGGCCTTCGGCGGAAATTTCGTGTCTATGGAAACCTCGTCGGCTCCGACCGTAATGTTTACCGCTATCTGTTTAAGTCGATCCGCTGAATAAGCCTTCTTGATCGCCTGGATCTTCAGTTCCTTCGTGTCTGCTCCGTAAACACGAATGGAGCCGCCGCCGTTCCGAACGCTGATCCTGGCAGTCGCGGCGATAGGGAAATGTTGTTCCGTCACGTCCTCGAGCGCAGGATCAGCGCGGCAAATTGAAGCCGCACCGGCGAACGAAAGCGCGATTGCAAAGATGACTCTCCGATCACTCATATCGCAACGCGACCATCGGGTAGATATTCATGGCGCGCCGGGCCGGCAGTTCGCTCGCCAGCAGCGTCGCTCCAGCGAGAAGCATGTCGAAGATCGCGCAGCATGATCGATTATTCGGCCCGGAGAGCAATGACGGGATCGACTTTCCCAGCGCGCCGAGCCGGCAGCCAGCAGGCGAGACCGGCTGCTATGCACAACACGACTGCGGCCGAAATCCAGGCCAGCGGCGTTGGAGCCGGCAACCCGATCCATTGATTCTGAATGACGCGAATAACACCGTAGGTCACAAGTCCGCCCACGAAAAAACCAATGGCGAGAAGGCTCGCACCTTGTCGTGTGACCAACCCAATCAGTTGCGCAGCCGTCGCGCCCAAAGCGCTGCGAATGCCAAACTCGCGCTCGCGCCGCGCAACATGCAAAGAAAGAAGCCCGTACAAACCTACCGCCGCCAGCACCAGGCCGAGCACGCCAAACAACGAGACCAGCGCAAAGATGAATCGCTCGGTCACGCGCGATTCAGCAGCAGCCTGATCCAGCGATACGATTTGGTAGGCAGCCAGACGTGAGTCGGCCCTCGCCAAAGCAGTGCGAATGGCAGACTCGATCGCGGAGTGTTGACGATCCGTGTGCAACACAAAAGTGATCTCATCCATCTGATACGTCTCGGCCGCCAGAAGTTGCTCCAGCGGACGCACGATCATGCCGATCACTTCGCCATCGCGCGGGTCGGCAATGGCTTTAATATCGCCGACAACGCCAACGACGTTAAGCCACGGCCGTGGTCCGTCGACGCGTCCCCATTTCACTCTTTTTCCAATCGGGTCCGCACCCGGCCAAAAGCGGCGGGCGAACGAGTCGCTCACGATGCAGACCGGCGGGGAGGTGGAAGTGTCCGTAGCTAAAAAGTCCCGGCCTCGTAAGAGCGGCTGGCCAATGCTCTTGAAATACTCGGGCACTGATGCGCGCAGATAACTCAGGTAATAACCGGGCGGCTCGGGCGGTTGCACGCCCTCAGGAGTGCAAGACATCAGGTCGCGCGGCGAATTCATGGGCGAAGGGCCGGTAACCGTCGCCGTGCGCACGCCCGGAATGGCGCGCAACTCCGTCAAAATCGACTCAATGGAACGTTGCTTCGCGACCGGAGTCGGGAATAACTGCTCGGAAAATGCGACATTGAAGGCGACCCGGTCCTGGGTCGAAAAACCCCACGGCTCGTTGGCAAGCTTCCGAAAATACTGAGCGGCGGCGAGACTCGTGATCAGAAGCGCGGCGGCGATGGCCAGCTCTGCTACGACAAAGGATCCAAGAAGACGTCGACTGCCGCGGTCCAGCGTCGCACCGCGCGCGGTCGAACTCATCGCTCCGCGCAGATTCGTCCGCGACGCACGAAGTGCCGGGAGCAAACCGAAGCCCAGGCCAACAAGCAACATCGCACCGGCAGCGAAAGCGAATACCGGCCAGTCAAACCGCACCGCATAATCGAATTCGCGCATCGCGCTGCCAGTCGAATCAGCTCCTTCGGGGCTCATGGCAACGAGCGCCGGAGTAATCCAGGAAGCGATCAAAAGGCCTCCCACAGTTCCGACAACCGCCAAAATGAGCGCCTGGGCAAGCTGTTGTCTCACCAATCGGCCCGAACTGGCTCCCAGAGCCGCGCGCACGGCGAATTCTCCCTCACGTTCGATAACGCGAGTCAGAAGCAAGCCGGCAAAGTTGGCCGCGGCAATCAGCAACGCGCAAAATGCCGCGCCGACGATAACCATAATTTTTGGACGCAAATCCATGATGAAGCTCTCACGCAATGGCGGCATGTAAGCGGCACGCGCATTATTCTTGTCCGGATTTGTTCGATTGATATCCGCGCACATCTGGCGCATGCCAGCGTACGCTTGAGTAAGTGCGACACCCGCGCGCAGGCGACCCACACCGTACAAATAATGCGTGCCCGGGCCGCCAGTCGACGCCGGCGCAATGACTAACGGCAGCCACAACTCCGATCGATAAGGATGCCGAAACGTCTTCGGCATAACCCCGATAATCGTGCGCGGCAGGCCATCGATGGTTAAAGTCGCACCTACCGGATTGGCTTGCTGTCCCAGATATTGCTGCCAAAAACCGTAGCTGATGATCACAACCGCCGGGCCGTTTTCCCTGTCCTCTTCGGAAGTAAAATTGCGACCGAGGATCGGAGAGAGTCCGAGGACGGAAAAGAAGTTCGCCGTAACTCTTGCCCCCTGAATATTTCGCGCCGAATTCTCATCCAGAGCGCCAACAGTGACGTTCTCTCCGGTGGCCGCGGCAATCCCTTCAAATATGTGACCTCCATATTCGCGCCATAGCCGAACCGTTTGTTCGTTCAGGTTCAGCGAGTGACCCCGCGCGCCATTTTCGTCGGCTGCTTCATAGAGCCGGACGAGCCGGTCCGCGTGCGGGAAAGGCAGCGGTCGCAAGAGTGTTCCCTCCACCACGGAAAAAATGGCGCTGTTTGCGCCAATGCCCAACGCCAGGGTAAGGATGGCAACGACGCTAAACGCCGGAGCTTTCACCAGCAGTCGAAGGGCGTATTTCAGGTCGGAAAACATGGCCCTCCGCTAGACGATCCAGCCATCGCGCAATTGGATGATGCGATTGCCATAAGACGCATTCTTTTCCGAGTGCGTTACCTGGATGATCGTGGTTCCTTCAGAGTTCAACTTTTTGAACAGCTCCATGATTTCCTCGCCCTGGCTGGAATGAAGATTGCCCGTCGGCTCATCAGCCAGAATAAGTTTCGGGTTGGAAATGATGGCGCGCGCAACTCCCACGAGTTGTTGCTGGCCGCCGGAAAGCTGGCGCGGATAAAGATCGCGTTTGGCCACGATCTGAAAACGATCCAGCGTGTCAGCCACCATTGCGGCGCGTTCGTTCTTACCCACCTTGCGGTAGGAGAGCGGGATATCGAGGTTCTCGTAAACCGTCAGGTCGTCGAGCAAGTGATACTGCTGAAAGACGAAACCGATTTGTTCGTTGCGAAGAGCGCCGCGCTCCTTCGCTTTCAAATGATGGACGGCGGCTTCATGGAAAAAATATTCTCCCGTCCAGCCGTGATCATGCATGCCGAGAATGTGCAATAAGGACGATTTCCCGGCGCCGGAAGGTCCCATGATGGAAACGAATTCACCTTCCGCGATTTCGAGATTAATATCGCGCAGGACGTAAAAGAACTTTCCTTTCGTCAGCGGATGACAGCGTTCGATGCGGCGCAGTTTGATCATAATCAGGCGTTGTGGCTGAGCGCGATCATGGGATCGGCGCGGGTGGCGCGCTGGGCGGGCAGATAACTCGCGGCCAGGGCGACCGCCCCCAGGACAAAAGTAACAAAAAGAAATGTCGATAGGTCGAACGCGCTCACGCGGTATAGCAATGCTTGTAACGCGCGTGTGCTGACGAGCGCCATAACGAGTCCGATGCCGGTGCCAAGCGCAGTTAACTTCAGAGCCCGGCCGATGACCAATCTCATGACGTCAGCGCGCTGCGCGCCAAGCGCCATGCGTACCCCGATTTCATGGGTGCGCTGCACAACCAGAAAGGACATCACTCCGTAAATTCCAACCGTGGCGAGAAGCACTGCAACTCCGGCAAACACGCCCAGCAAAACCACGGAAAGACGCCGGGGCGCGATCGAGTCAGAGAGCACCGACTCAAACGTGCGGATATTCGCGACCGGTTGGCCAGGATCGATCCCCTGGATTTGAGCGCGAACCGTTGAAATCAATGCGCGAGGATCATGCGCGGTGCGGATGGTCAGGATCATCGTTTTGTACGGATTCTGCGCGAAAGGAATGTACATTTCCGGTTTCGGCTCCGCATCAAGCCCGAAATGCCTGATATCGGCGATAATTCCGACCACGTCGATCCACTTCGGGTCCGCTGACATTCCGCCCATGACGATGCGCTTGCCTACGGCGTCCCCGCCCGGCCACCATTTTTTGGCCAGAGCTTGATTGACAATGATGACGCGCGGCGCGTCGGCGTTATCCGCCGTGGTGAAGAATCGACCCTTGAGCAACGGAGTTCCGAGCGCGCGGAAATAGTCCGCCGAAACTTCCCGTTTCTCTTCGTCCGGACCGGGCATATTGCTTTTTTCCTCGCGGCCCTCGATGGCAAAGGAAGAATCGCCGTTGTTGCCCGATAACGGCAATATGGTGGTGACAGCGGCGAATTGTACTCCC
The DNA here is from genome assembly GCA_041167085.1 of Verrucomicrobiota bacterium. Lineage (GTDB taxonomy): Bacteria > Verrucomicrobiota > Verrucomicrobiia > Chthoniobacterales > UBA10450 > DATFCK01. The sequence continues at coordinate 33,489 of JBEEGV010000002.1, forward strand.
GGCAGCGCCGCGATTCGTTGCTGCGCTTCGTCACTAAATCGGACAATCGCTTTATCGTCCGGATAACGCAGCTTGGGCAGCGAAACTTCCATGGTCAGGACGTTGTGCGGATCGAATCCTGGGCTCACGCGCTGCAGACGGACGAAGCTTTTCATTAAGAGTCCCGCGCCGGTCAGCAGAACGAGGGCGAGCGCGACTTCAGCGACCACCAGTGCGTTTCGCAATCGATTGCGACGTCTTCCTTCGCTCGAACCGCGGCCGCCTTCCTTGAGCGATTCGGTCAATTCCGGTTTTGCACAAACAATTCCAGGAACCAGTCCAAATAAAATCCCCGTTCCGACGGCGATGCCGAAGGTCATGATCAGCACGCGGAAATCGAGATTCACTTCGCGCAATCGCGGCACCGTCGAGGCCCCGATGTTTTTCAGCAGGTCAACGCCCCAGACGGCGAGCAAAACTCCGGCGATGCCGCCGAGTAGCGCAAGGAGCACACTTTCGGTCAGAACTTGTTTGAGAATGCGCATCGGACCGGCGCCGAGCGCGACCCGAATGGCCATCTCGCGCTCATGCGATGCCGCGCGGGCCAGTAACATCGTGGTCAAATTCGCGCACGCGATGAGCAACACGAGCGCGACGGCAGCGAGTAGAATCAGCAGAGTGGGGCGCATTCCCGCGACTGCGAGTTCCTGCAGACGGAGGACATCCCCGCCGAAGCTCCGGTCCTGCGGATAGTTGTTCTTATGCTCGCGGCACATCTGGTCATCGATGTTTTCAACATCCGCCTGTGCCTGGGCCAGAGTCACCCCTGCCTTGACCCGTCCGACAATGTAATAACTGCGGGAATAACGAGTCTCCAGATCCTTGTCGGTAAAGGCGAGCGGCTGCCAGATATCCGCGCGTTCGCCGAACTGGCCGCCGGCTCCGAGATTGAAAAGCTGAAGCGGAAAATCGAATCCTTCCGGCATGATGCCGACGACCGTGAAGTTTTTTCCATCGAGCGGGATTTTTGAACCCAGAGTCTGCGGGTCGCGATTGAACTTCCGCCGCCAGAGACGCTCACTGATAATGACAACGTCGTCGCGCCCTGTTTTGCATTCGTCGGCTTCGAAAAACCGCCCCTGCACCGGTGCAACGCCGAGCAAGGGCAGAACACCAGCGGTCACGAGGGCGCCCGGGATACGCTCCGGCTTGTCGCTGCCGGCCAGATTCAGGCTGGTATAACCAAATGCGCCCAGGCGCTCGAAACTGTGGTTGCGGTTCTCGTAATCGACGAACTCACCCGGTGAGACTGGAATGCGCTCCAGATTCTGAGTTTTGAAATGTTGCAGCAGCAAAACAAGCTGCTGTGGAGCGCGATACGGCAACGGCCGAATTAGCAATGCGTTGACCAGACTCAGCACAGCGGTATTGGCACCAATGGCCAGGGCGAGCGTGACAACAGCGATGACGACGAACGCCGGGCTCTTGGCCAATCGCCGAATCGCGAATCGTATTTCCTGCATATTCTTATTCGTAACGAAGCGCCTCAACCGGATCGAGACGCGTGGCCGAACGGGCCGGCAGATAGCAAGCCAGCAAACCGACCGCAAGAAGCACGATAGAAACGATCGAAAAGCTGACCGGATCACGCGCCGAAATTCCTTCAAGATCGCTTTGCAGCAACCGGGTGAGGACGAGCGCGCCGACAAAACCGATGGCCAGGCCCAATCCAATCAAGCGCACACCCTGGCTGGTCACCAGCCGAAGAACATCAGCTGCCTGGGCACCAAGAGCCATGCGCACGCCTATTTCCTGGGTCCGCTGGCGAACAGAATACGACATTACTCCGTACAACCCGAGCGCGGCGAGAAACAGGGCCAGGGCGGCGAAGATGGCAAACAGAATTCCAAAAAATCTCCGTTCCCAAAATGATTCGTGCACCACTTCTTCCATGGTGAAGACGCGGTAGACCGGGATTTCTTTGTTAGTCGCAAAGACCGCGGCTTTAGCCAGGTTCAAGTAGTAGCGTGGATTGGATTTCGTGCGCAGCACAACGGACATAAACGATTCCGGTTCCTGAAATTGTGAGACATACACACATGGATAATTATGTTTTTCCGTGAGCCGATCGTAAATGACGGTTCGAACAACACCAACAACGGTCGCCCATTTGGGCGCTTCGCCGGGTTTGCCGACAAGGCGCAGTTGATGGCCGATCGGATCGGCGTTCGGAAACCATACCCGCCCGCCTTCTTCATCGATCAAGACCACGCGCTGTGATCTTTCGTTATCCTCATCCGTAAGATCGCGGCCGCGCAGAAGCGTGATTCCGCACGTCTTCAGGTAACCGGGAGTTATGGCGAGAGCGCGTGTCAGCCGCGCGTTTTGTAACTCCTTTGCTTCTGACTCTCCTTCCAGAACCAGCGTCTCCAGGCCGATATTTCCCGCTGCCGGAAGCGAGGTGACGGCGCCGGACGATTCAACTCCGGAAATGTTTCTCAACCGTGGCATCAAAGCCGTGAAAAAACGTCCAGCCTCCTCCCGCTTGAACTGAGATGGCGGCAGACCGACACGGAAGGTCAGCGTGTTGGACGGATCGATCCCGATATCGATCGCCTGGGTTCGCAGAAAGCTTCGGACCATCAAGCCCGCGCCGACGAGCAGAACAAGAGCGAGCGCTACTTCGGCCACGACCAGACCATTGCGGACACGTTGTCCTTTGCCGCCACCGTAACTGCGGCCGCCTTCTTTTAAGACATCCACTAGCTGTGGACGCGACGCTTGCAACGCAGGAAACAATCCAAAGACAACTGCCGACCCCAATGCGAGGACAATCGCAAACGTGAAGATGCGCCAGTCGCAATCGAACCGAATAAAATATGGCAAGTCCGCCGGTAGCCCCCGGAGCATGAAATCGACGCCCCAGACGGAGAAGAGCAATCCGAGTCCGCCGCCCATAATCCCCAGCATCAGACTCTCCAGAAGAAGCTGGCGCACAACTGCGCCACGGCTCGCGCCAAGTGCCAATCGAATGCCGATCTCCCTGGCGCGTGTTGCGGCCCGCGCGAGCAATAAATTCGCGACATTGGCGCAGGCAATCAGATGGACAAAGAGGACTGCTCCCATGAGCAGTAAGGTTAATGTGCTGGCATCCTTCACCATTTCTTCGCGCAATGTTTTGACGTGTACGGACGCGCCTGTGTTTGTTTCAGGATGCTGCGCCGCGATGCGGGCGGCGATGGTTTCGAGTTCGGAGCGCGCGGTGGCGACGGATATCCCCGGCTTCAGTTTGGCAATCCCGAGTAGAAAGAAATTGCCGCGCGGATGTTCGGTCGGATCCATCGCGAGCGGCATCCAAATGTCGGACCTGGTCGGGAAACGCCAGCCCGGCGGCATGACTCCAATGATGACAGCGCGTTTGCCGTTCAGGGTAACTACTTTGCCCAACACATTTCGATCGCCGCCAAAATGTGTTTGCCACACATCGTAGCCGAGCAGCGCCACTGGTTGGGCGTTGAGCTGATCTTCGTTCGGGCGAAAAAGACGGCCGAGAAAAGGCTCAACTCCAAGAAACGAAAACGCCTCCGCCGAGATAAACGAACCGAGATATCTCTCCGGCCTTTCGCTTCCCGCCAGAATGAATGTTACATCCTCGGAAGCAACTAGGCCTTCGAAACTCTTCGCTTGCTGCTTGAAATCGAGATAGTCCGGATAAGACAACCCCGCGTCTTGATCGGCGTGCTTGGTGAAATACTGGGAAAAATAAAGGACCCGTTCCTGGTTCTTTATATAAGGCCAGGGCTTGACCAGCAGGGCGTTCACCGCCGAAAAAACGGTCGTCGAAGCGCCAATACCGAGCGCCAGCGCCAAAACCGCAATCGTCGTGAACGCCGGCGTCTTGACCAGCGCCCGCACCGCGATTCTCAACTGCCGGAGCATAGGCTGCGGAGTTGCGACCGGTTAGGCGGCGATTCGATTATCTTCCACAACCCGGCCGTCGAACAGATGAATGGTGCGGTCGGCGTGCTGCGCAAATCGCGCGTCATGCGTCACCATACAAATGGTCGCCCCCGCCGCGTGAAGTTCCTTGAGCAAGTCCATTACGGCTTCGCCGTTTCGGGAATCGAGGTTGCCGGTCGGCTCGTCAGCGAGCAAAATAGCCGGCTTGCCGGCAAGGGCGCGAGCTACGGCGACGCGCTGCTGCTGGCCGCCGGAGAGCTGGCTCGGCAGATGTTTTGCACGATGGCCCATTCCGACACGCTCCAAGGCTTCCGTCACGAACCCTTTGCGCTCGGACGCGCTCATGCCGCGATAAGTCAGCGGCAGTTCGACATTCTCGTAAACCGTCAGGTCGCCGATCAGATTGAAGCTTTGGAAGATGAATCCAATCTCGCGATTCCGAATTCGCGCGCGCTGCGGAAAGGTAAGGTTGGCCACTTCGTGGCCTTTCAAGGCATAGCTTCCACCGGACGGCGTATCGAGGAGACCGAGAATCGACAATAAAGTCGACTTCCCGCAGCCCGATGGCCCGGCGATGGAAAGGTATTCTCCGCTGCGAATGTTGAGATGAATTCCAGAAAGCGCGTGCGTTTCCACTTCATCGGTCAGAAAAACCTTGGTGACGCCGTTGAGGCAGATCAGCGGATTAGATCCGTTCGTTGGAGTGGTGCGAGTGGACGTTGTTGGTTCAGTTGAGACCATAGGGTGCAATGTGTTGTTGTTTTAGTTAAGACGAATCCGTTCGTGCGCGTCCCAGGCGCTGGTATCGGAAAGGATTACCTGGTCGCCCGGTTGCAGCCCGCTTTGAATCTCGATCGTATTGACCGAGCTCTTTCCCAATTTCACCGGGGTTCGAACTGCTTCCGAACTGCCAGCGACCAATTTGAAAATTCCGACGGTATTGTTTTCCTGGCCAAAAGCCGGCCGACCAACAAAGACAACGTTTTCCAGCCGCTCGAGTTCGACGGTGCCATCCACACTTAGATCGGGGCGCGCACCTTTGGGCAAAGCTTCATCGAAAGCGATGTCGACGGTGACTGTTCCCTGCTCGACCGCGGGATTGACGCGCGTCACGTGTCCTTTGACGACTCCATTTCGGGTGTCGATCACTGCCTGCTGCTGGATCTGAATGTCTTTCGCCTGTGTTTCAGCAATCTTGACTTCCGCTTTCAGCTTCGTCGGATCGGCCACGCGAGCGAGGTTATCTCCCGTCTTGACCCGTTGACCGATTTGCACCGGCACCTGTTGCAGCACGCCCGCCATCCCGGCACGCACGTGTAGCGCGTCCACCTGATCCAGTTTCAGCTTGGCCAGCTGGTTGGCCTGATCCACCGCCGCCTGTTTCGCGGCCAGCTGCGGTTCGATCGAATCCCGCGCAAAAGCCAGCCGTTTCAGTTCGATCCCGTCGCGATTGGTCAGCTCGGCCTCTTTCACCTTGGAAGTTCTGTAAACGAGCTCGGCGACGAGGCCATTCTTGGCCAGCTGATCGTTTGTCTGGCGCTCCATTTTCGCCTGTTCGAATTCAGAGTGAACCCGCGCCGTTGTTGCCTCCTGATCGAGAAGCTCGCGCTGCAAGGTCGCCCGCAAACTTGTTAGCTCCGCCTCGGCCGCCTTGGCTTTTGACTCCGCGTCGTGCGCGCTCTGCTCCAGCTCCGGACTGGTCAATTCCAAAATCACCGTATCGGCTTCCACTTTTGTGCCCGGCCAGACGACGATCTTCTCGACACTGCCTTCCGTGTTTGCCGGGATCCACCGGATCTCTTCCGGGACAAGTGTTCCCAGCCCACGGACCTGCCGCACCATTGGTCCCTTCTTCACGGTGTCGATCCAAACGGTTGAGCGATCAACGCTCGGCACCGCCGGTTTTAAACGGGACAATGCGAGTGTCGCGAGAACCACTCCGACGACGACGGCGGCGATGATCATGATCCTGCGCTTGCGCTTTTTCGCAGCCGCATTCGGTCTCGGAATGTCCATGGACGAGAGGCTAGACGTAAAGCCGGTAGGCCGCACAATTGTGGTTTCGACTTTTGCTTCGCTTTTCTGCATGGCTTGAAAACTGTCTGTAATCAAACGCCGATCGCACGGACGAATTGAGCGAGCGCGTGCATATTACTCACGATCGGTAACGCCGAAGTGATCACGATCATGGCAAAGAACGCGGCCTCTTCGACAAAGGCATGGCGTGCTTCGCTTCGAAAATAACCGGCGCTGATGCTGCGGAACGACGGCGCGATCGCCTTGGCGCAGCCGCCGCGGAAACCGTCCAGCACGACGGATTGATAATTGCATTCAGTGACTGGAATGCGGTTGGCTGTTTGCGCAGCCCTTTCGGAACGGTTGTTCGACCGGACCATGTTCATTTTGGGTTTCATACTTCGTTTAAATTCTTTCCTGTGAGATGCGTTGGGAGCCTGGGTTGGATTCAGGAGTTTTTCAACTCGCACACTCCCTATTGCAAAGCCCGTGCCACACTAAAAAACAAACTCACAACATACATTCGTAGAGTGATTTACGATTGACATGGAAACCCGACGCCAGTGGGGAAAACCCCGCTACTGGGATTACACTGTCCCGTTTTCGGGACGTTAAGTTTAGGGGGCGTCGGACGTTTTGCTCGCGTTGGAAGTAAGATCTGATCGCCCCGCTCGCAGCTATCAATTGCCTAACGAGGGAGCCGCAAAATTGCCTCCGCGCCGACTCGATCGCTTCGATTCGACAAGGTAAGCGATCCGCCGTGCGCTTCCGAAATCTGCTGACTCAACGCCAGCCCAATACCCGAGCCTCCAGGCTTTGTCGTAAAAAAAGGAACAAAAAGATTGGTCGGATTCATGATTCCCGGCCCTTCATCCTCTACCAAAATCTCGACGCATTCGCCCGCGAGCCGCCAGCTGATCGAGACCACACCGTGCGTCTCCAGGGAAGCGTCCACCGCATTGTGGACGAGGTTGATAAGCAGTTGCTCGATCTGTGCGGCGTCGGCCATGATTTTCATTTCCGGTCCGGATTGTACTCTCACGGCCAGGCGAGGTTCCAAAGTCACCACTCGACGGATAAGCTCGCCGACCTCGACATAATCTTTCTGTGGCGGAGGCAAACGCGCCAGACGCGCATAAGCCGCCATAAAACGGCTGAGCGAGTCGGCGCGCGAGGCGATCGATTTCAAGCCGCTCCGCGCATCATCCTGCCAGTCCGCCGGGCGCGGTTCACGACGCAGGAGCGCCTCGAGACTGCCCGCGATCGACTTGATTGGCGCAAGAGAATTGTTCATCTCGTGACCCAGCACGCGGACCAATCGCTGCCAGGCGCGGCGTTCTTCTTCTCGCAGGGTTCGGCTGAGATCGGTCAGAACAAGCAACTCATGCGGCAAACCACGTTCGCGAAAAGTGCTTCGCCGCACGCCCCAGCGTCCCGAGGCACCTGGAAAACTTAGCGAGAGCGGCGCATCCTCATTGGCATCGAGACAGGCAGCCAGGCCGAGGTCGCCCGCCTGTTTCCCGAGTAATTTATCCATCGGCTGGCCGAGCAAATGTTCGCCGGCGCGATTAATCAGACGTAATCGGCGTTCCGGGTCGAACGTGAAAACGGCCACATCGATTTCGGCCATGATGGTACGGAGGAGCGCGGTCGCTTCAAAGGCGCCCAGTCGCTGCACGCGCAGAGTTTCCCCGAGTGAATTTATTTCGAGGAGTGCTTCTCCCAGTGCATCATCCTCACGCGCCCCGCGGGCTCGAATCGAATAATCCCCTTCGCGTAGCGCAGCCAGCAGATTGGTCATGGTTTGCAAAGGGTGAACGACATGTTGCCGCGCGCTCGAAAGGAAACCGGTGAAACAGCCGAGAATGAGCAACGTCAGCGTCCATTGCACCTTGGCGCTGTAATCGCCGAACCAAAGGATACTAAGTACAATCAGCGCTGCGGGCGCGGCGGCCCCGGCCGTCAGCAAGGTCAACCGAGTCTCGTGCGTGAGACGGCGGTGGGGCCTGCGCTCCTTCATCTGATCCCAAAGCCGAAATCAGAAACCCCTAACCGGCGATGGTTAAAGCCCATATTGCTGCAAACGTCGATAGAAAGCGCTCCGGCTCAATCCCAGCGCTTCCGCCGCCTTGCGCGCGTTCCCGTCATTCCGCGCCAGCGCCTTTTTTATTAAAAAGGCTTCAACTTCCTCCAGGCTCATGTCCTCCAGGCTGCGTGAGTCGCCGCCTCCTGTCGTTAGGCCAAGATCGTTCGATTTGATTTGCGCTCCCTGCGACATGAGCACAGCCCGCTCGATGACGTGATCGAGTTCCCGCACGTTCCCCGGAAACGGGTGCTGCATCAGACGTTCGCGTGCTATCTCATCGAATCCGCCGATTTGCTTGCGGTAACGCTGGGCATGCTGGCGGAGAAAGTTCTTGGCCAGCGGCATAATGTCTTCCCGCCGGTCGCGCAAAGACGGAAGGCCAATCTCGATCGTGTTCAATCGAAACAATAAATCCTGGCGGAACCGTCCAGCGGCCACTTCATCGTGTAAATTGGCATTGGTTGCCGAAACAATGCGCACATTCGAATGCATGGTTCTGGAGGACCCAACTCGCTCGAACTCTCCGGTCTCGATCATGCGCAACAATTTCGCCTGTTGATTCAGCGGGATGTTCGCGATCTCATCCATGAAAAGCGTGCTTTCGTCGGCTAACTCAAAACGGCCGGCCCGATCTGTCTTGGCATCGGTGAACGCACCTTTGACATGACCGAAGAGTTCGCTTTCAAAAAGCGTTTCGGAAAGACCGCCCATGTTGACCGTGATCATCGATTTCGCGGCGCGCGGCGAAAGAGAATGCAGCGCCTGCGCAACGAGGCCCTTCCCGGTTCCGTTTTCGCCGGTGATGAGAACGTTCGCGTCCGAAGGCGCGACCCGTGAAATCATTTCCATCACCGGACGCATCGCCACCGATTCGGCGATAATGTTCGGCGCGTTTCCGCGTAGAAGCTGATTTTCCGCTTCGAGTTTCCGGCCGCGCCGTAACGCGCTCGCCAATTCTATTTGCGTGCGGACGATCGCGAGCAACCTCTCGTTATCCCACGGCTTGGGAACAAAATCGCGTGCTCCCCGCTTCATCGCTTCGACGGCGAGATCAATCGTGGCCCAGGCCGTCATGACCACGATGGGAAGTGTGTTGTCAATCGCCTGAAGCCGGGGAATGACTTCCAACCCTTCCTGGCCCGAGGTCGTGTCCCGAGTGTAATTCAGATCCATCATCAGGAGCGCGTAATCCTTTTTCTCCAGCGCGTTGAAAATGCCGGCGGTCGAAGTCACGGCCTCACTCTGGTAGCCTTCTCCTTTCAACAGGATGCGAAGCGCTTCGAGCACGTCGCGCTGATCATCGGCAATAAGAATTCTGGTCACCGTGTAACTCTCAACTCCCTTTCGCGTCTGGTGTCAACAGAAGCCGCATCAGGAGAGACGCCACGGCTGAACGCGCAGCAATCATGGTCTTGACTCTACTCGACGCAATTTTACCCTCGTCTTCGTGAACAGATCCGATCGCTCGATTTTGTTTTTGACCGCCGGCGTTTTCTTGGCGTGCTGTGGAGTGGCTCCGGCCGAGCCGAATTCCCCGGAAAGGCAGGCCACGCTGGAAAATTCTGCGCCCTCCTCTCTGATTGCCCAGGCGGACACGGCAGCGACCAGTACGCCCGCCAAAGCAGCGGAGGAAAACGGTTCCGCCCGCTCAAGCAACGCGTCTCCGATCGCGCAGAAGAGCCCGCCGGTTCTTTCGGCCGAGGCGAAGGCGACTGAACAACTTTACGAACACTTACAGAAATACCAGCTCAAGGTCAGAAAAGACACCCCGGGATCACGACTGGTCTGGACTGACAAAGTGATTATTGAAGTTGCAGATTCGCCACCGCCCGACCCACTGGGCGCCTTTCTGAAGGAAGTACCATCCGACGAGGGAGTGCTCGGAAACTGGGTCCGCGACACATTTGAGAAGCAATTACAAACGTGGCGTCCGGCAAAAAGAAAATTGCCTGCCAGCCATACAGGCACTGACGAGATCGTCAACGACGCTAATGGCACGCATTGCTTCGTCGACCCGATCTACCTGACCTACGTTCTGGCTCGGTATCCAAACGCAGCCGTTCTAATGAAGTCGCCGAGCGATGCCGTGATATTCACTGTGAACGGGCGAATTTGCGCGATCCTGGTGCCCTGGACCACGTTACCCGACGGCACTCCGCTTTCGTGATACTTGCGTTGCAGCGTTACGAATCTTAAACCCAAAGAGTGCGATCGAACGTGCGATATTGAATCGCTTCGCTGACGTGCTCCGGCGTGATGCTTTCGGCGGAATCAAGATCGGCAACCGTTCGCGAAACCTTCAGGATTCGATCATAAGCCCGGGCGCTCAGGTTTAGCTCGGACATCGCCACTCGGATCAACTCGTTCGAGTCGGCGCTGAGCTGACAGTGTTGCTTCAAATGTTTCGTGGTCATCCGAGCGTTGCAATTGGTCCTTTTATCCTTGGAAAATCGTTCCTGCTGACGCTGGCGCGCGCGGGAGATGCGCTCGCGGATCGCGCTCGAACTTTCTTCGATTCTATCACTGGCCACATCGCGATATTCCACGGCCGGCACTTCAATGTGGAGGTCAATGCGATCAAGCAAGGGCCCCGAAATACGCTGGCGATAGCGCTGGACCTGGACCGGGCTGCACCGGCATTCCCGTTTCAAATCGCCAAAGTAACCGCAGGGGCATGGATTCATGGCCGCGACCAGCATGAACTCGGATGGAAAAGTAACGCTGCCGGCCGCCCGTGAAACAGTCACTCGGCCATCCTCGAGCGGTTGCCTCATGACTTCCAGGGTAGAGCGTTTGAACTCCGGCAATTCGTCGAGAAAAAGCACCCCGTTGTGGGCGATGCTTACCTCGCCCGGAGTCGGAAACGTTCCGCCGCCGAGTAGGCCAATATCGCTAATCGTGTGATGCGGCGATCGGAATGGGCGCGTGGAGACAAAAGAGACCGAGCCGTTGAGTAATCCCGCGATACTGTGAATTTTTGTCGTATCGATCGCTTCCTCGAGCGACATCGGCGGGATGATGGTGGCGATGCGCTTTGAGAGCATCGACTTCCCGGATCCGGGCGGCCCAATCATTAATATATTATGACCGCCGGCCACAGCCACTTCGATGGCCCGTTTCACATGGCTCTGGCCTTTCACGTCGCTGAAGTCGACTTCGTACTCCTGGTGCGAGGAAAAGAAACGGGTCATATCGCCGCGGGTCGGAAGCAGAGGTTCTTCGCCACGCAGGAACTGGAACGTCTGTCGCAGATTCCGCACGCCATAGATATCGATGTTCGCGACCATCGCGGCTTCGGACGCATTTGCCTCCGGCACAAACAGGGCGCGCTTGCCGCGTCGCCGTGCTTCCAGTGCTACCGGTAAAACGCCTTTGACCGGACGAACTGCTCCGTCCAACGCCAGCTCGCCCACAAAACTGAAATCTTCGAACGGAGCGCAATCGATCGGTTCCGCGATGGCGATCATTCCCAAAGCGATCGGCAAATCAAAACTGGGCCCTTCTTTTTTGATGTCAGCCGGTGCGAGATTGATCGTGGTTCTTTTTCGCGACCATTGGTAGCCGCTATTGGCAATGGCCGTCTTTACCCGGTCTTTGCTTTCTTTTACCGCGGCGTCCGGCAGGCCAACGATGACGATACCCGCGTCGCCGGCACCGGAGTTGACCTCGATTTCTATCTCGTAAGCATCAACACCGAAAACGGCGGCAGAATAAAACTTGGCCAGCATCTGAGGCAGAGTTGCAGAAACGGAAACAGGGGAAAAGCGGCAAATGATGGCCCGCTTCTCGCTGCAGTCGGCGAATTACCGATTTCATTTTGCCGTCTAAACCGTTGAGGAGGCAAGATGCAATAACGGTAGGAGAATGCGGTTTAGGGGGAGCTGGCCGGAACCACTCGATTTACGGAGATTAATCCGGGCCGCCGATCGGCTTTTCCGCCCCGGTAAAGCCGGAGGCAAAGCAGTGTACTCCGCGCAGGCCAGAAAGATTGAACACGATACGTCCAGACAGTGTCATAAATCCGAATATTTAACCTTGTTAAATAGTTTTAGAGTGTTACAAGATTTAATTCGCGAGACGGCGGTCCCCAACCCCGGCGTCAAGTCGCCCATTTACCCCCCCAAGTCGTTTAATGAAAAAGAGTTATATGGCAGCTGAAGATAGCGATACTGGAATAAAGATATACCTGCGTGAAATCGGGCAAATCCCGCTTTTGACCCCGGAGCAGGAGATCCAACTCGCAGCTAAGATCAAGAAAGGCGACCGCGAGGCACGCGCTCTCATGATCCGTTCCAACCTGCGTCTGGTGGTCAAGATTGCGCACGATTATGCCAATCTGGGACTGCCCCTTCTCGACCTGATTTCGGAAGGCAATATCGGCTTGATGAAAGCCGTGGAGCGTTTCGATCCGGCAAAGGGCGGAAAGCTCAGCACGTATGCGGCATGGTGGATCAAACAGTCCATCAAACGCGCTCTGGCCAACCAGAGTAAGACAATCCGCTTGCCCGTTCATCTGGTGGACAAGATCTCCAAGATGCGGCGCGTCTCTTTGCAAATGAGCGAGGAGCTTGGCCGCGAACCGACGGACGAGGAACTCGGTGACGAAATCGGAATCGCGAGCGGAAAGGTTTCGCAGTTAAAGACCGTTTCTATTCGACCGGCCTCACTCGACGCCCCGATCAGCGATGATGACTCGACCGAATTCGGCGAAATCGTCGGAGACGAGGATGCACAAACGCCTTTCGAGCTGTTGCGTGACAAAAACCTGCGCAATGAAGTTGGCGGATTGCTCGACGTCCTCGATGACCGCGAGAAGAAGATCATCTTCCAGCGGTTCGGCCTGGATGGTGGCAAGCCAAAGACATTGGAGGAAGTTGGCAAAAAGTTCGGCGTCACCCGTGAGCGTATTCGCCAGTTGCAGAATATTGCGCTGTCGAAACTGCGCCGTGCTCTTGGCAAAAAGGAGCGCCCGGTTGATGTGGAGCTGCCCGTCGAAGCGTAAATCGCTCAAAGTTTTCAAGAACGCGCCGATCTAATCGGCGCGTTTTTGCTTTCAGGCCCCTCCCGAGGAAGCCGTTCATCGGACAGCTCTTTCAGGTAGGGACGCCTCTCCGAGGCGTCCGGACAGCTCGGAGAGCTGTCCCTACCTGCTACTTCACCGTGCGCAACTGCACCGAATCGATCCGATCCTCGCCCGCTCGCAAGTCGGTGATAATGACCAGTTGATCACCCGGGGTTGTTAACTTGTTGTCGCGAAGAAACTCTGCCGCGGCTTCGATCGTCGCGTTCGGATCGTCGGTAAAATCGAGATGCACAGGGCAAACACCCCAGGAAATCGCCAGCTGCCGCCGAACTTCCTCGCTCGGCGTGAAGGCAAAGATCGTGGCGTTTTCAGGGCGCAGATTGGAAACATGCCGCGCCATCGTGCCGTGTCGGGTGAACACAACAATTTTGGCGCGCGACAATGAATTCGCCAAAACAACCGCTGAAGCCACCGTTTTTTGCCGAAGATCTTCCAGGAGGGCGGACTTGGCGTAACCGGCACCGCCGCTCCTTTCGATACGCCGGGCAACGCGATTCAGAATTTGAACACATTCCACCGGGTACCGGCCGATGCTGGTTTCGCCGCTGAGCATGACCGCGTCCGCCTGCTCGAACACGGCATTGGCCACATCCGTGATCTCGGCCCGCGTCGGCATCGGATTCGAGATCATCGACTCGAGCATGTGGGTCGCAACGATAACCGGTTTGCCCAGGCGCAAGCTCAACTTCACGATGCGCCGCTGAATGATCGGCAGTTCTTCCATCGGGCACTCGATTCCAAGATCTCCTCGCGCCACCATCACCGCGTCAGCCGCCTTAATGATTTCATCAATCGAGTGCACGGCCGATTGATCTTCGATTTTGGCAACTATTCGCGCGTTGCTTTTCTTCTGTACGAGCAGCCGGCGCAGTTCTTCCAGATCGCTTCGCTCGCGCACGAAGCTTAACGCCACGAAATCGACGCCGAGCTCAACTCCCAGTTCCACGTCAACAATATCCTTTTTCGTCATCGGGGGCAGATTGACCCGCACGCCCGGCAGATTGATGTGACGCCGCGACCCGAGCGTGCCTGGAGTGAGCACCTTGCAGCGAACACGGTCCTTTCGTTTCTCCAAAACGAGCAACCGGATCATCCCGTTGTCGACCAGGACCGTATGGCCCACCTGAACGTCGTTCACCAGGCCGTCGTAGTTGACATCGACCGAGTACTTCTCCTCGCTTTTGGCGCCGTGCACGGTGAACTCGATGACGTCGCCCGGTCGCAAATGGAGATCGGTCTTCACGTCCCCGGTGCGAATTGCCGGGCCCTGCGTATCGAGCAAAATCGCGACGCTGCGACCGCTTTCATCAGCGAGCTGTCGTACCATCGGGATGATTTTGCGAACCGATTCCTCGCTGGCGTGACTCATATTCAGCCGGAACACGTCCGCGCCGTGCTGGATCAGTTGTTGCAATATCTCCCTCTTCTCCGTTGCCGGTCCCAGGGTACAAATGATCTTTGTCTTCGGCATTGACCGCACGATTCCGGTTGTGCCTGTAAAAGCAAGCGAGTTTTGGTAGCGCGCGCATGTCGCTGGGCTCCCGACTCCATTCTCCAAGGAATTGTAGCCACGGCGCGGCGCCTGCACTGAGCGAAGTCGAATATGTCGCCGTGCAGGGAGGGATGAGCTTGTCTCGTCCCACTATTTCTTGTTAGACGGACGGCTCGCCTCCGGCCCAGAGGGATCTACGCCCCGGCGGGGAGAGCCGTCCCTACCTGATTTTTTCACCCGGAAGACGTGCGGTAGCGCCGGTTCCTGCCCACAGCGATACCTCCAAAAACAAAACGGCGCGTCCGGAGGACGCGCCGTTTGCAATCAACAATCTTTTTGGAGTGGCTACTTCAGCTTGCCATCGATTTCTTTGGCCAGGGCTAAATGTTTTTCAATTACCGTCGAGGTCTTGTCAGCGAATCGCTTCACGTCAGGATCGCTTCCGCTTTTCGCTTCCTGCCGGAACTCAGCCAGGTCCGCGACGTGATCCTTCACCATCACGTCCATGTACTTCTTGTCCGATTTCCAACTCATTCCCGGCTGCGTATTTGGAAGGCCCATCCCCTTTCTTGTGGCAATAGCCCTTAACTCACCATTCGCCTTCGAGTGATCGTTCACCATCCGATTCCCGAATTTCTTGACCTCGGCGTCTTGCGCTTTCTGCGCCGCCATTTTGCCGCCATCAACCTCCATCATTCCACCTTTGGCGGCGTTTATCATGAAGTTCTTGTCCATTGCGCTGAGCGTTCCACCGGCGCTCTTGGCTCCGGCATTAGTCGTCCGCGAGTTTGCCGTAGCCCCGAAATCTGAGTAGGGCGCTCCAGTTTGCATCGCCGGATTCGGCATTGCGCCTGATGAGCGGCCCGCCTGCGCCATGGCCAAACCAGCCGAGCAGAGAGACACGATCACCAGAAATAGGACCTGAAAACGCAAGCTTAAAGAAAATCCGTTAATCATAAGGGATCGCTACTACTTTAATTTGCCATCGATCTCTTTCGCCATGGCCAAATGTTTTTGAACCACCTTCGCGGTCTTGTCGGCGAACTTCTTGACGTCCGCATCGCTGCCGTTCTTCGCTTCCTGCTGAAATTCGGCCAGATCCTTTTCGTGATCCTTCACCATCATGTCCATGTATTTCTTGTCCGATTTCCAGCTCATCCCTTCCTTTGCATTCGGCAGGCTGACGCCTTTCTTTGCTGCAATCGCCTTTAATTCGTCGTTCGCCTTCGAGTGATCGGCGACCATTCGGTTCCCGAATTTCTTAACGTCGGCATTCTGTGAGTTCGCCGCCGCCATCTTGCCGCCCTCGACCTCCATCATTCCGCCCTTGGCAGCATTCGTCATGAAGCTCTTGTCCGCCGCACTGAGCCCGCCGGCCGTCTTGCTTGGATTGTCCGCTTTTCGCGGAATCATGCTGATCTCTCCGCCCGGACGGGGTGTTGCCGTCGCGGACGCTCCCGGAGCCGCCGATGCTCCCTGTACTGGCGCTGGTTTCGCCGAATAGCCCCCCTGGGCCATCGCTAACTCCGCAAAACAGAGCGATCCGATCAGGACGCTCATTATTTCGACACGTAGAAACATAACAGATTTGTTTTTCATAAATGTGGTTATTGGTTGATGCACCGGCACTTCCGGCAATTGGGAATCGCATTTTCCATTGGATTTGGACGTGAATCAGAATCGAACGGGACGCAAAACTGGTCCTTCAGACGTCTGTAATGCCTATAATGCGAAACCTACTCGGCCGGAGCTGTTCCCTGGCCATAGGAGCTTTCCACGCGCGCGGCGACGTCCCGAAAACCATAATCGGCTTCGTAAATCTGCTTCATGCACTGAATTGCCTTATCGCGATTTCCCATCTGCTCGTAAACGAGTCCAAGGTTATAAACGACTTCTTTCTTCATCGCGTCCATCGACAGGATTTCCCTGGCTGCCTCCTCAAACTGCTTCATCGCCAGGTCCAGCATGCCAAGTTCGCGATAACAGCGACCAAGCAGGTTCATTGCTTTCAGCCGCGCATTTGGATTTTGGCGAGCGCGCTGCAGCTCCGGCAGTGCGTCACGAAAGTGGCCCGCTTGGAGCAAACGCTCACCCAGTTCGAATCGAAGCTGCAAGTCGGTCGGGTTCCGATCCACCCGTTTGCGGGCCTCGCTAATGAGTAGCTCGGCCCGGTTTTGCCTCGCCGCTCTCAGCTGCTCGCTCCTTTCCTCATAGCCGGCGTCGGCCGCGCTGTGCGAGACGACAAACGCTTCATGCTCGGTAATCTCACGCCCGAGCTGATCCAACTTCAGGTCCGAGATTTTCCGGATCAATCCGCTATCGCTGCCGCCGGTCAAATCTACCGTGTATTGGTACCACGAAATTGCCGTCTCAATGTCGCCTTTCTCCTCGTTCAAGGCCGCGAGTTTTCGGGCCAGGTCCACGTTCTGCGGTTCGGTCTGATGGCGTCGGTACGTTTCGGCGATCTGTTGCTCAAGCGATTCTCCGCTCAACTGCATCCGGCCCTGTTGTTCGAGTGAAACCGCCATTTCTTTGTCCTTGATCAAATCGCGGTAACTCTCTGCCTGCGTCCAACCGCCACTACTCATGGACGCGTGAGCGGATGCATCCTTGCCGCGGCGTACCGCCTCGGCATCGAGCGGATCGAGCGCGGTGATGCGGTTGTAGACTTCCACCTCAGAATCGCTTGCACCCATCTCGTGATAAAGACGGCCCAGCTCATGAAGCACCTTCAAATCACGCGGATGTTCTTCGAGCAGCGTTTGCAGAGCAAAGACCCCGACTTCCGGCCAACCGGCCGAGACCGCTGCTTCCTTAAGAACAAGATTTGCCTGGCGATTGTACGGTTCTTCCTCCAGCACTTTTTCAATCATCTCCACGGCACGCCGGGGATCTTTTTTCATTTCACGTTGCGCCTTCATCACCGCAATGGGCGCAGTCGAAATGTTAAAATAGCTCTTCTTCGCTGCCTTATGCCGGGTGACTTCACTTCTCCGCAGCAACTGTCGCCCGGTCAGGAATTCCGGCTCCTGTTTGAGGATGGCCTGCAGAAGTGAGATTGCATAACCGAAGTTGCGCAGCTCGATCGCAGCCACGGCTTTGAGCCAATGCCCGCGTTGCGGTTCGTTTAGTTCCTTCTCGGTTTTAACGGGCATGGCGGGTGCGGGTGGCACATCATTATAAATTCTCCTGGCGGCCGCGTCAGCGTAAAAGGTAGCGACATTTTCTCGGCGTGCTTCGACGATAAGATTATAACAAATCAAGCTGCGGCTTTTCGGCGGAGGGCATTCCTTTCGCCGAGCGCCGGGATTCTTTCCCCTCGCTGTTTGCGGCCGCATGATTCGGGCTTTCCAAATGGGCCAGAATCTCCTTCGCGCGATCCAGGATTTCCCTGGGCAGGCCGGCCAGGCGCGCCACCTGAATGCCATAACTTTTGTCCGCGCCACCTGGAACAATCTTGCGCAGAAAAATGATCTGCTCGTTCCACTCACGAACGGCGACATTAAAATTACAGACTCCTTTGCGCTCCTCCGCCAGTTTCGTCAGTTCGTGATAATGGGTCGCAAACAGCGTCCGGGCCTTGACTTTGTCGTGCAGGAACTCCGCCACACTCCAGGCAATGGAGAGGCCGTCGAAAGTGGAAGTGCCGCGTCCAATCTCATCCAAAATGACAAGGCTGCGTTCAGTCGCGTTATTCACGATGTTGGCTGTCTCGTTCATTTCCACCATGAACGTTGATTGTCCGCGGGCCAGATCGTCGTTCGCGCCCACCCGCGTAAAAATGCGATCGACCAGGCCGATTTCTGCGCTCGCCGCCGGAACAAAACTCCCGATTTGCGCCATCAAAACAATTAAGGCCACCTGGCGAATGTAGGTCGATTTTCCCGCCATGTTCGGACCGGTAATAATAGCCAGGCGCATTTCTCCATCGAGTGAAGTATCGTTCGGCACAAACTTCTCCTCGATCAACGTCTGATCGAGTACCGGATGGCGCCCGTCTTTAATATTGAGTCGCAGAGTTACGTTTAACGCCGGCCGGACATAGTGAAATAAGCGAGCGGTCTCCGCGAACGAACAAATCACGTCAAGGACGGCAATGGCGGAAGCGGTCTGTTGTATCGCCCCAATCTCCGCGACCGTTTCATCGCGCAGTTTCTGGAAAAGCTGATACTCGAGGTTTCGCGCGCGTTCGTCCGCGCCCAGAATCTGCGCCTCCATTTCCTTGAGTTCGGGCGTGATATAGCGCTCGCCACCGACGGTCGTTTGTTTGCGCACGTAATGTCCGGGGACGTTGACCAGATTGCTCTTCGTAATTTCAATGAAATATCCGAAGACAGAATTGAACCGGACTTTGAGAGATTTGATTCCCGTGGCCGCGATTTCCCGTTCCTGCAATTCGCCGATCCAGCCTTTGCCTTCGCGGGATGCCTTGCGCACCTGGTCCAAATCCGAATCGTAACCATCCCGGAAGATTCCTCCTTCCTTCAATGCCAGCGGCGGATCGTCCAACAACGCGCGTGACAGTTTGGCCGCTAGCTCAGGCATTTCGTGCAAATCAGCATACACGAGTTCAGGCAGGTTCAGGTAGGGACGGCTCTCCCCGCCGGGGCGTAGGTCCCTCTGGGCCGGAGGCGAGCCGTCCGAGTCCGTCGGTGGTTCAGGTGCTCCGCCTTCAATATTTGCCGGGTCCGGCAGCGGAGCCAGAGAAACATCCCTCCCTTTACCGAAACGGGCGCGCTCGATCAGTTTTCCGAGTTCGGTTTTCAACTTCGGGATTTGTTCGACAGATGTCTTCAACGCGACCAGGTCGCGGGCGTTCCCGGAGGCCTGGCTCAAACGTCCCGCCGCGCGCTCCAAATCGCGGATCGACTTCAGTTCGCTTCGAATGGAGCCGAGTAAATCCGGTTGATGTAATAGATCGGCGATCATCTGCTGGCGGCATTCGAGTTCGATCCGGTCGCGCAACGGTTGAAGAATCCATGCCCTCAGTTTTCTGCCCCCCATTGGAGTCAGCGTCCGATCGAGCACGGAAAGCAAGCTCGTGTCCCGATCGTTTCGGGATTCGACCAGCTCCAGATTCGTCTGGGTAGCTGCATCGAGCGTGACAAACTGTGCAACCGTGTCGCATCGGAGCGATCGTAAATGGTCGATCCTCCGACGCAGCTGATGGGTAAGATAATGAACAATCGCGCCCGCCGCGCCGACCGCGGCCCGCATCTCACCGCAACCAAACCCATCCAACGATTTTGTTTTGAAATGCTCGCACAAGGTGAACGACGCTTGCTCGGGTAAAAACGCGTAGCCGTCGTAGGCGACGGTGTGTTCCAACCGAGGCAGTTTTTCCTTTTGCCCGTCGCTGATCAACACCTCGGAAGGTGAAACGCGCGCCAGCTGGTCAAAAAGCGACTGCTCCTGTTCCATCTGGACAAGACGAAATTCCCCCGTTGTCAGATCGGCATAGGCAAAGCCAAAGATGTCGTCTTCGCGATAAACCGCGCCCAGATAATTGGCCCGCTTTGCCTCGAGTAGATTCAACTCGCTCACCGTGCCGGCGGTGATGATTTGCGTAATATCGCGTGAGACGATCTTTCCCGGCTGCGGTTCGCTCGTTTGATCGCAAATGGCGACGCGCTTCCCCGCCTTGATCAGTTTGGCGATATAACTCGGCGCGGCGTGGTAAGGCATGCCACACATCGGGACCGTGTTCCGCTTGGTCAACGCGAGATTAAGCAAACCGGAAGCCTCTTTTGCGTCCTCAAAAAACAGCTCGTAAAAATCGCCCAGTCGAAAAAGCAGAAGGGTATCTGGGGGAATACTTTTCCGCAGCCGCTGATACTGCTGCATCATCGGCGTCAGCGTGTCCTGCATCGCTTCAGATTTAGATTACCGGGGGCGAATTGCGAGTTTCGAATTGGCGGAACTCATCCCTGCCGGTGGCAAGAGCCCTTGCCTTGACACGCAAGTCCCATTCGGCGCCGCGGCGTGCTGTCCATCGTTGGACCGCCAGCTCGCCGGCTACTCTTTCGCAAGTTCGTAGAGATACTGCACGAAAGAGAGGACTGCGCCGTCGAGTCCTTGAACCTTCGGGTTCGAAGATTCGATGACATAGTATTCGTCCGGGGAGTGCGCGCCGCTGCCGTGACCGAGTCCGAAATGTCCGGCCGCGAGCTTCAACGGATTGCTCGTGAAAACGTAGCCGGGATACGAGCCCGCGTTGCGCGGCCACATGACCGGATCGATGCCTGCCTGCTTCAGGACCGCGACCTGAGCCTGAATAAGCCGCGCGCTCGCCGGCGTACTCGTCGGATCATATCCGCCCGTCATATTGACATCGATATCGCCAAAACCGCGCTTGGCCAGATGCGTCTTCAACGCCGCGAGCGCGCCCTCCGCCGTCATGTCGGGCACCAGGCGAAAATCCAGTTTCGCCACTGCTTTGTACGGCAGGACAGTCTTGCCGCCGGGGCCGGTATAACCGCCGACCAATCCCTCGATGTTCACCGTCGGCTGCGATTCAAGCCGTTCCAGCGCCGGTCCCCACGGGAGATCGTCAATCCAGTGCTGCACGCTCAGACGTTTCTTTTCGGCGGATTCGTCGCGACGTTTCGCCGCGTTGGCAATCATCGCTTTCTCTTCCGCGCTCGGGGGTCGTGGCTTCGGATAATTATCGATCGCGATCTGGTTACCGTCGGCCGACACGAGCGTGTCGAGCGCATGGACGAGATGCCAGGACGGACTGTCCACCATCGCCTTGAGCGAGGAATGTATGTCTTTGGCCGGACCACGGCCCCATTTTTCGCCGGTGCAGGTCAACTCCAATTCGATGATGCCTTTCGCGCCGAGACTAACCGTTACCACGCCGTCCGGATCCTGCGAGGCCGACGGCATGAAGACGCCGATACATTTTGCCAGGGCCGATTGCACTTCCGGCCGGTGCACAATCTGCCCCATGTGCGGCGAACCAATCTCTTCTTCGCCCTCGGCTACCAGGACCAGATTTACCGGCAGCTTTTTCCCCACACCGCGGATGGCATGGAGCGCAGCCACAAATGCCGCCTCCGGTCCCTTCTGATTCACCGCGCCGCGACCGACAATGGCTTTCCCCAACCCCGCCTTATCCACGAGCGCTGCGTCCGTCGGTGACGACGTCCATTCCGCCGGATCGAATTGCTTCACATCGTACATGAAATAAAGGCCGACCGTCTTGCTCGCGCTGGCATCAAGCGTGGCGAAAACGCCCGGTTTGCCATCGGTTGAAACCACCGTCGCCTGATTGAATCCGGCATCGCGCAGCATTTGCGCCATATAATTGGCGCCTTCGGGATACCCGCGATCTTCAGCTGCGATCGAGACCTGATGAATCCAGTCCTGCAATCTTTTGACGGATTCGTCGTGATGCTTTGCAATTTCCGCTTTGACGTCGGAAAAATCCTCTGCCGCCCCCGAATTTCCATTCGAGCCGAAAATCCCCGCCGTTGCGATCGCTGTTATGAAAACATTTCGCCAATTCATGAATCCTTAATGCCAATGGCCGACAACTCTTGCAACTTCGGAATTGAGCCCGGTTGTTGAAGTGAGGCGGCGGCACGCGACCGCATTTACCCGGACGCCTCGGAGATGCGTCCCTACCTGTGCGTGCTCGTTCGCCCACGCACAGAAGCTTCTTTGCGTTGAGCGCCTGCCGATGGACGGCCCCGAAAACTTTCGGGATTGAGCGCCTGTCGCGCCGAGTCCACTCAGGAAAGCTTCGGAAATTGAGTATTATTTCTACCGCTTCCAAACGACTTCAGATTCGAATAAAGAGAAGCATGCTCACCCGAAAGGCGATTGCGCTCTGCATATTGTGGCTGATGACGGCGGCATGCATTCAGGAGTCGTGGGCCACGACGAAGGGTCTGAGTCAGATCGTGACGCCGGATCTGCAACCGGAAGGCGATCTCTCGCTCAGTTTTCAGGCGCAGGACCAAAAAATCGCAAATCCCTACGAACTGCAGGCGGAGTTAGGTGTCACGAAGTGGGCCGAGATCGCCGTCTTTAAAGGTTTCAAACCCGAGGAATTCATTTTCGGCACGGAACTGGGATTAATTCAAAAAGAACCCTACCTCCTCTCCGCCGGTTTTGTGGATTGGTCGCCCCAGAATCATGTCGACCCGCAGCCTTTTCTGGAGGCTGGCTATTACACCGAGCAGCACAAGTTCACCGTCGGCGTCACACACGTTGATTTTCGGAATGAAGTCATTCTCGGTTACTGCTACGATTTCAACAAAACCTGGCGGGCCCAGATCGATTTCCAGAGTGGCTCAGGCAACTCATCGACGATTGGTGTCACCTGCAACATTACGCGTGACTTTCAGGTTAACCCCGCCCTTTACGTCACGAACGATCGGCCGCACGAAGTGCTCGGCTACGTCGTCTTCACCTACACCTTCCATTTGTGGGGCAAGAAACCAAAATAAAGTTCTGGTTGAGATTCTGAGTCGGTTGGCGTTTCACAGAAACGCCCTACAAGTCCACTCTTTAAGACCGCCAAACCGCTTCTAGAGCCGTGTATCAGATGAAAACGTGAAGGGAACAGCGAACATGCTTCAGCTCTGGGGAGCGCACGCGCCCTCGCGTGTTGGCGATGGCGCCTTCGCCATCGCGAACTTGTTCCCCCTTAAGTAAATTGGTACCGAGTCATTTCCGCGAAAGTCCGTTTCGGCGGGGCGCCGAAAGTCCGAGCCGGACTGGCGTTTGCACGCGAGGGCGCGTGTGCTCCCCAGACGCCGGTCACGCCTCAAGTGATACTGTACGCTAGCGAGATCCCATCCTTCCTGCCAGGGTGCGTTCGATTCTTTTCCCTAAACTCGAGCTCTCTTCATCCCGAGCCGCATAATCGCATCGATCAATTGCGGAAATTTCAGACCAGCCTTTTCTGCCGATTGCGCGAAGTCCTCGTCGGCCGCGAGATGTGGGTTTGGGTTCGCCTCGATGAAATAAAGCTCGTTGTTCACCGTCAGCCGCAGATCGATCCGCGCGTAGCCGTCGATCGTGAGAAGACGATAGATCCGCTTGCACGTCTCCTCGATAGACGCGACGCGATCCCGGTCGAGCCCCTCGGCGTCCTGGTTCTTCAGGCCCCAGCGTTTGCGATAATCCTCATCCCATTTCGCCTTGTAGGTCGCAATCTTCGGCTCGTTAGGCGGCACTTCGCGGAAGATCAGCTCGCGGATGGGAAAGACCGTTAGCCTCACGTTGCCCATCAGGCTGACGTAGAGCTCGCGGCCCTCGATGTATTCCTCTGCGATGACGTCGCTGTCGTATTTCTCGTGAATGAACGCCACGCGCTCTTTGAACTGCTCGTCACTCTCCACAAAGGAGGCCTGCGAAATGCCGTAGGAGGCTTCTTCCTTCACCGGTTTGACCAGGATGGGGAACTTGGGCTGCTTCAGCCGGGCGATGCGTTGGCCGCGCGGGATCACCACGAAATGCGGCACATGGATGTGATGATAGCTCAGAATCTTTTTCGAGATGCCTTTGTGCTTGCACAGGACGAGACCGGTCGCGCCGCAGCCGGTGAAGGGGATGCCTTGCATTTCGAGCAATGAAACGATGTTCTGGTCGAACCCGGGGTTGT
The DNA here is from genome assembly GCA_041167085.1 of Verrucomicrobiota bacterium. Classification (GTDB taxonomy): domain Bacteria; phylum Verrucomicrobiota; class Verrucomicrobiia; order Chthoniobacterales; family UBA10450; genus DATFCK01. The sequence goes on from JBEEGV010000002.1 coordinate 57,721, forward strand.
TCTTGAACTGCTCGACGAGATTGAAAAGAACGTCGGGCGCGAAACTTTCCAGTTTTTGCCGGACCAAATCGAGATCATCGAAGATGGCGAGATGCTCTGCGGTATGGCCAAGCTTGGCGAGCGCGGCCATGACGTCCGCCTCGGTCTTCCAATCCTTGTCCTTCATCTCCTTGGTCAAGTCCTGATCGAGGGTGGTGGGACTGGTACCGTCGAAAAGAACGAGGACTTTGAGTTTCTTTTTCACAAACAAATGTTTGGTTCTGTTATTTGGTGCGCTTGAACTTGCCGGTGAAGAGATAATTCATGACCAGCGTTGTGATGTAGGAAGCGACGCGAAAATCCTGCTGCGGATCGTCATTGAGCACATGGAGGTCGAGCTGATCGCAGCGTTCCGTGAGCCGGACAAGAAGTTCATTTACCCGGAATTTCTTCTCATTCGTCCATTGGCAAATCGAATTCATCAAACGCCGTCGCCGCAACCGCAGATATCTGCTCGCCGTTATCCCGGCGGGCGCGGCGAAAAGCTGACGAAGATCGGCGTCGTAGAAATCCGGATAGGTATCTTCATAAAGTTTCCGTTTGCGCGCGTAATAAGTCTTCAGCTTGAGGTTCAGGCAATCGTAATCGGCCACGCGATATTTCGGGGTATGCATCGCCGGTTTCCCCGCCAGTGAACGCATCAGTTCATCGATATACTCGAGTTTTCGCAGAGCACGCCAGCCGGCGTAACGCTCACGCCACTCGAGGTCCGGGGTGAGCCAAATGGCAAAAGTCTCCGCGAAATCTTCATCCGGATGCGCCTGCGCGTACCAATCATCAAGGTGCATGACGTAACTGCGGCTGAACGGACGCGGCCGGTAAAAGTTCGGCGTCGACTCGCGCGACGTGCGCCCGAAAAATTTCTGCCACTTCTTTTTGCGTTGAAGCTGGAAAGCGTAGCTGTAGGCATGGGCTGCCTCGTGCCGCATCAATTTCATGAACCACTCTGCCGTCTCCCCTTCGACCTCGAGCATCATCGTCCGCTCCAGCGCACGCAACCGGTCATGCACCAGGAAAAATGGCACGAATATGGCCGGAATCCCGATCGGAACGAACCACTCGTCGCCCACATGACAAGGCGGATGAAAGGCAAGCCCTTTAGCCGACAGCTCGTCGTAGAGTCGCTGGATCAACGGTTCGAGCGGCGTTCCTTCCAGTCGCAATCCAAGCCTCGAGATCCGGCGTTCCAGAAGATCCTGATCGCTCAGTGATACCCAATCGGCAGCTTCCATTTTCCGCACGGTATCATCGGGAGAAGGTCTGTCACGCATTCGCCCGATCGCGGGGGTTGGCGTCTGACACAGACGCCCTACAATTTCCCTGTGTAAATATGATGGTCTCGCCTCGTTTCGCTATTTTAGACAAAAACGGGTGGCAGCGGCGTCTCTTATTTGAATCCAACTGTGCCGTTGGGCGCATCAAATCTTGAGTTACAACAACAGAGGTTAAATAGTTGAGAAAGTTACAAGATTAGAAGGGGAACCCTGCTCCTATGATGATCGATCTTCGTTTTGCCTTCCGGCAATTGCTTAAATCACCCGGGTTCACCCTTCTGGCGCTGATCACGCTGGCGTTGGGGATCGGGCTGAACACCGCGATCTTCAGCTTGATTAACGATTTATTCCTGCGCGGGCTCCCGTTCAAGGAGCCCGGCCGGGTGGTGCACGTTTTCGCACAGGTCAAAGAACAGGGCCTGGATAACCTCGCTATGTCAGCGCCGCGCTACATGCATTACCGGGACGGCCAGACAATGTTCGATGGCTTCGCGGCCGAGAGCGGGGTCGCGCTGACGCTTACGGGACTGGGTGACGCAGTTCAGTTCCCCGCTTTTCGCGTGACCTCAAATTACTTCGATGTGCTGGGGGTTCGGCCAATCCGGGGCCGCACCTTTCTGCCACAGGAAGAGGAAGGCGCGGACGTGGCGATGGTGAGTGAGAATTTCTGGCGGAAACGATTAGGCGGCGATCCGAATGTGATCGGGCGCAGCATCGCGCTCGACGGCGTGGCGCACACCATCGTGGGCGTGCTGCCGAACATGCCTGTCTCGTGGGTCGGCCCCAACGGGAATGAGGTTTGGACGACGAAGCCGTTCGTGATCCCCGGGTTCACGCACGAGCGAATGATGCGCGGGACCGGTTTTCTGCGCGCGATCGGCCGATTGAAACCGGGCGAAAGTGTCGGGCAAGTCCGCGCGGCGTTGCCGTCGCTAGCCCAAAGCTACCAGGCGCAATACCCGGAAAAGATCGACGCCCAATTTTCCGTAGTCGCCAAAACCTTGCCGGAGGATGTAACAGGCGATCTCCGGCCGGCCTTCGCCACACTGCTCGCGGCGGTGGCTTTCGTGCTCCTGATCGCGTGTAGCAACGTGGCGAACCTGCTGCTCGTGCGATTTAGCGGACGGCGCCGTGAAATCGCGTTGCGCATGGCGTTGGGCGCGTCCCGGTCGAGTGTGCTGCGGCTTTTCGTATTCGAAAGTATGCTGGTCAGCGCGCTGGCTGGAGTACTGGGTACCCTCCTTGCCTGGCGATTGGTTCCACTGGTGCCGCGAATGGCGGCAAATTTTCTTCCCTTCGATCGAGAAACGGGAGTCAGCTTATCGATTCCGGTGCTCGGCTTTACGATTGCGCTCTCTCTTCTTACCGGTCTCTTGATGGGATTTTATCCGGCGTGGCAAAGTTCGCGTGCCGATCTGATTGACGGACTGAAGGAAGGGGGACGCGGATCGAGCGGCAGCGTGCGGCAACAGCGTTTCCGCAAGATTTTGGTTGGAGCGCAGGTCGCGCTGTCGGTCACATTGCTGGCCGGGGCCAGTCTGCTCATCGCGAGCTTTTTGAGGTTGAGCAAGCAGGACATTGGATTTCGTCCGGAAAATCTGTGGGTCAGTTTCATCGCGCTGCCCCAGGCGCAGTATCCAGACATCGCCGCGCGCCAGCGTTTCGTTGAGCAGACCACCAACGCCCTGCACGCGACACCGGGTCTCGAAAATTCGGTCCTGAGCGGGGATTTTCCACTCGCCGGCGGTAACGGCTCCACTCTTTACACCCGTCCGGAGGGCAACGTCCTGCCCGTTCCTCAGCGCGCCGGCGCTCCATCACACGATGTGGCTCCGGGATACTTTAAGACCTGGGGCATTCCGATTCTGTCCGGCCGCGACTTCGATGAGCACGACATCGCCGATCGCCCGAACGTCATGCTGATCAGCCACGCCGGCGCGCGCAAAGTTTTTGGGAACGAAAACCCGATCGGCAAAACCTTGCTCGTGACCAGCGCAAGCGTGCCGACCGAGATCATCGGTATTGTTGGCGATGTCCGTTCCGACCGTGTGGCCAAACAAAACGACATGGAATTTTATCGTCCCTGGGCCCAGGAGAATTTTCCGTTCGTGTCCATCACGGTGCGTAGTGCGTTGAAACCGGATGCGGTGACAAGATTAGCGAAGACGGCTCTCAACAGCGTTGACCCGGGGCTGGCGATCAACCAGCCACAAGCGATGGACGCGGTCGTCGCCCAGGCCCTTGGGCAGGCGCGCCTGATGATGATGTTGCTCGGAATTTTCGCCGGTGTCGCACTCCTCCTCGCCACGGTCGGCATTTACGGCGCCGTCGCCTACACGGTCGAGCAACGCACCGGGGAGATCGGCGTAAGAATGGCGCTCGGCGCGCAAACGATGGATGTGTTGCGCCTGATTGTGACGCAAGGGATGAAGCCGGTGATTGCCGGACTGGTTTTGGGGTTGGCCGCGGCACTTGCGCTTGGCCGTTTGATTGCGGCACAGCTCTACCAAACGTCCGCGCATAATCCTCTTCTCCTGATCGGCACTATGGGCGTTCTCGGCACGGCCGCGCTCGTCGCCTGTTTGCTGCCAGCACGCCGTGCCAGCATGCTCAATCCGGTGGAGGCATTGCGAACCGAGTAACCGGCCCTTTCGTCACCTCCCCCCGCTTAGTGCGCTTTGTTTTCTACCGCCGGTTGACAAGCTTCCCAAGTCATCTATAGAGAGGGCCGGCTCGTCAGACCGAGCCGGCGTCAGAAGTCCGCGCGCCCCAGGGGCCAGCGCGCCGGGGCTATTCCGAATCCGAAAGTTGAAGCCGCATACGTGCGCCTTCCAACGTCGCGAATAGCAGCTCCACCCGAGACTCGACAACAACGGAGCATTGCTGGAACACAATGAAATTATTTTGCACATTCCTATTTTTATTACCGCCGGCATCAGCCGTTTTCGCGCGTGAGGAATCTGTCCTGGCGCGCGTCACCAGTTACTGGGTCGCTCCGGGAGAATCCGGAAAATTGGCGAGCACAGGCCGACGTTTGCGGGCGGGGCATTGCGCCGTCGATCCGAAACGAATCCCGTACGGAAGCAAGGTTGTCTTTCCTGACGCTGCCTGCACCGCAGTCGATACAGGACCGGCCGTGGTCAGTCGCAAAGCTGCGCGGGCTTGCGGTCGAACGGCGACCCAGCGCAGCGCCATCGTGGTCGACCGATTTTTCGAAACGAAGCGCGACGCAGTCTCATGGACGAATGCGCATCCGGAATTCATGACACTGCACGTAGTTACTCCGGAATCTTAAGCCGGGAAAATGGCCGCCGAGGTCCAGCAGGGACCGGCGATGTTAACAGGTGTCGCTGAGGCTGGGAACTTTTCGCGGGCAAGCAGCGGACGCTACATTTCAATCATCTCAACACCCTCTGTTGCGGTACGTCTGGCATATAGATCGCTCAATCGGAGCGTCATCGGGCCGACTTTGCCATCGCCGATGATCTTGCGGTCAACTTTCACGATACCGGCCAGCTCGCCCATGGTGCCGGTGCAAAAGACTTCATCGGCGCGATGGATATCGTCGAGCGTCAGATCGGTTTCCGGGCAGGGAATCTTTTCGATGGCGCAAATTTCGAGCACGCTCGCACGCGTAATTCCGTCCGGGCAGGCAACAACGCGCGGCGTCGCCAGCTCGCCGTTGCGCACGATAAACACGTGTGTCGCGTTCGTCTCCGCCACGTTTCCACGCATATCCAGCATGAGGGCGTCGTCTGCGCCGGCGTTGTTTGCTTCAATTTTCGCCAGGGTGGAGTTCAAAAGATTGGCGTGATGAATTCGCGGATCAAGTATCTCCGGTGGCGGCCGGCGAATGCTGCTCGTTATCAAAGTTAGACCGGTTTTGCTGTAGACCGGCGCCTTGTATTCGGCCAGTACAATTAAAGTGGGCCCGCTTTGATTAAGGCGCGGATCCATGCCCGACGTAGTTTTCAGCCCGCGCGTCAGGGTGAGCCGAACATGCACGCCGTCGCGCATATTGTTCGCGATTAAAGTGCGTCTTATCTCGTCGATGATCATTTCGCGTGTCGGAATCTCGCCGAAGGACAAGGCGCCCGCGGATCGATGCAATCGATCGAGGTGTTGGTGGAGCTTGAAGATCCGGCCCCGATAAAGGCGTAACCCTTCCCAGACCGCGTCCCCACCTTGCACGGCAGAATCGAACGGACTGATTCCCGCTTCGTCCCGATGCATCAGCCGGCCGTTGATGTTTACGACCAGATCGCGGTTTCTCTCGTTAAACTGCTGGAGCATTATAGAGCACGAATTGTAGCGGCGGTTGAGTCAACCGCCGAAGCTAAAAGTCAGGTGCTTGGCACAAGCACCTCTACACTTTCGCGGTTCAACGTAGTCGGTATTGATAAAGTGGCTCATAGCATTCGCGACAACGTTCGTAGATCCCGCTCAACCGCTCCGGCACCGGTTCGTTTTTGGGCCGGTAGGGTTGGAAGCTTGTCGATTTCGCGACTTCGCCATACCAATGTTTGGCCCAAACACCGTCCGTCTCGCGCAATCCAGGCGACCAGGACAGCATCGCGCGATCGAATGGAACGCCGACCGCAGCGCAAAGAAGCCGCAGCATTCGCTCCGGATTTTCCAGAACATCTTTCGCGTCGAGGATAATCGGTTGGAACGTCTCTGTCGTCTTGCGAACGCGCTCAAAAATCTCGAGCTGTTGCACAAAACCGAGATCTTCCAGCCCTGGATCATCGTTCTTCTTTATATATGAAGTGATCACTTCCGCGGGATCGCGAATCAGAAAACAGTTCGTCATCTGACCGATCCAATCCCGATCGATCGCGGACAGCAAATGATGGGTCATCTGTTTTTGGAACAAAATGCTCTTTCCGTCGGGAAGGGCGGCGGTCAGTTGGTCGATCACCTTTCTCGGATCGGTCTCGCCATGGCCGATTACTTCGTCTGTGAGGGGGTGTGTTTTGCCCGTTGCTTTGAGATAACAGGCGTAGAACGGCTCATCGATCACGACCGTATCGTCGCGGCTCCCCCACGAGCGCATCAGCGCGGTCGAAATGTTTCGCGGTCCCGACCACATGGCGATGCGGATCGGGCCGGGCTCGTCGCCTTTGCGGGTCACGCGTCAGGTTACTTTCGGAAGCTCCGAATCTTCAATCCAGGAGTTAATGGGCGGGGGTAAGGGCTGGCCGATCTGACCGAAAAAGCGGAACTGGCAAAAGTTTCTTCTATCACTGCAGCCCCGAAGTGTTCTAGAATTTCCATATTAACAATAAATGAGCTCATCCCGACGCCTGAAATTACGTTCCAGCGAACGCCACTCCCAACATACCCCTCTCAAACTCGTTTTTGCTCGCCCGGATTACGATTGTCGCCGCGAGATTCCACGCTTCGAGAAGTGGAAGGCAATGATCGTCGATCGATTCGGCAGCCGATAAGGCACAAGCAGCCGGCCATGATCATCCGTCGCCAATACTGACCGGAGATGACATGAAACTGTGGCTCACCGCTCTCGCATTGACCGCGTTGCTAACCCCACACGGTTTTGCGGCGCTTAAGCGGGACCAACCGCAAGCGATCCTTGCGCGGGTGACGGTTTACTGGGCCAGCGGCGGCTGTGGTTCCGATCGCTTCACTCGTCAGCATAAGTGTGCTACGGGAACGCGATTGCGCATTGGGCATTGCGCAGTCGATCCAAAAAGAATTGCCTACGGCAGCAACATCGTTTTCCCGGATGGAAGTACTCTCGCCGCGGTCGACACCGGCACCGCAGTGCGGAATCGCAAGGCTGCTCGACTGTCTGGCCGGTCACCTTTTGAGCGGAATGCGGTTGTGATCGACCGATTTTTTGAGACCAAGCGGCAAGCCTTAAACTGGGCTGCGACCCATCCACTGTTTATGGCTGTGCGCGTCGTTCCGCCGAACCAGAGTCTCCTGGCAAACTCTCCCGGCCGATTCCATTCCGTGCGGCGCGCAGTTGCCCTAAACTCTCCCCTCTCCTCGCCAACGCGCAGCACGATCGGTCCGAGGTTTGCCGCGCTTCAGCCTTCGAGAGTCCGATAAGAACGGGGACGTCGATAAACTCCGGCGCGACGGATTAAAAGTATCCTGCCTCCTGGCAGGGATTTTAGAGACTACGACGAGGATTTTCCGTAGATCGCGAGGAGCGGATAGAAGCAGGCGTTGTTTGAATGATAATCGCTGACGAAGCCATCTTTCGTTCGAATTTCGACGTGGCCTCTTCCGCCGTACACTAACACCGCACCGATCGGCGCCGCGTACGGATCGCGACCGGACAGCTTGTGAAAACCATAAGAGCGCACCAGCTCTTCGCCCGCCTGGGCCGCATAAGCGGTCTTCGGATACGAACCGACAGCACCGGCAGCCAGTAAAGCCTCTTTTACATATTGCCAGCAACGAGCTTTGGAATGGGCATTGGCTCGCTCCTGCGCAATCGTCGCCGCGCGCCGCAATTTCGGGTCGATGCTGGGATCGACTTTGGCAAACGGATGCAGGATGCGCGTCCGCCAGAAATGCCGGACGACATGGGTCGAAAAGACTCGACCTGAAGTGTCACGAAAGGAAAAGCGCGATTCAGACTTGTCCAGCCCGGCGGCGTGAATTCGCGGGGCGAAGCTGAGAACGCAGGCGGCAATAAGGAAATGGGGGATACGCACGCGCCGTTTTATTGCAGGCATTGTGCCACGGGGCAAGCCTTTTGCCCGAAAATCTACCTAGAATCGGGAACCATCACTCCAAGCAGTTACGAACCTTAGTTGAAGCCTGTCTCCCCCTTCACTTTTGAATTCGCCTCCTTTCGATTGGGCTCATGGAACCGAGACATTTTATGAAGTTCGCAACGATCCTATTCGCCGCCGCTTTGCTTAGTGCACCAGGGGTCGTCGCCAGCGAGCAAACTCTCCTCGCGCGCGTGACCGTGTACTGGCACGCCGAGGGCGAACAACAGCGCGCGTGTTCCAATGGAACGCGGTTGCGAAACGGACACTGCGCCGTGGATCCGCACAAGATTCCGTACGGCAGCAAAGTGTTATTTGAAGACCGGGAATGCGTCGCCGTCGACACGGGCCCTGCCGTGGTCAGCCGGAAGGCAGCTCGCCTGGCCGGTCGAACGCCTCTTCAACGCGGCGCTCTGGTCATCGATCGGTATTTTGAAACAAAAAAGGAAGCATTGGCCTGGGCCGATGCCCATCCCCATTTCATGCAGGTTCAGGTTCTCGCTCCCAATTCGAAGGCCAGGGTCGATAACGCGCATACATTGACAGACGTGGTTACAACTGATTCAGCCGTAACAGAAAAAGCGAGCGCGGATGCGCCGACTGCTTATTGGACAGACGTGCATACGGCTATCTCCTACCTGTTGGCAACAATAACCCCCCTTGACCCCACCAGATCGCTTCAATTCTGGGACTAGCCGCGCCCAGATTTTCCCGACGAATGATTTCTCCCCGGTTCCGATTCTTCTCCTGGATTCCTGGTTTCCTAATACTGATCCTCAGGAAGATTGCGCGGGTCCGTCAGAAAGGGCGGACCCACCGATAGGCGCTTCCAGATTTCTCCTGGTCAAGACTTGCCGAACAGTTCCGTCATGCGCTGACGCATTTTGGCGTCAGGCAGCCGTCCCACTCCCGCACCCATATTGTCTTCCAAATGTTGGGGATTGTTCGTCGCGGGAATGACGCAGGTAACCGCTGGATGGGCCACGATCCATTTCAGGAAAAACTGGGCCCAGGACCGGCAATCGAATTCCGCAGCCCAACCTGGCAGAGGCTTGGCCGAAACGCTTCTGAACAAACCGCCGCCACCAAACGGACGATTAACGATGACCCCCATGCGTAGCTCCTGAGCGAGCGGCAGAATGCGTTGCGCCGCCCCGGGCTCCATCAGCGAGTAATTAATCTGAACAAAATCGGGCTTTTGCCTTCGCATGATTCTTTCTACTTCGCCATGTCCGCGGGCCTCGGAATGGGTGATGCCGGTGTAGCGGATCTTTCCCTTCCCTTTCCATTCGCGAAGCGTGGCGAGCTGGGTTTCGACATCGACCAGATTATGCACCTGCATCAGATCGATCTTTTTCGTTTGAAAGCGGCTCAACGAGCGCTCCATCATGTCGGTCCCGGACTGTTTCCCTGTGGTCCAGACCTTGGTCGCGATAAAAAGCGAGTCCCGCAGATGCGATTTGGCGGCAAGATCGCCGATTACTCCTTCAGCACGCCCGTACATCGGCGAGGAGTCGATCACCTTGCCGCCATGTTTCACAAAGAGCGATAACACTTCGGCTAGCGGTTTGAGTTGGGGCGAGCCCGGGCCGACGTCAAATGTCGCCCAGCTCCCGAGTCCAATCACCGGAAGCTTTTCTCCTGAAGACGGAATCGCGCGTGTCATCATCGTGGACGATTGGCCGGCTGCTTGTGCGCGCGACGCACCAATCGGCAGCATAAGTCCGAGCGTCGTTCCGCCGATCAACCGCGTAGCGTCGCGCCGTGTAAATGCTTCACCTTTGCTTTTCATGCAATCATTCTAGGGCGTTTGATTCGCTCACGCCAGTTCGCTCACCTCTTCAGGCTTCCCGTCTATGTCGCTCGGCTCCCGCCGGCTCCATTCTGTGAAACGCCAACCGACCACAACAGCACGTTGCGCTGGCCCGAAAGGACAACGACTATTTTCGCCAATGATTACGACTCGTCGCCATTTCTTGAAAGTCTCCGCCGCTGCGACTAGCGCTCTTTCTTTCGGCAGCTTGTTCGCGCAAACATCGGTCAAGCCTTTGCGTATCCTCATCCTTGGCGGCACCGGATTTACCGGGCCGTTTCAAGTTCGTTACGCATTAAACCGTGGACATAAGGTAACCACGTTTAACCGCGGCAAGACGCATCCGGGCGAGCTTCCGGCGGAGGCCGAACAGTTAGTCGGCGATCGCAACGGTCAGCTCGATGCTCTCAAGAATCGGCAATGGGATGTGGTCATCGATAATCCCACATCGGCGCCTGTCTGGGTGCGAGATACCGCACAGATTCTCAAAGGTAACGTCGATCGATACGTCTTCATTTCCACAATTTCGGTTTATGCGGACACAAGCAAGCCCGGCACCGAGGAGAACGCCCCCCTGGCGAAATACACCGGAAGCGATGCAATGAAGGAATCGCGTGAAACCATCGTCGCCTCCAAATTTCAGCTATACGGTCCCTTGAAAGCGCTTTCGGAAGCAGAGGCAGAAAAATGGTTCCCTAAAAAAACGTTGATCATTCGACCAGGACTCATTGTCGGGCCGGGCGATGAAACCGATCGCTTCACTTATTGGCCCGTTCGGATCGACCGCGGCGGAGAAGTCCTCGCTCCGGGGACGCCGAGCGATCCCGTCCAGTTTATCGATGCGCGCGATCTTGCGGAATGGACGATCCGGATGGTCGAAAATGGCGAGACCGGAATTTACAACGCGACGGGACCCGATAAAACACTCGGCATTGGCGAAATGCTCGGCGGCATCAAGGCCGCGAACAAATCGAACGCAAGTTTCACCTGGGTCACGGCTGACTTTCTGGACAAAGAGAAAGTCGCACCGTGGTCCGATATGCCGGTTTGGATTCCGCCGCAAGGCGAAGAAGGCGGAGGCACTCAGGTGAGCAACAAACGCGCGCTGAGTAAAGGACTGACCTTTCGCCCGCTGGCCGGGACCGCGCGGGATACTCTGGCCTGGTTCAAATCGCAATCCGCCGAACGTCAGGCAAAGTTAAAAGCCGGTCTAACCGCGCAACGCGAAACAGAAGTTTTGGCGGCATGGCACAAGAAAAAATGAATTGTAGGGCGTCTGCAGCAGACGCCAACTACCGATAAACCGTCCCACCGAGACGGCCTACAACTCCGATGAAAGCCCTTCTCTCCAAAATCGTCGATGTCCGGCCTAACGAAGTCCGCGCTCTCTGGCTTGGCTTCCTCTTCTTCTTCCTTATCCTGGCCGGCTATTACATCACCAAACCCATCCGTGACAGCATTGGTGCGAGCAACATGGAAGCGCTGCCGTGGATGTTCACCGCGACGCTGGTCGCGATGTTGGTCGCGAATGCCGCCTTCGCTGCGACTGTGGCGCGGATGTCGCGGCGAAAATTCATTCCGCTTGCTTACGGATTTTTCATTGTCGTGTTCGTGCTCTTTTTCATTGCAATGCGAAGTCGTCCCGAGGCAGAGCAGGTATGGATTGGCCGGGGGTTTTTTGTTTGGGTGAGTGTGTTTAATCTTTTTAACACGGCCGTTTTCTGGGCCTTCATGACAGACCTGTTCACGGTGGAACAGGGGAAACGCCTTTACGGGTTCATCGCTGTCGGCGGCACTCTTGGCGCGATCCTCGGCGCCTACATCACGAAACATTACGTGCGTGAGATTGGTACGGCGAACCTTCTTGTCATTGCAGCGGCAATGTTCGCCATTGCGGGATTTCTTGTTCGCTTTTTTCCTCGCGGCTTTGTTGAACAAGATAAAACCACCGCCACACCCGAATCACCAATCGGCGGATCGGTCTGGTCGGGCATCACGCATATTTGCCACTCGCCTTACCTCATGGGGCTCGCTGCGACGATTATGCTCTACACAATAACTTCAACCTGGGCCTATTTTCAGCAGAGTGAGCTTGTCGGTGGAGCGCTGAAAACCAGTGCCGCTCGAACAGAATTCTTCGGGAGCCTTGAGATTTGGGTGAACAGCATCACGCTCCTCATCCAGATTTTCCTCACTGGTCGATTACTGAAGTGGTTCGGTATTGCGTTTACCTTGGTTTCGCTGCCGTTCGTTAGCATGGTGGGCTTCGCTGCAATGGGCATCGCGGCCAGTCTTGCTTTGTTGGCGGTCTTCCAGGTTGCTCGTCGCGCTGCGGCCTACGCGTTGATGCGGCCATCGCGTGAGATTCTCTTCACCGTGCTGAAACGCGAGGACAAATACAAAGTGAAGAGCGTTACTGACACGCTCGGCTATCGCACCGGCGATCAGTTAGGCATTTGGTCCTACCACGGTTTACAGGGTCTTGGTTTTGACGTTAATATGATCAGCTGGATAGCTGTGCCCGTTACCGTCGGTTGGTGTGGATTGAGTATTTGGCTTGCCCGCAAACAATCCAAGCTCGCCGCTGCTCAGCAAAAGTGAGAGAGAAGTTTGCAGTTCGTTTGGCCACGATCGATGACGCGGATGTTATCGCCGCGCATCGTGCTCGGATGTTTCATGACATGGGAGAAGTGCCTGACGATTTATTGGACATGTTTCGCACTCAATCGCGCGATCGATTGCGGGAATTTTTTGAGCGTGGCGAATATGTCGGCTGGCTGGCCAGTTCGGTCGATGCGCCACGCCAGGTCATCGCGGGAGCCGGCGTGCAACTTCGCCATACGCTCCCGCATCCTTCCGACATGGGCGGATTGGCCGAAGGCCGGCACGCTCTCATCATCAATGTGTTCACCGAGCCTCCATGGCGCAGGCGCGGGCTGGGCGAGCTCCTGCTCAAACGCATCATCGCTTGGTCGCGCGAACAAAAGCTCGATCGATTGCTTCTCCATTCGTCCGAGCAAGGCCGGCGGCTCTACGAGCGTCTCGGTTTTGTCCAGACGAATGAAATGAAGCTCATCGGCGCGATTTCAGAACAGCCCGAGCAATAAAGGCGTTAGCATCGGCTGTCCAGTTGAGGAGTCCGCGTTTTCCCTCTGTTCTGGGGAGCGCAGGCTGCCAGCCTGCAGCATTCGGCAGCTTGCCGAATGCAATCAATGAACTTGAGCGTAGAACGTGAAGCGGTGTTGGCGGCAAGCTGCCACCAAGTACAGGCTGGCAGCCTGTGCTCCCCAGAAAGCAAAATACGCCACCTCGGTGATTGATGAGAACTCGGACCGACTTGTTGCCAATCGCAGTTAAACGCGCCACCGTTAACGACTATGGCAACAAGAACTGGAACAGCTGTTTGGGAAGGCACGTTGAAGCAAGGCAAAGGAAATTTGAAGTTGGGCAGCGGCGCATTCGAAGGTCCTTATTCATTCTCCTCACGTTTCGAAGAAGGCAAGGGAACCAACCCGGAAGAACTGATCGGCGCCGCCGAGGCGGGGTGCTTTTCCATGGCCCTCGCCTCCAATCTCGAAAAAGCCGGTCATCCGGCCACGCGGATCAACACCACGGCAACGGTAAAACTGGAGATGGTTGGCGGTGGCCCCAAAATCACTACGATCGATCTGAAAACCGACGCGGACGTGCCCGGCATCGACAAGGCCAAATTTCAGGAGGTCGCCGAGCAAACGAAGAAAACGTGTCCGGTCTCAGTTGCTCTCAGCGGAACGCAGATCAATCTGAACGCAACGCTCCTGTAGCGCGGCCGGAGGGAATGTAGCTGCCTCGCTCTGCTGGCCGAGCCGTAGCCTTGGCGAAGGCTGGTCGAGGCGCATCTTTTCAACACGGCGACACAGCGCCGTGGCTACGGCCTACGATTTCTTGGTGTAAACGCCTAACAACGGGCGCGGTGACGGAATCTTGGATCGAAAGTCACTGACAAACCCGTCCTTGGTGCGGATCTCGACGTGGCCGGCTGCTTTGCTGGCCCCATAGACGAGCACCGAACCCACCGGCGCCTTGAATGGATCGCGCACGGACGTTTTTCTGAACCCGTAGCTGCCCACTAACTCATTGCCGGCCTCTTTCGCGTAAGCTGTTTTCGGATACGAACTGACCGCGCCTGAAGCAAGCAGCGCTTCTTTTACATATTGCCAGCAGCGGGCTCGGGAATGGGCGTGGGCTCGTTCCTCCGCAATGGTGGCGGCCCGGCGCAGTTTGGGATCCACACTCGAATCAACCTTGGCAAAAGGCTGACTAATCTTCTTCGATTGATATTTCGTTACAATCTCGGCTGACTGCGCGTTCCCGTTTGCATCCTTAAAAGTGAATTTCGACTTGGACGCCGCGAAATTCGCTCCGAACGCAGGTACAGCGAGGGCAACGGAACAACAGGTGAAAATAAAAAGACGGGGGAAACGGGGGGGATTCGGCATAAGAAGCGCGCCATATCGAGCAGGACGGCTGCCTTCGCAACTGTTATTTGGATAAATCTTCAATTATCGGAGCAGTCAGCCGCGTCACCGAGCGGTCCCCAAACTCAAATCTGATTGTACCTCAAGTCTGCCGTCGCAGGCTAGTGACCATCCAAAATATAGTTCAACGTGCTTGTGCCTCGCTGGGAGCGACTTACGACCCGGACTCCCGTCGCCGTGTGGACAGGCATAGAAACGGCTGTATTGACTAGAAGAATGAAAACGATCAACGCGCCTGCTCTCGCCGCTCCACGGCGTCTGCCTGCATAACAGCGCGTTTGCGATCTCACCAAGTTGGAGCCCGCTTCGCGGCACCCCAGTGGTCGAATCTCCCGACGCCTGAGCTTAATAACACGCCGAAATGCGTGGCCTTTACAAGATGACTTATGAAACCAGCACCTCAAATTAGTTCCAATCACCGTTCCTCCCGCACCGAACAGGACCCGCAACGGTCCGCACGTTCCCTGCCGGTCGTGGATTGCTCATATCAAATAACCACAGCAGCGGTCGAAGCGCCTGCGCCGGTGGTGGAACAGCAAGTAACGCAGTTGCCAAACTTTCGCAGCCTCAGCCGTGAAGTATTTGCCTCGAAAACGGACAGCGAATACATCAAAGAAGCAATTTTCTTCGGATGGATCGCCTTTGCGGCGGCCTGGCCCGTCAGCGTAATGCTCTATCAGCTGGCTACCATGATGATCAGTCCGCCACCCGGCGGAATTTGGTAACGCTGCAGACACGTCCGGTTTTTCTGTAGTTTTTCTGTAGAGGAAGCTGCCAGCATCCCTCGGGAAGGCACCGCCTTCCCCTACAGCGAACACAACTTCCCCGGACAATGTAGGGGTGCTTGTGCCAAGCACCTGCCCAGTTGAGTTAGGCGGTTGGCACAACCGCCTCTACAACTACAATTTCAGCGTCTCTTGTTCGGCGGCAGGGATGAGGTTTCCAAACTTCTTCACCAGCTCGTCCAGCTTGCCGACGTAATAATCGACATTTTCGTCACGGTTTTGTGGATCGAAGTCGTTGGCCAGTTTTGCCGCTTCATAGCCAGCAACTTTTTTCGGGGTCGCTTTGATGTAATAGCTAATCTGGTCCCCCGGTCGATATGGGCGCCCGCTGGCGAGCGCGAGCTCATAGGCGGCAGCCCGGTTGCGCGTTGCTCCGGCAATTTTCTGGCGGTACTTATCCAGCGAATCCTGGAGCGTGTCGGTCTTCATCAACATGTCAATGTTCCAGCTGCCTCCGCGAATTTTCTTTTCGAAGTCTTCCCGGAGTGCCGCGATTTCGTCCGTTTTTCCCTCCATGATCAGCTTGATCATTTGCTCCAGAAACACGCGTTGAAATTTTTCCAGGCCGCGTGACTTCAGCGCACCACCCTTGATCACGACATCGCCATCACGCGTGAGGAGAGCGTAATTCTTCGCCTTGTAACTGAACATGGCTTCAAACTGTTCGTCGAACTCGACCTCAATGCCGGGCGGCAATTCTTTAGCCAGTCCGCGCTGCAAATCTTCGATCGTAGAAGCAGAGCCGGTTTTGGGCGGCACAAAATAGATTCCGTCCGTATCAACTTCGATCACCTGTGCTCCCTGCGATTTGAGCCAGTCGATCATCTTTTTTAAGAGGTCGCGTCCGATCTGCGTGACGCGTGCCGCCGCATCGAAATCGGCGAAGTTGCCCTGAGCAAAGCCGAGATAACCATAAAAGCTATTGATCAGGATTTTGAACGTGTTTTGCAGGGCGTGAGAATGACGAGTTTTCGCTGCGTCCGCTTTTTTCTCAGCCGCGCGCATCTCAGCTTTGGCTTCGAGACGAAAAGTGCGCAAATCCGTCAATAAATGGCGAAAGATTTGCAGCCGATCACTGACTGGAAAACAATCGAACTGCAGCATGATCGACGGATAGAGCGAGGCGATGTCGCAATGCCATACGTCATGCGCCACTCCGGTGAAGAAGACGTCGGTGTAGCCACCTTCAAAACCGCGCACCATCGGCATCTCGGGGATAGAATGACGCTGCCGAAAATATTCGCGCAAAAAGAGAGCGTTGATGCGGGTGGCGTTCCCGCGCACAACGACGTCCTGGTAATTGTAGGGAAAAATCTGCGCCTGGATGAAGTAGCTCGGACTGAGCAAATCCGCCACCGCACGCGTTTCGCGAACGGCACAAAGCGCACGTCGCTGAAAGAGCTCGTCACCAGCAATGTAGGCCCGTTGCAACTCTTTCCCGGTTACGGCGGAAAGTTCCGCGTCGTCGCAGAAACCAAAATGCCGAGCTACGTCGATTCGTTCGAATCCCGAAAGGGAACGCATCCCCACGTCGTAGAACTGCGAAAGTAAAAAAGTATCGACGAAATGGCGACCGTCGATGGTGAACTTGGGATAATCGATCGTCTTCTCCGCGATTTGAAGCCGGGATGGCCGGGACCGCAGAAACCCGCCGCCGCGCCCCCAATCGAGTTTCGTCTTGGTTTTCTTCGCTCTTGCCACCAGGCGCGGAAGATCGGAACGGAACAAGTCATGACCTTCGATGACGTCCGGATCACGTTCTTTAATGAGGGTGGTCAGACGCTTGAGCGCTTCCTTTTCCGAGTCCGCGACGTTTTTCGGATCAACAACAATCAATTCCTCCCAACCGCTGTTATCCGAGAGGGCGATGCTCATGATATGATCGCTCGCGTCTTTTCCCCCGCTGGGCACCCCTCCCTCCGGCTCGTCCTCCCCCAGCCCGCCGGCGACGGAATCTTCAAACGATAAGACCTCGAGCTGCATTCGTTTCAGTTCCTCGAAAGCCAACTCTTTAAACAATGTCCGGCCCGTCGCGCTCAGGTAATGCTGAACTGGGTCGGTCAAAGCAAAATAATCGCGCCCTGAATTCTTGAGGGCGTTGCGCAACGCGATCAGCTCTTTCCAGCTATCGACCGTGACGCGCCAGCCGTACTTGAGGTCACCGGCGAGTTTCTCAGCTTCTATTCCGAGATCGATCACATCGGAGTCAGCCCAGACGAACGGATGGAACGGCTCCACTTCCACGATGGTCGACCCGTCCTTCTCTCGCCGGTAAACGCGCACCGTCCCAGTGTCTCCGAGCTCGATGGCGACAATGCGCGGCGTGGGATCGGCACCGAAAAGAAGTTTGTTTTCTTCGAAAGCCATCTCAAGAGATTCCTCGACTTCGTCCGGTCTGACAACTATGGGAGGGACGAGTCCCAGATTAATGGGACGACACGAGATCATCCCTCCCGTCCGGGCGGATGATCAGACGGCTCGCTTTCACCTTATTCGATCGATATAACTTAGAATATGAAGTCCTACATCTTTGCTCTTCTTGCGCTTGGCTCAATCTCGACATTCGCCCAACAAACCCCACAGCAGATTGCTGACGCTGAGCTGCCGTCTCTCCTCACCATTTATAAAGACCTGCATACACATCCGGAACTTTCCACTCACGAGGAACGGTCCGCCAGCATCGTCGCGAAAGAATTAAAAGCTGCCGGTTATGAAGTGACGGAACGAGTCGGCAAATACGAAAAGCCAAATGTGCAATGCTTTGGCGTAATCGGTGTGATGAAAAATGGCGACGGCCCGGTTGTAGGTATTCGCACCGATCTGGATGCGCTGCCGGTGAAGGAAGAAACCGGCGCGCCCTATGCGAGCACGGTCACGACCAAAAATGACGCGGGCGAGACCGTATCTGTGATGCACGCGTGCGGTCATGACATTCATATGTCGACTTTCATCGGGACAGCACGTGCGCTGGCAAAGCTTAAAGACAAATGGCACGGAACCGTCATCTTTATTGGCCAACCAGCCGAAGAAACGGTCGGCGGCGCACGCGCGCTGCTGAAAGACGGCCTCTACACGCGGTGGCCGAAGCCGAACTATGTGCTCGGGCTGCACGACGATGCAGAGATCGAGAGGGGCAGGATCGGAGTCACCGAAGGTTATTGCAACGCGAACGTAGATTCGGTCGATGTCATCGTAAAAGGAATGGGCGGTCACGGAGCCTATCCGCACAAGACGAAAGATCCGATCGTGCTGTCAGCGGAAATAATCAACGCCTGGCAGACGATCGCGTCTCGCGAAAACAATCCAATCGACCCGATTGTTGTGACCGTCGGCTCGATTCACGGCGGGACGAAACACAACATCATTTCGGATCAGGTGAAGATGCAGCTGACCGTGCGTTCTTATAAGGCAGAGGCCCGCTCGCGGGCGTTGGCCGCGATTGCGCGGATCGCGAAAGGCTGCGCCATCGCCGCCGGTTTGCCCGAAGACCGGATGCCGGAAGTTAACATTCTCCAAGAGGAGGGGGTTGGCGCTACCTATAACAACCCCGAGCTGACAAAACGCATGGCTGTTGTGCTGAAAGCGGCGATCGGCAGCGAGAACGTTGTAACCAAAGATCCGACGATGGGCGCCGAAGATTTCTCCGAGTACAGCCTGCCCGACCACAGCATTCCCGCATTCATGTTTAACGTCGGTGCCGTCGAGCCAGCCAAGATTGCTGAATCCAAGAAGACCGGCGTTTCACTTCCCTCGCTTCATTCGAGCAAATTTTTGCCCGTTGCCGATGCGACGATCCGCACCGGCCTTATCGGCATGACGAGTGAAGTGCTCGACTTGATGAAGAAATGATGAGGTAGGGACGGTTCTCCGAGCCGTCCCAAATATTGGGAAGAACTATGAATAGCTTGGAGTTGCCTGATGAATCAGTCGGGCGTCAATCCCTGCCACACGAGCCTCCGCACTACATCGGTACGTCAGACGCAGTTTTCTTCCTTACCATCTGTTGTCGGCCAAAAGGAGTCAATCAGCTTTGCCGGCCGGAGGTCTCGAAGCAGCTCTTCGATTCCGTGCGCTTCTATTATGACAACGGCAAGTGGGCTATTCCGCTTCTTCTCTTGATGCCGGATCACTTGCATATGCTGGCTCGTTTTAGTGCGGGCGCAGGAATGACCGAGATAGTCACGAACTGGAAGAGATATGTGGCGAAACACATTGGCATCCGGTGGCAGCGAGATTTCTTCGACCACCGGCTAAGGAGCAATGAGAGCTTCGATGATAAGGCGGCCTATATATTACAGAATCCAATCAGATCGGGCCTAACCGATCAAAACGAAGATTGGCCGTACCAATTACAGCTCGACTGAGCGCAAATTAATGGGACGGCTCGGAGAGCCGTCCCTACCTGTCACTTCACCCGGATGTTCTTTCGGAGGTACGTCGCACGTCGAGATCCTGACCTTCCACGATCGTCCATTCGGCAGGTCAGGTAGGGACGTTTCTCCGAAACGTCCGCTCGCTTTGGCACTTTGTTCTACGGACGGACTTCAAACATAGACGGACGGCTCGCCTCCGGCCCAGAGGGCCTACGCCCCGGCTCGGAGAGCCGTCCCTACCTGTTATTTCACCCGGATGTTCTTTCGGAGATATGTCGGCACGTCGAGATCCTGACCTTCCACGATCGTCGGTTCGCTCTTTTCGAAACGCCCCCGGGTCACAGGCTCGAATTGCAGGATCTCCTGTTTGGCCTGGATCTTGTCGTTTTTCGGTTCTCTTACGACGACTGGTTTTTTCTTCGGGATAATGAGCCGCGGCAACGGTTCCGGGTTCGCCTCTTCAGGAGCCTGTGCCTGGACTGGTTGGGGCGGGGGTTCCGGCGGAGCGGGCTGCTCGAAGGGAACAAGATCCGCGGCCAGCTCGGGCGCCGGTAGGATCGGAGCCTCAAGAGAGATGGGCATCGGCTGCTCTTCCTGTGGTGGCTCTTCCCAGATCGGTAGCGGGGCAGGAACCTCTACTTCCGGTTCTTCGCGCGAATGCGGTGCGGTCTCTTCTTCAACCGCGAGCGAACTGATGATCGTGACGCTTAATCGATTCCCCATGCGACCGTCGACCGCGGTGCCAAACAGGATCTGGGTGTGATCACGCACATGCCGGCCAAGTTCCTGCATCAATATTTCCACTTCCGACAACGTCATCCCTGGCCCACCCGCGACCTGCACGAGAACTTTGGCGGCGTCGGCCAGCATACGCCCGCGGTCCATCAGGGGATTCTTCAACGCCTGGGTGAGAGCATCGTGCGCGCGGTTGTCCGTGTCCGATTCGCCGAATCCGAACAAGCATCTCCCACTTGGGGTACGCAATGCGGCCAGCAAATCGTCGAAGCCGATCCGAATGATTCCGGGGCGCTGAATTAGATTGACGATCGAACGCACGCTTTGGCTGATCGTCATGTCGGCGACAGCAAAGGCCTGATGGATCCCGGCTTTGGGCGCCACCATGTCGCCCATGCGATCGTTCTCGAAACAGATGACCGCGTTTGCGATGTGGTTGAGCCGGGTAAGCGACTCCTCGGCTTGAGCGCAACGACGCTTGCCTTCAAAAGTGAAGGGCATTGTCGCAAAAACGATGACGAGCGCTCCCGCTTCGCGGGCCAGTTGCGCTACGACCGGTGCGGCTCCGGACCCGGTGCCGCCGCCCAGGCCTACGCAAATAAATATCAACCGAGCATCAACCAACACCCGGCGAATTTCGTCCGCAGACTCGACCGCGGCTTGATAACCCAGGTCCGGATCGCCACCGGTCCCAAGGCCTCGGGTCAGGGTGCGGCCAAGTTGAACCTTGTTCGCCGCCACCGAACTGGCGAGCGCCTGCACGTCGGTGTTCACGGCGATGAGATCGGTCTTGTCCATTCCATCGAGAACAATGCGGTCGAGCGCATTGGAACCAGCGCCGCCTACGCCGACCACCTTAATGGGGATGGGCTCCTCTTCCCGTTCCGGCAAACTGTAATTGTGGCTGAGTTGAATCATAAGGGTAATTGGTTTGAATCGAATCGGACCGTTGTCATGGCGGGCGGCGTGGTTGAGAAAATCTGCTTCATCGGATACCGCTGAAAAATCTGCTGAAAATGCGGCCAAGGCCGCGGCGCGGACGATCCGCCTGCACGGCCTGGGCATATTTGATCAACCCGATGGCCGTGGAAAACTGCGGATTCTCGAACGCGGAGGTCAGGCCGGACATGGTTTGAGCGTGAGCCACGTGTGCTGGCATATCGAATACTTCCTGCGCCAGATGATCGATGCCGTTGAGCAAGCTGCAGCCGCCGGTGATGAAAATTCCCGCGCCGACGAAATTGACGAATGTTTCCTCATCCAGTTTGCGTTTGAGCAGATCGAACGACTCGCGCATCCGTAAATTAATAATCGTGTTCAACGTTTCGCGTTCGATCTCCTTGCCGGCGAATCCGGAATCGTCTTTGAGCAGGATCGTTTCGCCGGGCAAACAGTTACCCAGCGTGACGCTGCCTTCCTCGATCTTCAATTTCTCCGCCCGCGTCATGGGAATACGCAGGCCCATCGAGATGTCGTTCGTGATATGGTCGCCCCCGACCGCGAGCACACCGCTTTGTTTTATGGCGCCATCAACGTAAACAATGTAATCAGTCGTGCCCCCGCCGACGTCGATTACGATGGCGCCAAGATTCTTCTGATGCTGTGTCAAAACGACCTGCGCGGAAGCAAGCGCACTGAAGACCACATCTTCGACCTCCAGAGGCAGCTCCTTGACACAACGAATCGTGTTTTGGATGCGTGTCCGGACGCCGTGGATGATATGAAAATCGGCTTCCAATTTCTGGCCCAGCATTCCGACCGGATTGAGCACGCCACCCTGTCCATCGACGTGGTAGTGCTGGATGATGGAATGGAGGAACGCGTTCTGCGCTGGAATGCTTACCTCACGTGCGTTGACTTTTACGTCTTCGATATCCTGTTCGTCGATCTCGTCCCGATCATCCGGCAGAACGACACATCCACGATTGTTGAAGCTTTGAATGTGCGACCCGGCGATCGCGACATAGACACTCCGGATCATGACATCGCTTTTTTGCTCCGCGTCCACAACCGCTTCATGCACGCATTTCATCGCGGTTTCGAAATCGACGATTTCGCCTTTGCGCACCCCGCGCGAGGGCGCCTCGCCGACGCCGAGAATTTTCGTGGTTCCGTCGGGACGAGCTTCCCCGACCACGACACATATTTTCGAGGTCCCTATTTCAAGACCTACCATCAAGTCATTGCTGGCCATTCAGTTCTTCTTTCCTTTCTCCACTGGAATCGCGCGCTTGATCGAGGGCGTAGCGGTCGCCCGCGGTTTGGCTGCGGAAATTGTTCCGCCCTTTGGCGGTGGATGGACCGGCACTGCCTTCATCACCCGCGGCTGCTCCTGCGGGTTGATTGTCTCGTTGATCACGTCGACCGCCGGCTTGGTAAACGTGACCGGGATATTTCGCTGCACGAGGAGGTTTACCGTTGCCAGTTCCTGCTTGGAATCATCGCCATAAATGAGGAACTGCTCGAGCTTCTTCAATTGCACGTCCAACTGTTCGAATCCGAAGGTGACCTGCGTGTGATTTTTGTCCGTAACCAGCAAACAATAACCCTTCGAAACATCGATCTGCCGGATCTGAAATCGAGTTTGCATGAAGCTGCCGGTACTTAAACGCAACAGTTCGAGCGCGGCCCGCGAATCGGCGGAGTCGACAGTCTTTCCGGCATCGAGCGATTCGCTCGTGCATCCCGAAATAAGCGGAAGTCCTAGATACTCCGGCAACAATTTCTTTTCTTTCATCAAAACTCCCCGCGCGTCCACCAGAAAAGCCGCATCGGAGGCGAACGGATCGGAGATTTCGTTTTCCCGGGTGATCCAGGCGATCGGTTTGCGCTCGACAATCTTGATGTCGATCTCCCCCGGAAGTTTTCTTGTCACCTGCACTTCGTCCACCTGGGGAAGTTGTTGCAGCTGATCGCGCAGACGAGAAAGATTCACCCGAAAAATATTTTCACCGTCGAACAGCCCGGCCGTTCCCAGAATCTGATTGCGTTGCAGGGTGCCATCCGTCTGCACATCGATTGTCTTCAACTCGTAATCCGGGTTATCGAAAAAGAACCGCCTGGCTCCTTCGCGAACGCCGAAGTAGGCACCGGCACAAAGAACGATCAGGAGCAGGACCTTGGACACCGAAACTACGACTCGCCGGTTGCGATGCTGCGTCGCACTGCGCGAACGTACTTTCACGTCCAGCAGATGTTGTTGACGGCGCTGCCGGGAATTGGAGACACGCTGATTGCGTGGGCGGGATCGTGCACGAGGGACTGTCATGACCTGTTCCCCCGGGTGCGGGCCTGTGACAACTCGATAATGCGGAGACAGAGCGTGGGATAATCAATGCCGGCCGCGGCCGCTGCTTCCGGCAGCAAACTGGCCTCGGTCATTCCCGGAATTGTGTTTGCCTCGAGAACGCTAGCTTCGCCGCTCTCCGGCAGGATCACATCGACTCGCGAGTAAACCTGCAAACCCAGAGCGCGATGCGCTCGCAATGCCAGATCCTGAATTTCCCTGGTCCGGGCAGCGTCGATTTGCGCCGGGCAAACGTGTTGCGCCCCGCCTCCAGCGCTCGGATTCAGGAAAGGATATTTGTTCGTGAAATCGTAAAACCCGCCTTTGGCGATGATCTCAATGATCGGCAGCGCTTGGTCCCCAAGGATTCCGATAGTCAATTCGCGGCCGGCAATAAATTCTTCGACCAGGACCTGACGACTAAACCGCGCGATATCGGCCAGGGCGGAATCGATCTCTGCCTCACTCTTAATTATATGAACGCCTACGGTCGAACCTTCGCGTGGTGGCTTCAACACCATCGGAATTGGAAGAGTGGGGCGTCCGTTCGAATCGATGACCTCCCATTGCGGCGTCGGCACACCATGTTCGCGGAACTTCTCTTTCGACCGGATCTTGTCGAAGGCCACTTCGCTTCCTTCGACGCCTTCGCCTGTATAAGGAACACCACGTTGCTCCAGTATCCTCTGCAACCGGCCGTCTTCTCCAAAAGTCCCGTGGATGGCGTTAAATCCGAGGTCGATGTTTTTCGGAAGCTCGAAGTTCTGGTCGTTGATGTCCACTTCCAGGACATGCGCGCCT
The DNA here is from genome assembly GCA_041167085.1 of Verrucomicrobiota bacterium. GTDB lineage: Bacteria > Verrucomicrobiota > Verrucomicrobiia > Chthoniobacterales > UBA10450 > DATFCK01. The sequence continues at coordinate 82,093 of JBEEGV010000002.1, forward strand.
AACGATCTCAGAGCTCCGGCCACGCCGCGACCGGTGGCCAAAGAGACATCGCGCTCGGACCCCGGTCCTCCCATTAAAACTGCGATTCTTTCTCCGGCCAGGTTGTTCATGCCGGTTCCCCCACGATTTGAACCTCGGTCGCAAGCTCGATGCCGCGCTTCGTGCGGGCCACATCCTGGATGTGCCCGATTAATTCCAGAATCTCTGCCGCAGTGGCGCCACCATCATTAACAATAAAGTTGCCGTGCACTTCGGAAACGCGTGCTTTGCCGATACTCGTGTTCTTCAAACCGAGTTCGTCCACCAGTTTGCCCGCTGGACAGGAATCCGGGTTTTTGAAAATGCATCCCGCACTTTTTGCGATCGGCTGAGAACTGCGCCGTTTTTCCTGTGACGCTTCAAGCTTGCGTGCGATCTCCTCGGCCGAAGTGGGGGTGCCACGAAACACCGCGGAGACGGCAAAATTACGATCGAGCAAAGGAAAGTGACGATAATGGACCTCCAGTTCCTCGCGCGTTTTTGTGTGGGCCTCGCCGCCCTCGTCGAGATATCGGATCCGCACCAGGTTCTCGAAGGTTTGCGCCCCCATCGCTCCGGCGTTCATCCGTAATCCACCGCCCACCGCTCCCGGAATTCCTTCCATCCATTCCAAGCCGCCCAGTCCCGCCGCTTTCGCGGCGTAGGCCACTTCCTTCAATTTCGCTCCGACGCCCGCAGTAATCTCACTGCCTTCGATCGACACCTTGTCGAAATCGCCCCCACACGGGTGCACCACCACTCCGTTGATGCCGCCGTCGCGCACCAGGAGATTTGAGCCGCGTCCAATGACAAACAACGGAAGATTTTCGTGCCGGCAAAAACGGATGACCCCGGCGAACGCCTTTTCATCGCGCGGTTCGACCCAGAATTGCGCCGGCCCACCGACGCGCAGTGTGGTGTGCTTCGCAAGCGGCTCATAGAGCCGTATGTCCCCTGTCTCGCCAACGACCGCTTTTAGTTTCTCCGCAATGACAAGATCCGCCGCCAGAATCGCCAATTGGTCATGAATATTTCCCGCGCCAAGGCTGAGCACTACGTCGCCCTGGTCGATCATGTTCCCTACATCGCAATGCAGTCGTTCCAGGCGCGGCTGGTAGGTCACTCCCCGATGGCCATGCCGCGTAATCTCATCCGCAATCGTGCGACCGCTGACGCCCGGAATGGGCTGTTCGCTCGCTGGATATACATCCGCCACCACCACCCGATCTGCGTCATCGAAAGCAAGGCCAAATTCTTCGCGCAGAGCGCTCGTCCGAGTGTAACGATGCGGTTGAAACATGGTCAGGACACGTTTGCGCCCGGTTGATCGCGCCGTTTTCAACGTGGCTCGAATCTCCGTCGGATGATGCGCATAATCGTCAACGAGGAGGAATCGATCGCTCGCGTATTTGATCTCGAAACGGCGGCGGGCGTGTTCGAACCGGCGCAGGGATGCAGCAATTTTCTCGAACGGCACGCCCAGCTCGAGCGCGAGCGCAATCACACCAATGGCATTGTGAACATTGTGGCGCCCGGGAACGTTCAGAACGGCTTTACCCATCTGTTCACCGCCGCGGTAAATACAAAAAACTGACGCGAAATTCTGCAGTTCGATATCCGCCGCGCGGTAATCAGCGCCGTCGGAAAGGCCAAATGAGATCGACTGGGAAGATCGGCAGATGCGCGCGGCATTTTCGTCATCCGCGCTGTAGAAGACCCTCCCGCGAGTGCGCGCGATCAGTGTCGTAAAAACTTTTTCGATGGCCTTGAGGTCGGCATAAAAATCGAGGTGCTCTTCCTCAATGTTCAAGACCACGGTGTGCTCGGGCTGAAAACATTCGAGAGTACCATCGCTTTCATCCCCTTCCGCCACGAAGTAATCCCCGCGAGCATCCCAGTGGGCGTTGGTCCCGAGAATGGGGATTTCCGCGCCAACATAGTGAGATGGATGCAATCCACCTTCGCGCAGAACATGCGCCGTCATCGCTGCGGTAGTGGTTTTCCCGTGCATACCCGCGATCACGATGCCGCGCTTTGCCGTCATGATTGCGGCCAGCGCTTCGGCGCGGCGAACCGTCGCCTTGCCCAGATCGGACGCGGCCGCCAGAACGGGGTTGTCGGGTTTGATGGCTGAGGAAAAAATAACCATTTCCGTCTCGGGCGCGTCCTCGGCCCGGTGTGGTCCGCGAAAATTCAGTCCGAGGCGCTGCAACCGTGCAATCTCCTGTGTGCTTACCTTGTCCGAGCCACTGATGTCGTGGCCAAGCTCGAGCAAGAGTGCAGCCAGGCCGCTCATGCCACTTCCGGCGACGCCGATCAGGTGAATTCGGTGTCGCTCGCGCGTGAGAAATTCAGGCAAATCAATATCAGCCGCGCTTGTCATGGGTAGTGTATCTCTCGATCGTGGACGCGACCAACGCTGCCGCGTCTTTCGGCGCAAGCTTGCCGCAGTTTTCAGACATGCGCCGGACCATTTCGCCGTTGCTGACCAATTCCTTAATCTGACGAGCGAGCATGTCGCCGGTCACTTCGGATTCCTTGAGAAGAATGGCGGCTTGAGCGCGAACAAAGATTTCTGCGTTCCGTGTTTGATGGTCGTCCGCCGCATAGGGAAATGGAATGAGAATTCCAGGCAAAGAGAAAGCGGCAAACTCCGCCAGGCTGGCGGCGCCCGACCGCGCGATGGTGAAGTCGGCTGCGCTATAAACTTCCTCCATCCGGTGATGAAAAGCGGAGACGTAGGCCGGGATTTCTTCCCGTCGATAATTGTCCGCGACCAATCGTTCGTCGCGCGCGCCGGAAAGATGAATCATTTGCACCGGGGTCCCGCGCAAAGAGGGCAGAGACTTGATGATTGTCTGATTGATTCCGCTGGCGCCCTGACTTCCTCCCATGACCAATACGGTGGCAAGTTTTTCTTGGAGTCCGAGTTTTCGGCGGGCTTCCCCTCGATCAAGGGGCTTCAGCTCGTGCCGAATCGGCGTCCCGGTCACTTCCGTGCGCATCCTGGGAAAGAATTGGGCACATTCCTTGAACCCAAGCAGAACAGCGCGGACCATGCGCGCTGTCATGCGATTCGCCTTGCCCGGGATCGCGTTCGACTCATGAATAAACGTGGCAATTCCACGCATCCGGCCCGCGAGAATCGGAGCGGTCGAGGTGAACCCGCCCATGCCGAGAACCGCCTGAGGTTCGAACTTGCGATAAATCGAGCGACAGAGCGCGAGGCTTTGTTGAAATCGCCGCATGAAACCGAAAATGGCGGGCGAATAAAGCGAGGGCAAACCAATCGTCGGCAGTCTTTCAAATCGAAATTGCTGCCGCCCCGAAAGCGCGAGCGAATCAATCTCTTTTTCCGACACGAATAACATCACTTCATGGCCCCGATCGCGCAGCGTTTCGGCCACAGCCAACCCCGGAAAAAGGTGTCCGCCGGTTCCGCCGCAGGCAATGACAGCGTTCATCAAATCCGTGGGGTTGTTCGCACCTGCATCGTCATGCGAGTTTTGTTAACCGGTTCGAGCACACCCTGCCGGTAAATGTTCAGCAACAAACCGATGCCAAACAAACATTCGGCCAGGTTGGATCCGCCATAACTGATGAAGGGGAGCGAAAGCCCCTTGTTTGGCAAAAGGGATGTGGTCACGCCCATGTTGACGGCGGCTTGCAAGCCGAGCAGAGAAACGATTCCGCAGCCAAGCAGAAGCCCGAAGCGATCTTTCGCGTGCAGCGCGATCATCATTCCGCAAACGATGACGATGACGAAAAGGAAAACGACGAGCAAACTGACGCGCAGTCCCAGCTCTTCTCCGATCATCGGGAAAATGAAATCGGTGTGGGCATAGGGAAGATACAACATTTTCTGTCGCCCGTTCCCGAGTCCGAGCCCCTCCATTCCGCCGCTCCCCCAGGCGATCAACGCCTGCATTTGCTGCAAACCGGCATCGTCCTTGAAGCGTTGCGGATCGACAAACGCAGCCAAACGGCTCATTCGCTCGGAGATTTGCGTGGCTAGAAAAATTATCCCGCCCAGGCCGGCGATTGACATCGCGCCTAACAGGAAGGGGTTCGCCCCGGCGACGAACATGACAACAAACGCGGTTACGCCGATGAGTGCGGTCGTGCCGAGATCAACCTCTGCCAGAATGAGACCGAGCACCGGTGCGATGATCAGCAGCGGAAAAACGAATCCTTGCAGCAGGCTGCTACTGGTTTTTTCGTAACGAGCGAACCAGTAGGCGAGAAAAAGAATGACCGCGATCTTGGCAATCTCGGAGGGTTGAAAACTCATCATCCGGCCAATTCCCACCCATCGGCGCGAGCCATTGAGGCGCAGGCCGATGTGGGGGACGAAGCAAAGCGTCAACGCAAGCAGAGCCAGCCCGAGCCAGATCCACCAAGTGCGTTGCCAAAAATGATAGTCCATCAGCGCGGCAAATCCGCAGGCCATCAATCCGACGACAAGCCAGACGCCCTGCCGTTTCACGAATGCGTAGACATCACCGTGACTCTCGCGCGCGAACGCACTGGTACTAAAAAGCATAATGATCCCGATGGTCAGCAGTCCGAGCACAGCGACAAAAACGAGATAAGCACTTTTGCGATGCATTAGTTACGCCAGCAGATGTTCGACCACGCTCTTTCGATCGGGGACCGCAGGCTGCCAGCCTGCACTCGTCGGCAGCTTGCCGACGAGGATCGTCCCCGGCAGGCTGCCGGGGACCGCAGGCAAGCTGCCTGCGCTCCCCAGAAATTCTCGAACAAATTCTATGTGAGCACTCATTCGTCCTTTTTTGATTTCGTTGTCTTCGTCGGGATCAGTAGCTTTTGACCGATCTGCAGCTTCCGCGGATCGTCGATATGATTGAGCGCGAGTAACTCATCGTAGGAAACCTTGAGCTTCTTCGCGATGGCGACCGGATTGTCGCCTTTGGCCACGATGTAGACTTTTCCGGAAGCGTCGTGCTTCGCCGGGTCCCCCGATTTTGCATGATCGCCTTTGCGATCCTCTTTCGCGACCGGCCTGGCTGAAGTTTGCAAAGCCTTTGCGTCCTGACGCGCCGACTCCTTCGGCGCGAGCGTGGCATGCGACGGCGTCTCCATTTTCGACGCCGGTACCGAGGCCGATTCGGCGGCAACCACCCTCGGCCGTGGTGGCGGAAACGGTTGATGCGTTTTGATCGCGTTGAACGCGATAATCCCGGACACTGCAACAACGTGGAGCAGCAAAACGATGAGCAACGCCCGCGAGAGCTTCATGTTCGGTTCGTTCATCTCCTCGTAATCCGCCGTCGCAGCGATGCGGAGCGGACGGCGGACGGCAGTGGCGCGGAGCTTTTTGCCTTTGCGAGCTTTCAATCTCGGAAAGCGAGGGAATAGGGATTTGATTTTCATTTCGGCAAAGCGTGCACGAGGGCACGGAACTGGTCGCCGCGATCGGCGTAACTTTTGAACATGTCGAAGGAAGACGTTCCGGGGGAGAAAAGGACTACATCGCCCGGCGCGGCCGCGGCATGAGCGCGTTCCACGGCGTCGGCCAGAGAGCCGGCAATCTGACATTCCACCGCGCCGCTCCAATCGCGCGCGATGCGTTCCGCCATCTCACCGATCAAGACGGCCGCTTTGACGCGGTTTGTTATGACGGAGCGCAACGGCTCGAAACTGAAACCCTTGTCTTTACCGCCGGCGATCAGCACGACGGGCTTGCTTTGCGCGAGCAACGCCTTCTCGACCGCATCGAGATTGGTCGCCTTTGAATCGTTGACATAATCCACCCCACCGACCTGGCGAACGAATTCGCAGCGATGCGGCTGCGGCTGGTAGGTGGATAACGACGGCACCATCTCGGCAAAGGACAGTCCGCGGGCCATTCCAGCCGCCAGTGTCGCCATTAAATTCTCGATGTTGTGCGAGCCGCGAAGCTTTGTGTCGGACAAGCGCAGGACCGGTTTATTTTCGTAAACAATCGATCCCTCGGCCAACCGGAAGTCCGCGCGATCGGCGTAAGCGCTGAAAGTAATCTTGCGCGCGCGAAGTTGCGGGAGACTCTCGGCCGCATTGACAACGGCGACATCGTCATCCGTTTGATTCTCAAATATCCGGAGCTTGGCCGCGCGATATTCGGAGACGGAGGTGTAGCGATCGAGATGGTCAGGCGCGAAATTGAGCCAGACGGCGACGGCTGGATGAAAGGTTTGGATGGTCTCAAGTTGGAAAGAACTAACCTCCACGGTTAGCACGTCGAAATCTTTCCGGCGCCGCGCCACTTCAGAAAGCGGCTTGCCGATGTTGCCACAGGCAATCGTCCGCTGGCCGCAGGCATTCAACACTTGCGCGATCAATTCCGTCGTCGTTGTCTTTCCGTTCGTGCCCGTGACGGCGATGACGGGCAATTCACATAATTGCCAGCCCAGTTCGAGTTCTCCAATCATCTCAATGCCGCGCTTGGTGAAATTGCGCGCGAGCGAGGATTCCGGATCGATTCCCGGACTCAACACCGCGAAGTGATACGTTCCGGCATCCTGCTCGGCGGACGGACCAGACACGACGCTCACACCTTGGGCACGCAGATTCTCCAGCGTTGATTTCAGCAGTTTCGTTTCGTCAGCGCTGTCGAGAACGGTGACGTTCGCGCCTTCATCCTTCAGCAACAGGGCGGCCGCCGCGCCACTTAGACCGGCTCCCAAAACTGCAACATTTTGATCTTTGTATCGCAAATTTACCTCAGTTTCAGCGTAGCCAGGCCGATCAGGGCGAAAATAGCCGAGAGAATCCAGAAGCGAACAATGACGGTATTCTCCTTCCACCCGATCAACTCGAAGTGATGATGGAGCGGCGACATGGCGAAGATCCGGCGGCCGGTCAGTTGAAAGCTGATGACCTGCAGGATGACGGAAACGGCCTCGATGACGAACACGCCGCCGACAACCGCGAGCAATAGCTCCTGCTTACAGCAGATCGCGACCACTCCAATCATGCCGCCAATCGCGAGCGAACCGGTATCGCCCATGAAAACCTTTGCCGGATGGCAATTGAACCAAAGAAATCCGAGACCGGCACCGACCAATGCGCTGCAGACCACCGTCAGCTCGCCGGTGAATGGATAAAACGGAACCTGCAGGTATTCCGCGATTCGAAAATTGCCGGCGGCATAGGCCAGGAGAGCATAGGCAAAGGCGACCGTGATGGTGCACCCGATGGCCAGGCCGTCGAGGCCGTCCGTTAAGTTGACTGCATTCGACGAACCGACGATGACGAGCGCAAAGAATAGCAGCGTGAACCAGCTCATGTTAGTGACGACCGGCGCTTTGATGAACGGCACGTAGAGTGAACGCGCCTGGACTTCGAGTAAGGGGCTGCTCAAAAAAACGGCGGTAACGATGCAGGCCAGGACCAGCTGGCAGAGAAGTTTGACCCGACCGGGCACACCGTCGGTTTTTCGTCTCGTGACCTTGAGGTAATCGTCCATAAATCCGAGGACGCCGAGGTAAATCATGGAGAAGAGGGCGAGCCAGACGAAACGGTTGTCAGGACGCGCCCAGAGAACGCTGGAAACGGTGACGGCGCCGATAATGATCACGCCACCCATGGTGGGCGTCCCCTGTTTCGGGCCGTGCAATTCAGCGAGGCGGCGGACTTCTTCCGCGCTGCGAATCGGCTGACCGACTTTGAGTGAGATTAGCTTGCGAATGACGTAGTTGCCAAAAAGAAGCGAGATGGCAAAGGCAGTGACCGCAGCGGCGACGGCGCGAAACGTGACATAGAAAAAGACATTGAGCCCGCCGAATTCATCGCTCAGGCGGTGAAGGTAGTACATCATGGCTGCACGCTCTCCATTTGACGACCGGCGAAATGTTCCAGCACGTTCTCGGTTCGCGCGGACCGACTCCCTTTGACCAGAACGAGATCGCCTGGACGCGCGACTCGCTCGAGAAGCTCCGCTGCTTCATTCGTCGTAGCGACGGCTGAGGAATTCTTGAGTCCGGCATCGTGCGCGGCCTGACTGATAATCTGCCCGCCGTGACCGATGGCAATCAATTGATCGATGCCGAGCGTCGCGGCTTTCTCGCCGACTTCGCGATGGCCGCGCTCACTTTCTGCGCCGAGCTCTCCCATTTCACCGAGCACCGCAATTCGTTTTCCGTCGGCCTCGAGTTCAACGAGCGTCCGCAAAGCCGCTTTCATCGATTCCGGGTTCGCGTTGTAACTATCGTCGATGAATTGCACGCCATGGATTTCCTTGAGCTGCAGGCGGGCCTTGCTTAACGGCGCAGCGGCAAGTCCGGCGGCGGCCTCCTCGAGCGACAAGCCAAAGGCGCGGCCGGCGGCGACAGCTAAAAGCGCGTTCTGAATCATATGCAATCCCGGCACGGGCAACTGCGCCCGGCAGCGGTGGGCGCCTTCGAGAATGGTGAAATCCGAGCCATTCGCGCTCTGCGAAATCTCTCCGGCACAAATGCTGCCCGATGCGGTGCCGGCAACAAGGATGCGTGCCTGCGTCCTTTGCGCAATCCCGGCGCTAAATGGATCGTCTCCGTTCAGAATGACCCAGCCTTCCGGACCAATCGCCTCCGCTAATGCGCCCTTCTCCCGGGCAATTGCTTCGCGTGAGCCCATGAATTCGATATGCGCAACGCCCACGTTCGTGATGATCGCGGCGTCCGGGGCTGCAATTTCCGCAAGACGGGCGACTTCGCCCGGGTGATTCATCCCAATCTCCCAGACCCCCGCTTCATCGCTCGAAGTCGCCTCGAGAATGGTTCGCGGCAACCCAACGTGATTGTTGAAATTACCCTCTGTCTTGGCCACGCGAAAGCGCCGGCTCAACACCGCAGCGGCAAAATCCTTTGTGCTCGTCTTGCCATTGCTTCCGGTAATGGCGAGGACCTTGATGGGTAAAGATTTCCGATAATTGGCGGCGAGGTCCTGATAGGCGCGTAACGTGTCGTCCACGCGCAAAATGGCGAAGCTGTCTGGCACCTTGCCTTTCCAGTCGCGATCCACCACCGCGCCGGCCGCACCAGATTTGGCGACGGCTTCAACGAACTTGTGACCATCGAAATGCTCACCGCGCAGAGCGACAAACAATTCACCGGGCTTCAGTGTGCGCGAATCGGTGCTGACCTGTTGAACAGCGATGCTTCCGTCACCCGATTCGAGTTTGGCACCGGCCCATGAGGCAATAAACGAGATCGTGGTCGGATTCATAGCGCGCGAGATATCTGGGGAGCGCAGGCTGCCAGCCTGCAGTCGGCGGCAGCCTGCCGCCGACAATTCTTTTCGCCAGGCTGGCGAAAACCACAGGCAAGCTGCCCGTGCTCCCCGGAATCGGACGGGCCAACTTTTGTCTCAACGGCAAAGCCCGATAACTCCTTCATCCTAAAACTCCAACGGGCGGTTTTCCAGAGCTCGCCGCGCCACCTGGATATCGTCGAAGGGCACGGTATGATCGGCAAATTCCTGATAGTTTTCGTGCCCCTTGCCCGCGATCAAAACGATGTCGCGCGGTTCGGCCAGTTGAATGGCCCGGTTGATCGCTTCCATTCGGTCAACGATTGTTTCGTAGTTGTTGGACCGAAATCCTTTCTCTACGTCCGCGATGATCGCCGCCGGATCTTCCTTGCGCGGGTTGTCGGAAGTGATAATGGCCCGGTCGGCGTGTTGATCGACCACGCCGGCCATGAGCGGCCGCTTTTGCCGGTCCCGATCGCCGCCACAGCCAAAGACCACGATGAGGCGGCGCGGCTCGAGTTCGCGTAAAGTTTTTACCACGTTGAGCAGTGCATCGGGCGTGTGCGCATAATCGACAAACACCTGAAACTGCCGCTTGGCCGGCACCGCTTCGAGCCGACCCGGAACTTGCGGTGTTTTGCCAAGACTCAGAATCGCTTCGCGCAAATTCAGACCCAACGCGTTCGCCGCCGCCAGAGCTGCCAGCGAATTAGCTACATTAAACCGGCCGATTAAAGGAACACGAACGAGGTAACTCTTGCCCCGCGCGTCCAACTGAAAAGAGGTCCCGCCAAATTCCATGCGATAGTTTGATGCGCGAAACTCCGCCTTTGCGCCCATTCCATAGGTGACGATCGCGATCTTTCGGTCGATCTGGCGGACCAGTCTGTCGCCGTAGTCGTCGTCGATGTTTACGACCGCAACCGGTTTTTGCTTTTTCTTCTGCTCGCCCAATTCCTGAAACAACTTCGCCTTGGCTGCGAAATAACTGTCCATGCTGCCATGAAAATCGAGATGGTCCTGGGTCAGATTTGTGAACACCGCGACATCCCATTCCAATCCGCGCGTCCTTTCCTGGGCCAGGGCGTGAGAAGAGACCTCCATGGCCGCTGCCTTGCACCCGGCATTGAGGATTTGCGAAAGTAACTCCTGCAGATCGAGCGATTCCGGGGTAGTACGCGTGGCCGGCAAAACGCGCTCGCCGATTTCGTAGCGGACAGTGCCAATCAAACCACAGCGGAGGCCGGCGTTTTCACAGATGTGCTTGATCAGAAAGCTGGTCGTTGTCTTGCCGTTCGTTCCGGTGACCGCCGCCATTCTCAATTTGCGCGCCGGAAATCCATAGAAAGTCCCAGCCAGGTCGGCCAGCGTCGCACGCGAGTCCTCCACCACGAGAAAAGTCGCGCGCGGATGTTTCTCATCGCGCTCGGTGACAATGGCCGACGCCCCTTTTTCTATGGCTTGGCCGATGAACGCGTGCCCGTCGCTTTTTTCCCCGCGCAACGCCACGAACATTCCGTTCCTTTGCACACGCCGCGAGTCATACGCGATACTTTCCACGTTGCGATCAAGTGAGCCGATGACCTGGCGCACTGGAATCGCGGCGACGAGAGTTTTGAGCTGCATGAGGTTTCAGCATGCCGGCGCCACACGCTCAATGGTGTGAAGCATTAGTTAAGGCAACCCGTTCCACCGGGAGGGCTTTGCGAATCTCCTCATGCGGCTCGAGATCCAGATAACGAGAAGCCTTTTCCGCGATACGCGCGAAGATCGGGCCCGCAACCATCCCGCCATAATTCATTTCCGGTTTACTCGTCTGCGCATCGTCCAGCACAACGAATCCCACGAATTCCGGATGCTCTGCCGGCAAAAAACCGCTGAAGGAAACGACAAATTTTCCGTGCTCGTATCCGCCGTTCGGATCGACTTTTTGGGCCGTCCCGGTTTTGCCGGCGATGGTGAATCCTGGCACCGCCGCGGCTGCGGCTGTGCCTCGATCGCTCACCACACCGCGCAGCGCGTTACTAATCTGTTGCGCAGTCTGGCGAGACATGACCTGCCGCAAAACGACCGGCGTAAGCGAGCTGACCTTTTTGCCTTCGGCCGTCGTGATTGATTTCACGATTCGTGGCACGACCAATTTTCCGTCATTGGCAATCGTGGCCATCGCCGTCGTCATTTGCAGCGCAGTGACTCCGATTTCATGACCCATCGGAATGCGCGTGATCGAAATTTTGCTCCATGCCTGCGGAGGCCGAATCAGCCCTGGGATTTCGCCCGGTAATTCGACGCCGGTGCGTTCGCCAAATCCGAAGCGGCGAATGTATTCGTAAAATTTCTGGTCGCCGAGAATCAAGGCCAGCTTGGCGGCGCCGATGTTGCTCGATTTGACGAGAATATCCTGCACGGTCAGGTCGGCGAACGGCTTGTGATCGTGCAGGGCGGTCCCGCCGAAATTCCAGAGCCCGTTCTCACAAAAGATGCTCGTATCGATGCGAACCTTGTGCTCGTTCAGCGAGGCCGCGGCGGCTACGATCTTAAAGGTGGAACCGGGTTCCATCATATCGATGATCGCCCGGTTCTTCATCTGCTCCGGTTTCGCTTCGGAACGTTGGTTGAGATCGAAGCTCGGACGGTTGGCCATGGCCAGAATTTCTCCCGTTTGCGGGCGCATCAGGATAATGCTGGCTTTCTGCGGGTGAAATTCGCGCACCGCCGCGTCGAGTTCGTTCTCGACGATGTTCTGTAAGTTCAGATCAACCGTCAGCTGAACTTGATAACCGTTGCGCGGCATGCGCTCCTGACCTCGGTAAGGAACCATCTCCTGGCCGGCGCGGTCATGTTCGATGTAGCGATAACCGTCCTCGCCGTGCAGATATTCGTCCATGGACGCTTCCACACCCTGAATGCCGTGATGCTCGAAGTCCGTGAACCCGATGACATGACAGAGCATGGAGCCGTTCGGATAAACCCGAGTCGAATCCTGCTCGAAATAAATCCCGCGCAAATTTTGCGCGCGTAACTGGGCATGAAGACTCTCCGCGACGGCCGACGGCACCGCCCGTTTCAAAACGATGTAACGCCGATCGCCGCGCAGTTTTTCGGAGATTTCTGCAACGGGAATTTGCAGTTCCTTGCTCAGCAGATCCGCGACGGCCGCGACATTCGCCACGCGCGTCGCATCGGCGATCACCGTCTGCACCGGGACGTTGTCCGCGAGCATGTCACCGTTCGCGTCCACAATACTGCCGCGCTCGGCGTAGATGGCTTGCTTATAGACGTGTTTTTCCGCGGCCATCCCGGTATATTCGTCGTGCATCACCATCTGCAGGTAAATTAACCGGAAGGAAAATCCGCTGAAGATGATGACGAACCCAAGACAAACGAGGGCGCAACGAAACCGGCTATTCCACTTCATCTGCGTTGGTTAGCCACGGGTTGGATCGCGTCTGACCCTTCGCCTCTCCGCGGAACGGTCAGGTGCACGATGTTGCGATCGGTAATTGGCACCATTTTCAGGTACCCTTCCTTTAGCCGCCGCTGCAGCGCAGCGCGCGATGTCAACGCCGCGATCTGGGCACTGGCCAGGTCGTTTTGCGTGCGCAGATTCGTCAGTTCATTTTCCACCGCCTTCTTCCGGTCACCCTGGTGGTAAAGCTGAATGGTCAAATAAACGTAGCTCAGTCCGGTCAGGGCGAGAAAGGTCGTCAGCACGATCCAGCGCGCCAGCGAAGCAGCATCGACTGTGTTCCAACTTTTTCGGCGACCCCGTTTCATCCCCTCTTTTCTGCAACCCGCAATTTCGCACTGCGTGCGCGAGGATTGCTCCGCTGCTCTTCTTCACCCGGCTCCATCGGTTTCGAAGTAACCAGATTGAGTTGATAATCAGGATTAGCCTGGGGCTCCGGCCACTCCGGCCGGTCAATTGTTTCCCGGCTGCGATCACGAAAGAAATTTTTCACGATTCGATCTTCGAGGGAATGGAATGAGATCACGGCGATGCGGGCTCCCGGTTCCAAGCGCGCCGTCAACACCCTCAGCCCCTGCTCGAGCGCGCCGAGTTCATCGTTGACCTCCATGCGCAGAGCTTGGAAAACCCGCGTCGCAGGATGCAGACGTCCATGGCGTCCGACCACCTTTTCGATCGCCTTGGCCAACGCCAGCGTTTCACGAAACGGCGTGCTCTTTCGCGCTTTGACGATCAAACTGGCAATGCGCCGCGCCGCCGGTTCCTCACCCAGTTCCCGAAACAGGCGGGTGAGCTCTTCTTCGCTGTAATTGTTGACCACATCGGCCGCGCTGACTGGGGCCGAAGGATCCATGCGCATGTCCAGGGGCCCATTGCGCATGATGCTGAACCCTCGCTCGGCGTTCTCGAGCTGACGCGATGAGACACCCAGGTCCAGCATGGCCCCTCCGATCGTGGCGATGCCGAGCTCATCCAGGACTTTATCGGTGTTGCGGAAATTGGCCTGCCGCAAAGTGACGCGCCCGCCGACATGCGCCAGCTGCTCCCGGGCGTGCTCGATCGCTTCCGGATCCTGGTCGAGCGCGAGTACGTCGGCGCCCGCTTTTAAAATCGCTTCGGTATGTCCGCCACCGCCGCACGTGCCGTCCACGACAAGCGAGCCTGCGCGCGGCGCGAGCAACTCCACGGTTTCACGAACAAGGACCGGACGGTGATAGGTGAAGTCCTCCATTGCCTGGGCCTCCTCTTCGAGAATTAGCGGACCAGTCGCGAACCAGACTGCCCGCTCGAACAGTAACGCATTCATTTTCTTGACCTTTCAGCCCTACAAACCGATGACGTTGGCGACATGCTGATACGTTGGCGTTTCCTCCGCGTTCGCCTGTTTCCAACGCGTCAAATTCCAAATCTCAAAGCGGCCACGGCCACCCACTAAAGCAACTTCGCCTTTCAGGCCTACTTTCTTGCAAACATCCTCCGGCAAAACGAGGCGCCCCTGCCGATCAGCCGAGCCATGTTCGGCACGGGAGTGCAGTTGGCGAAAAAAAACCCGGCGGTCGCGCGCCGGGATGTCAGCGTTGGACTCGGCGGCGGAAGTCATACGAGAAAATTCCTGAGGCGGCATGACCAGGAGGAAGTGGTGATTCGCCTCCGGAAGAATGATGAATTCTTCGGGACCATCACCTCGCCAGCGCGCGGGGATTGTGATGCGATTTTTTTCGTCAATGAAGTGGCGGAATTCGCCGGCGTAGAAGGGCGTCTGCGGTGTGGAAGGCGTATCCATTTGCGTGAGGCGAATTGGTCCATTCTAGCCCACTTCTCCCCACTTTTAACCACCTTCCATACCAGGGGTCAATAAAAATAATGACGTTTCTTTCCCCGCTTTCCTCCACCCCCTTCATTCGCCGTTGGACGTTTGCATTCTCACGCCCGACCTTGCCCCCCGATTGCGATGCGCGCCGCCTGTTGCTTCTTTATCATCATCGAGACCTTTTTAGGCGCGGATGCGCCTAACGACTTCGCACAGATAGCACCCGCCGATAATGACGCCGTCCGCGTCAACGTCACCCTCAATGCGGATGGCTCACGTACCGCCTATCAGTTCGATCAGGCCCATCATAAAGCCATCGCCACCACGACTGCCGCCGACGGAAAAGCTCTCGGAAAGATCATCTATCAAATGGATGATGCCGGACGGTTCGCCAGCGGACTGATTTTTGGGCCGGACAAAAAGCTTCTCTATAAAAGCACCTATAAATATGGCACCAGCGGCCGGCTCGAAGAAGAGACGCATCTTGGAAAAGATGACGCTGTTATTAATAAGATCATTTACAGCTACGATGCCGCCGGGAGGCAGATCGGCTACGAGGTGGTCGACGCCTCCGGCAAGCTGATCGGCCGCACTTCACCCCCGAAACCAACCACTTCACCAAAGGCGAAGAAGGCCGGTAAATAGGCGGAGGGACGAGCTCTGCCCGCCGCGCCGTAGTCCCGCGACTGCGGGACGTAGGCGGGTCTCATCCAATCCACTTCTTCTCATGTCAAGCCCTTCGGCGCTGCTCAGGGTAAATTCCGTCGAGACATCTCTTACTCCCCGGTGATTCTTAGAATGAGAGATTCCTTCCCGCGGCCGCGGGACTCGGAATGACAGAAGGGGCGTTGTAGAGGTGCTTGTGCCAAGCACCTGTCCTTTAGTTTCGGTGGTTGGCACAACCAGCGCTACAATTGACGCGGGAGGGACGAGCTTGTCTCGTCCAGTCAGCAGGGCCGTGTATCAGATGAAACGTGAGCGGAAGAGCGAGGATGCTTCGGCTCTGGGGAGCGCACGCGACCTCGCGTGCTGGCGATGGCGCCTTCGCCATCGCGAACTTGTGCACCGAGCCCTCCCGCAAAAGTGCAGCAGGGCGAGACGAGCTCGCCCCTCCCAATGTCGCCCCCGGCAGCCAATAGCTTGCGCCTAACGACAAAAAGCGTATAACAGAGATCGCGTGATCGATTACCTGCAAAAAGGCGGTCTGCTGATGTGGCCAATTCTGGCTTGCAGCATTATTTCCACCGGCGTTTTTGCCGAGCGCCTTTTCTATTTGCATCGCGCGACCATTCACGTTGGGGAATTTCTCAAGGGACTTTCCAATCTTTTGCAGCGCCGCAATTTCGCCGAGGCCTTGCATGAGTCTGCCGGCACGCCCGGTCCGGTTGCGCGCGTGATTCACGCGGCGATTCTGCGGCACGACGCTCCTCGCGCTGAGTTGCGCGAAATTGTTCAGGAGGCGGGCCAGCTGGAAGTGCCGAAGCTGGAGCGCTTTCTCGGCGTGCTCGCGACCCTGGCTTTTCTTACCCCTCTTCTTGGACTGCTCGGCACGGTCACGGGAATGATCGAGGCTTTCGGGATTATCGCTTCCAACGGTGGATACGCCACAGTGACGGAGCTGTCCGGCGGTATTTATAAGAGTCTTCTAACCACGGCCGCCGGTCTGGTCGTCGCCACTCCCACATTCGTCGCCTACAGTTACCTGTCGTCGCGCGTTAACACGATGATGCACGATATGGAGCGGGCCGGGATCGAAGTTGTCCATATGCTCAGTGACAGCGCTCCCCTGAGTGGAATCATCAGCTTCCAGCAACCCTCTTCGGAAAGGCCCGGCGAGCGCGAGGTCCGCCGCGACCATTAGGGGCCGGCCGCAAAACGAGAATCGCTTTTCGCGGCCATGAAGTTGACCCGGACGAAGGAATATAACTTCGGCTGGCTGGTCGTTTTCCCGATCATCGACGTCGTTTTTCTGCTGCTGTTTTTCCTGCTCCTGAGCTCGAACTTCATTCTTCAGCCCGGTATTTCCCTCTCCCTGCCCTTCTCGCGATTCACTCTCGGGCCGCAGCTGAACCAGCAAATCATTAGCATTACCGGCGGCGCTGCCCCGGCGATTTATTTTCGCGACCAAAAAATCACGCTGCAACAGCTCGGTCCCCTGCTCGACGCCGCCAAGCGCGAAAATCGGTCCATTATCATAAAGGCTGACCGGCTTACTCCGTATGAAAATGTGGTCGCGGTGACAAACGAAGTTCTCGAACACGGCATCACCTCGGTGGCGCTGGCCACAACATCAGCCCGATGACTGATCCGGCACCAGAGACGGCTTCCTTGCTCTTCGATTGGATGCCGCCGCAGGGGGAGAAATTGGCTATCGCCGGTTTCGTTTTCCTATCCGCCCTTTTACACGCAGCTTGTTTTTATCTTTTTCAGATCACTTATCCACCTGCTGTCTCCCTGTTATCTCCGCCGGCGCGCATCAACCTGATCACGGCACACTCAGAAGATGGGCAAACAGTGTTGCGTTGGGTCGATGCCGAGGATCCCGCGCTTGCCTCCGCCACGGTCCGACCGCCAGAAGCAAAATCGCGCGCGCTCCCGAAACTTGAGCATGTCCCGTCGTATCGCACCGAGGAACCTGAGTTGAAGCATGTTCCTCCGCTCACTCTCGGGGTTCGCGCTCCGAGCGCCGAGCCGCCCCGCCCAGTGCGGGTGGTGAGCGAAAAGACCGAAACTCCCTGGCCGGCCATCCCTTCCCGGACCCTGCTATCGGATGATCTGGCCCCCCTCGGTCCTCCGGCCTTTCCTTCCTCAAAGTTCACGGCTTCGAGCAACGAACCGCCGGAAGCGGTAAAGTTCCGGATCGCGGTCGGCATTCAGGGAGACGTGCGCTATTGCTTTCGGCTAAATTCATCCGGCGATTCGGCGTTGGACGAGCAGGCAAGGCAGCATCTCATGCTCTCGCGTTTTCGCTCCCGCTTGACGGAGAATCCTGGTGATCAATCCCTCCTCTGGGGCGTCGCGACCATGGAATGGGGCAATGATGTGGCCCACTCCCAGCCCACGTCCACTCCCGCCGCGCCGTGATTCGCGTCAGCCTGGCCGCACTCGTCACGATTTATCTGCTGCTTTTTCTTGCGGCGGTTTTTCTTCTTTGGATAGTGGGAGAGTGGAACCGGCGGCGGCGCGAACGTCGCGCCCTGGAATTCCGGGTGCGCTGCGTTATCTGCGCATTTGAATTTGAAGATCGAACCGCTGCTTTGCTTCCCCGCTGTCCAAGGTGTGGAAGTTTGAACGAACGATTTAAGATGGAGAGAATTTAAAACATGGGCATGTGGATTGGAAGGAACCGAAAAGCGCGCGTCACCTACGGGTTTGACGAGATCGCGCTTGTCCCGGGCAGAGTCACGGTTAATCCGAACGAGGTCGATATCACCTGCCGCCTGCCGCGGCCGGATGCCGGCCCGATCGAACTAAAAATTCCGATATTGGCCAGCGCCATGGACGGCGTGGTCGATGTGCGTTTCGCCATCGCCATGAGCAAACTGGGCGGATTGGCTGTTTTGAATCTGGAAGGCGTGCAGACGCGTTACAAAAATCCTTCGGAAGTGCTGCAAAAGATCGTTGAAGCAGACAAATCGGAAATTACGTCGCTCCTGCAACGAATTTATCAGGAACCGGTGCAGGAGGATTTAATCGGCGCGCGCATTCGACAGATCAAAGACGGCGGCGCTCTCGCCGCGGTCAGTTCCATTCCGCAACGGGCGACCGAGTTTGGCGCCATCGCGCAGGAAGCAGGCGCGGACGTGTTTGTCGTTCAGAGCACGGTGTCGACCGTCCGGCATATCTCTTCTGAATATAAATCGCTTGATCTGGCAAAATTCTGCCGGGAAATGCGCATTCCGGTCATTGTTGGGAACACCGTCGGCTACGACGTGACCTTTGAGATCATGGAATGCGGGCCGGCCGCTATCCTGGTGGGCGTTGGGCCGGGCGCGGCCTGCACTTCGCGCGGAGTGCTCGGTTTGGGAGTTCCACAGGTGACCGCGACCGTAGATTGCGCTGCGGCACGAGACGCTTATTTCAAAAAAACTTCGCGTTACGTGCCGATCATTACCGATGGCGGCATGAGCAAAGGCGGCGACGTCTGCAAGGCCCTCGCCTGCGGCGCCGATGCCGTCATGGTCGGCAGTGCATTCGCCAAAGCAGAAGAATCACCAGGAGCCGGTTATCACTGGGGCATGGCGACGCCGCACGCCAATCTTCCACGCGGCACGCGCATCAAAGTCGGAACAACCGGATCTCTCAGGCAAATTCTTTTCGGCCCGGCCGAGGTGGACGATGGCAGCCAGAACCTGGTCGGTGCGGTCACGACCTGCATGGGAAACGTCGGCGCGCGCGACCTGGCTGAATTCCAGCAGACAGAGATTATTATTGCGCCCTCGATTAAGACGGAAGGCAAACTTTTCCAGACAGTGCAGAGCGTAGGAATGGGAACGCGATAGGAACTCAGCACTCGTCACTCGTACTGTTTTATGAACGATCGCAGAGTTGTCATTACCGGGCTGGGCGTCATGACCCCGCTGGGCAACGAGGTTGAGACATTCTGGTCGAACCTGAAAAACGGAGTCAGCGGCATTCGGCGCATCGAAAGCTTCGATACCTCCACTTACGATTGCCAGATCGGGGGCGAGGTGCGCGATTTCGATCCCAAGCCACATTTTAAGAATCCGAAAGACGTTCGGCGGACCGACCGTTTTGCACAGCTGGCCATGGCCGCAGCGAATAAGGCCCTGCAGGACGGCGGGATCGATTTGGAAAAAGTAAATCGCGATCGTTTTGGCGTAATTGTCAGCAGCGGTATTGGAGGTCTGCGCACGCTGCAGGACCAGCACACGATCCTGCTGACAAAGGGCCCGGCCCGAAGTTCGCCCTTCACCATTCCCATGCTGATCAGCAACATGGCGAGCGGCCTGATCTCGATGGAGCACGGATTGCGCGGTCCTAACATGTGCATTGTCACCGCTTGCGCGACCTCGAATAACGCGATCGGCGAATCCTGGCGCATCATTAAGTTCGGTGATGCCGACATCTTTCTCGCGGGCGGATCCGAAGCATCCATTGTCGCGATCGGTCTTGCCGGATTCTCCGCGATGAAAGCTTTGAGCACGCGTAACGACGAACCGGAACGCGCTTCGCGGCCATTTGATCGCGACCGCGATGGTTTCGTTATGAGCGAAGGCGCAGGTGTCGTGATTGTGGAAGAGCTGGAACATGCGAAGGCGCGCGGCGCGAAGATTTATTGCGAGCTGGCGGGATATGGTCTTTCCGCCGATGCGTATCACATGACAGCACCCCCGACTGGCGGCGAAGGCGCCGCCCGCGCCATGCAACTTGCGCTCGATCATGCCGGGGTAAATCCCGAGCAGGTGGATTACATTAATGCGCATGCGACTTCGACCGGTCTGGGAGATGTGAGTGAGACGCGCGCGATCAAGGCGGTCTTTGGTGAGCAGGCTAAAAAGGTGGCCATCAGTGCGACCAAATCGATGACGGGACACTTGTTAGGCGGCGCCGGTGCGGTGGAAATGGCAGCCTGCGCCTTGAGCATCCGTGACTCGGTCATTCCGCCCACGATCAATCTCGAAAATCCGGACGAAGAATGCGATCTCGATTACACGCCAAACACGGCGCGCGAAATGAAAGTAAAAGTCGTCCTGAACAATTCGTTCGGGTTCGGAGGCCATAACGCCACGCTTTTGGCAAAGGCGTTTGAAGAGTAACAGCCGGGAGGGACGAGCTTCGTCTCGTCCCTGAAATTGATTAATGGGACGACACAAGGTCGTCCCTCCCGAATGGAATTGAGCTGGCGAATGGCTTTTGTTATTGGCACGGGATGGAATCTGACGGGCGCAGGCATCCTGTTCACCTGCCATCGATTGAACGTTTCAACACGCCGGTCGTCATTTTTCTAACCGTGTGCACAAGAAGGAGAAAGCCGATTCTGGCGAATGAGGTCGCGCATCAACTGTTGCGCGAATCCTGGCAAGTCAACTCCTCCTGGATTGTCGGCCGCTACATTGTGATGCCGGACCACGTTCATCTATTTTGCGCTCCGAGTGAACCATTCGTGATGCCAATCACTCCATGGGTGAAATTTTGGAAATCATACACGGCACGAACCTGGCCGACCGCGGAGGATGCCCCGGTTTGGCAGCGAGACTTCTGGGACAGGCAATTACGCCACGGCGAAAGCTACGCCGAGAAATGGGATTACGTTGTTCACAACGCCGTGCGCGCAAACTTGGTTGAGCGCCCTGAGCAATGGCCTTACCAGGGTGAACTAAACGTGTTTCGCTGGTAAACCGGGAGGGACGAGCTCGTCTCGTCCGATTAATTCTAGGGACGACACAAGGTCGTCCCTCCCAACCTTATTCGGAGAAGATCGGCGCGGCGGAAATATCGGCAGCGGTAAACTCAAGCCCGTGGCCGTTCCGCTGCAGTTTCTTCAGGAGATCAGCCACATTCTGCGCGGCGCTGGTCGAATAAAATCGAATCAGGCCTACCGTCGTGCGCGGGCCAAACACGGTAATCATGATCGTGTCGTCATCGACCGAATTCATGAACATGTGGCTGCCGTTGCCCTGATGATAGAGAGCGTTGAACTCGACCTCGCCGATGCGGCGCGCCAGCTCACGCGTGGCCGCAAACGAACCCGCCGCCAGCGCGGCAATGATCGTCACATCCATGACCTTGTGATCACCGAATTGCGAAATGACGTTACCGCCCCGATCGATGACCACGGTCAATTCCGCTTCGGACTTCTTCAAAAAATCGCCCAACACGGCATCCAGCGTAGCGACATCTTCGATGGTCAGAACCGGGATCCCATTCATGCGGGCACTCCCTTGGGTGGTTCGATTGGAATCGCGACCGGCGGAGCGACCGTCGAAGGCACGTCGCTCTGTTTGCTGAATTTGTGGAGCAAAACCTGGGAAATGGCATTGAGCGTGGCGAAAACGTTCTGGCCCGAACTGGAAACAACCTCAAAACTCTGCAGTCGCTTTTTGCGATTGTTCAGCACGTACTCCATGTAATTGACCGGAGCGATGTTCGGAAGATCGCGCTTGTTGTACTGCAGGACGCACGGCACTTCGTCGAGCGCGACATTTTGCTTTGCCAGGTTTTCTTCCAGGTTCTTAAAGCTCTCGACGTTCTCCTCCATTTTCTCCCATTGGGAGTCGGCCACGAAACAGATTCCATCAGCACTGCGCAGAACGAGCTGACGAGTGGCATTGTAAATAACCTGTCCCGGGACGGTGTAGAGCTGAAATTTCGTTACGAAACCCTTGATCACCACGGCGTTCAGGGGAAGGAAATCGAAGAAGAGAGTGCGATCGGCGGCCGTGGCCAGAGAAACGAGGTCGCCGCGATTCTGCGGATTAATCCGTTGGTGGATATAACTCAGATTCGTCGTCTTGCCGCAGAGAGCAGGTCCATAATAGACGATCTTAAACTGAATCTCGCGGCTCGCGTAATTAATGATGGACATCAGCGGTCTCCGGTTGGGGCGTAAACCTGGGAAAGTTCTTTCAGCATCCCGGCCAGTTTTTCCTGAGTTTCAGGGGCAAGCTGGCGATCGTTATGCATGACGGTAAGGCACACATTGCCCTGCATAAGAAATGACAGTGGGAATTTTTCACAATGCAAGGTCACGGCGAGAAGCGAACCGAGTTTGGTGTCGGCCATGTGCTTCTCGATCTTTTGCAGCAGTGATGGTGCCATCGCACAGAGACCATCAGCGCCGGCATCAGGCGGAAGATTGCCGGCCAGGCTCAATCCATCGGCGAAGCTGATTGAACATGCCGTGACCCCGGGCAAAGAGCTGGCCCTGGTCAGGAATTCTTTGGCTTCGTTTTTCTCTTCTTTTTCGGGCGCTGCTTCTTTTTCGGGGGAAACCTCGGCGGGCTTCTCCGGTTCCAAAGCTTTCGCCTCCGGCACGGGCGCCGCTTCGGTCTTGTCCGCCAACGTCAATTCAATCTGCGCGGGGTCGGCCGCGGGTGCCGTAACCTCGGTTGCCATGCTTTCAGCTGGTTTCGCCGCGGCGGGGGCAGACTTCAGGCGAAAGCGCCGCTCGTCCTCCTCCGCTTGAAGTGAGAAAGGCGTTTCAAAATGTTCGACCGCCTCTTCCGCCTCCTGATCGGCTCGCATTTTCAGAGCAGTCTCTGGAAGATTCTTCAGAACTTCCTGCAAAGGAAGCAACACCGGCGTCTCCGTTGGATCGACCACGAACAAGTGGCGAAATGCTTCCGGCAGAGCGGCATGAAAAACTTTCGGATCTATCGCGACACGACCACTCGGCAGCTGCGGTTCAATCAAAGAACAGGGAAGTTTGACCCGCACGTCTGCTGGAATTTCCGGCAGCGCTCCGCTCAGTTGGAACGCAGGCAGATTTTTCATGATGACCTGCAAAGTGAGCGCAACTAGTGGCTCATCCTTTTTGATCACAGGCCGTGGCTTCTCGGGTTGCTTTACCTCATCCTTCGGATCGACTCCCGGGACGAGAGTCAGCTTCGGACGAAGGTCCGAGGAGGGCGGAGCGATCTTGAATGGGATCCGCGCGGGCGTGGCCGGTTTCGGTGAAGAATTTGGAACGGGCGGCCCGCTGGCTGAGGCTGGAACTCTCTCAGAGGCGGGCGCACCCGTTCCGTTCGGTGGAAGATGAAATGGAATTCGAGTCGGTGAAGAAGACGTTTCCGGCGAGGGCGACGGGAGAGAGCTTTTCTTTGAGTCAAACGGAATCGAGCCGGACTTATGCGCGAATGGCGCAACCTTCTCGCGTGCGACTTCTTCGGGTTCTGCCGTCGCAAGCGTCCGGGCTGTGGCCGGCTCCACCTTCACCGGTGGATGAGCTGAAGCTTGGATCGGCGCGATGCTGGTGCCGAAACGTTTGGTATCTTCGATCGTGACCTGCAGAAACGGTGTTTCTAGTTGCGGCACGGCGTTATCAGACAATTGATCGGAACGGACTTGAAAGGCCTCGAACTGCTGCGTCACTTTGCTCAAAGGCAGCTTCACCTGCGTCGCGTCGCCGGGCGGGACTGCTTTCAGGAAAATGTCCGGGACCTGCTCGTAAATGGATGCCAGCGACACGGTGGGTTGACCGCTCGCCATCCCTTTCTCGATCTCAGTCGCATTCAGCGAAACGCCACGATTCGCATCAAAGCTTTCCGCCGGTTTCACATATTCACCCGGCATCTGATCGAGAATTTCCGACAACCGAAGTGAAATGGCCCGCTCGGCTTTCGGTTCCGCCGCGAATGCCACCGTAGATGGTGCGCCCGTCCGCGAACTCGATGAACCGGATGCCACTTTAAACGGATCTGGCGCCGATAAATTCCTGACCGTATTGGGCAACACCGTCTTGCTCAGACGCTCACCCGCCGGCTTGTCCATCGGCGCGAGACGCGTCGGCGCATAAAGAACCGGAGCATCCGGCGTAAAAAATCGCGCCTTCGCCTTCTTAAAAAGATCGATGAACGGAATGGTCATGCGCGCTTAATGGTCTTCCGACGTTACGCGCCAGATTTCCTCGAGAGTGGTGATCCCTTCCATAGCCTTTTCTACGCCCACCATGCGTAAAGTTTTCATCCCCTCGCTGACCGCTTGATTCTTGATCACCGCGGCGGAAGCGCGCTTGATAATCAGTCGGCGAATGGCTTCACTGACCGGCAGCGCTTCGATAATAGCGACACGTCCGAGATAGCCACGGCCCTTGCAGCGATCGCATCCCGTGCCTTGGTAAAAAATAGTCTCGTTGTCCGTCTTCATGCTAAGGCGATCAAACATTTCCGCTTCCGGGACGAACTCTTCCCGGCAATTGGTACAGACGCGGCGGACAAGACGCTGAGCACAGCTCATCAAGATCGAGCTTGAGATCAGGAACGGCTCAATCCCCATGTCGTCCAAACGCGTAATGGCGCCCGCGGCATCGTTCGTGTGTAACGTGCTCAGAACCTGGTGACCGGTTAATGCCGCTTTCACCGCAATATCGGCCGTTTCGTTGTCACGAATTTCACCGACCATCACGATGTCGGGGTCCTGTCGCAGAATCGAACGCAAGGCGGACGCGAAATCGAGGCCAATGTCGGCGCGCACCGCCACCTGGTTGATGCCGGTAAGTTCGTATTCAATCGGATCCTCTACGGTTACGATGTTGTATTGCGGACTGTTCAGCTCATGCAAAACCGAATAGAGCGTCGTCGTCTTGCCCGACCCGGTCGGGCCGGTCACCAGAATCATGCCGTGCGGCGCGTCGATCGCTTTCCGGAATTTGTCGAGCGTGCTCTGATCCATCCCCATTTTGTCGATGCTCGCGCTGAGCGACGATTTATCGAGGATACGGATGACGATTTTCTCGCCATGAGCGGTCGGCAGAATGGAAATACGCAGGTCGACTTCCTTGCCCATCACTTTGATGCGGAACCGGCCGTCCTGGGGGACGCGACGTTCGGCGATATTCAGACCTGCGAGAATTTTGATGCGGGAAGTGATTGCCAGTTGCAGCGCTTTGGGCGGCGATTCCGCCAGCATCAATTCGCCATCCACGCGATAACGCAGCTTGAGCGTATTTTGAAACGGCTCGATGTGAATGTCAGACGCCTTTTCCCTAACCGCCTGGGCCAGGATCAAATTGACAATCTTGATGACCGGAGCGTCTTCACTGTCGGACGCGAGCCGATCGAGATCGATGTCCTCGCGCTTTGTTTTCTGGACTTCGACGCTCTCGGCCGATTGTTGCGCCGCTTCTTCGGCTACCTGGCGCAACACCTGGCTCATGTTGCCGCCGCCATGCACTCCCGCGAGCGCGTCGTTGACCGCCTTTTCCGTGGCGATCATCGGCACCACTTCAAGCTGGGTCCGGCGCTTCACATCGTCGACCGCGAGCACGTTGGTCGGGTCGGCCATGGCCACGAAAAGTTTCCCATTCACACGCGCGATCGGAACGAGCTTGTTCGCCTTGGCCATGTCGCGTGGCACCAGCGACATGATCTCTTCCGGGACCTGTAATTTCGTCAGATTAACCGGGGGCGTATTCAGGCATCGGCCCATGCTGAAGGCCATGTCCTGCTCGGTCACGAATTCCCTGTCCGTTAGGATTTTGAGAAGACGTCCGCCTTCGTTTTTCTGAATGTTGACTGCTTCTTCGAGCTGGTTCGGCAGGAGCAACCCGTCCTCGATCAGGACATCAGCGATGCGTTCTCCGAAAGATTTGCTTCTCATGGCTTGAACGCTCACGCCCGAGTATCGAGCCGGTAAATCCCTTGCAGACTTCGGACAATTGCGGCCGGCCGCGACAGATACCACATCACGGTATAATCGACCGATTGCTGGACGGCTTCGCGTCCTGCGGCATCAAACGGATTGCAGCACGCCACCATCATCGTGCGACTAACGAGATCAAAGGGGACAAACAGCCGCCCTAACGTCAGATTTTCCGGCAACATCGGCGCGATCTGGCGATCGACGTCGTAATATTCGAGAGGGATGTAGGCGAACTTTGTCCGATCGATCAGAGCGGAGAGCACTTTGTCGAGGGACTCGACATTCTCTTTGCAAAGGGAATCAAGAAGCGAGACGGCAAGGGCCTGGCCGCTGAGGTCCTTGTTCGCGTGCTGCACGGTGTCGAGCGCAGCTTTCACTTCCTCTTCACTGAACAGCTGTTGCACGATCAAAAACTTGGCCAGATGATCGTCGCCGCGGTCGCCGAGTTCCGTGGGTCCACCGCGACTGCCACTGCGCTTGCTGACGTCAATGAGCGAACCGCTCCCTTTATCGATCAAACCGTTTTCGCCGCTGGATATAGCGTGGCCGGACGCCTGTAAACGCGTTTCGATTTCGCCGAGCATGGCGAGGATATCGGGAGCGTTCGGCTCTTTGACTAGAATCACTTCGCACTCCTGGATGGCGAGTGTGTACGAGCCGACGTTGAAATAGGATTCGGCGAGCCGGCGTGACACGCGCAAGGAATCATCGTGCTTACCGATTTTGCCGTAAGCTTCCTTTAGGATCTCGAGCGATTGATAATCGTCGGGCTGTGTTTGAGTAATAGCCTCAAACATCTCGATCGTTTGCGCGATCTGATTATGTTCCTCTTCGGATGGCGTGTGTTCCAGCACAGCTCCGGTCTAAAAGCTAGAAGCATGCCCCTATTCCCTCGTAAACAGGCAAAACTCCTCTTAAAATTGCGAAATTCTCACCTTTGCTTTTAAACCGCTGAATCAGCCTCTCTTCCGCATCGAAGACGCACCTGCGTCATTTGTGACTTATGAGTGTCTTCTGTTCTCTGCTTTCTGACTTCTGACCTGTGACCTGTGACTTCCGTTTCAGTCTTCTGTCCTTGCTCCTTGCTTCCCCTGCTCCCCGCTGCCCACCATTCCGCAATCCGCAATTCCCGCAAGACCCCGCTCAACTCCTCAACCTCTCAACTGCTCAACCTCCCCCTCAGTTTTCAGCTTTCTGCTCCGCCCATTCGCAGTTATAGTTTTTATGTGCGCCGCTGCAATGGAGATTTCCCGGCGACAATCGCGATGTATCCAGACCCTTTGAGCAGTAGAACTGTCGGCGCGAGCGCCCCCACTTTGCGTGGCCGCCTTAGCGCCTTCACGCTGCCACAGTCGCGTGGGCGCGCGGGCGCCTTTACGCTAATCGAGCTGTTGGTTGTAATCACAATTATAGCGATTCTGATGGGCTTGCTGTTCCCCGTCTTCCGGGGTGTTCAAGACCAGGCGAAAAAAACTCAGGCCAAAAATGATCTGACCCAGATTGTCAATGCCGTAAATGCATTTTACACGGAGTATGGCGTATATCCGGTCGACCCAACCTTCACAGCTGATGCCGAGTATGGAAATCCCGACAAGCCAGCGCACTCCAATTCGGACGTCATGAATGCCCTCCGCGCAATCGATGACCCGAAGGGGGGGCCCAACAAAGGCCACGCGCTGAATCCCAAACAGGTGATTTTCTTCAACGGGCCGACGGTCAAAGACGCGAAAAACCCACGTGCGGGTTTCGATTCGAACGGCGAATTTTGGGATCCTTGGGGCAGCCCTCCCAACAGTGGCCCGGCCGCACTGATCGGTCACTACATCATCATCATCGATTGTAACTATAATGGACTCACGTCGGCCTACACCTTGGGATACTCTGATTTGACATATGAAACGGTTGCTCCCGACACAGGCGTTAGGGTCGGAGCTATCGCTGCGAGCCTAGGAAAAGACGGAGGATACGGAACCGTGATTGGCAACAATCCGCCTAATGGTGATAACAAATTCAAAGGATCCGATGACGTGATCTCTTGGCAGTAGTCGGACTTCATGATCCATCACAATGTCCTCGGTTAACTTAACAAGATCGCGAGCGTTCACGTTGCTGGAACTACTCGTCGTGATGGGCATCATAGCGCTTCTACTCGTAGCCATTGTCCCCGCGGTGAACTCCTTGTCGAAATCAAGCGGTCGGAAAGCGGCCATTGGCAACCTTCTGGGCGCGATCGAGCAAGCTCGCGCTCAGGCAATCAAAGATGGCCAAGCCACGTACATTGTTTTTCCTGATCAACTCCCCGCCACGGTCCAGCGTTATTCGTATCGGTCATACGCAATTTTCGAAGACGATCCCTCCAATGCCGCGAATACGAAGCAACTCACGCCATGGCGCAGCTTGCCTAACGGCATCAGTTTGCGCAGCGGCAGTTTAAACTATCTTGCCAACACGACATCTTTCTCGTTCACCCCAATGGGTGCGAAAGCCACCGGTTTATTTCCGTTTCTAAAGTTCAATGCCAACGGCGAGATCGATCCTGCTACGACGCGAACTCCGAACGCGCCCGGCACCACAATTCAAGTTGGGGTCTTCGAAGGACACGTGGATAGCGGCAGCGACAAGGAGACGAACAGTTCCAAGATAACGGAGACTATATCCGTTTCACGTTTAACCGGACGAGCTACAAAGATATGATGGATACACACGTTTATCGCTATCGAAACGCATTTAGCCTTGTCGAAGTTGTCATCGCACTCGGTGCAATTTCATTTGCCATCATTGCCATCCTCGGCGTCTTGCCCCTCGGGCTGAATACGAGCCACTCCGCGCAAAACGACACGCGCGCTATCCAAATCTCACAGGATATTCTCACGTCGGTAGCCAGTCAGGCGCAGAGCAATTTTCCGCACACGGTTGTCGTTCAACCTTCGACGAAGTTCTCTTTCAAATTGGACTTGGATACCCAGCACAGCTATGACACGCTCGCAGCGGACAATAACGGTCGCTTGATCGCAATGCAGAAGGCAACCGACGCCCCTCAATATCCGTACTACGTAACCGTCAGAATTGATCCGAATCCGACGGGATTCGATAGCAATTACGCGAGCGTCGTTACGGTGCGCGTCGCGTGGCAACCTTTTGCGACCAATTACCGCGAATTTGTTCGTGTCATCTCAAAATACTAAGCCGGATGATTGTTAACCGACGATTCGCAAGCGGGTTTACGATTCTTGAGCTCTTGGTGGCGGCAGCGATCAGTGTGGTTGTCGTTGTCATGCTCGGCACAATGTTTGGATCACTGACGAACATGACATCTCATGCGAACGAGCGAATCGATGCATTCCGAGACGCTCGGGCTGCCATTCATCTGATCGAACGCGATTTTCGCAGCTTGGTGAAAGCCCAACCAGCGCCATACTTTGAAATCGACAGCGATCTCGCTGGACCAGATGTCCGCCAAGTTTACGGACTCATTTCAGCCAAAAATCAACCAACCGGGATTCCGTCTGCAGCGGCAGGAGACTTATGCGCGGTGCGTTACTATTCGGCGTGGGATGGCCATGGTTATGTCTTGCATCGCTATTTTCGAAATAGTGATCTCACACTGACCAGTTTTAAGAAATACCTGCAAACCAATGGCACGATTGGTTATCCGACAAAAACCGAAGACTTCGTAGGCGAACTTTATTACCAAGGAAACAGCGTGAATGAGCCCATTGCAACCTACGCGTGGGATCTCCGCGTCACTGCATACGACGGCTCGGGAAACGTTATCAACAAAACTCCTGATGTTGACGGCCATGACACGACCTTCGCTCCTTACATCTGCGACCCGAGTGGCACTACAAATCCGTTGCCGGCGGCTATCGAGATTTCGTTCAAGGCGATGAGTCCCAATGCCGCGCGGACTGTAATCGCTGTAACTGCAGCAAATCCGAATGCGTTTGACGTTTGGAAAGTGCCAGATACAGCCACTCCGACTGCCAATAATAAGCAGCTTTATGACCGCCTTATTGCACCATACGCATACGATTTTCGCACCAGAATAGATCTCCAGTAACAACAATGCGGCGACAACGTTTTCGATCCGACGGTTTCATTCTCGTGATCACATTGATCATGATCGCCCTGGCGGCGATCATCGTGATCGCGCTTGTAACAAATGCTTCCCTTGATCGACTGACCGCGGCCTCATATCAAGATCGATACCAGGCTGAGCTCGCTGCGCAAAATGGCCTCGAGGCAGCCAAGCGTGCTCTGAGCACCGACGGCAAAGGCGCTTCTATTACTAACGACGACACATTTGTTGTCGTTCGAGTTCCGGGTGCCGCGGGCGTTACCGCAGCCGCAGAGGACACGACAGCGCACTACTATTTCATCGGTCAAACAAAAGCAGGCAGCACTCAAGTAACGTATTTTCCGCTTTTCTCCGGAGGTGGTTCTTCCCAAAGCGTCGCCATCGGCGGATTGCCCAAGTTCACTCCGATTGCTAGCTCCGATCCTCAAATAGCGCCGAATCTTCCAACTGTTTTGGCCGATCCGTCCGCATCAGCATCGCCTTCGCCGGCTCCGCCTCTAATTCCCGCCGTAACAACGCAGTGGACCGACGTCCCCAATCCACCGACGGCATCTGCGACCGCGCCACGCCTGCGCTACTGCTACTGGGTCGAAGACTTAGGGGGGTATATCGATGCTGATACAGCTGGTAATACGTTTGGCATGACCGCCGCAGGAAGCGCCGACAAAACGCATACAAGAGATCCTAGCATTATGCAGCCGTTGATCGATGCGGGCACGACCCCTGTGACTTCATTGGTGGCAATGTGGACACTCTTCAATCCTGCAGATCCCACTGACGTTACTGGCTCTGCCGAGGATAAGGATAATCAAAGCGTGGTTTCGCAACGCGGAGCACTGTTTACGTCTGAAACCGTGAAACAAGCGATCGTCAGTTCCACCGCGGCATCATATCTAAGTAAGGTCTCCAGACATATCGTTGCGAGAACAAGGCCTGATTCCGAGCAAGCGGTTATTCCAAATGGGTTCAGTTATGGAAAAGAAGGAACCCCTAAGACTGATCTGAACGCAAAGATCGCCGGTAAAGATGTCGACGGAATCGCAACACCTATAAAGGACAATCTGCCAACCTGGGCCTCCAGTCGCCGTGGCGGATTCCCTTATCAGGTTACCGCGGATTCCGCTAAAGCGGACGATAGCTATCGTAGGACGATTGCGGCTAACATCATCACTTATGCGCAGCAATCCATTGATGCACCAATTGCCGGGAATGACTACCGGGGCTTCGGTGCTTACCCTCTGGTAAATGAGTACTATGATTATACAAATTGGACGGGCGCTTCTGCTAATTCGATTACTATCGAAGTTACCAGTTGGATTGAGCTGTGGAACATGACTAATCAAACGATCACAGGCGATATAAAATATACGGACTATTATCGCCATGCTCTCGTCTTGGGGGCCTTCACATATTTCGATAATGGTCACGATCCTGACAAGCCCGACCCTGGTGAAACCATTTCCGGTTATCCTTTTCCGACTCAAACAATCACAATGGCGCCGAACGAATTCCGAGTAGTGAAGTTTGGGCCTGCGGTTTACACGCTAAGCACTGGAGGGACTATTCCAGCGAGTCCTCTCCAACTCCAAGCTCGAACCAGTGGTCGATATAAACTGGAGTGGAAGGCCGGCTCTGGCGCGAACTTTGTCGTAGTGGATCAACCGCTTGGAGGCGTGCAGATGAATAACGACACGATTTACAACCCACCGGAATCGTCCTCGCACGTTTCCTACAAATGGAATGGATCACAACCTGGTTTTGTCTACTACGGTGGAGTCGCGAACTTTTATTATAACCCGGGAGATCCTCGTTCGGCTTATTACAACAACGCGCCGCAAGCCTCCAATGATTACAGCAGCAATGCGACGATGTGGACACGAAATCAGAAACCGAGTTCTACAAACCCACTTGCAAAGGAGGTGAAGCCATCGTCGTGGCCTGATCGCGGCCACGAAACCACACTCGGCACTGCCGGTGGCAAAGATACTGTACCTCCATCAATAACAGCGCCCGCGGGGGTGAACACGGAACCATCTAAAGCTCCGGCGGTGATGTCGAACGCTGGCAAGCTTAAGAGCGCCGCGGAACTTGGAAACATATACGATCCGGCACAGTGGAACATTGTTTCGGTCAACAATCGGTGGAGCCAGATTGACTCGAACACGACCGCCGATTCCCACTATGGAGGCGGCCTAACACTTCGCGTCGGCCGGCAGGAGTTTACACGTTTTGATAACGCGGGCTCGCGGGCTTCTCAGCTAATGGATCTTTTTAGTGCTGGGACGCGACGAGAAACTCAGGGTCTAATCAATATAAACACGGCGACCCGAGATACGCTTCGCGCGCTTGCTGCAGGGCTAACCTTGAATCGCGATAGCGATATTAAGGCCGGCGCTGCGACACTCCCTCTTTACCCTCCAACCACCACTGACCAAGCAGACAAGTTCGCTGACGCGGTCATTGTGAGCCGCGGCAGCAAGCCTTTTGTCAGCACGAGTCAGCTTGCTCAATTGCAGGCTTTGGATGCTAGTGGCAAACCCGCGACCGATAGCAAGGGAAACCCAATCAGCTTTTTTGGAAATCCGCAACAGTGGGAAACAACACAGTCTGCGCCACCAGACGACACTTGGGAATGGAACGATAGCGGCAGGGAAGAGTATTTCACAAGAATGTTTGACCTGAGCAGTGTTCGCAGCCGCAACTTCCGAGTATTTGTGACAGGCCAATATGTTGATCCACGGAATCCCGATGCTTCTGGAAAACCTAAGATCATCTCGACGGTGAAAAAAATTTATCATGTTTTTCTTCACCCAACACGCGCGGCCGATGGCAGCATTCAATCTCAACAGGCCGATGTAACATATGAGCGTGACCTTTAATGCTATCGGGATAGCGCGGTTCGCGACTTCGCTAATTATTGTTCTAGCAACACACGGCGAAGTCATTGCCCAAGACCAAAAAGCCGGATTTTTTTCCGTAGTTAACGCGGTCAATCTACCGACTAGCACTCTCGTCTCTGTGGATGGCAAACCACTGCGACCGGATGGATTGAAACCAGGGAAAGTTACTGGAGGCTTGGGGTTCGCCACAGGCGCTCACCGCGTCGACGCGACAAATAGTAACTGCAAACCTTCGTCCGTATCGCTTGAACTATCTCCATCCGCCTCACCTATTCTGATCAGCTACATGGTCGAAACTAAGACCCAAGCCGGTGAAGTTGTAAGAGAGTTGCGCTTATTCCCGGCGCAGAACGCAGCTGCGACGACGACAAAATCGTTCTTTGCGTTGTACGCCGGACAAACACCCTCGCGCACGGTCAGCTTCAATGGGCATGCATTCACTTTGCAGCCACTACAAAAGATCTCTTTGGGCACAGCCTCCTCTGTTTCCGTCGTTGAGAATGGGCAACCCGTCGGCAACTTCGCCGCAGATACTGCTGGAAATTATCTGGTGGTTCTGTTCGACAAAGGCTCCGGATTAGGAGCTGTTATGGCCGACGACATTATCTTCAAAAGGGCCGGAGTGCGGTGAAAAGTTATCGATCGTAATGACGGACGCCCTTGGAATCGTACCAGTAGCTTCCGCATCGAGATAGCGCTTCGACGGCTCGCGCGAATCGAGTGATGTTTGACGGCAAGAATCTCTAGTCGAGGCAAACAAAAGCCCTAATGCGGGCTGTGACTAGATTGCGACGTTGGTCGATCAAGTGCGGATCGATGGTTCTTATCCCACATCCATGCGCCGGACGGAGTGAGAGCAACGCGAGCAATTGGACGAACTGGTGGAGGTTGTTGTGTAACTGCCGCAGGAACAAGAGCCGGTGTCGGGGGTGGTTTGCGCGTTTGTGGCAGGTATTCGCTGAATGGTTTTTCCCATGCGAGGTAGATTAACGCGCCGACAACCCAAATCTCACACAAGAACCGCATCGCCTAACGAGGTTCTCAAATTGCGCCCGGGAAGGCAATATTTTTGATGAGATTTGTAAAACACACAAGGAGCGGATGTTGCGCGGGCAAGAGAACAGCAATTCATGGGACGTGACAAGCACGTCCCTCCCAGCAATCCGCAGATCCGCGGGTTAGGAAACCAGGCGGCTGCCGCTGCTGGATTTCAGCTGTTTAATCGCATCGCGCAACTCGGCGGCGCGTTCGTAGAGCTCTTTGGCGATCGCCGTTTCATCTCGCGCTGCATTATTTCCAGCTTCGATAACGGACGTTTGGCTCGTACTTCCTGCAGCCATTCCTCCAGGAACGTGATCTCGGAACTCTTCGCCGCCAGCTCGAGAAAATTCGAGCGCTGGAAAAATTCAACGATGTTGTCGCGACCCTGCTCGATCTCGACCATGGCTTCCGGAAACTTGCCCTGGGCCAGAAAAATCGACGCTTCGCGCGCGTATTCATCATCAGGACGTACGGACGAAACTGTTGCATGCTCCAGGCCAGCTCGTCGCGATCGGCATGGGCAGCGACGAAATCGAACATCTCTAGTTGCGTTAGTTGTCGCAGACGACAGTGAAATCGGAGTTTACTACGGGTCGTAATGCCGCACACCTTGAGCATCTAACCAGAATCTCCGCCCTTCTGCATCGAGATACCTTTGGGACTTGTCCGTAGAACTGTAGGCCGGGCGATCGAGCAGGGATCTCCGAGCGGGATCCCACATCCAATTA
Source organism: Verrucomicrobiota bacterium (assembly GCA_041167085.1). Classification (GTDB taxonomy): domain Bacteria; phylum Verrucomicrobiota; class Verrucomicrobiia; order Chthoniobacterales; family UBA10450; genus DATFCK01. The sequence goes on from JBEEGV010000002.1 coordinate 116,690, forward strand.
CCGGATGGCGCTGGCGCGGCGCGAACTATGGGCCTGGATTGTGGCGGCGATGGTTGAACGACTGCCGGCAGTGGCTTGCGCGTTTGGGGCAGGTATTCGCTGAATGGTTTGTCCCACGCGAAATAGATTAACGCGCCGACGACCCAAATCTCACAAAGCAACCGCATCGCCTAACGAGATTCTCAGATTGTGACCCGGATGGCAATATTTTCCGTGAGATTTTGTAAAACACTCAAGGAGCGGACGTTGCGCGGACACGGAAGAAGCAATTTATGGGACGTGACAAGCACGTCCTTCCAGCAATCCGATCGATCCGCGTAATCTCGCTGTTCACGAAAACATTGCTCCTTTTGTTCGTTCCGAAGCGATTGCTTTTCAACACCCCTCTTTTCTCCCGATATTTCATCTATCGTAAGCGGCTTACGATACGGGCATGAATCTTACGCATTATTTTGGTCGCGGGTGAAACTGATCCTCCTCGCGGGGAGGCGCTTTTATGAATTGTATTTTCCGCGCGTGCCTGCCGTCGGTCATCGACGCGTCAGTGTCTCACGGGGCGAATTCTCATTCTAAAATCTCAATCGCGAGAAAAATCGGACATGTCCATCCTCTCGTCGCAACCCTCTATCGTAAGCGGCTTATGATAAAGCGACGGTTCTTTTATGTTCGTTAAACATTCCCCCAGACACCTCGTCCCGGACGCACCTCTCTCCCTCCGTATTTCATCTATCGCAAGCGACTTACGATGGGATCTTAATCTTCAAATGTTTTTTCGGTCGCGATGAAACTAATCCTCGCCGAGGGGCTGTTATGAACTGCATTTTTTGCACGCGCTGGCGCAGGTCATCAGGGGTGTCCCGGCTGGCACAGCGGATTCCAATCGCGGATCTCGTCGCCAAAATACCCCGGTGTGTCGGCACGCTCTCGCTCTCGTCTTCTCTGCTCACTCTCGTCTCTCGCACTCTCACTCTCACTCGCACTCCCACTCGCACTCGCACTCCCACTCGCACTCGCACTCGCACTCCCACTCCATATCGTAAGCGGCTTACGATAGGAGCATAATCTCGCGCAAATTTTCGATCGAAATATTGATCAGTTCAGTGGCTGTAAATTGCACTTCCCGTGCATGCTGCGATAGGTCGTCGCCGCGCCGGTCTGACGCGGCGGATTCGGGAGTTGCGATCGGCGGACGGCTGCGGAGAGTCGTCCCTACCTGTGTTGCATAAACAATTTAGAAATCTCACCGCGAGAAAACTCAGGACACTTCACCCTCTCTCGCTCTCAAATAATCTATCGTAAGCGGCTTATGATAGGGGCGATGGTTCATTTATAATGACCACACGTGGTCCTTTTAATAGGGCAACACATTACCAATCATTCGTCGCGAACGCCCGGCCGGCAGCTGCCGCACTTTAGCAGGCTTTTCTTTCGGCAACGGCACCCGTTTCCGTGCCCAGTCCACGTTTCCTTTTCTTATAGCCGCCCGTTTTGCTTCACGGATCGCCACCATTTGCCTGGCCTGTTTGCGCGTCAGCTCGCGCCGGCTCGCAGAGCCACCTCTGCTCCCGATGTATTTCAAATATTCCCGGACTGGACCGCTTACCTTCCTCATCCTTGCTGCATTTATCATGCATCGTAAGCAGCTTACGATGCGAAAATCAAGTCACACAATTTCCGATCGGGAGAGAGCGGGCGAGGGCGCTGGGCGTGAGGGACGAGGAGCGAGGGCGTCGGGCGGGCGCTGGGCGTGAGGGAGGGCGAAGGGGCGTGGGGCGTCGGGCGGGCGCTGCTGGGCGTGAGGGAGGGCGAAGGGGCGTGGGCGTGGGGCGACGGGGAAGAGCGAAGCGGACGCAATGCATGGGACGTGACAAGCACGTCCCTCCCAGCAATCCGCAGATCCGCGGGTTACGAAACCAGGCGGCTGCCGCTGCTGGATTTCAGCTGTTTAATCGCGTCGCGTAACTCGGCGGCGCGTTCGTAAAGCTCCTTGGCGATCGCCGTTTCCATCTCGCGCTGCATTATTTCCAGCTTCGATAACGGACGTTTGGCTCGTACTTCCTGCAGCCATTCCTCCAGGAACGTGATCTCGGAACTCTTCGCTGCCAGCTCGGGAAAATTCGAGCGCTGGAAAAATTCCACGATGTTGTCGCGCCCCTGCTCGATCTCGACCATTGCTTCCGGAAACTTGCCCTGGGCCAGGAAAATCGACGCTTTCGCGCGCGTATTCATCATCAACACGTACGGACGAAACTGTTGCATGCTCCAGGCCAGCTCGTCGCGATTGGTATGGGCCGCGACGAAATCGAACATGTCCAGGTTACGCTGGGTGTCGCGCACGACGGAGGCGAAATCGTTAATCTGGAACAGGCTAAGATACCGGTGATAATATTGAATCCCCTCCTGCTGAAGCTCGGCGCATTGCTCAGCGGTCAGATCGTACGTGTTGCCCTGCGCGAGCGCGTGCGCGGCTCGCAACTGATGGTAGGACAGTAACGATTCACAGTTGTGCGGCCGAATTCCATCCGGCCGGCCCGTCATTTCCATCTGCAAGATTCCCAGATCAATTCGCAGCTGCAGTTTCTCCCGCCCATCGAGCCCCGCGACCTTACGCACTTTAATCGAACCCGACTCATGCGGCCAATCCTTCAAAATCGTATTCAAATCCAAGCTCATCGTATATTTAAGCATCGAACATTTAACCTTCGCTTGTCAATGGGGTCGCGGTTTTCCTTAAAGTCAGCCTCTGGGAGGAGGCGTAGCCTGGAGCAGGGAGGCTGAAGTTGAGGGGTTGAGCAGTTGAGGCGTTGAGAGGGGCTCGGGGGAGTTGCGGATTGGCCGAAGGTGGGGAGCTGGGAACTGAAGTTGAGGAGTTGAGGGGTTGAGAGGTTGAGGCGTTGAGGCGTAACAGGGAAAAGCTGAAACACGGAAAGCTGACAGCTGAAATTGCGGATCGGGAGGAGGTTAATGTAGGGGCGGCTGTGCCAGCCGCCTCTTTGAAATAGAAGGCGTCTGACACAGACGCCATACAATTGCGCGGTGCGCGAGGGAGCGAGGGGCGAAGAGCGAAGAGCAAAGCGCAAAGAGCAAAGCGCGGCTCCGGTTGGCGCGCCCCTTCTACTTCCTCCTTTCTACTTTCTACTTTGTAATTTCTCCTTTCTATTCATGCCGTGGAGCAGGCGATTGAAATGTTCATCCGCTTTCTCGCGGTGGAACGCGGTCTTTCCGCGAATTACCAGCTCTCGACGCAGCGTTCTCTGACGGATTTCGAGCGGTGGTGCGCCCGGCATAAGCAGATCGCCAACCCGAAGCAGGTCACCCTGCCGCTGATGACCGAATACCTGGCTGCTTGCAAACGGCGCGGTCTCGCCGCGTCCTCGATCAAACTGATTATCGTTGCGCTAAAGATTTTTTTTCGGTTCCTGGTTGCCAAAAAAGCGATCACACGCGATCCGACGGAAGCGCTCACCCTGCCGCGAATTGAACGTTATCTGCCGGAAACGTTGAACGAATTGCAGGTGGAACAATTGATTGAAAGTGTCGATACCAGAGTCCTCCACGGATTGCGCGACCGGGCGATGATCGAGCTGCTTTACGCGAGCGGTTTGCGTATCTCCGAACTGGCCAACGCCCGCCTGGAACAGTTCAATTCCGAGGAAGGAATTTTGCGGGTCATCGGCAAGGGAAATAAGACACGCCTTATTCCCGTAGGACGCAAAGCATGCGAGGCGCTCGCATCGTACTTTTCGGCCGAGCGGCCGAAGCTGGTCAAACGCCGCAGCGGCAGCGAGCTGTTTCTTTCCCAGCGCGGCACGAAACTAACCACCGCACGAATCTGGCAGATCGTGAAGAAACATGCCCGCCTGGCCGGGATGGAAACCAATATTTATCCGCACTTGCTTCGGCACAGTTTCGCCACCCATCTCCTCGGGAACGGAGCCGATCTGCGTATTATCCAGGAGATGCTCGGGCATGCCGACATTTCGACGACCCAGGTGTATACGCATGTCGATCAACAGCACCTGAAAGCGGTCCATCGGAAGTTTCATCCGCGAGCGTGAACTTTTGAATTGCGGATTGCGGATTGCCGAGAGGTTGGGAGCTGGGGCAAAGAGCAAAGAGCAAAGGGCCAAGTGCAAAGAGCAGGGCGGTCTCCCGTTGGAGTGCTCTTTCTACCTTCTACTTTCTACTTTGTGATTGGAGGGTGAGGCACAATTGGGGGCTGTGGAGAATTGCGGATTGCGGACGGCTCGCCTCCGGCCCAGAGGGCCTACGCCCCGGCTCGGGAGAGCCATCCCTACCTGATTTGTCACTACCTGATTTGCTGCCGAAGAGCTCGCCCACTACAGTGCGCCGTTTATGCAACGTGCTTTGTTGTTTCTAATTCTGGGCGCAATCGCGGCCGCGGGGGTTCTTTACGGTTTACGTCAGGCCCAGCGAAGTTCGCAGGCGGCAGTAGCTTCCCTGCTGCCCCGCGAAACGGTGGTGCTTGCGCATCTCCCGGATTTTAACGGCACGGTCGATGAGTGGCATCGGTCGGACATCTACCGGATGTACCAGGAACCGGCAGTGCAGGAATTTCTGAAGAAACCTTCAAGCCGTTTTTCCCAAAACCAGAGTCCGAGCAGCGCCTTTCACGAAATCGAGGAACTGAATGCCAAAGATGCTTTCGTTGCCCTCACATCCATGGGGAATGATACGCCCAGGATCGTTGCCGGATTCCGCTATCACTGCCGTCAGGACGTGGCCAATCGAATCCTCGACAATTGGACCGCGAAAATGGACCAGGCAAAACGCGAGGTGGTTCAATATCAGCAACACCAAATCACGTTGTTCAATCAGCCGGCGTTTTCGCTCGCGCTGGTGCAGGATCAGAACTGGGTTTTCGCCAGCAACGACCTCGAGGAGTTGAAAGCGGTCGTCGATAGAGCCGACGGCCGGATGAAGGATCCGAAAACATTGCTCAATGCAGATGAGTCGTACCGCGAAAGCGTCGGGGCGATGCCATCGCGTTATGCGTTTCTGCTTTACGTTCAACCAAAGACGATCAGTGAGAAGCTCACGGCGGCGCGCGCCGCGCTGGGAGCGCCGGTAACAGCCGATCAACGCACGTTGATGGAACAAATCCGCGGCATCTGCGCCACGACGAGATTCGACGCCGGCAAAATACACGACGTGGTCTTTATCGGGATGCCACGACAGGACCAAAATGGCGAACTGGCGCGGCACACCGCCGACCTCGGAACGCGGGGCACTTTCCTTTACACGGCCAGCCTGATGAATTTCTCGAATCAATTTGCCCTTTTCTCTCAGGGGGCGGGCACAAACATTTTTGGCGCGGGCTTGCAAAAAGTAACCAGTGGCCTGGCCGCGGCAGGAATTACGGCGAACGATTGGAATTTCGCTTTTGATGCCGAGGTCGGAATGGTCGGTGACTGGCCGGAGGATGTCCACTGGCCCACGCTAATCGCGGGTTGCGGCATAAAAGACAGGGCGCGAGCCACGAAAATCGTGGGGGTGTTGGCCCGTGCAATCGACGAGGACGGCGAATGGCAGGAAACCGATCAGAACGGTGTTCATTACTGGTCCATGACGACAACGCCCACGGCGCTGGCAATTCGTCCGGTCATCGGCTTGTCGAACCGTCTCCTGGTCGCCGGTCTTGATAATCGATCGGTGGAAGCAGCAATGCAGCGAAACGAAAAGCCGACGTCCGAATTCGCCAATTCAGACACTTACAAGCGGGCCGCCCGTTCCCTGCCCGCGCCAACGAACTTCTTTGCTTATTTCGACCCAGGCCTGCTTTATTCCCGGCTCGACGCCACTTTGCGCCCTCTCCTGTTCATGGGCGCGGCATTCATGCCGGCGATGAACGATTACGTTGACCTGGAAAAGCTACCGGCTGCGGAAGTGATCACCAGGCACCTGAGTCCGATCGTGTCGTCACAGAGATATGCTGGAAAGGGTTATATCGCCGAGTCGATCGGCCCGATTACTTTGAATCAGTCCGGCATTGGGATCGGCTTGCTCGTGGGCTTTAGCGCCCTACGAAACCAGCAGTTCTGGGGCGGATTAGGCGGTTTCGGATTTCCGGCGAAAGTCCATCCTCCGAAGCAGCCAGCGCCCGGCCGTGGCAGAGGGAAAGGCTTGAAGAACCCAATGGGCGCATCCCCACAACCCAGCCCGACCGGCACGCCATAGAGGAATAACTGGCAAAATCTGGCATTTCTTAAAGTTACAAAAAAGCCTGCGCCATTTCGGCGCTATTTCGTTTCGTATCCCCTTCAGCGCGAGAAAAGAGCTGCCAAACGGCCAAAATATGTTATCGTGGACAACCTATGGCTATCCTTAAGAAAAATGCATTTTCTCGCAGAGTTCCCGACCTTGTGACAGAAGAACTGGTCGCTGTGCTCTCCCGACGTGCATCCTTTGAATTCAAGCAGCTCTTCGACATCGTGCACGAGAATTTGCGTGCCCGTAACGCCGCCAGCGGGGGTGAAGAGATGCTTCGGCTCAGGGCATACGAGAAGTTGCAGAATCTTGTCGCACGCGGTGCGGTGAAGAAAAACGGCAAGAAATACAAAGGGTTGCCTTCAGCTTTGGCGATCGCGATCGCTCCGCAAAACGGTCATCTCGCCGCCGCGGTTGTTAAGTAGGGCCTGGCCGCGCAGCGCACTGAGGTCCGGTAGAGCTTGCCCATGCTCCGCGATTATTTGCCTGTGCTTTTGCAGGTAATCGTTGCCATTGGCTTTGCCGCGTCGGCGTTGGTCTTCAGCGTCATCATCGGAAAAACAGGGAAACGCACAGCCGCGAAGGACCTGCCGTACGAATGCGGCATGATACCCCAGGGCGAAGCACAGCCGAGGTTCAGCGTGAAGTTCTACCTCGTGGCGATGTTGTTCATCCTGTTCGATCTCGAGATCGTGTTCATGTATCCGTGGGCGGTGGTTTATCGAGAGATGATCGTGCACGACAAGGTCGTCCTCTGGAGCATGCTCAGCTTTATCTCGATCCTGATGGTTGGATACATTTACGCTTTAAAAAAAGGCGCCTTCGACTGGCATAAATAAAAACACACGGGCTTCCGCGCCACGATGTCAGCGCAAAGGGGGGATGTATCCGAACGAAAGCGGTATGACGCGTGCTTGATTCCGGCATCCGTCTCGCTACCTCAATTAGAACAATGAACGTTGAGGCATGTTAGCGCTCATCTATCTCATCTTAGCGGTTTGCCTGGGCGACCATCTTTGCCGACGCTTTTATCGCTTTGTCTACGTCCCCCACCGATGGGCGGCGGCGTTTCTGGTCGGTCTTCTCCTGAGTTCCTGGTTTACTTATCTCGCCGCGTGGGCGTTCTCGGCCACGAACCAACCGCTGGTGGGAGCGGACATTCTCTTTTTCGCGGTAGCAGTGCCCGCGCTTTTCGTGCTCGAACGGAAGTCGCGGCAAACGGCTAACAGGGAACCGGTCTGGATCGCGCGCCGCGCGCCGGGTTCCGAGAGATGGGACTGGGTCACGCTCGCCATTTACGGCGTGTTCGCGTGCTGGATGATGTTTTCCACGCTCAATTTCAAGAGCCCGTACCTGCAAATCGCCAATAACGAGTTTAGCGATTTCGGGCCGAACACGGCCATCGCGCGAAGTTTCTCCGTCGGGCACAATTTTCCGACGCAGTATCCGCATTTTTCAGGCGAACCGATCCGTTACCATTTTCTCTTCTATTTTCAGGCTGGGAACCTGGAGTTTCTCGGTCTCAATCTGGCGTGGAGCCTGAACATCCTGAGTGTTTTGTCGCTGCTGAGCATGCTCGCGCTGGTCATGGCTCTGGGTCAGCTGCTTTTCCAATCGCGCACGGTTGGCCGCCTGGGGTCGGCCCTCTTTTTCTTCCACGGCACGCTGAACGTGATTCCATTTCTCCAATCGCAGCATTCGCTCTCGGGCGCGCTGCAATCGATCTGGAAGCTCAGGGATTTCCTGCCGTCGGGTTATCCTTATCGCGGAGAGACGTGGGGGATTTGGTCGCAGGTGGTCTTTCTCAATCAACGACACTTGGCGAGCGGTATCGGTTTGCTCCTGATCGTGCTGATTTTTCTGCTCGATCAATATTACGAGCGATTAGCCCCCCGTCAGGCCGCGCCTGTTCCATCGGCTAACGATCCCGCCACGGAATTGCCGATCGCAGAACCGATTGCGCCACCAATCGAGGTCTCCGAGGCGCCGCGTCGGACAGTCCGAGACTTCCTCATGGCCAACGGGAGCTTCATTTTCTCCGGTTTCCTGCTGGGCGCTTTGCCATTTTGGAACGCCTTCGTCTTCACGTCGGCGATTGCGGTGTTGCTTGTTCTGTTTCTGCTCTTCCCCGCGCGGTTATCGATGCTGCTGATGGCGGTCACGGCTGGAGTGGTCGCGCTGCCCCAGGTTTACTATCTGCGGTCCGGCGGTGCCAATTCGACCACGCCTCGATTGCTGCACTGGGGTTACGTGATTGATAACCCCACGATTGCGAACGTGATCCACTACCTGGGCTGGACTTTCGGCGCGAAGTGGGTGCTGATCGCGCTGGCCCTGGTTCTCGTTTCCTGGTTTCACCGGCGATTGTTTATCGCGATCTGCAGCCTGTTTCTCCTTACCTTTTTCTTTCAGTTCAGCATTGAGGCGCTTGCTAATCACAAGTTTTTGACCCTCTGGCTCATCATCGCCAACTTGTTCGTTGCTTACGCGCTCTGGTCGCTCTGGCGCACCAGATTACGAGGATTCAAAATTCTGGCCCGGCTCGCTGCTGTCGCCCTGGCGACCCCGATCGTGGTGGGAGGAGCGATCGATTTCTTTCCGATCCATAACAGTTACTACGTCGAATTAAATTACACCAAGGACCCGCTGGTCGACTGGCTGAGGGTCAATACGAACCCGCACGATGTCTTTTTAACCGACAGGTTCGTGAACCATCAGATTCTGCTCGCCGGCCGCAGAGTATTTTACGGATGGCCCTCCTTCGCCTGGTCATCCGGTTACGATACGACCAAGCGCGACATGGTTTATAAAGATCTCTTTGAGAACAGAGATCCGCGACACGTTTTCTCCCTTCTGCACGACAATAAAATTGCTTATGTCGCGTTCGATAATGGCGTTCGCCACGGCGAGTTCATCAGACGGCCCAACGAACAGCTCTATGCCAAGAATTTTCCGAAAGTATTCGAAGACCGCGAGAACAAGTATGCCTCGCTGATAATTTATAAGATTCCGGACAAGGCTCCGGCGCAGTTTCGATTTGTTCAGGAGACGGGCGGTCTCAGCGCCTTCGTCGGGGGAAAGGGAATCGGTAATGGCGAGTTTGATTTCCCGCGCGGTCTCGCTCTCGACCGCGCCGGCAATATCCTCGTGGCCGATACGAACAACGCGCGGCTCCAAAAATTTTCGCCGACCGGAGCGTTTATCAACATTATCGGAACGATGGGATCCGGACCCGGCGATTTTAACGCACCGGATGGAATCGCAGTCGACGGCAGCGGCAACATCTATGTCGCTGATCCCGGAAATCAGCGTGTGCAAAAACTGGCACCGAACGGAGGTTTTCTGACGGAATGGCAAGGTCCGCCGCCCGGATTCTATGGGCCACGGGATATCGCCATCGGACCTGCTAACTCCATTTACGTCGTCGATCAGGGACGCGGCCGGATCGTTAGACTAAACGCGGACGGCGGAGTCATGGCTACGTGGGGATCGACCGGCAACGGCGACGGTCAATTTCATGAACCGACTGGCGTGGCAGTCGATGCCGAGAATGGTCGCGTGTATGTAGCGGATCCACGCAACCAGCGGATAGAAGTTTTCGATCTCGACGGAAAGTTTCTCGCAAAATGGAAGGTCAACGAATGGCGGCCCAATGCATGGATTTTCCAACATCTGATCGTTGATCCGAAGCAAAAGCGTCTTTACGCGTCAAGCCTTGCGACCGACGAGGTGCTGGTCTTCGATCTGGAAGGAACGAAAATTGGATCGTTGAAACCGAGACCTCCGCAAAAGCTGGAAGGCGCGTCCGCGATGGCGCTGAGAGACGGAAAGCTTTACGTGCTCTGTAGTTTTGCGAATCAGGTCAGATTAATCGAGGTGGGGAAGACGCCTTAGCTCACCAGTGGGACGAAAGCGACAGGCTGAGTCGCATCGCATTATTGCATCGGCCAAATTCCTTCATTGCGATCCCGGCAGCGGCTGACCGGCTGGCTCGATTGTTTCGGCTACAATGTAGCGCGGCCTTGCCTTCACCTCTTCATAGATGCGCGCCAGATATTCGCCGATGATTCCAAGGCTGATCATGAGAAAACTTCCAATGATGAGCTCCAGCAGGATGACCGTGGTAAAACCACTGACGGCGTGGTGAGCCAGCTTGCGATACAGAGTCTGTGCGCCCAGGAGAATGGAGAAGGCGAGGAAAATTCCCCCGGCAAGCGTGACGAGCTGCAATGGCAGAGAAGAGAACGCAGTTATTCCAGTGAGCGCGAGTTTCAGGCGTTTCAAATAAGACCAGGTTGACTGGCCGGCGGAACGCGGACTCACTTCGAATGGAATTTGCACGCAGTTGAACCCCATCCAGGCGGTCATGCCGCGAAAGAAAACATTTCGCTCAGGCATCTTGAGCCATGCATCGACCGCTTTCCGATTCATTAATTTGAAATCCGAGGCGCCTTCAAATTCAAACCCGGAAAGCCTTTTCAGGATGAAGTAGAAAAGAAGAGCTCCCAGCTTTCCTGGGAAAGATTCCTCTCCCCGCTTCCGTTTTACGGCCTGCACGATGTCCACATCCGATGTCTGCCAGGCGCGCACCATGGCCGGGAGAAGATCGGGCGGATGCTGCCCGTCGGCATCCATCAAAATCACAGCGTCACCCCGGGCGTGCTCCAACCCGGCGCACAGCGCCAATTCCTTGCCGAAGTTGCGGCTCAGACGCAGCGCCCGCACGGGAGATGTTTTCGCTTCCGTCTGAATGATCTCCCAGCTGTTATCGGATGATCCGTCGTCCACCAGGACCACCTCGTAGCGGACGTTGCAGCTGTTCAGTGCCTCCCGCACTGCGGAAAGCAGCGCTGAAAGATGCGTCCCTTCCCGAAAGACTGGCATGACCAGGGAAACAAAACCGTTGTCTTTTTGGGTGCTAACCATGGCGCGTCCCTTCCTGAGCAGGAACTGTGATAGCGCACATCCGGTTGCCGACGAGGCACTGTCGCGGTCGTAATTCGCGGTTGTTCTGTCGTATTGGCAGACGAGGCAATACCATCGGCCGAGTCTGCTGAGACCTGCCCGGGTTTTCAAGCCTGTCCGGTCGTTCCGTCAGCCCAGACCATAAAGTCGCCCAGAGGGCAGACCGTTTCACACTTGCGCGGCTCACTGGAAGCGCCTAATACGTTTAGCTTTCATGATTCACCACGTCGTACTCTATAAGCTCAAACCCGAGGTGACCCCTGCCCGGGTCGAGGAGATGATGATGAACACCCGGATGCAGTTGTTGAAAATACCCGAGGTGCTGAGCATCAAGTGCGGTAAACGGATCGATCCCGCCGTACCGTGGCCTTTCTTTATTGCCATTGATTTCGAGTCGATGGACAAGTTCACCATCTTCCGTGAAGACCCGATCCAGGTGAAATTCATGGAAGAGATTATCAAGCCAAATACGTCGGATTCTCTCAGCCTGGATTTCGAAATGGATCCGGGCAAAGACGTCCGTTTTTCCTGATATCTGATTGCGAACTGCGCATCGCGGCTTGCGAAGGATTATTTTGAGCGCGCGGGAGTTTCTGTGGTAAAGCGCCTCTTGGCACGCCGGACGCTCGCTCAAATATTATCTACTTTCCACGATCTGAATCCGTAATCCGCAATGACTAAGAAGGCCATCCTTCTCGCAGGGGGCGCCGGGACGCGTCTTTTTCCGATTACCAAGATTGTCTGTAAACAGCTCCTGCCGGTTTACGACAAGCCGATGATCTGTTATCCGCTGGCCACCCTCATGCTCGGTGGCCTGCGAGAAATCCTGATCATCTCGACACCGAAAGACCTGCCGATGCTGCGCGATTTTCTCGGCAGCGGGGAGCATCTCGGAATCCGACTCGAATACGCCGAGCAGCCTGAGCCTCAAGGCATTGCCCAGGCATTCCTGATCGGCGCAAGTTTCATCGGGAACTCCGGAGCCGCGTTGATTCTCGGTGACAACATTTTCTACGGGAAACTGGATTTTTTCCGGGAAGCACTGGCGATCGAACGAGGCGCTTTCATCTTCGGTTACCAGGTCCGTGATCCGCAACGTTATGGCGTGGTTGAGTTCGGGGCCGACGGGCGGGCCCTCAGTCTGGAAGAGAAGCCGAAAATGCCGAAGAGTCATTTCGCCGTTCCGGGGCTTTACGTTTATGATGATCGTGTAGTCGAATTCTGCCGGACGCTGCGTCCATCCGCACGCGGGGAGCTCGAGATCACCGATCTGAACCGGCTTTATCTCGAGAAGAAAGAGTTACACGTGAAAATTCTGACCCGCGGCATGGCCTGGTTGGATACCGGGACACAAACAAGCTTGCTCGAAGCGGCCAATTATATTGCGACGATCGAACATCGACAGGGACTAAAAGTTGCCTGTCTCGAAGAGGTGGCACTGCGGGCTGGTTTTATTAGCCAATCAGGTCTGCGATCCATTCTCGACCGGTTGCCCAAGGGAGAATACCGGGACTACCTGCAAAAGGTATGCGAAGAAGGTAGCGGCCCGCTTTCGGGCAGTTTCTAAAGGCTTGGGCGCGAGGGGCGGAGCAGGGGTCATCCCAACCCGGGCGAGTACAGTAATTATAAAGAGAGGTACGCCCTCTGCTAGTTGAGTTCGAGCAATGCGCTGCTCAACGAATTCGCGCCGTAGCGGCTTTACTCTGGTCGAAGCCATGATTGCTGCGGCCATATCCGCCCTTTTTCTGGGCTCCCTCTTCGCCATCAACGTCTCTTCCATGCAGACGATCAAGATGGCGCGCGAGTCCGCCGCCGCCAGCCAGGTTCTGCAACAGCGAGTCGAATCGATGCGAATTGCTAACTGGCATCAGATTACCGATGCCGATTGGATCAAGGCAAACCTGCTCAATTCCGATGCGCCAGGCACCGTTTCTCTAAGATCGGTAAGCGAGAACCTCACCGTCATGCCCTACGGCAGTGGTAACACCGGAACGACGCAGTTGAATCGACAGAATGGGGCGGCCACGATTTCGCAGCGCAACGACGCGTTACTGACCGAAAACGCCATCCAAATTATTTGGACAGTGAATTACGTCGGCGCGCCGAACGAACATCCGACAACACGGCAAACGGTTGCTATACTCGGCAAAGGAGGTGTGGCGAAATGAAACGTCCGCAGTTCCAGGGTGGACGCCATCCGGCGTGTCGTCGCGGTTTTACCCTGCCCGAGATGCTTTTCTCCGCGGTCATCTTCTCCGCCATCAGTCTCGGTTTGATCCTTGGTTTTATTTCACTGGAACGAAACTACGCCGCGACCACGGACTTCGCGACGAACCATGCCGATGAAATGCGGATCTCCGATTATATGGCTCTCGATCTGAGGCGGGCGCTGGCGGTGCAGGCCGCGAGAAACGACACGACGATTTTCATTCCCACCTACTACGATTCATCGGGCGTGCCGCAAACGCCTACTTTGGATGGGGATGGCAACGTCTATTACGGGGACGCCGGAAGTTCCGTGAAGATTCACTACTATCTCTCCGGAGGTACAATCTATCGGCAACAGGATGCCGGTCGACCAATCGCACTCGCCGTCAACGTCCAGGATTTCATCTTCGATGTTACAGATTCAGGGAAAGTTGTTTCGACGCGGATCACGTTCAACCCAACGTTCGTGGCCGGGCGAGCTTCAGCGGATGCGACGGCGGCGACCGCGTTCTATAACACGACGCTTCTGCGCAATACCCGGAGTGACAGCCAGATTGGAGTCTATTGATGCGACGACCAGACGATTCTTACCGTCACGGGAGCATTTTGGTCTGGACGGTCCTGACCATTGCCGTTCTTTCCATGCTGGCAGCGGAAGTCATTCGCGTGGTCTCGATCAAATACCAAAATGCATTGCAGACATCAACCTGGCAGGAGGCACTGCTGGCGGCGGAATCCGGCATTGATCTGGGAATCGTCGAGTTGCGCAAAGCCCTTTATCCGGCTCCGAACCATGCCTGGGAGGGATGGAATAACACGCCTGGGAACGGTGTGGTCAGCTATGGCCTAACGACTATTCCGAATGCCGGCCTGGCGAGTACGCCCATGACGATCGAGGTGAACGTGGACGCACCCTCGTCGTTCATCGATACGGGGAACGGTTGGCAATATTATCGCATCCGGACGGTTGGAACCATGCCCATTGTAGGCCCGGCGCGAGTCAGCGATAACAAACAGGATGGCCGCTTGCGGAAGCTCAGCTTGCGCTGGGAACGCTTTACTGGTGGCGTCTTAACGGCGCACGCAATCAGCGCTCCCCAAGTATCGCGCCGCATTGAAGCGATCGTCTGTCCAGTATCCTCGTTCAATGAAGCCATCATGTCGGTCGGCACGCTTGACCTGACCAATCAGAACATTGTCATCGACAGTTATGATTCCGGTGATCCGACAAAATCGACGAACGGCCTCTACGATCCGGCAAAGGCACAGGAAAACGGCGATATCGCCACGGATGGGAACCTCATTGAAGCGGGCAACGCACATATTTACGGAGACGTGGCCACCAACGCCGGCACGGTTAGCGGCGCAGCCAATATTAGCGGGACGGAACGCACCGATTTTTATCAGGAACCAATCCCGGTGGCTTCCCCATCCTGGTCCGCGTTCAATGCCAGCACAACCACCGTTACGAACACCACCACACTGACGGCAAGCGCGACGAGCGGCACAGCGGCCTCCCGTTACGAGCTCAACACGATTTCATTAAGCGGCAGCAAAACCCTGACTCTGGCCGGCAACGCCGACGGAACTCCGACCTACATCGAAGTTTATGTGAGCGGCGACATCTCCTTCAGCGGTAATGCTCAGCTGATCCTGCAACCAGGGGTAACCGCCAAGATTTATTTTGCCGGGAATGTCGACGTAGGCGGAAACGGAATTCTTAACACCAACAACCAACCCCTCGACCTGCAGCTCTACGGAATCCCACCAGCAGACGGCTCAAGCAAACATGCCAATCTCGGTGGCAATGGCCAGATCAGTGCGGCGCTTTATGCGCCCGGCCACGACGTTACGATCAACGGAGGTGGAACAACCGGGCATGTTTTCGGATCAGTCATCGGAAAAACGGTCACCATGACCGGCGTGACGAATCTCCATTACGACGAAGTCCTGAGCGGCGGTGGATTTATTAACAGCTACAAGATCGTAAGCTGGTTCGAAGACAGCCGCTAAGGAACTGGACGCTGTCTATTTCGGTTGTTCTCGCAAGAGGTGGCTCGTGTCCGCGAGCAACTTCGTTACCGCGTCTGCTTCGGTGCCATCGTAATAGCCGCGAATCTCCCCCTTCCGATCCACGAGCATGAATCGTGTGCTGTGGACAGGCGTGCCCGTTTCTTCGGTCCCGTCCGAAACCGCCAGTTTAAATCCGTTCCGTGATAACTGATAGATAACCGCCTTGGGACCGGTCAGAAAATCCCACCGCTCGGGTTGTGCGTGTAGTCTTTCCGCATAACCACGCAGCACTTCAGGCGTGTCTTTTTCCGGATCAACCGTGAACGAGACAAGGTGGACGTCGCTCTTCTCCAGGGGTTTTTGCAGTTCACTCATCCGGCTGCTGATCATTGGACAGGGGCCCTGGCAGGCCGTGAAAATAAAATCCGCAATCCAGATCCTGCCTTTTAGCTGAGCCGAACCGAAACGTTCGCCATTTTGATTCGTCAGCTCGAACTCCGGCGCGCGGCCATAATCCGGCACAGGCCGGTTTGCCAGTTGGATCACCTGAGATCGCCAAATGAAAAAGAACACGGTCGCAACAAGCAATGGGATCCCGAGCAGGGTCGCCTTCCAAATCGATCCGCGCGTCGAAGGACTAGCCGACATGGCCGCTGTGTTCATATTTTAGTGAAAACGAGAGCTCCCAGGAGCAAAGGAAGATAAATGATCGAAGTAATAAATAACAAACGAGCATCGGAAGCTTTTCGCGTCCGGAGGAATCGCATCGCGATGATTACGAAAATCCCGCCAAGCACGAGTTCGATCGGAACATAAGCTACGGTCGCGATCCCAACAAAGGCCGGCAAACCGGCCAGGACCAAAAGAAGAATACAGAAGAATACGCTCTGGCTGGCGCTGCGCTCACCGGTCGCATCGTCACTCGAGATCATTTGAAATCCGGCGCGAGCGTAATCCTGGCGATACATCCAGGCGATGGCAAAGAAATGGGGTAACTGCCACAGAAAGATGATGGTGAAGAGACTCCACGCGCCGGCATCGATCGTTCCGCGCGCCGCGGCCCAGCCGATCATTGGCGGAAGAGCGCCGGGGACCGCGCCGACCAGCGTGTTGAAGGTACTGATGCGCTTCAAAGGCGTGTAAGCAAAGATGTAGATTGCCACCGTAAGAGCCGCGAGCGACGCACTGAGGAAATTGCACATGACAGCGAGATAAACGACGCCGAATAAGGACAGCGCACCGCCGACGAGGAGAGCCACGACCGGTCGCATTCGCCCAGCTGGAACAGGACGCATTTTCGTGCGCAGCATAAGAGCGTCGGACTTCCACTCCCACCACTGATTCAGCGCGGCTGCGCCGGCGGCCGCGGATGCTGTCCCAAAAAAAACATGAAAGAGAGCAGCGTAACGAACCGGACCGGACACTCCGAGATAGTATCCAACCGCCGTCGTCAGAAGAACAAGCGCGGTCAATCGGGCTTTGACGAGTTCAACGACGTCCGCGCCCGCGCCACCTCCGGATGAAGCGGTACTCGGAATCATTGCTGGAGTGGACTCGGCCGAAGCGCTGGTTTTCATGAGCTGCTCAAAGCCGCACGCGGGTTCAATGATCGAGTTTCCAACGGTTCGTCTTTTCTGTTGCTCGTAGTTCTCCAGGAAACTACACAAACACTAATAGCCAATCCGAAGAGAACCGCGCCCAACGCGACATGCGCCGTGGCGACATCGGCGGCCTTGTTGCTCCAGATTGTCCATGCGCCGAGTACGATCTGGAAAATGACAAGGACGAGCCAGACATTCGACCAACGACGCAACAACGGCAGCGTGTCCGGCTCTTTTCGCAAGCTCGTCCAAAAAGCAATAATGCCAGCGGCAACCAGGACGGCGCCGAATCGATGCGCCATCTGCAGCCAAATTTGAAAAGCGGTCACGTCAGACAAGCCGAGTCGATCGCGCGATGCATTTACCGCGGCAAGCGCTGTGGCGCTGGTGTCCGGAATCCAGGCATGATTGGCCGTAGGAAAATCGAGAATGGCCAGATCGCGATGCTGGTGGCGCATGGTGGCTCCAAGTGCGAGCTGAACGTAAATCAGGAGAGCGGTCGCAATGGCGATGTTTCTGCTCCATGGCGCAGGATATCGCGCGTGGGGAATCGCGGCGAGCGATCGCCACGTCCGCGATGTGACCAAGGCGATGACGACGAGAAGACCGAAGAACGCCTGGGCGAAACATGCGTGAAAGATCCCGATCTCGTCTTTAAGCATGGTCACACGCAGTCCGCCAAGCACGCCTTGGAAAATGACCGCTCCCACCGCGATCAAGCCGAGTCTGCGAACGCACCGGCGATCTTCTTCCCGCCAAAGCCAGACGGCGAGAACGATCGTAAGAAGACCGACCGCGGACGCAATCAGGCGATGCGTATGTTCAAACAATATTCCGCCGACCCATTTCGAAACTGGAAAGAGAAACATGTTATAACCGAACGTGGTAGGCCAATCGGGGACGGAGAGACCAACACCCTTGCTTGTGACCATGCCACCGCTGCAGATAAGAAGAAGCGTGGCGCCGGCCGTAAACCAGGCAAATCGGTTGAGCCAGCGGGAGGCGGAAGGCCCATTGTTCATATCTAAAGAGTAACGCCGGTGGCGGGCGACGTCACACCCGACATCGGCAAGGCCTGTGCGCCGCTGGGCGGACAGCCCGGCCTTATCCGCCCGGAGCGGGAGACGGCGCGGGCGAGGTTGGCAACTTGGCGCCTGGATTTTCGGTCTTGGGCGCGCCTGGAGGAGCAATGGTTCCGGGGGTCGCACCGGAGCTGGGCTCACCGGGAGGCCGGTCTGCCGCCGCCGGAGCCGCCTGCGTTCCGGCCATCTCGGCACGCTCTTTCAACCACGCTTGATAATCCTCCGCGGAATCAACCACGACCGACCCCTTCATGCTGTAGTGCCCGAGCCCGCACAATTGACCGCAAATCACTTCAAAGGTCCCGGTCTTAATCGGTTTAAACCACATCGGGATGATCGAGCCGGGGATGGCATCCTGGGCTATCCGCATATGCGGCAGGGCAAAGTTGTGAATGACGTCCTTGGAAGAAAGTTCCAGGATCACGGGACGATTCACCGGCACGTGGAGTTCTCCCATGGCGACAATATCGTCCTTGCCGGCTGGATCGTTCGGATCGAGCCCCATCGGATTCGTGTTTGAAACAAGAGATATATCGCGCCGCCCAAACTGGCCGTCCGGCCCCGGCAAATGAAAATTCCAGTTGAACTGCTGGCCGACGACGTGCGCGAGAATCGCGTCCTGCGTGTCGGGGAATTGATTCACTCGCTTGGCCCAAAGAGGAATGGCAAATCCGATCAATAGAACTGCTTCAATCAGAACTACGGAAAATTCCAAATGAGTGGAGATCCCGGATTTGACGCCTTCGTGATCGGCGGCCGGATGCCTCCCCTTGCGAAAACGAATCAAAACGTAGGCGAAATAGACCGACCATCCGACGAAGAGAGCAGCCATGAACCAATGGCAAAACTCCAGGATATGATCGATTTGAAATCCATGTTCCGAGGCATTCGGGGGCTGGCCAAGAAACTCGTTGATCAGGGCGAGGCTACTCATAGCTCTTGAGTTCCTCCTCCGTCAGCTCCTCATGGGGCTCAAGCGGCATGCGCGCATGACGCCAGAGATGAAAGCTAAACGCGCCAATCCCGCCCAAAACCGACATGACCGCGCCAAACAGGAACCAGATCGCGACTGCCATATGCTCGGTGGATTTTCCATCCTTGGCTCCATAACAAAATGGACACGCCAGAAGCTCCCCAAGCGGTGAGCAGACGAACAAGATTACAGTCGCGATGATTTTCGCCTTCATGAAATGATCCCCAGGCGTTTCATTTTTCGATAAAACCAGACGCCGTAAACGATCAGGCCGACGGCGCAGGCAAACGAACCGATCGCACCGGCAAGATAAACTGGCACGCCTTCAACCAGATTCACCCAGATGCACCATGCACCGAGACCGACCGCGAGCAGAGTCGAAAAGACAATGAAAACGATATGGAAAGCTTTCAGGGACATTTAGCGTGAAACCGGATCGTACCAGGCAAGAAAAATAAGCCAAAAGAGCCCAAGAACAAAAAAACCGGTGAAGATGAGGATGCGATAAATCAGCCGTTTCTCCGCGGCAAGATGCATGAAAATGGCGGCCACCAGCCCGGCCTTGAAGGTGGCGACAAGCATGGCGACGCCAATGTTCGCCATATGACCCTGGTTCGAGGAAAGCTTGATGCGGAACAAGGAGGACAGGACGGCTCCGAAATCCACGTAAGAGAGAGCAACCGTAATGGCCGTGAAGGTCAGCAGAAGCCCACCGACAAGGAGGTAGCGATTCACATGCGCCTGGACGTTGTGCGCGTACTCCTCGTGCTCCGCCGGGTCGGGTGAAACGTCAGGAGGATTATTCATCGTTCAGAGCAAATAAAAGAGCGGAAACACGAAGATCCATACCAAATCGACAAAGTGCCAGAACAGACCCGAAACTTCCACGCGGTTGGCCAAATGTTCCGGGTTGCGTTGATAGACTTTTTTGCTGACCGGCAACCACATGTAGATAAAAACCAGAACGCCGGCCAGCACGTGCAAACCGTGCAGGCCGGTGATGGTAAAATAGGTCGCGAAATAGGTGCTGTGATCCGGTGTAAACATGCCGGCGCGTTCGACATCGCTCTTCTCGATCGTCGCGATCTTTTCCGTCGGCGGGACGTAGAAGAAATGCGGCCGATCCATGGATGGATTGGAGGGATCGGCATTGACCGGGTCGAGCGCCACTTCGTACTCCTTGATGTTGGGATCGTGCAGCGCGCCGTGATTGTGCAGGTGCCCGGTTATTTCCAATCGCGGCGGAAGTCCTTTTTCGGCCAGATGATGGTTGCCCAGATACGGTTCGTACTTTTCGAGCGCTTCCGGCTTAATAAAGGCGCCGAAATGCTCGAACTTCTGTGGCCACTCGTAAACGAGTTTGACCGTGAGAAAGAGAAGCCCGCATATAATCGTGGCGAGCATGTACCACCAATAGGCGCGGTATTGTCTCATCTTCAACGCGGCCCAAGCCAGGACGACTGTGACGGACGAGGCGATCAGGATCGCGGTGTTCATCGTTCCGACCGGGACGTTGAGCAGGCCGTGCGGCCAGAGACCGGGCGGCGAGTCGATTCGTAAAAAAATGTAGGCCGAGAAAAGGCCGCCAAACAACATCACTTCCGAGGCCAGAAACAACCAAATGCCGATTTTGGCGTTCCAAAGCCCTGTGTCCGGACGGGTGGAAACTGTGTAGGGAATTTCCATGGCGGCAATCAGGCGAGAACCGGCTCCGGCGGCACCTTACGCCGTGTCCGCTCGGTCGGCTCGACCGGCTCATTTTGCATGGTAAAATCTTTCTCCCGTCCCGGAAGACTATATTCGTATGGGCCGCGATAGGCCACGGGAGTGCCGATGAAATTGCCGTGAGGCGGAGGAGAAGGTGCGGTCCATTCCAACGTGGTCGCCTCCCACGGATTGTCGCCCACCTTCTTGCCGTGCTTGATGCTCCAGAAAAAATTAATGATAAAAGGAATCTGCGCCAGACCCATCGTCCAAGCAGCCCAGGAAATCGGCGTATTCCACTGGAACCCGGTTAAGCCCCAAACGTGATCCGCGGCGACGGACCACCCCTGGCCGCCGTCATACCACCGCCGGTGCATGCCGAGCATCCCCTGCAAAAACATCGGCAGAAAAATGACGTTCATACAGATCAGCGAAGGCCAGAAATGCACTTTGCCCCAAAACTCATTCATCATTCGGCCAGTCGCTTTCGGATACCAAAAATAGACTCCGGCAAAGAGGGCAAAGATCGTGCCGGGCGCGACGATGTAATGAAAGTGCGCGATGACGTAATAGGTGTCGTGCAGGTAAAGATCGGCGGAATTAAAGGCGAGCGGAATGCCGGTGAGCCCGCCGATGCCAAACATGGGCAGGAAGGCAGTGGCAAACAGCATGGGAGTGTTAAAGCGAATCGAGCCGCCCCAGAGTGAGATGAAAAACGCGCTGAGAATGATGACGGACGGGATCGAGATGATCATCGTCGTGGTCTGGAAAAATGCGCTTACCGCCGTGCCCATTCCCGTCAGCCACATGTGGTGGGCCCAGACAATGAAAGAGAGGAAGCCGAGCACGAGCACGGAAAAGACGAGCGACTTGTAACCCCAAAGCGGCTTACGCGAATTGTTTGCCAAAATTTCGGCAACGATGCCCATGCCGGGCAATATGAGCACGTAAACCTCAGGGTGACCGAGGAACCAGAAGAGATGCTGCCACAAAAGCGGACTGCCTCCACCGCTGATATGCAGCGGCGCGCCATTGACGATAAGTCCGGTCGGGAGAAAGAAACTGGTCGCAGCAACCCGATCCATCAGCTGCATCACGATGGCGGCCTCGAGCGGCGGGAAAGCGAGAAGCAACAAAAACGCCGTGACGAACTGCGCCCAGACGAAAAATGGCAACCGCATCCAGGTAAGCCCTTTGGCGCGGAGCTGAACGATCGTAGTGATAAAATTCACCGCGCCGAGCAACGAGGAGGTGATGAGAAAGATGAAGCCGATCAGCCAGAGAGTCTGGCCGTTGAAAATGGCGTGAAAGGCCGGGCCTTTGTCCGAAATGTCAGACAGGGGCGTGTAGGAAGTCCAGCCCCCTTTGGCCGCTCCGCCCGGGACAAAAAAACTTGCCAGCATGATCACCCCACCGACCGCGAACGCCCAGAAACTGGCTGCGTTCACTTTGGGAAAAGTCATGTCGGGAGCACCAATCTGCAGGGGGACGACGAAATTCCCGAAAGCGGCAAAAGCGACGGGCACAACGCCGAGGAAGATCATGATCGTGCCGTGCATGGCGCCGAGACTGTTGTAGAACTCGGGCGCCATCTTTCCGCCCTCCATGCTGCCTGGGCCGAAGATGTTCCGGACCATGTTGCCAATGACCGGGAGAGCCTTGCCGGGGTAGGCCAGCTGCCACCGCATCAACATGATCAGGCAAAAGCCCAGGAACAAAAGGATCAGGCCGCAAATCCCGTACTGAATCCCGATCACCTTGTGGTCGGTCGAAAAAATGTATTTCCGCCACCAGCCGAGCTCATGATGGTCATGGTCGGCGTCGTGATGATGTGGATCGTGATGGGTTTCGAGAGAAGTGGAGGCGTCCATTTTCAGCAGAAAATTACCGGTTCAATATCCAAAGGGAAACTGCCGTTGCAAAGCACAAATGTGAATGAAACATGAGTAATTTGAATAGTTTAAGCAGAACAACAACGCTGGCGACTGGCATTCCGGTCCCATCGTAGCAAAGGGCGGTGCCGGGAAACTGCGCGAAAGACAACCGAGATCACGCTTCCTCCGGGACGGTTTGCCCTTCCTGCAATTGCTCCTCCCGGAATCTTCGCAGTTTATGATTGCGCAAGCTTTCTTCGAATAGATCGCGATTAATCGCCTGGGCCGCTATCGCCCCTTGTCCGGCGGCAATGATCATCTGGCAATTGGCCGGCGTGACACAGCCCGCGGCGTATAACCGCGGCACACTCGTACGCATGCAACCGTCGACCTTGATCTGGCCTTCGCCATCCAGTTTCGCGCCCAGTTTCTCGGCCAATCCCGTATGAAAAATATCGCCGCGCGTGGTGAAAATGTAATCGATCTTTACCTGTCGCCCGCGTTCATAGACCAATCCAAGAATCTTGTGACGGCGATGTTTGACGTCGCGGATACGTCCCGCTTCGACCGGGATTTCGTATTCCTTCAGCCAGGCCGCATGTTTTTTGTCCCAGCGGATTTTGTCGCCGTTAGGCGCGATGATAACGCAGGACGAATAATGCAGCATGGCCAGAGCATATTCGACGGCCTCATTGTTCGCGCCGACGATCGCGATGCGCTTGCCGCGAACACGAAAGCCGTCGCAATCCTTGCAGAAAAACATGCTGTGTCCGAGGCACTCCTTCACTCCGGGAATGTCCGGTGGAATATGAAAAATACCGGTCGCGAGCAGTAATCGCTCGCAACGATACGTCGCCTTCCTGCCCCGCAGAACAAATCCCCCTTTTTCCCGTTTTACTCTGCCGATTTCATCCCCGACCAACTCCGCATCGTAGCGTTTCGCCTGAGTTCGTCCGTTCTTCAGCAAATCCTCGCCATCGACGCCCTTGGGGAACCCAAGGTAGTTTTCCACAGACGGTTCCCATTTCGCCATCGAATGTCCCGAATCGACGACGAGCACGTTGCGCTGCGCGCGGCCGAGATAGATCGCCGCCGACAATCCGGCGATTCCGCCACCGACGACAATGACTTCACGTTTCTTCATCGCTTCCTTATCAATCGTTGGAAGGAAAGGTCGCGCTTGGGTTGAATCTTGGATTTCTCGGAACCATCGCGCTGCGTGTATGCGATCTTGTCGTATGAAAAGATTTCTTGTTTGCCTGGCACTGCTCGTGGCCAGCGGCGGGGTAGCGGGCAATGCCGCGCAGTTGGAAGAAGTTGCCAGTTTCCCTAACCAACAGGTAACCGGCGTGGCCGTTTCAAAATCCGGCCGCATGTTCGTCAACTTCCCGGATTGGTCGGACGACCATACGATTTCCGTTGCGGAATTGGTCGATGGCAAGCCGAAGGCGTTTCCTAATCCCGAGTGGAATATTCCCGGGCCGGCGGGAACGCACTTCCTTTGCGTGCAGAGCGTCTACGTCGATTCGGCCGACAATCTTTGGGTTCTCGATCCGGCAGCGCCGAAGATGAAAGAAATTGTCAAAGGCGGACCGAAGCTGGTCAAGATCGACCTCAAAACCAATCAGGTAACACAAACCATCCCGTTTGGTGAAGATGTGGCGCCGGCGAAAAGTTATCTGAATGATGTGCGAGTGGATACGGAAGCGGACGTCGCCTTCATGACCGACTCCGGTCTCGGCGCACTCGTGGTGGTGGAGCTGAAAACAGGAAAAGCCCGGCGCGTCCTCGATGGTCACAAGTCAACCAAAGCCGAAAGCGGAGTGAAGCTCGTCGTCGACGGGCGGGAACTTCTTGACCAGGAGAAGAAGAGCACACCGCAAATCAATGCCGATGGCATCGCCTTCGATGCAAAAAACAATTATCTTTATTATCACGCGCTGACCGGTCACACGCTTTATCGAATCAAAACTGAATATCTGAAGGATCCGAATGTTTCGAAAAGCGATCTCGAATCGAAGGTTGAAACGGTGGCCGAGACTCCCGCTCCGGACGGCATGCTCGAGTCAGCGGATGGAATTTATCTGACGGCGATCGAACTAAACGCGATTGTGCGATTCGATCCGACGACAAAAAAGCTCGATACCGTGATGGCGGACAAGCGTTTGAGCTGGCCCGACACCATGAGCTGGGGACCGGGCCGGACGCTCTACGTCACCTGCTCTCAAATTCAAAATGGGCCTCGCTTCAACGAAGGCCGAAACGTGCGCGTCGACCCCTACAAGGTTTTCAAAGTTACAGGTCTTACCGGACGTTAACGACGCGCCTTGTTCTGATATCGGCGACCGACGTCAGGGCGAAGTGACTTTCAAACGGATAAAGCGTTCTACGCCTGGGGTGCCGTCGATGGCGACCGAATCTTTCACCTCCACCACAAAATTCGGCGCTGAGCCGGTTTCGCGAACAAAACCGGTGCCGGTGGTTGTCCCACCACCGACGCTGCTGGCCAAATCCACCCATGTCGTCAAATCGCTCGAAGCCTGCACCGTGTAGGTTAAATCCGTGGCCACCGACGAACGGGTAAAAGTCATCGATAGATAATTGACGGTCTTATTACTTTTTGTGAGGTAACCTCTTGCCGTTACGGCGGGGAGGTCGCTCGTATCCGCGGTCGTTGGATCGAGTTGCAAGGCGTATTCCAGCAGGTTGACGATTCCGTCGCCGTCGTAGTCGAAGTTGAAGCCAGCATTCGTTCCCGTGAGACCAAAACTGTTCAAGTAACTCGACGCGCGCGTGACTGCGGTGATCGAGAAGCTTTGTTGCGCGTCGGGGACGATCCCGTTCGTCGCTGTAACGGTAATATTCGGGAAACTCCCGTTGCCGGCGGAACTGGGCGTCCCCGAAAGAACGCCCTTGGAGGAAAGGGTAAGCCCGGGCGGCAAAGTTCCGCCGGTGACGGCGAAAGTCGGCGCCGGATTTCCGGTAGCTGTAAAACTGAAACTGAAAGGCGACCCTACCGTTACGGTCGAAGGCGGCGGCCCATTCGTGATGGTTGGCCGTGCCGGAGGGGCGCAATCGGAGCAGGTATAGGAAGTACTCGACAAACTGATTGTGTCGATCCGCCAGATCGCGGTGGGGGCGCTCGAGCCGGAGTCGGAGGCCAATCGCCAACGGAATTGCGCAGTTTGACCAGAAGCATTCGAAGGGAGATTAACGACGGTCGTGGTATAAGAAGAATTGGAAGTGCCTGTCCAGGCATAGGCGCCCGCGATCGGGCTGTTGTAGTTGACGCTGATCGTTCCGTTATAGCCCCCGCTGGCAAAGCCGCCGCCGGCACTCACGATATCGGTGAACGGTCCGCCATTGAGCGACAGTTCCAGAATGCCACCGTCATAACCATCTTCGAGGTTCCAACGGTGCCTGAAGGAAAGTTGCGCGCCCCCTGTCGGAACGCTTACCGCGGGCGAGGTTAGTCGGTTGTCACTCGGAGTATCGACGGTCGTGGCAGAGACGGAATTGGGCGCCGAGTCGGGCGAAGAAATGTTCGTCGACCAGGGAGCCATGGAGCCGGTCGCGACGAGTGCCGTCCATCCGGAAGGCAAGGCCGGGGGTGTTACGCCATCGAAATTCTCGGAGAGTGTCGTCGTGATCACGCCTAACGACATGTTATAAGTGATCGTACCGTAATTGGTCGCGCCGTCCTGTAATTGCAGTGTCGCTGTGACGACGCCACCGCACGTGCCGGAAGCGGTAAACTGGAATGCTCGAGCTGTTAAACCATTGGACGCGATGGCGCCGTAGTTTTGCGAGGTCGTGATTGGGGTGATGCCGCCGGAATTCTGCAGCGTCGCGACCAGATTTGTCGTGGCCGATCCACCGACATTGCTAATCGGAAGATTCACCGTCACCGTCTCGCCGGGATCGATTGCGCCGTTCCCTGGAGTGCAACTCTCCGCGGTGGGGGCGGAAGCAGCCCTGCTCTGGAGGACGGGTGTGTTTGAGTTAACGTTGACATTGAAGATTTGAACTGCGGATGCACCGCAGGAATCGAGGACGGTGACCCGAACCGGGGTGATGCCAAATGTAGAAGTGCTGGTCGTCGTTACAGTCACAGCGCCGGTAGACTGATTCACGCTCAAGGTGCCGCCTCCGGGCAAGGTCGTTGGCAAAATCGAATAAGGAGTCGCTCTCAGATTACCGTTGGCATCCGCAGCGCCGGCCGCCGGTGCCGATGTGACGGCGCTGTTAGGCGAAATGCTAATGTCAGGATACGCGCCGAGTGTTGGAGAAGGATTCGGCGTCACCATCAGATTGACACTTCCGGAGGTAGTCGAGCCCTGGCCGTCGGTCACGGTCAGGGTAATGGGATAAATTCGCGAAGAGAGCGTGGTGACTAGCGCACAATCAACCGTCGCACCAAGCGAGATCGTGCCATTTGTAATACCGGGTGTGACGTGAGCGCCGAATGGCAGATTCGAAACTGAAACTGTCAGCGAACCGGTTTGTGCATCACTCGCCGTGCCGATCGTAGCAACCGTTGGCGTTGGTTTGCCCCGGACGACGGTGATTCCGGCCGTGATGTTCAGACTCGGCGCCGTCTGTGTCGAAGTGATGGTCAGGTTGCCGTGGGATATGTCGAAGAAGATGTTGCCGACTGCTTCCACCTTGATGCGACCCTGCGTTGTGGCGATGTTGGCCGTGTTCGGAATCGTGACCGCAGCCGAGCCGCTATTCGGGACACTGTTGGCGAGGACAATGGGAAAGGTGTAACCGCCATCGGTCGAGAGCGTGATTCGCACATTGGCGCAGCTCACCGGCGCGGCGGACGTGTTTGCCACATTCCAAGTCACGTTCATCTGGGATCCAGCCGCAAAAGTCGCCGGCGAATTGGGGCTGGTAATGGCAAATGGCCCGGCCGACGTCGTCGATGTCACCGTCATCGATGCGTAATTCGAGCCCCCGCTGCCGGGATGATTGTCCCGCACCGTCACGCGGTAGGTCATGGTGCGATTTGTCGTGGGTAGGTATTCGCCACTGGCATATCCTCCAATCGTCACCGGTGGAATATTCGCGTAATTCAAAACGTAGTTGAGCGACGGAAACGTTCGTGTCGGATTGGTGGTTGGAGGGAAGGAACGGAAAATGGGAGAACTGCCGTTATCTCTGGGGTCGGCCGTAGGATCCTGGGCGGGTCCCAAATCGAATTCTTCCCAGCAATACGTCAGGGTATCTCCGTCGGGATCGGTTGCGCTCGCCATCAGAGCAAAAGGCGTTTGCACTGGAATCGTTTGCGACGTTAACGCGGCAATCGTCGGAGGATTATTTCCGGTCGCCATGGCCTGAGCACAGGATGCTCCACCGCCCGAAGTATATGCGTCAATCTCGTCATAGTTGATCGTATGAAAATAATCGTCGCTGTGCCCGGCAAGATCCTGCGGAGAACAAATACCCGCATACGCCATGATGGTTACTCCGCTGCCGGGTTCGTAGGCAGTCGAAGCATTACGGTTTGAGCCAGAGCAACTCCCGCTAGTACCGTTAAATGGATGATTCGCGCCAAATTGGTGACCCATCTCGTGAGCCACGTAGTCAACGTCATACGGGTCGCCCACGGGATTAGACGTGCCCGTCTCCGCCTTTGCCTTCTGACCTGCGGCACAAACGACGCCCACGTAAGCCAGGCCTCCACCACCGGTGCTAAAGACGTGGCCGACATCGTAGTTCGCCGAGCCAATGATGTTGTCGACGTTGGTTTGATTTTGGGTCAGTAAAACACTCGGGCTGCTGTTCGCGTAAGGGTCGGTGGTGCCGTCGAGATAAATCAGCTTGTCGTCGTTGTTTACTAACAGGAGGCGAATCGATAGTTCGCGTTCATAGATTGCACTACAGCGATTAACGGTCGTGATCATCGCCGCGAGCGTCGCTGCCACAGTCGGCGTATTCGGACTGCACACTGAAACCGCATATTCACCGGTACAGGCCAGGGCGAGGCGATAGGTTCGCAGTGTTCCGCCCGTTGGTCGGGCGGCTGTCGTGGCCGCGGCCATGGCGGTTCGATTTTGTGCCGGTTGTGACTCGACAAAACACGAAAACGGTTTGTCCGACGGTGCAAAGTCCCGCTTGAAATAGGAAATGTAACTTGCGTCCGAGTCGCGCGAGTAGGGATCGATATAGATTTGTCCCGCGGCGGAGAGGACAATGGCGTGAAACCCACGTGGCGTCAGATCGAGGCGAATCGTCGTAGAAGGATCATCAACGCTTTGGCCGACATAAGTTTTCAACTCCGGGAATCGCGCGGCCAGCTTTGGTTCCATGATGGCCGACTCTTGAATGAGAAACCGGCCGAAACCGCCCGATGGCAGAGGGATTTCGACTTCCACGCCAGCCATGCCGATTGGTCCGCTGCTTTCGGGAGGGGCAGAGTCCAGCAACTTCTTCAACTCCGATTTATTGAGCTGCAGCGTGCGGTAGAAACGGGGAATAATATCTCGTCGCGGCCTCCGGCCCGCAGCGGAGAGAGCGGCTTGGACGGCACTCTCGGCCACATCCTGCCAGACGCCGCTGCGAGTTCGCGCGACCGAGGCAGCCGGGGGGACCTGTCCGTACAAGGGAAAGGCTCCAGAAAACAAAAAAACGGCGGTGACCGCCGCTCGCAGCGAGGACAACATGACGGGCCTCGGAGTATGGAAAATCTGGCAGATTTGACAAGGCAAAAAAATAGTTTTTCCGCCCTGGTTTTTACCAAAAACAGTCTATCGGGACGTCAGCCCCCGAAAGGCCCCTACTTCTCGCCTGAATTCCACCATTTGGACAGCCGCTCCGCTGGGACGTCCGGAACCGCTTTTTCGGCCTTATCGTAGTGCGACGTGTCATTGAACAGGGTCAGCCGCGCCTGCGCCGGGTTTTTGAAGTCGACGATGTTTAGCGCCGCTGGATTCTGATCCAGATTGTCGCGGTAGCGCCTCGGATCGAAGCCAAGCAATGAACTAAGGAGAAGGCGAATTGTTCCCTTATGAGAAACGACAAGCAACGTTTCGCCCGGGTGCTGCCGAACCAAATCTATCAACACGGGCAACGCGCGCGCCGTCACGGCCAGGCCACTCTCCCCGTCTTTTGGCGCGAAGGTATACGGATCCTTCTCCCATTCCGCCATCTCTTCAGGAAAGCGTTTTTCAACCTCACGGCGGGTCATTTGTTCCCAATGACCATGAGAGATTTCCCGTAAACCGTCGCGTTGTTGGACCTTGAGCCGGTGGGGTTCAGCGAGAATGCTCGCGGTCTCGATGGTTCGACCCATCGGTGAAGCGAACACAGCGGCGATTCTTTCCCGACGCAATCGCTCGGCCAATCGTCGCGTTTGTTCGCGGCCTTCCTCGGACAAAGCCACGTCGGTGGCGCCGGCGAATCGATCTTCGACGCTCAAGGTAGTCGCGCCATGCCTCACCATGAAGACGCGTGTAATTGTCGAGGCCATGTGCCGCATTCCGTGATGAAGGAAATCTCTGAAAAACACAATCGACAACCGTCGGTGGGGATTGATTGTAGCGGTGGTTGTATCAACCACCGACCTAATAAACAGGCGGTTGGCACAACTGCCTCTACAACCCACGCTCATGCTCGCGAGCGTTAATTAACGTTCAATATCAACGTTCCCCTCGGGACAACCTAGCCCGTTCATCGACAAAAAAATGCGGCAGCGAAGTCTCCTTCGCTGCCGCGATTTTAAGGAATTCCGGATGCCTTCGAGCCGGAAGCTCAAACGCGAACCCGGGGTATTCTAGTCGTGATCGGTCACAATCACCTTATCGACGACCATGTCACCGCCGTCTTTCATGTAGTGAACGCGAACCTTCGAATTCTTCTTGATCCTGGAAGCTTCGATCACCTTCCCTTCGGGCGTGACGTAGGTCACGGTCTTGCTGAACTTGTAATGGGTCGGCTCCCCGGTTCCAGTACTCAGCACGATCGACGCGCCCGGACTAAAATCCGTCACGGTGCCGTAATTTTCCGTTGTGGTGGTCGTGGACTGCGTCTCACCCGCGCCGGTTGTGGATGTGGTGGTTGATGACGATGAGGTTTGAGCATGAGCAACAGCGATAAGCAAAGTGGTCGCTGAAATAAGACTTAGGAATAGTTTCATCTGATTAATTCTCCTGGTTTGGTAAATCCCCTGCACAAGTCGCAGGCGATCGGTCTCGATGACTAATGAAGTCCCTAAAACGCGATCGACATGCGGCAGGGTTACAATCTATTCGGCTTTGGCGCCGCAGTTGGACTTACCTCCCTCGCTAACGGGCGGTTACGCCGGTTCCGAGGCGACCATGCCTCGAGCCATTCTGATCATCGATCCCGGACCCAACGCGCGGGGTTGTTCCGCGCGAAAATAATTGGCATGGTCACAACCGCGGCGACTGCGCCACCGATCATGATTAGGAGCAGGGCGACGATTGCCCGATCGGCAAATCGCTGCGTCCAGGCGATCCGGAGCAGGACGATCAAGGCGGTGAGCGCGACAATTTCGCCAGCAATAAAGCGGATCCATCTGCCGCGGCGCTCGCTCTCGGGAAACAAATCAATCTGCGCGTGAAAAGGCCCCGGCCACACCGGCATTTTTACCACCGGAGACTTCGGCGGAGTCCTTATAGCCTGCGATTCATCCCCGGCAGTCGATTCTTTCGGCACCGGAACGTTCGTCGCCACAGATTCTTTTACTTCATTCGTCATGCCGACGGGATCGGAGTTCTCGGTTCTGGCCAGGCTCCTGAATTTGGGGCGAGGCACCACCGGGATGCTGTCGGGCTCAGTCAGAATTCGAGCCACATGTTTTCGAGGAACAATGGGAATCCTGGCTGGAATTTTTGCCTCGGTCTTCCGGGCGGTTTCGAATCCCGACGCAGCAGCAATGGGTTGTGGTTGAATCGGATCGGTCTTATCAGCTGGCGGCGACGGCTCCGGCGAAGGCGTTTCCTCCTGCCACGTCGGCGGTAAGACGACCTGTTCCAGCTCCCTTGTGGTTGACGCAGATGCCCCAGCCGACACCGGGCGTTCCGTCTGCTGGGCGATTTCGCGTTCCGGTGGGGCGACGAGCTCAAGTTGCACCGGCTCCGTATCGCGCATGGAGGTCTCTTCCGAGAGCGCTTCTTCGCGCCGCGTCTGCGGTAAAACAACGTGTTCCCGCCGGCTCACGGTCGAGACAGATTCCCCAGACGCAGTCGGGTGTTCTGCCTGAGGTGCAGCCGTGATCGCCTCCAATTCCGGGTGCGAATGTTCAGGGGGGCTGGGGCCCTTGGCCAAACGCCAACCGACCGCCGCCCGAAAACTATCGGGAAAGCTCAGTGATTCGCTTGGTATAAGGGACATTGTTTTTATGTTTAAATATGGAGGATATAGATTCAAGAGTATTTCCGGCATTTAGCCCAGCCGGAATTTTGACTCTTTTTCAGATTTAACCAGCGGCCCTTGGAAGCGTTCCCTGATTTCGCCACATTCCAATGTGCCAAATGAAACCTCATCGCGCGTCATCGTCCACCTCGATATGGACTGTTTTTACGCTGCCATCGAGGTGCGGGATCGCCCGGCGCTCCGCGGCAAACCGGTGGGCGTGGGGGGCAGCCGCGATCGCCGCGGTGTTCTGACAACGTGCAACTACGAAGCCCGCGAATTTGGGGTTCGATCGGCCATGCCCACCTTCATGGCCTTGCAGCGGTGCCCAAATCTGATCGTTCTGCCGACACGTTTTGACGTCTATCGCCGCGAAGCCGCCGTCATTCGCACCATTTTGCATCGCTTCACCGATTTGGTGGAACCGCTTTCACTCGATGAAGCGTATCTCGATCTTACCGCTCACGCTGGAGCGCCGGCTGCGGTCGCTCAGGTGATTCGAAATCTCATCTGGCGTAAAACGAAACTGACAAGTTCCGCCGGGATTGGCCCGAACAAGCTGGTGGCAAAAATCGCGAGTGAAATGAACAAGCCTAACGGCCAGTTTGAAGTAACGAAGGTTCCGGAATTCATGGCACCTCTTCCGGTGCGCAAGATTTGGGGTATCGGAGAAAAAAGTGAGCAGAAATTCGAACAACTCGGGGTCAAAACGTGCGGAGATATGCAAAGGTTTTCCCGGGTGGAGTTGCAGGAATTTTTCGGAAAATTCGGGGTGGAACTCTACGATCTGTGCCGGGGCATTGATTATCGACCGGTGGAACCAGACCGACCGCGCAAGTCCCTGAGCACAGAAGAGACATTCGCGACCGATCTCATCACCCTGGAACAGTGTCAGGAAAGACTCGGCGAACTCTATCAGGAGCTGATGGCGGATCTGGCCCAAAAAGAATCTGCGCGGGCGGTGACGAAGGTGTTCGTAAAATTAAAGTTCAGCGATTTTGCCCGGACAACAGTAGAACGCGCCGGGCTTGATCCGTCGTTGGCCGTCTTTCGTTCGCTATTGGCAGAGGCGTTCGCCCGAACAGAGAAAAACGTGCGACTGATCGGCGTTGGAGTGCGCTTTGCCGAAGTCGATAAAGCGGCGGCACAACTCTCCTTGTTTTGATGCGAACATCACATGAGTTGATAGCGGCGCGCTCAGTCGAGGACAAAACACCCGCACGGCGACAGAGCGCCGTGGCTACAGCACGGCGGCAAAGCGCGTGGTTACAGAAACGCGAATAATGATTTGTGTTAAATTGCACTGAATTGACTTCGACGGCGCAAAATCGAATCGCAGCGGGCGACTGTGAGATTCGTTTCGATGCCCTGACCCGGCAACTCTATGCGACTGATGCTTCCATTTATCAGATAAACCCCTTTGCTGTCGCCTTCCCGCGAAGCGCAGCCGAAGCGGCCGCGGCGATCTGCGCGGCGGCCGAGGAAAACATTTCAATCACGCCGCGCGGAGCGGGCACAAGTTTATCCGGCGGCGCGATTGGCGAGGGAATCATTGTCGATTTCTCGCGCCACAATCGTCAAATCGCGGACCTGAATCTGGAGGCTCGCACGGTGCGCGTCGGCGCCGGCGTTGTGCTCGATCAGCTGAATGCGTTTCTGCGCCCGCATGGGTTTTGTTTTGGGCCGGACGTGGCGACGAGTTCGCGGGCAACGCTCGGCGGGATGATTGCGAATAATTCCTCCGGGGCGCGCGTGCCGGTCTACGGAACCACGGCGGACCACGTGATCTCCCTCGAGATCGTTTTGGCGGACGGAACGATCCGGACGGTGGGGCCCGGCCATGACACGTTCCCTGAGGAACGCGCGCGGCTGAGCAGATTGATTCAGGCGAATGTTGCGGCGATCGAAGATCGCTGGCCGCCCGGATTACTGAAACGATGGCCGGGATACGGGATCGAGCGATTTCTGCGGTCGCCAAATCTCAATGAAATTCTCGCCGGCAGCGAAGGAACCCTGGCCGCGATTTTTGGCGCGGAATTGAAAATTTCACCATTGCCTCGGGAAAAAGGGTTGGGCCTGATCTTCTTCGCTTCCGTCGCCGAGGCAATGTGCGCGACAGTTGCGCTACTCGATCTCAAGCCGGCTGCGATCGAGCATATCGATCGGCCGCTGCTCGACCAAACAAAGGGCCAGCTTCTTTTTCAGCGCGCCCGCGATTTGATGGAGCTGGATGCGAAACCGTGTGGGTCGATCCTGATCGTTGAGTTCTATGAGGATCTCGCCGATCGCCTGGCGATTCTTCAGTCAAGGAATCTCGGACTGCGCACGAAAATAGTGACGGACGCAACGGAGATGAACCTTCTCTGGTCGGTGCGAAAATCCGGGCTCTCCCTCATAACTGGCTGCGTCGGTCCGGCCAAGCCGGTTGCCTTTATCGAGGATGCGGCGGTTCGACCATCTCAGCTGCCGGCCTATGTCGCTGGCTTGGAATCGATCATGCGACCGCTTGGGTTGGTCGCAAGCTACTACGGTCATGCCGCCACCGGATTACTGCACGTGCGCCCGATTCTCGATCTGCATAGCGCCGACGATCTGAAAAAATTCCGGAAAGTGGCCGACCAAACGTCCGCACTGGTCCGGCAATTCAAAGGTTCCCTCTCGGCCGAGCATGGCGTCGGGATGGCCCGCGCTGAGTACATGCAGGAACAACTCGGCGACGAGTTGCTCAAGGTGATGCATGAAATAAAACGCACGTTCGATCCGAAAGGCATCTTTAATCCGGGCAAAATTTTCAGCGACGGCCGCCATAGAATCGATACCGGTTTGCGGCACAATTTCGAAAAGCCTATTGAACTGCCGTTTGAGCCGCGTCTGGCTTTCGCTTTCAAGGATCACTCGTTCATTGGCAACCTGGAACAGTGCAATGGGTGTGGCGGCTGCCGCAAGGACGCCCCGATGATGTGCCCAACATTTCTGGTCACGGGCGAAGAAGTGATGTCGACGCGCGGTCGGGCCAACATCATTCGAACGGCGCTGGAACTGCGCGACAAAAATGGGAACGACCCGCTTCGTTCCGACGAACTGGACGCGGCCCTGAGCAATTGTCTTTCCTGCAAAGGATGTACGCCGGAATGTCCGTCCAACGTCAACCTGGCACTGCTAAAAGCGGAGCTGACGTATGCGCGACATCGTCGCGATGGCCTGCCCCTGCGTGAGCGCATCCTGAGTCATGTCGATCTGCTCGGCCGCCTCGGGTGCATGACACCGGCCCTGGCCAATGCGGCACTGGAATTTCGGCCGTTACGCGCGTTGTTGGAAAAAACCCTCGGGCTATCCGCGCGCCGCTCCCTCCCGCACTATACGAAACAACGATTTGATTATTGGTTTAAGAAACGACCCGCAGTGGCGGTCCACGACCGCCGAAACCAAATCGATCCGGCGCTCGCAGAGCGCCGCTACAGAAGAGGGAAAGTGATTCTATGGGACGACACATTCGTCCGTTATCATGAACCGCATATCGGCAGGGCGGCGTTGAAGGTCCTTGAAGCACTGGGCTTCGAAGTTCATCTGGCGAACAATCGAAAATGCTGCGGCCGGCCGGCATTCAGTCAGGGCCACCTCGCCCTGGCCTCGGCCCTTGGAGAACACAATGTGGCCATTCTCAACCGAACCGATAACACCACTCCCATCCTGTTTCTCGAGCCGTCGTGTTACTCGATGTTTGTCGAAGATTATCGAGAACTAAAGATCAACAACAACGAGCAGGTTGCGGAGCGTTGCGTTCTCTTCGAAAAATTCGTCGACGATCTGCTGATCCGCGAGCCCATGGCGTTTCCTTCCAGAAATGGGAAACGTCATGTGGCCATTCATGCGCATTGTCACGCCAAGTCGTTGATGAACCCCGGTTTCATGGCGCGCCTGGTAGAACGTTTGCCGGGAAGAAGCGCGACGCTGCTGGAGACGGGATGTTGCGGGATGGCCGGGGCTTTCGGCGCGCTCAGCGCAAAATACGAGCTGTCGGTGCAGGTGGGCGCCGATTTAGTGAAAAAGATCGAGAGACAACCACCCGCAACGGAGATTGTCGCTTCGGGCACGAGCTGCCGGCATCAGATCGCAGATCTGACAAATATTGTTCCGAAGCACATGGCTGAAATATTGGCCGACGCAATCGGTTAGGCCGAAGTCGAGAGAGCGGGGCGCTCGAGGTACGAGCAAACCTGCTCGATCTCTTCCTTGGTCAGGGTTGCCGGCTGTCGATCAAGAAAATTTTCCAAATCGCACGCCGCCATTACCGCAACATCAAGATCTGTGGCCGGTTGGTTGATGCGCCAATCTCCCGAGAAAACGACCAGTGGCGTGACCGGGTGATCTTTGGAGAGTTGTTGGGGCAGCAGCTGCTGAATCGCCTGCGCGCCCGACCGGGCTTCTTTCAAAGGTTGATTATCAGAAATTTTACCACCAAGGATAAGTTCATTGTCACTCCGGTAATCAATCGTGCCGGATCCAAACACGTTTCGCGCTTTGGCTTCGACAACGAAAATCCCGCGCGGACCAACGACCACGTAATCGACCTGGAGTCCAGGCTCACCTGATTTCTCATAGGCGACCATTCCTTTTGCTCGAATCGACTCCAGGGCCTTATCCATGGTGCCGTCAGAATCGACGGGCGGAAGAATTCGCCGTTGCGAATGCAAATGGAAAACGTTAACGCCACCGTAAACTGTGACCAGGATCGATAAAAACATCCAGAAACGAGGATCGAGCGTCTGTCCTCCCATCTTCTGGATGGACTCCACAATGCAGACGAGCCAGAAGCTCAACGTGATCAGGAAATAAGGAGCGAACGGGTCCTGCCAAAGGCGTCCAGTTTGCGGGCGAGATGGTTGTTCTGCGAAATCGCGAATAGTGCTTGCTCCGTCCCAGATTACGAACTGCGCTTTTGCCATGATGCGCAAAAAACGCCGCTAGTTATGTGCCATGAACTCCTGATCTTTTTTTACATTTCAGATGTGCTCTCTTCGCGGCGGCGCGCGTCGACGGCCATCTCAATACGGCCCCCCGGCGCCGCACGCAGCGTCCTCGTCAGGATTTGGGAGGAGCACCAGCAGCCTGCGGCTTCGGCGGCTCGCCTGGCTTGGCCGTTGGTCCTGCGCCGCCGGGAAGTTCCGTGTCAGCGGGCACGGCCTGCAAATCCGGTTCGGTAAACGATCCGGGATGACTGGCCAGTTCTTTGCGCAAAGCGGCGATCTGCTCTTTGGAAACGGGACCGCCCGTATTGCCCCACGCCTGGCGCTCGTAGGTAAGAACGTCCGCAACCTTTTGATCACCCAAACTCTCCCATGGTTGCATGACGGCGCTGCCAAATTTTTGTCCTTTCACCGTAACTGGACCTTGCAGGCCCTTCATCACGACCATCGCGGCGCGACGCGAACCGCCATTCGTAATCTCGGAACCGGCCAGTGGCGGATATCCCTGGCCGGCGGACCCTAACCCGTCAGCCTGATGACAGACCTGGCAATTCGCGGAGAAAATTTTCTTACCGCGTTCGACCGGAGAAAGTTCGGCCGATCCGCCCTGTGGACCTTGGGGACCGCCACCTTTTTTGGCAACAGGCGGCCCGGGATTTGGATCAAGACTGTTGCCACTGAAACTTCCGGAATAGCGACCGAGATACGCGCCGCCGGAAAATATGGCAAGGGCATACACAATAATTAGCCACATCGACAACGGTTCGAGACCAACGCGCGGTTCACGCTTCTCCCGTTGGATTGCGGCATGCACTTCCTGCACTTCCGCGTTCTCGCCATAATCCATTCCCTGGCGAATCCGCGGCGACGAATCTGATGGGTTCTCGTTCATTTTGGCGGCGGCGCGGGGGCGGCCGGCGGTGCGGCTGCCGCTGGAGCGGTAGCTGGAGCGGCCGAAGAGCTCGCCTCCTTTAAGGGATGTGATTGATCAAGAGACATCAAAAAAGCGACCAGGCACTGAGCGTCATAAGTCGGCACGATTTCCCAGCCGGCCGGGGGAGCTTCGGCGCCGGTCAGTTTCAAGGCGTCATCGGAAGGTTCGCCCTCGATTCGACGTTTCTCGTAGAGGAAACGATACGCGGGCATGTTGGAGTCCAATGTGACGTTACGTGGCGAATAAAGATGACGATGGTGCCAGGCGGCCGAATAAATCGGTGCTTCATTCGGCTTTTTCTCCGCGCCTAACGAGCTCATTGGCGATGGTGCCTGCGCATCAGGAGCGATGCTCGGGGCAGCTCCGGGTGAGGTTTTGGGCGCGGCAGCGGATGCGGCGGCAACGGTTGGTGATTGCGCTTTCACTGCACCGGGGGAAGCAGCCGCAGGCGAGGCAGCTTTTCCGGCCGGCGCAGTTGAAGGTGCGACTGGGGAAGCGGAGGCGCCGGGTGACGGCGCGGCGTTCTGATCTTCAGCCGGGGCCCGATGACCGACGCTGGAAAGATCAGGACCGGTCCGCATTTTCCCAAGCAAGACGGGGCGATCGAAAATATAATCGCGTGGCGCACTGCGGCGATCGTTCCATTTGCGGTCAATATCAGAGGCGCTGTAGTCCGGCCTAACCCAGCGGCTGTGGCAATAAAAGCACCCATTCCCGGCATAGACGCGACGGCCCCGTTCGGCCATACCGGATTTCGGGAGAGGATAGACATCGGTGCCTTCTTCATCGGATTGGGGATCGAGATGTCCAATCTGGTAGTTCGGAACGACCGTCAGACCAACCCAGGAAAAGGCGAACGTTCCAAAAATGCCCAGGAACAACGCAGTCAATCCTTTCATAAATGGACTTCTTCTCCTTCCGCTTCCACGGGATTCAAAAAGGTGGGCACGCTCGCTGTTCGGCCCAATCCGAAAAGCATCAGGCCAAAGTGAAACGCGAAAATAAAATGCGACGCCGTCATGAGTATTCCGGCCAGGCTGCGGCCGCGCAGATAAGGCAAAATGGATTGGGTACTTTCGGAGAAGGGGAGCGTCGCATCATCCAAGGCCGAGCCCTGGACAATCGCTCCGGCGAGCAGCATGAGAGTCATTAAGCCGACGCCATAAACAGAAGCCCAAAAATGGAGCTTGATCAGCGTCGCGTAGCGCCATTCGCGGCCGACCAATCGCGGGACGATGTAGTACATCGAACCGAAAATGACCATCGTGAAAAACGCGTACAGCCCCATGTGCGAATACGCGACGCTTGCCTGCGTGAACTCCAGATAGCGCGCAGTCGATCGGAGCGAAATGAGCACGCCGACAAGACTAAATGCGGTGTAAGAGATGGCGCCGAAGACGGTGAAGCGAAGTGTCGGGCTGTAACGCAGCAGAGGAAAATATCCCTGCATCGTCATATGGTGATTTAGTCCAACCGTGGCGACGGGAATAATCGTCAAAATCGTCGCGGCTATGCTCGCGGTGATCATCCAGGCCGGAAACGGTCCATCGATCATGCGCTGCATGCCGGTCCAACTGGAGAAGAGCGCGTAGGTCCAGAAACCAATCGTGGCGAGATGGTAGCTATAGACTGGCCGCCCGATGACTTTCGGGATCATGTAATAGGCGGTGCCCAGACCGATGGCGCCAAACCAGAGAAAAAGTAAATTGTTCGCGTACCACCAGCCAATCGCCGACTGCAGGACGCCTTGCACGGGAACGACAAAGAGCATGAGTTGGGCGGCCGCATAAAGCCACGGAAACCAAAGAAACGCCCCCAGCAGATACCATTGGGTGATGTAGATTTGATCGCCGCGCCGAAAGCGAAACATCAATACAGCCCACGACATGATGAGCGCGTAGGCGACGAACAGGATGACAGCGGCGTAAGGTGGAAACTCGAGCCATTGATAACCGGTGTTTTCGCCGGCCAGAATGGCGATCACGCCGACCAGCACACCCAGGTTCCAGAAACCTGCGCCAGCCATGAGCAACAGGGGATGACGCAGAACGGTGCGGCACAATCTTGCCATCAACCACACAGCGGTGCCCATTCCCGCCATTGACGCCCAACCGTAGATCATCACATTGACATGCGCCGGGCGAATGCGGCCCCACGTCAGGAAACTGACGTTGGATAACATGTCGGGGGCGTGCATGCGGAACGAGACAAACATGGCCAGCAGCGTTCCGAGCAGCAGCCAAACAATGGCGGAAGTATAGAACATCAACACCGGCACGCGCGTTGACGAGTCGATCAAAGCGCGCTCGATCTGCTCCACGTCGCTCGGCGGCACGTCCGTCGGAATGGTTGGCGCTTTCAGCGGTATCTCAGTAGCATCCATGGAGTATTAAAACGTCGATAGAATAAAAATTTTCGTATCACATGCCTTCCGGCGTTTTTCCGCGCACGGGTAACGGCGTCCCCGGCGGTGACGGCATTTTTACTGGTGATGGTGACGCCGGAGGTACGGCAGCCGGTGGCGCGGACGCTGCAGGCGAAGCGGACGCTCCCGGCTGAGTGCCTGGAGCGGCCCCGGCTGGATTCGTAGCCGCGGCCGGCTGCGCGGGCGCTCCATGGCTCCCGAGTGGAGTCCCCGCCGGGGTCGCTGCCGGTGATGAAGATGGAGGCGTGGCGGAGGAGGGCGGCGTGGCCACTCCCGCGGCTGCGGTTGTTGATTCTGGAGGCGGGGTTGCGATTGGTCCAGCGGGCGCGGGTTTCGTTCGTCCCAGCTCCACAACCATTAATTCCATGGCGTGCTCGATCGGAACTCGCGCCAGGCCCTTTTGTTTGTCGATCCATCCATAGGAAGTGAGAGCGGCGACGTCCTGTTTTCGCAATTCCTGCAGCTTCTTTTCACGATCCTGGGCGCGCTTCTCTTCGTAATCCGACCGGCGTTTCGTTGGCCCGATAACCGCCAGAACAATAACGCCAAAGAGCGCAAATAGGAGAACTACGCCTAACCACGCCGAAAAGGGCGTGCGGGATTGTGCGATCTGGCGAAGAGTTTGCGTGTCGGCCATATCAGTTCACGATGCGCATGGATTCAATCAGGCGCGGGTCACGGACGGGAAAGAGCGAGGCACGGCCGAGTATTCGCAGGTAGACAAAAGCGAGCGTCGAACCAATGCCAATGAGCGGGATAAAATCCCAGATGCTCAAATGCACGCCGGTGCCGTGAAGCGCGGGAAGGATGATGATGTAGATATCGAGCAACTGCATGCAGAGGATCCAGCCGGCCATCCAGCAGAGCTGGTGCGGATGCTTCTTGATCGACTGCACCAGAAGAACGCCAAAGGTGAGGAAGAAACGGCCAACCACCAGGATCAGGCTGAGGTTCCACCAACTCTCCGTGTTTCGAGCGAGAAAATACTGCGTTTCTTCCGGAATGTTGGCGTACCAGATGAGCATGTACTGGCTGAAACCGATGTAGGCCCAGAAAACACTGAAGGCCAGCATCCATTTTCCCATGATGTGGTAATGCTCGACTGTGACTACCTCGTTCAGATAGCCAGCCCGGCGTAAGGCCGTGATGACGAGGACAAGCAGCGACATGGAACTGCCGGCTGCTCCGGCAAAAATGTAGACGCCCCACATGGTGGAGAACCATGTGTAATTCAGACTCATCAGCCAGTCGCACGCGCCAAAGGTGAGGCAAAGTGCAAACAGCGGCAGGCTGACGAAAGACACTTTGCGCATTTTCAACGTGAAACCGGGATTGCCATCCTTGTCCTGCCTGATGGAGTAACGACGGAGCAAAAGCGACGCGATACTGAAGAAGGCGAAAACAAAAATCGCGCGGCCGAGGAAGAAGTGCCAATTCAGATAGGCACGCTTGGTATCGAGAACCGGATCCTGCCCGGGCGGCACGTTCATCCAGGCATAAAGATGATGACGGAGAAGCAGGACGGGAATGAAGAAGAGGGCGAGCACCAAGAAGAGCACGGCAATGTTTTCCAATTGCCGGCGCACCACGACCGACCATTCCGCATCGACCGCGTGATGAACGATCGTCCAAAAAAAGCAGCCGGCGCAAAGGGTGAAAAAATAAGCAAAAGCGAACAACCACGAGAAACTGAACTGAACGGGCGCGACCGAAGCGCCGATGACGCACAGAATCAGGGCAACAAAGGCAATGATCGCCAAAAGCACGGAAAGGCCGGCAAATCGGTTCGTCTCGAAGTACTCGCCTTCGGGCGTGGGAAGTTCGTGCGGGCGATCGCTCATTTTTTCTCCAGCTCGGCTCTTCGATCCTCGGGCACGTCTGCAATCGAAGCGTT
Source organism: Verrucomicrobiota bacterium (assembly GCA_041167085.1). Lineage (GTDB taxonomy): Bacteria > Verrucomicrobiota > Verrucomicrobiia > Chthoniobacterales > UBA10450 > DATFCK01. Next base: position 158,939 of record JBEEGV010000002.1, read on the forward strand.
CTGACTTCGCTGCAAAGCGCGCAGGTAAGCGATGACGGCCCAGCGATCCGCGACCGGAACATTCGGGCCGTAGGCCATCATCGTGTTCTTGCCATTGGTAACCGTGTTAAAAATTTCGCCATCGGCCATTTTCCTGATCCGGTCATCCTGCAGCGTGACCACAGTAGCTAAACCATGTTGTTTCACGATGCCGTTGCCGGCAGCCGTCGCCCCGTGGCACATGGCACAAGTGATATTGAATCGTTCCCGGCCGCGCTGTATCAATTCGGCGGTAACTTCCGTCGGAATTCCTGTTCCCCAGCGATCCCCCATCTTGCCCGTATTGTAGTAATCAGTTCCGGCGCTGAAGGCGGGACGCGGATGATTGGCGCCGGCCGGAGCTGCTGCCGGGCTCGCACTCGTTTCCGGCTGAGGCATCTCGTAGCCGATTGGGACTGTTCCGGCCACCGGCAGACGTGCGCCGCGATTATCGGCAAAGAAGTTGAGCGGCGCCTGTGCCTTAACTTTCGGCTGCCGCACCATGTCCGGGAAAACTTCCATCGGTGGATCAGCGCTCTTGCCGCCGCGAAATCCGAGAAACGCCAGGCAGGCGATCGTGGCCAGCAAAGAAATGAGCAGGAAACCGCGAATCATAATTAATCTTCGTGGATAATAGTGATGTGCTGGCCGCCGGTGCTTTCCAGAAGCTCACGCGCTTCGAGTTCGGTAAAGCGAGGATCGCGCGCCTCGATGGCAAGAAAGAAACCATCATTCGACACGCGACTGAAACGTTCCCAGTTGAACATGGGATGGTACCAGCGAGGCAGCCCGTTCATGATCTGCCAGGCGAAAAAGGCGGCAAAGGCGGAGAACAGGATAGTCAGCTCAAACATGATTGGGAAAAAGGCCGGAACTGTTCTCCAGTCGTAGGGCTTTCCATGAACAACCAACGGGTAAATCAGCCAGGAAGGACCGAACTCAAGGATCGCGCCCGTAAGCAAACCGGTGATGCCACCGACAAGAACCACCGCGCTGAGCCACGATTTGCCGAGGCCCATCGCGTCGTCCATTCCGTGAATGGGAAAGGGTGAGTAGACGTCCCATCGTTTGAAGCCGGCGTCGCGCACGCATTTGGCTGCCTCGTAAAGCGAAGCCGCGCTCGGGTATTCAGCGGCCATCGCAAAAACTTTATGCCCGGAAGGTGTTCTCATGTGCGCTGCTTTCCTCCGGCGCCGACCGTGTGATGATCGGCCGCCGATCCGGCGTGCGGGTCCGCTTCTGGCACCACGATCTTCACTTCACTCATGGCGATCATTGGCAGGAACCGAATAAAAATGAGGAAGAGGGACGTAAAGATTCCGAGCGTGCCAATGAAGGTCCAGATATCGACCCAGGTCGGAATGAAAATCCCCCAGGAAGATGGGAGAAAATCGCGATGCAATCCGCCGACGATGATGATGAAACGCTCAAACCACATGCCGGCGTTCACGCACATGCAGACGAAGTAAACGACAAAAACATTACGGCGGCACCATTTGAACCAGAACAACTGCGGCGAAAGGCCGTTACAAAAGAGCATTCCCACCCACCAGTACCACCAGTACGGGCCGAAGATCCGGTTGAAGAAGGCGAAGCGCTCGTAGTGATTGCCGCTGTACCAGGCCACAAAAAATTCCATGGCGTAGGCATAACTGACAAACGACCCGGTCAACAAAATGATCTTGGCCATTTTGTCGACGTGCTGCGGCGTAATGATGTCGTGCAGTTTAAAGATGGCGCGCGCGGGCAGCATCAGCGTGAGCACCATGGCAAATCCGCCGAAGATTGCGCCGGCCACGAAATAAGGGGGGAAAATCGTCGTGTGCCACGTCGGCAAAACAGACGTCGCGAAGTCGAATGATACGACGCTGTGAACGGAAAGAACCAGCGGCGTGGAAAGTCCGGCTAAAAGCAGATAGGCCATTTCATAATGACGCCAGTTCCGGTTCGATCCGCGCCAGCCGAGGGCAAAAATACCGAAGAGCAACTTCTTGATCTTCGTGGTGGAACGATCGCGCAACGTCGCCAGGTCCGGCACCAACCCGGTAAACCAAAACAGGACAGACACGGTGAAGTAGGTCGAGACCGCGAACACGTCCCACATCAGCGGGCTGCGGAAATTCGGCCAGATCCCCCAATTGTTTGGGAGCGGGGCGAGAAACCACGCCATCCAGACGCGGCCGACGTGAATGCCCGGAAAAATCGCCGCGCACATGACGGCGAAGAGCGTCATCGCTTCGGCCGACCGATTGATCGATGTCCGCCACTTTTGGCGAAGCAGGTACAAAATGGCGGAGATGAGAGTGCCGGCGTGGCCGATACCGATCCAGAAAACGAAATTGGTGATGTCCCAGGCCCAGCCGACCGGATGATTAAGTCCCCAGGTTCCGACCCCGGTCGAGATTTGGTAACCGAGACAGAAAAGCCCGATCGACGCGATCGCGGAGGTAATCGAAAACGTCACCCACCACCAGCGCGGTGCGGGTTGTTCCACTACTCCGGAAATTCTTTCGGTGAGCCAGCTGAAATTGCGTTTGTTCAGCACCAAAGGCACGCGCGCCAGTGGCCGGGCCACCGAAGCGGAGGCCTCGTCCTGGATTATTTCCGGTGCTGTTGGTGCGCTATCCATGTCACTCTTCTTTGGGGAGCGCACGCGCCCCGCGTGCTGGCGAGGGCACCCCAGCCCTCGCGAACTTTTCTTCCTTTCCAAAAGGGCAAATCATAAGGGTGGCCAGAACAAGATTGTTTCGGCGAGGCGCCGAAAGTCCGAGCCGGACTGGCGTTTGCACGCGAGGCGCGTGCGCTCCCCGGAATTTGCCGTTCACATTGATCCGTTCATTCACGGTTTTTGGTCCCCTTTTTCATCCTTCTTCTCCGTTCCCTCTTTTTCCACCGGGCTTGCCACGCCAATCTTCTTTGCGTCGGGCATCTTTGGATTCGGATTGCGGATGCGCGCGAGATAACTGGTCCTTGTGTTCACGTTTAGATACTGAAGGAGCCGGTAATTTCGGTCCTGCATTTTGAGTTTCGAGACACGGCTCTCGGGATCGGCTATGTCCCCAAAGACAATCGCTTCGCTCGGGCAGGCTTGCGCGCAGGCGCTGGTGAAAGAATCGCGCGGAATTCGAGAATTGGCTGAGCTGCCGGCTCGAACGTGCGCTGCGATCTTCGCTTCCTCGATCCGCTGCACGCAGAACGTGCATTTCTCCATCACGCCGCGCATCCGGACCGTTACGTTCGGGTTCTTCTGCATCTTGACGATGTCGGGCGCGCCTTTTTCGGTCAGGGGTGCGACATATTCCTGATAAACTCCGAACGCACCGGCGATTTTCTTTTTGCCAACCGGCCGCTGATTGTAATCGAAGAAATTGAAACGCCGGACTTTGAACGGGCAGTTGTTCGCACAATATCGGGTGCCGACACAACGATTGTAAGCCATCACGTTGAGGCCGTCCTCGCTGTGAACTGTCGCATTGACCGGACAGACGGTTTCGCACGGCGCGTTTTCACAATGCTGGCACATCATCGGCTCGTGGACCATTTCCGGGTCCTCCGGCCATTCCCGCCGATCCTGGTCGAAGTTCTTCTCGCTCGCGTAATAACGGTCGATCCGGATCCAATGCATCGCGCGACCATGGCTGACCTGTAGTTTGCCGACGATCGGGATGTTGTTTTCACTCTGACACGCTATGACACAGGCACTGCAGCCGGTACACACATTCAGATCGACCGTCATGCCCCATTGCTGCTCCGCGGTAAGAGGGGGATGGCTATAAAGAGAAGGTAGTTTCGGTGGCAGCTCTTCGTCTCCGGCGATTTTCTTTACGAATTCGGGATCCTCTCGGTAATGATCGAGCGTTGCCTCGCGAACCAGACCGCGCCCTTCGATGCTCCAGTGTTCCTGGGTGACGGCGAGCGGATATTTTCCACCCGCTTTCTTAACGCTCACATTCTCGATCGTTTTGCCGTCCGCAACGGCGAAATGCGAAGTCGCCTCTGTTCGCAACAGAAAAGCATTGAAGCCGGTTCCATCGCCGGCCGGCGCGGCATCGGCCTGTTTGCCGGCATACGGCAACGCGCCTGTGTCCGCTGTTTTCCGGCCGTAGCCGATCGGGATCGTGACCGAATTGTCAACATGCCCGGGCAGGATGAGAGCGGCGATGACCAGCTCGCGTTTGAATGGTTCGTTGCCGGAGTCGCGCGCGGCGTCCGTAATGATGATTCGCAACAGGTCCCCCGTCTCCACACCAAGATGGGTGGCGAACGCGGGACTGATGAACGCGGCGTTGTCCCAGGTTAACTTGGTGATCGGATCCGGTAACTCCTGCAGCCATCCATTGTTGATGTAGCGCCCGTCATCAATGGCGTAGCTGCGAACAAAAACAATTTCCGGAGAGTCGGCTGTCGGAGCCGGGGGCTGGGTCCAGTTTTCGCGACCAACTCCACTCGCCGCGCCCGCATTGAAACCGGATGAACGATCGCGCAACGGAATGTGCGAGGCGAATCCATCGTGCAGGAACTTCGACCACGCCGCATCGAAATCGCCTGCCGGCTTTGTGCTGCGAAATGTTTCCTGCACCAATTCCGGTCCGGTGGTGCCAGGATGGCCCAGCAGCAGGCTCATCAATTCAATTTCGGACAGGCCGCCAAAAAGCGGCATGATCATCGGTTGAACCGACAAATAGGCGCCGTCGGAACCAAGGGCATCGCCCCACGATTCCAAATAGTGCGCAGCCGGAACGTGCCACTGGCTCGCCGCCGATGTGGCGTCTTCGTGGTAACCGAGCCGCACCACGTCCGGAACCTTTTTCTGCAGATCCGCCCAATCAACGAGCTTGCCCGTGCTGGCATCGCGGGCGAGCCCACGCGGGGCATTGAACACCGGATCTCCGCCGAGAATAAAAAGCTGTTTAATCCGCCCAGCGCCAATCTCTTCAGCCAACTGAGAAAGCGTGGACGTTCCACGACTGGTCGCAAACTCGCGAACGACGAGGGTGGCCCCGATGTTTTTGAGGGCCGCGTTCATCGAGTGCACGAGCAGGTGCACGATCGCCGGCTGACCGGGACCGGCGAGGACAAGACTGGCGCCCTGTTTCGATACGAGATCCTTCGCGGCTTCGGTCAGCCAGGCGTCGTCCAATCCCTCTGATGCCGGCGCGCCCAAACCTCCGAGCATTCCGCTCAGGCCGGAATCCGAGCTGGCGTCGGCAATTTTCTTGGCCAATGCGTAAGCCACCGCTGAAATCTGGCTCGCTGGACAGCGCAAACGATGATCGGCCATTGATCCGGTCAGGGAAAATCGGTTTTCGACGACGTAGAGCCGATTCATCGCGTCTTTCGCCGAACTGACACGGCGGCGCGAAGTAAATGCGCGCACAGTTGCGATGTCACCTTCGCCGCAATCAAGAAAATCGCTATCGAGCGCGAGAACGACGTCAGCGCGCTCGAGACGTGGAATTAACCGGGCGTTGTCACCGAAGCCGGCCGCCGTCACCGCTTGTTGTCCCTCCGAAACAGCCGGTTCGTAAACGCACCAACGCATGCCGGGAAACCACTTTTGCAGCTCGGCGCGCAAGCGGTCGCGCGTGGGCGAGTGCATTTCACCCACCAGGAAAGCGAGGCCCTCGCCCTTAGCCGCCGCAAGCTGGCCCCGCAACTTTCCGAGATACGCTTCGAACGCCGCGCGATCGGACGTTTTGCCCTGGTGCGTGAACTGTTTCGCGCGCATCGGGTCGTACAAATCAAGAACGGACGCCTGAGCAAAGACGTCTGTCGCTCCTCCGCTCGCCGGATGCAGCGGATTACCCTCGATTTTCGTGGGGCGACCGTCGTGCGTGGTAACAACAAGCGGAATCGCCCCGGTGCGGCGCGGCATGGCCGTGGAATAGAACAACGCCTTGCCCGGAATGGTCCATTCGGCGCTTTTCGTGAACGGAACCAGATGGGCTTCGGGACGCCGGCAACCGGTCATTCCCACTCCGGCCAACGCCATCGATGCCCCCATCAGTTTCAAAAAGCTGCGGCGCGACCACTCGTCTCCGTCCAACTGAGCGGCGCCCGCCGGAAACTCGCGCTCCAGCCATTCGCGAAACTCCGGCGTCTCGCTCAGCTCGTTGACGCTGCGCCAGTATTTTTTGCCCGAGAGCGGTTCCACTGGATGTTGGAAAATTCGTTTCATCGGTGACACGACTGACAATTTTCGCCCGGCTGGATTTTCCAGCGTTCTTTCAGCGTCTGCCCGATTTCAGTCTGGGTAAGCTTCTTCTTTTTGGACCAGTCTTCGGTCACGCCCGCGGGCTGACCGTATTTGGCGACAAATTCCGCCGGCTTCACGTCTTCGGGTTTCCAGTCGAGATTAAAGACATCCTCCTGTGGGCGAAGATAATTCTCCGGATGGCGGTGGCAGTCCAGACACCACTTCATGCTGTGCGGCTTGGCGTGATAAACCACCGGCATATGATTGACTTCGCCATGACAACTGAAACAGCTGATCCCGCGATTCACATGGGCGGAATGGTTGTAGAAAACGTAATCCGGGGTGCGATGGATCTGCACCCATTCGACCGGCTTGCCCGTTTTCCAGCTGGCTCGGATCGGCTCCAGTTTGGGATTATCCTTTTGCACCTGCTGATGGCAGTTCATGCAGGTTTGGGTGGTCGGTAAATTCGAATGCGCCGCCATTTCGACGAAGCTGTGGCAATAACGGCAATCCATTCCCAGTTGTGAAACATGCAGATCGTGCGGAAACGGCACGGGTTGAATCGGCTGATACCCAACCCGCGTATATTTCGGCGTCCCGTAGTACCAGGTCGCTGCCGTTAGACCGGTCACGAGCAAGGCTCCGCAGATGGCTAGCTTGAGGGGCAGCCAATTGGTCCAGCGTGGGAAAAAATTCGCCATAAATCAGCGGACACCCCTGCTGCTCCATCGCAGCCGCCAATCTAAAAACGAAACGGACTGTTGATTAGGATGTGCTCGGTTCAGACGGTGCAAAATTTGAGGTTGGTCGCGCGCCTGAGGGGATAGCCGAAGTCTATAAACAGAGTGCTGGCTGGCAAAACAAAATTCACGCACATATTGGTTTAGGAAATTGTCACCATCTCCGATACGGAAAAGTGTGGATTTGGCAAAACATGATGACGTCAAAACTTCATCCCATCGTCAAGTGAAAGCACCGGCTTTCGGGAATGCATTCATTTTGGCACTCTTTTTCCCTGGGATGGTGAGCGCCGCACAGCCGGTCGATCTATTAATGCGGAACGGGAACATCCACACGGTCAACGATGGCCAGCCTCAGGCCGAGGCGGTTGCGGTCAAAGATCAGCGCATCGTATTCGTCGGCTCAAATGATGACGCCAGGAAATTCGAGGCCGCACGCACTGTCGATCTTGCCGGTAAGACGGTTCTACCCGGTTTGACCGATTCCCATTGCCACATCTTCGGCATCGGTGAGCGCGAGATGCGCCTGAATCTGGAAGGAACGGACACGCTCGAGGCTTTTCTGACCAAGGTAAAGGAACGTGTCGCCATGACGGAACGCGGCCGCTGGGTCGTCGGCCGCGGCTGGATCGAAACCTTTTGGATACCGCCGCGATTTCCCACGCGCCAGGACCTTGACCAAATCTCGCCGGATAATCCGGTCTACCTGACACGCGCTGATGGGCACGCCTCCGTCGTGAACAGTGCGGCGTTAAGAATAGCCGGCATCGATAATAAAACGCCGAACCCATTCGGCGGTGAGATTCTGAAAATCGACGGTTTCCCCAGCGGCATGTTGCTCGATAATGCGCAGGAGCTTGTCGCCAAACACATTCCGCCGCTCTCCGAAACAGAGCGGGAGCGCGCCCTCCTGCTGGGAATTGAGCGCGAGATCAAGCTCGGCTGGTGTCAGATCCAAAACGCCGGCAGCGAGAAGGAAGAAATCGCGCTGATCCGCAAACAATACGCGGAACACAAAATCAAGATCAGGATGGTGAACGCGGTTTACGGACCGGGGGCGGCTGCGAAATCCCTGTTGCAGGACGGGGCACGGGTCAACGATTACGAACATCATTTCACACAGCGGACGATCAAAGTGATCTTTGATGGCGCGCTCGGTTCGCGAGGCGCAGCGCTGCTCAAGCCGTATCAGGATGCTCCCGACACTTCCGGTTACCTCACGCAAAAGCCGGAGGAATTGAAGCCGATGTTCGCGGAGGCATTACGCCGGGGCATTCAAGTCGAGACGCACGCCATCGGCGACCGCGCCAATCGACTCATTCTGGATCTGTATGAGCAGGCCTTGAAAGCCGTCCCGCCTCAGCAACGGAAAATTGCGCAGCCGCGCTGGAGGGTGGAGCACGCACAGATCGTCGATCCAGCCGATCTTCCGCGGTTTGCAAAACTAGGGATTATCCCTTCGATGCAACCCTCGCACGCGATCAGCGACCTGTTTTTCGCGCCGAGCCGGCTTGGCATGGATCGTTTGGCCGGCGCCTACGCGTGGCAGAGTTTTCTGAAATCGGGCGCGATCATCTGCGGCGGCTCGGATGCGCCAGTCGAACGAGGCGAGCCGATGATCGAATTCTATGCTGCCATCGCACGCAAGAGCCTGAAAGGATCTTCCGGTGAAGGCTGGCATCCGGAGCAGGCGGTGTCGCGGGAGCAGGCGCTGAAGATGTTTACCATTTGGCCCGCCTACGCCGCGTTTGAGGAGAACGACAAGGGATCGATCGAAGCGGGCAAGCTGGCCGACTTTACTGTGCTCTCTAAAGACATCATGAAGATCCCCGAGCCGGAAATTCTCAAGACTCAAACCGAGATGACCGTGATCGGCGGCGAGATTGCCTTCCAACGGTGAGTTGCCTCACCCCCGAAATTGCGAATTTCCCTGACAACGAGGGGTTTTACCTCCAAAACAAGGCATGTTCGAATCGATCTCGCATCGCGCGCAAATTGCGATTCTGAGCGGCGTATTCCTTACCGGTATCCTTTTTGGACACTGGATCCCGGACCAGGAGAGATCCGTGTCCGCCAGGAAGATCAATGAGGTTTCCACACCGGCTCCCGTCGTTGCAAAAGTTGCTACGACAAATTCGACCTCAGCGCCAGGTCCGCGCGAAGATTCGCCCCAGCTGGCGAGCTCCACGTCCCGCAGACAATCGCTCCGGGAAATTTTAAGTCACCGCAATGCCGCGCGAACCAAAGAACTGGAAGAGTTCGCTAACGGCCTCTCCAGTTCTGAAATTGGCGCGGCATTGAAAGAGTTACGCCGGTTGCCGGATAACAGCGCGCGCGAACTTGCGTTGCGGTTGCTCATCGCGCACTGGGCGGATGTTGATCCGGAAGGAGCATTGCAATTCGCCGCCCAGAATCGTGAGTTTAGCGGGATCGCGAGCGACGTTTTCCAGCAATTCGCCGGCGACGATTTACAGTCAGCGCTTGCTCGCGCGCAAAACATCACCGATCCAAATGTTCGCTATCAAGCGTTAAGCGGCGTCCTGAGTTATATGGCGGATCAGGACCCGCTCGGCGCGTTGAAACTGGCCGGCACGCTGGGTTCGTTTCCTAACAACGAACCGCTGAATCAAGTCATTTATCGACAGTGGTCGGAGATCGATCCGCAAGCCGCCGCTGCTCAAGCAGCACTCGACTCGAATGAAGGCTGGCGCTCCCCGGTCGGACAAGTCCTGCGTAATTGGACAGGCCAGGATCCTCTCGCCGCGATCGCGTGGTCGACTTCGTTGCCGGACATCGCCGCGCAAGAAAGAGATGTCAGCCAGATCATTCGGCAATGGAGCCGAAACGATCCAAGCGCCGCGGCGAACTGGGTGAATTCGGCAACACCAGGGAGTGTGCGCGATGCCGCGGCCGCTTCTCTCGCCTTTTCCATTACTGCAACCGATCCGGCGGCTGCCCTCGGCTGGGCTGAAAGCATCGAGGATCCAGCCGCGCGCGACAACGCGCTGCAGCGCCTTAGCCGCGAAATCATGTTGCGCAATCCGTCCAACGGCATGGCCATGTTGCAAGCGGCGGGCGTCCCGGCCAATTTAATCCCGCCTCCTCCCAGCCCGAATCAACCGTCGCGCGGGCGCCGAGGCCGAAACTGAAATCGAGCTTCGCCCTATCCCGGGGCAGGTTTCATCAGCTCGTGGAGAACCGGTGCATCTTCTCGTACCAGATCTCGCAATCTCTCAGCGACAAATACAAGCCATCCGGCATCACGCCCGCTGAAGTTTCAGCGTCCGGGTCGAGAAAGAATCCCCCGATGTCGAGGTATCCGAAGTCGCGATCGATCGAGAGCGCGTCCGGCCAAAGGAAGGGCCGTATCTAATATAGATAGGCGCTCCATTGACTCATTGGCCAAGTCCATGGCGTCACTCACGCCTGATGCCGGATCTGCTCGGCCAACCTGGGCAGGAACGCGGCTCGATACGGCCGCCGCAGCCGCTCGGCGGGATTGAACCGCGCGGCGGATTTTAGTTTTGTGACAAAGCTTTATTTTTCGGTTGCGACCTGGACCGGCATTGCCCGTTGTACTCGTTCGCTTACAGCCTCGATTTGAGCCTGCTGCTCTTTCGCGCGCGCTGCCAAAACTTCGAGCTGCCTGCGCTGCTCCGCTGCGATCGCTTCCAGTTTCTCGACTTTCTTGTGTTGTTTGAGGAACTCGTTCAATAGCATCGCGTTCACTGCATCGTAGCGAACGGTGAAAGCCTTCCCGTTAGCATCGTGGACCACCAGGTCCGGATTCACTTTTTCCACTTCCTCAGCGACGAGGCCGAATTGCGGAATGCCATTGGGATCGATGTTCTTTTTGTAGCGGAACATGACAGGTCGCAGGGAAAGAAGAATCTCGCTCGCATCACCCATCGGTTCGATCGCATCCTTGAATCGGTTCGAGGAAACTGTCACACCAAGCTGACCGTTGGCATCTACGACCACTGGAACGCCGGAAACCGAGACGCCACTAATACCGGCAATGAAAGTGGCACTCTGAGAGCCTAACATTAAACCGATGTCGCCACCGATGCGGATGGTATTGACTTCGCCGGCAACGCCCAGGTTGCCGATGTCGATATTATTACTGCCAGTGACGTTGAGACCGGCATGAAAGCCTAACGCAACGTTGCCGGTAGCGGATAAGTTGCTGGCGCTGGCGAGGGCGCTGACACCGACGGCGGTATTGTCATTGCCGGCCGTGTTGTGAAGGAGCGCATTAAGGCCAGCCGCCGTGTTGTTGCCACCGCTGGAGTTATCGTGAAGTGCCGAAACGCCGTTGGCCGTGTTGCCGTTACCCGTATTACTCAAAAGGGCGCTTGCGCCGCTGGCCGTGTTGCTGCTGCCGGTCATGTTGGCAGAAAGCGCACTATTGCCAGTTGCGGTATTGGCTTGCCCGGACGTGTTATGGAGTAGCGCGTTCGCACCCGTGCCGGTGTTACTGCTGCCGCTCGTATCAGCGTTCAGCGCTTGAGCACCCGTGGCGGTATTATTTGCGCCGCCTGACAGACTAACGAGAGTCCCATCGCCCTCGGCCGTATTACCGTTTCCTAAGTCAGGCTCTTCCCCCGATGGGCCGGTCGGGCCGGTCGGGCCGGCCGCACCCTGCGCTCCGGTTGGTCCTTGCGCTCCCGTATTGCCAGTATTGCCCTGCGCTCCGGTTGAGCCTGTCGAGCCGGTATTACCCTTTGGGCCCTGCGAGCCAGTCGGCCCTTGCGGTCCCTGGTCCCCGGTGTTGCCAGTGTTGCCCTGCGCTCCGGTTGGGCCTGTCGAGCCGGTTGGGCCTGTCGAGCCGGTTGGGCCCGTCGGCCCGGTCGATCCGGCCGCAAGCGTTCCAGTGCCGAGTTGGCCATTGGCGTCGATGAACACTGGACTGCCGCTGCTCTTATCGACTCCTTGTATGCCAGCGATGAATGTGGCGGTCTGACTAGTCGACCCGATGCGGATCGTTGCGGACTCACCAGCAACACCCTGGTTGCCGACGTCAATATTGTTGTCACCCGTGGTAAGATTGAAACCAGCGAACTGCCCTAGTGCGATGCTGTTATTGCCGGTTGTGTTGTTATAGAGCGCTTTAAAACCGATGGCGGTATTGTTGGCACCATCGCTTGTGAGACTGAAGAGAGCTTGATTTCCCTCAGCCGTGTTACCATTGCCCAAGTCTCCATCTTCGGTCGGGCCTGCCGGACCGGTCGCGCCCGTGGCACCTGTCGCTCCGGTTGCACCAGCAACTCCTTGCGGTCCCTGCGGACCCGTTGGACCCACTGAACCCGGGCCACCTTGCGGCCCGGTCGGTCCAATAGCGCCCCCCGGTCCCTGCGGACCCGTTGGACCGCCGGCTCCTTGCGGTCCTTGCGGGCCTGTCGGCCCGGTCGGCCCGGTCGGCCCGGTCGAACCGGTCGCGGAGGAGGAGTAAACTTCCGCCTTGTCCACGGTAATAGTGTTGGACGTGCCGCTTCCATGGCTGCCGACAACTCGAATCACCAGGTCATGGTCGCCCGCCGTTACCACTGGGCTGGTGTAGGAGAGGGAATTGCCCATCTGACTGGGGGAGTAGTTACTAATAACTTGCTCCGTTCCACCGCTGGCGGGATCCAGGGTGTAACCAATATTTCCGTCAACGGATTCTTTCACCGTATATATTTTCACTTGAGTGCCGTTGAATCTGAAATGCGCTACTACGCCAGTCGTATAGGCATAATGTTCGTCCATTTGATATGCCGTCGGGGGGTTAGCCGTAAACCATCCTCCTGAGCTATAATCCCACTGGTAATTGCCCGTCCCGGTAACAGAGTCATTTACTGTTGCGATCAAGGATTGAGCAAGGGTCGAGCTCGAGGAAAACGCAAAGCCGGCGAGAGCGACGAACGCAAGCGCGACGAGTTGCGAACCGCGCCTTGGAGGCGACTGGCTAATCAGATTTCTGACGGAGGGAGCGGTAGTTTTTGGTTTCATTTTCTTGGCTAGATTGTCAACTGCTTTGACTGGAATTCGGTGTCCGGCGAAACCGGGAACACCCTCCACGAGACTTCTTCCGGGAGGCGACTCACTTCGGCTGATCGCCTAACAATTGTAAAGCATTATCGATGTAGGGTTTGCCCTTACATATCCGCCGCAAACATTGTGCGCGGAATATAGCCAATCGATTTGGACGGCACGCGCCCTCGTGCCGTCGCGCGGGCGTCGCACAAGAAACTGAAATCGCGCTCCGTCTATCGCGGTGCGGGCTCCATCAGATCGTGGAGGACGGGCTGCATTTTCTCATACCAGATCTCGTAACCCTTTAGCGACAAATGCAAGCCATCCGGCATTAACTCGGCCGGAATCTCACCGTTGGGATCGAGAAAGGAGTCACCGATGTCGAGATAGTGCGTGTCTCCGCCGTCGGCAAATTGCCGGATCCTTTCGTTTGTCTGGCGAACCTTTTGCCGGTGCGGGCTCGTCTTTGCGTCGCGCGGGAAAATCCCGAGTAGCAACAATTTACTCCTGGGTAATCTCCGGCGAACTTCTTGCACAATTTTTTCGATTCCATTCGCAACCCAATCCGGCTGCTCATCCGGAAATTCGCCGAAGTTGTTCGTCCCGATCAACAAGACCACCACGCGAGGATTGATTCCGTCCAATTCGCCGTTCGTAATCCGCCAGAGCAAATGATCGGTTCGATCGCCGGCGACACCGAAATTGGCCGGATTGTATTTTGCAAATCGGAGCCAACTTCGCTCGCCCACTCTCGGCCACCAGTCAGTCAACGAATCGCCCAGGAAAAGCAGACCGATTTCGCTCTGTTCGATGCGAAGGAGAAATTGCTGATGTCGCTCCAAATCTTTGGCCACAGGCGTAACAGCGTCCATTTCGCTGCGCTGTTTTATTGCGTGAGATCGAAACATATTACGGAGCTTCCTGGCGCGATCACAACTTGTCGCGAAGAGAGGTGATCATCTACAACAGAACAAGACGATATCGGGTCAGCCCGTTCTGGACCGAATCCAGCGCGCTCATCCGGCGGACAACATCAGTAAGTGGTCCCTGCCGAACGTTAGGCTGGCCGACCTCAAATCACGAATAGAGATATTCGTCGTGGTATTCCCGCTGTGGAGCAAACTGCACGGTCTCGTCGCCGCCCGCCTCGGGATACTCGAAGATTTTACCTTCGTAATTGCGGATCACGATTTTCTCGTTGTCGTGATAAAGAATGTAGCCGGGGTTGATCGGCACCTTGCCGCCACCGCCCGGGGCATCGATGACAAATTGGGGGACGCCGTAACCGGTCGTATGGCCGCGAAGGCCTTCGATAATCTCGATGCCTTTGGCAACCGAGGTTCGCAGATGCGACGAGCCGTTGATCAGATCGCACTGATAGAGGTAATAAGGCCGGACCCGGCACATGAGGAGTTTGTGCACGAGCGTTTTCATCGTCTCCAAGTCGTCGTTCACACCCTTGAGCAACACGCTCTGATTTCCCAGCGGAATACCGGCGTTGGCCAGCCGTTCGAGCGCCTGCTTTACTTCGATCGTGAGTTCGCGCGGATGATTGGCGTGAATGCTTATCCAAAGCGGATGATACTTCGCCAACATGGCACACAACTCAGGCGTGATGCGTTGGGGTAGGAATATCGGAATGCGCGTTCCAATTCGGACAAACTCGATATGAGGAATGGCGCGCAGACGACTCAAAATTCTTTCCAATTTGTCATCACTGAAAATAAGCGCGTCGCCGCCGCTCAAAAGCACGTCGCGCACTTCCGTGTGTTGTTCCAGGTAACGGAACGCTTCTTCGAAATCGGTATGCAGTTCCTGCTCGCCGACACCGCTCACAACGCGTGCCCGCGTGCAATACCGGCAATAACTGGCGCATCGGTCAGTCACTAAAAACAGAACGCGGTCCGGGTAACGATGGACCAGGCCCGGGACCGGCATGTGTGAATCTTCACCGCACGGATCCGCCATGTCGTAAGGGGAAGACCACGTTTCTTCGATGCGCGGGACGACTTGCCGGCGAATCGGATCCTCGGAATCGTGGCGCGGAATTAAATTGAAGAAGTGCGGAGTTACGGCCAGGGCCAGCTTGTCGCCGGAAAGCAGCACGCCGCCGCGCTCCTCGTCATTCAAGACAAGGTATTTCTCCAGGTGCTCCAGTGAGGTGACGCGGTTTTTAAGCTGCCATTTCCAGTCGTTCCAGAGTTCCGGAGCGATCCCGCCGTCGCGGGACCAATAACCGGGAGCGTGCGAAATGAACTGTTTCCCATCCACTTTCCCTGCGGCGAGATTGACCATGTTTTTTTGAGGAAAAAAACGTTAAGACTGTTAACTATTGTGTCAACGCAGGCACCGGAAGGTGCGTGACGCACCCGCGGCGCGACGCCGCATTAAGCTCCAAATCCCAAGCTCCAATCACCAAAGAAATTCCAAGCCCTAATATTCAAATGGATGCGGGCCACAGGTTGGAGCTTGGATATTGAAATTTGGGACTTTAGCCGTAGCCGCCGCATCGCCCACTGCGAAATGTGATTTTGGCGGCCGCGCTATTTTACCGTTACCACAGTCCCGACCGGGATTTCGGCGAACAGTTTCCGCGCCGCCTCGCCGGGTAACCGGATGCAACCATGCGACGCGGGATAGTTCGGCACCACGCCCTCGTGCATTCCGAAATCAAGGCAACTCAGGCGCATGAAATAGGGCATCTCGACTTTATAAATGGTGGAGCGATG
The DNA here is from genome assembly GCA_041167085.1 of Verrucomicrobiota bacterium. GTDB lineage: Bacteria > Verrucomicrobiota > Verrucomicrobiia > Chthoniobacterales > UBA10450 > DATFCK01. Next base: position 174,640 of record JBEEGV010000002.1, read on the forward strand.
GCTTCGATCCTTATCCGTGATGATGTAATCCCCGGCGTGAGTCGAGAAACCGCTTCGGCCGGTCGAACAGACCGTACTAAATATCGGCACTCCATCCTTGATCACGGCGGCATGCTGCGATGTGAGCGAGATTTCGATCCGAAGTTCCTCGGGTGACGGGCCGCTCCCGAGCAGGATTTGTGTGCATTGCCATTTGCCGGTTTGCGCCGCCAGGTAAAGAGCCAGCATCTTATAACGAGCGGTGGCGCGATCACGATCGGCACCGGCTTTTAAGAGGTCGCGGACGCACTCCGCCTGACCCACCCCCGCCGCCAGCATGAGCGAAGTAATCCCTTTGTCTCCATCGATGTAGTTGCGCAGCTTGGGAGGCAGGAGCGCGAGAAAATCCGCATCACATTTCGCGGGCAACATGGTGTTCGGGTCTGCCCCGCACTCCAGCAGCATCCGGACTTGGGGGACATTGTTCGAAGCGATGGCGTAGAACAAAAAGGGCACATCCTTGCCTTCCGGAGCCGGCGCCACCGTGTGTTTCGCGAGAAGTGATCTCACTTGTTCCTTGTTGCCGGCTGTCATGGCCGTCTCCAGGGCCCGTCGCGCGCCGCCACTCCACTCGTTCGATGGCGGCATGCGTTCCAAAAGGAGATCTGTCACGGCCGGATTCCCGGCATCCAAAGCCATCGCTAACAAGTCACGGCCATCGTTCCCCGTAACCGAAAGACCGGATGCGGTGGGAAGCAAAACTTCGACGGCATCCGCTTTTCCGGCAGCGACCGCATAGTGAAGCGCGCTTCTTCCATTGCGATCGGTTGCGGACGGATTTGTCACGAGGGGTAGCAACGTGTGGATCAACTCCAGGTTGCCGTTCATCGCCGCGGCCATGAGCGGGGTTAAGCCGCGCTCATCGGCAAGGTCCACACAAGCATCCGCGCGAAGGAGTCGACGGATCGTATATTCATCCTGTTGGAGCACAGCTGCGACCAGCAGTGGCCGGTCCTGTTTCGCACGTGCATTAACATTGAGGTGGTGCGTCAGGTACCAGTCAATCAACGCGGTTCGATGGTTCCCGATGGCCCGGACAAATTCGTCCGGCGAAACCGGCCCGCTTGCCTCGGGCGCAGACCCAACGTTGGCAATACCGAGCAAGGCCACGCCGGCGATGGCGAGGCCGATAGAATTTCGAATCTTAAATATCACCAGGGGAAGCACAAAGGTCGATCTGATCTTATACGATATGTCAAGTTTCCGGGGCCGTCAGGGTATGGATCGCTGCTTTTGAGCCAGGTTCAGCCTTGGAGCGCGTCCAGTAAAGCAAGCTCAAGGCCTGACAACAAGTATTCCGGCACTTGCCCATGCTCGGGGAAAGCCCCTGGCCCATTCCCTCGGAGAATGGCAGGAATGAACATCGCCCATTTCATGCTGTCCAAATCCGAACCGATGCGTTTACTGCCTGTTTTCCTTTCCATGATTGGGGCCTGCACAATGTCGCTGGCTGCGTCCACACCTGAAGTGCCGCCCGGCGCCAGCGTTCCTCCAGCGGCTGCGGAAGCCGGAAAAGATGTGGTGCATGCGCTAAATAACGCGTTTGCCAGAGTTTTCGAAACTGTCGCCCCCAGTGTCGTGATTATCGAGGTCTCGAAGAAGAATGAAGGCGGCGAGAATTCCGCCCTGGACGACCTCTTTTTTCAAGGGCCGCCGGATGATAACAATCCGCGCCGAAATCAAAGAGGGCAGCAACCGATCCGAAGCGAAGGGTCAGGTTTTATCGTCCGGTCCGATGGTTTCATTTTCACCAACTACCACGTCGTAGAGGGCGCCGAAAAACTGACCGTACGATTAAAGGACGGTCGCGAATTTCAGGGGAAAATCGTGGGAACGGACGAGAAGACCGATGTCGCGGTCGTCAAAATCGAGGCGAAGGATCTCTCGGCGGCACAACTCGGCGATAGCGACGCTGTTCGGGTCGGCCAATTCGCGTTCGCCATCGGCGCGCCTTTCAAATTGGATTACACCTTTACGTATGGAGTCGTCAGCGGCAAAGGGCGCAACAAGTTGATCGGCGGCGGCAGTTCCATCTCCGATTTTCTGCAGACCGATGCATCGATCAACCCGGGCAACAGCGGCGGTCCGCTGTGCGACATCGACGGCAAAGTCATTGGCATGAACACGCTGATCAACGGTTTGAACCGCGGCCTGGGATTCGCCATTCCGATCAACATGGCGAAAGAAATCGGAACCGAACTGATTGCCGGGCACAAGATTACCCGTGCCTGGCTCGGCATTCGGATAGAGACGCTGGGGGACGACGGCTCGATTCGCGAAATGTTCAAGGGTCTGGAGAAAGGCGTCGTAGTCCGGACGATCGAAGCGGACGCGCCGGCTTACAAAAGCGATTTGCGTCCGTTCGATGTCATTACTCAGGTGGATGGAACACCGGTTGCGACCGACACCGAGCTTCAGCATCAGATCTTAAAAAAGAAGATCGGACAAAATGTTGATCTGACGGTCTGGCGCAAAGGTCAGACAATGAAAATCCCGATCACGACCGGAGAGCTTCCGAACGATCTTTCGCGCGCTTCAAACGAACCGACTCAACCGGGACCGTCACGACAGGAGGACATCGGCAAATTCGGTCTGCAAGTGCAGGAATTGAGCAAAGAAATGGCGGATCAGCTCAAGCTCGGCGTGCAACATGGCGTGATCGTAACGGATGTGGCGGACAACAGCCTGGCGGCGGCGCAGGGAATAGAGCGCGAAGATGTGATCACGGAGGTTGATGGCAAGCCCGTGACCGATGTGAAGTCATTCCGGGAAGCACTCAACAAAGCAGACCCGAAACGCGGAATGCTTCTTTATCTGGACCGCAAAGGCAGCAAGACCTTCGCCGTCCTGAAGGCCGGCGGCTGAGAGCAGCCGGCGCGAGGGGGGACATCTCTCCGAGATGTCCGTGGGTTTGAGATCGGCTTTGTGCGCGAAAAAACGGACGCCTCGGAGATGCGTCCCTACCTGCGCTTTTTGTCTGAAAAAGTAGGGACGGGTAAGCCGACATCTCTTCGAGATGTCCGACTCTCTTTCAACAATCCTCGGTGGCGGCTGTGGGCCGCCGACGCGAGAATTTAATTTCCTACGGCTGCCGCCCGCCGGACACGAGCATCACAATCCCGCCGACGATGCAAACGCCGCCAACGATCGGTCCAATCGGGACCGGATGTTCTTCGTGCTTGTTCACTTCGATCGGGCCCAGCTTCGCCACATTTTCCTTGGTGGTGAAGCTGGTGTATCCGCCGTAGGCCAGCGCAATAATCCCGATGACAATTAGTACGAGTCCGGCTGCCTTCATCAGATCAGAGCGCCCGGCGACCCTGGATCAAGTTAATGATCAGAACGACGACGGCGATGACGAGCAGGATATGAATGAAGCCGCCCAGTGTATAAGAACTAACTAATCCGAGCAGCCAGAGCACGAGCAGTATAACAAATATTGTCCAAAGCATGATATGTATTCCTTTCGGGTTGAGTCCTTACTCAACTTCGCGCCAGGTGGCGCGGTTGCGCTTATCAGACGCCTAAATTCGTATCCGGCCCCGGCCGGCTATCTCCAAAAAGCGGAATGTTTGCTCCGTTATCCTTTCGGCAATTCGTCGATTACCGCCCGCAAATTCCAGTCCGCCTTCTCGAGGCGGGTGCGGCTGGATTCATAATCGCAGCCCGCCAGATTCGAGACGACGCGAACCGCGCGATCGCGCAATTTTGCATTGGAAGCATGCAAATCGATCATCAGATTTCCGCGGACTTTCCCGAGCGCAACCATTGCCCCGGTGCTGATAATGTTCAGAGCAATCTTGGTTGCGGTTCCCGCCTTTAATCGGGTCGATCCAGTCAGAATTTCGGGCCCGACTGCGATTTCCAGGACAAGGTCCGCCGAGGAGCTTTGCGGCACAACCGGATTGCACGAGAGCAGGATGGTTTTTGCGCCTAACGACTTCGCCCGGGCAAGTGCGCCGGCCACGAAAGGCGTCCGGCCGCTGGCGGTAATGCCGATGACGATGTCGCCGGCTTTGACTCCGCGCTCCTCAATCGCCATCGCTCCCCCTCCTTCCTCATCTTCCGCTCCTTCCACACTGCGGTAGAGGGCGCTGGCCCCGCCGGCAATGATCCCCTGCACCAGTTCGCGTGAGGCACCAAATGTCGGTGGAATTTCACTGGCGTCGAGAATGCCGAGGCGGCCGCTGGTGCCGGCCCCGACATAAAAGAGGCGCCCACCACGCCGTAAAGAATCGGTCACGAGCGAGATGGCACGGCTTAAACCATCCAGGGCCTGCCGCAACGCATCCTGCACGAACGTCTCTTCGTTGACAAAAAGCTCGGCCAATTCGCGCGCGCTCATTCGCTCAAGGTTCTGCGAACGCGGATTGGGCTGCTCCGTCAACGCCGCTGCGAGTGTGTCGATCCCTTCCTGGGACGGCGTGGAGCCTGCCCGCGGTTGCTCCTCCATCTCGGCCGCCAGCCAGGCTGCGCCCACTTCGGGAGTTTGTTCCACAACCGCGACGCGGGCGTCGGGTAGATTCTTTTTCAAGCGGCGCCGAAACGTGTGAGCGTAAATCGAGTCGCGATGAAAAAGGCCACCGAGAAGCATGACCTTGGGCGCGAGCAAATGGAGCCTGGTCGCGACCGCCTCGGTGTATTCGCAGAGGACGCGCGCGCCTTCTTCGAGGATCTCGAGCACACGTTCGTCACCCGCCACAGCGGCCTCGAAAACGACCGGGGTCAACATGGCAATGTCCATCTTGTCGGCCGCTTGCGCCCAACGAACAAGCTCATCCAGATTGTTAAGGGAAAGCGCTTGTAAAATCCGCGCGGTGAACTGGACCTCTCCGCGATGAAGATCGTATTCCCGCAAAATCAGGCGCAGAGCCTGGATCGCGAGAAAATAGCCGCCTCCGGCATCGCCCAGGATATGTCCCCACCCTCCGGCTTTTTCAATGCGGTCGCCGCGACGGCCGGTTACGGACGATCCGCTTCCGGCATTTACGACAATTCCCTCGCCCCGGCCGAGCGCCGCCGCCAGACCCGAGTCCCGATCACTGCCGGTGATGATTTTTGCCGTTGGCCAAACTTCCGCCGCCAAACGGGTGAGCGATTGACGGTCGTCATCGGTAACGCAACCAGCCAAAAAAATTCCAGCTCGATCAATTTGCGGGGGCAGCTGTCCAAAAATCGAGCGAAGACGTTCGGTCGTGGCGAGACGGAAATTCGAAGAGGGCAGCCTGCCTTGCTCGAGAATGCGAAGATCGTTCGCATCGCGCTCAACCAGGACCCAGGCGGTTTTTGTGCCGCCGCCTTCAACGCCAAGGATACGTTCGGGCGCGCTCGCCATCTATCTACGCTTTGTAGCGGCGGTCTGGCACAACCGCAAGATTTCTAGGCAAGGACGGCCGTAGACCGCCACTCCACTCGTTGTATGATCAACCATGGCCATGGAGGAGAAGCAAGCCGCAAACCGCATGGCGCGTCTGCGCGAAGAAATCGAGAAACATAACCGCCGTTATTACGAAGAAGCCGCGCCGACGATCAGCGACCGTGAGTATGATCGCCTCTACGCGGAGCTTGTCGAACTCGAGAGCAAGTTCCCCGAGCAGGCGGCGCCAGATTCGCCCACCCAGCACGTTGGTGGCAGACCACTCAAAGCTTTCACCCAGGTCACACATCGCGCACCGATGCTTAGTTTGGATAACACTTATTCCCAGGAGGAAATCGCAGATTTCTACAATCGGCTGACCCGCCTTTTGCCGGGCGCGAAAATCCCGGTCGTGGTCGAACCGAAGGTGGACGGCGTGGCCGTTTCGCTTCTTTATGAAAATGGGAAGCTGCGTTACGCCGCAACTCGGGGTGATGGAGTTGTCGGCGACGACATCACCCGGAATGTTCGCACGATTCATTCGGTACCGGAGCGATTACGCGGCGCGGCCCCCAAGCTCCTCGAAGTTCGCGGGGAAATTTACATGGACAGGCGTGGTTTCGAAAAATTGAATGATCAGCGGAAGAAGGCGGACCTTCCCTTATTCGCAAATCCGCGCAACGCAGCCGCTGGTTCGCTCAAACAATTGGACCCACAAGCCGTCGCCCAGCGCCCGCTCGGCCTGGTTTGCTACGGGACCGGAGCAACCGAAGGAGTGGATATCGAGCTTCATTCCGAAGTATTTCCTTTTTTGAAAAAAGCCGGCCTGCCGGCGACGGAGCGCTGGTGGGTCGCGGATTCAGTGGAAGAAATTCTCCGCGCGATTGACGAACTCGACCATATTCGTCCCGATTTCGCCTACCAGACGGATGGCGCGGTCGTCAAAGTCGACGCCTTTGCGCAACGCGAGCGACTCGGTTTCACGGCCAAGTCTCCCCGTTGGGCCATTGCTTATAAATATGAGGCCGAGCGAGTGGAAACGCGGCTGCTCGACATCATCGTGCAGGTCGGGCGGACGGGGACGTTGACACCGGTGGCGGTGTTGGAGCCGGTCGTCGTCAGCGGAAGTACGGTTTCGCGCGCCACCTTGCACAACGAGGACGAAATCAGGCGCAAAGATATCCGGATAGGCGACACCGTGGTCATCGAGAAAGCGGGAGAGGTAATTCCGGCAGTTGTAGAGGTCAAGACGAAGGCACGCACAGGAAAAGAGAAAAGTTTCCGCATGCCAAAAGCATGTCCGGTCTGTGGCGGCAAAGTGGTTCAGGACGAAGGGCAGGTGGCCTTGCGGTGCGTAAATACCCAGTGCCCGGCGCAATTAAAACGGCGCATCGGTCATTTCGCGTCCCGCGGCGCCATGGATATCGAGGGATTAGGTGAAATGATGGTGGAACAACTCGTCGGCAAAAATCTGGTGCGTGACATCAGCGATATTTACGAGCTGACGGCCGAGAAAATGGCCCTCCTGGAACGCATGGGTGAAAAGAGCATCAGTAATCTTCTGGTTGCCATCGAACAGAGCAAGACGCGCCCGCTTTGGCGCCTGATTTTCGGGCTCGGAATTTTGCATGTCGGCGTGAGCGCATCGCGCGCCCTTGCCGATCACTTCGGCGGCTTCCAGAAATTGATGCAGGCCTCGACCGAAGAATTGCAGCGGATCCCGGACGTGGGCGAAGTCGTCGGAAAAAGCATTTCCGATTTTTTTCAGGAGCCGCGAAACCGAAAGACGATCGAGCGGCTGGAAAAGCTTGGCCTAAAACCGCAAGTGGAACCGCGAAAACCGCGCACCGATTCGGCCATTGCCGGATCGACCTGGGTGATCACCGGAACATTAAGCAAGCCGCGCGAAGAAATTGCCGAATCGATTATCGAACGCGGCGGCAAGGTGAGCAGCAGCGTCAGCAAGAAAACCAGTTATCTGCTGGCGGGCGAGGCCGCGGGCAGCAAGCTGGAAAAAGCGAAGGCTCTTGGTGTGCGAGTGATCGACGAAGCCGCTTTTCGCGGCATGCTGGCAAAGAAATAGCGGGTCGCTGGCGGCCGAACCTTACGGTTTGCCTTCGGGCGTCGACCGCAGGGTCAACGGGATGGCCCGATTAGGAGTCAGCGTCGCCGACATAGCCGGACGTTTGCTGTTCGGATGAAAGTCAGCCAGCACATTGAAAGTTAGCTTTTCGTTGCCGCGCACCACGGTGATCGGGACAGTGTCGCCGGCGGTGATAAAGAACGACGCATCCAGCACATCTTCCGGCTCATGCACCTGGGTTCGTCCCACCTGCAAGAGAATGTCCCCGGCTTTGATTCCTGAATCCGCACCCGGTGTCTCCGGCACAATCTCGGTCATTTCCGCCCGCGACCCTTCGACAGGGGTCTTGGCCTCGGAAACATTGATGCCGACCCATCCGTGGCGAGGTTCACCGAACCGAACGTAATCGCTCCGGATTTTCTCGGCGGCTTCGATCGGCAGTGCGTAACAGGAAGAATTATTTTCCAAGCTGCTAACAAGAATCCCGACCACCTCGCCGTTCAGATTCAGGAGCGGTGCACCGGCTTCTCCTCGTTGGGCCGGCATGTTAACGCGCAAATGGGTCGTCGAAAAATAACGGCCCAGATATTTGCGGTCAAAACCCGCGATCATTCCGAAACTCGGTGTCTCCGGTAAATCAAGAGGGTAGCCAATGGTGACGACAGGGGTCGCCACTTCGAGTTGCGTCGTTTTCCCGATGGGGAGCGCGGGAGTGGCGGCTTCGATCTTGAGGATGGCCATCCCACTCCGCACATCGGCTACCACCTGACGGGCAGGATATTTCCTCCCATTGAATTCGATCGTAAAGTTTTCCGCTTCCCCCCCCACGGTGAAGGAGGTGTAAAGCGAACCGGTCGGGTCGATAAAAAACCCGGTGCCGTAAATATCGCTGTGTTCATCGACGCCATGAATCTTGACGACAGCTTTGGAGGCACGGGCGAAGACATCCTTCACCTGGCGGGAAATGGTATCAGCGGATTGTTCCTGCGCTTGCGAACAACCGATGGCGGCCAGACAAACGCCAAGCGTGAGCCAGGTCCGGGAGACCGCCGCTTGACCGATTCGCTCGGAAGAGCCCGTCGTCAGTCTAGAATCTGAAAGTCGACTCATAACTCACAGGAATGCTGTCGAGCACATAGCGCGGAGGAGCCGCGGCCCGGTGAGTGCGGGCGCGCTCGTCGAACTGACGAAGTGGCTGCGTGTTAAAAACTCGCGTGGCAATGGGCGACGCAAGCGTTAGTTCGGAAGTCGGGTTCACCGGCGCGGCAAACACCGGGCCCTGCGCTGCGACCCGCGCCGGTTCAGGTGCTTGATAGACATTAAGCGAAATAATTGCGGCACAAACTAACGCCGCCGTCACCGCGGCCGGGTAAGAATTCAAGGCCGGGATATTTAGCCGGAACATGAAATCGTGGGCCCGTTGCAGGCAAATCCGCCACAAAGGCTCGCGCAGCAGCTCATCGCGTTGCCGGCGGTGAAATTCATGCAGGAAGTTCTCGAAATACCCGGGCGGCGGTTGCTCGTGGCGTTTCAGCCGAAGCAGCGTCGCAATTTCCTTGTCGTCAAATTCGTCCATGAGCGGGTTGCTAGGAAACAGGGTTTTTACGGAACTCGTCCAGATAATTCTGCAACTGCCGATTCGCGTAGAAGAGCCGGGACCGTACCGTGCCCTCAGAGACTTGCAGGATTTTACTGATTTCGGCGTGGGGCATTCCCTGGATATGAAACATGGTCACAACAGCTCTGTGTTCTTCAGACAATTTCATCATAGCCTCGTTCAATCTTCTTTGCAGCTCCGACAGGTCAGCCTCCCGGACGGGGCTACTCGTGGCGGTGAGCTCAAGGAACTCCTTGTCGTTCTGGATGCTGGCATCGACATCGTCCAGGCTAAGATGGAAACGCCGGCCGCGTTTCTTGAGGAAGTTTAAGGTCATGTTGACCGCGATCGAGTGGATCCAGGTATAGAAGGAGGACTTGCCTCGAAAACCCCGAATCGCCTTATAGGCTTTCGCGAAGATATCCTGCAACAGGTCGTTCGTGTCCTCGTGGTTCGACGTCATGTTATAGACCAGGCCATAGAGCCGCGGGGTATATTTGATGACCAGTTCATCGAAAGCCGCGGCCTCGCCCGCCTGGGTACGCGCCACCAGCTGCTGGTCTTCTTCGCTTTTTGGCCGGTCCATCGCCTTGCGCTTTGGCTTATCATTCGCGCCAACGCCCGGCGATAACAAATCGGATAATCGACGCGCTATGGCCGGTAAAGCGACTGAGGTATCCATTTTTTTCAACAGTCAGTGAGCTGCGTTCAACTGCGTCGATCCCGAATGGAGAGCAGCCAGAGCAGGTTACCCAATGCAGCAATAAACGCCGCGACGTAAGTTAACGCAGCGGCGTTGAGAACTTGATTCACTCCGGCTGCTTCCTGGCCCGGCTGGATGATCCCCATTTGCTGCAAAATGATCTTGGCCCGCCGGGACGCATCAAATTCGACGGGCAACGTGACCAACTGAAAAGCGAGCAGAATAATGTAACAATAGATGCCGAGCGTGATGAGGCCGGTAATGTGGAAAAATATCCCGCCGAAAATGACGAAGGGCAGCATGCGTGACGCAACCATTGTCATCGGGACGATGGCCATCCGTGCCTTGAGCGGAGCATACGCCTTGGCGTGTTGAATAGCGTGGCCGGTCTCATGCGCGGCGACTCCCAGCGCGGCGACCGAGGGTGTCTGATACACGTTCGTCGACAGGCAAAGCCGTTTACTGGTTGGATCATAATGATCCCCAAGGAAATCGTTGGTTTCAACGACCTCAACGTCTTGAATCCCGGCGGCCTGCAAAATTTCCCGCGCGGCCTCCGCCCCGGTGATGTTTGAACTCGCCCGAACCTCGCCCCATTTCCGAAAAGCGCTGCTGACCCGGATCTGGGCCCAAATGCCCACGATCAACGGCACGCCTATGTAAAGGAGCCAATAATGTCCGAAGAAACCTCCTGGGTATAACATTCCTGTTTTAAGTGTGTCTGTTGAGATTAGACCGCATGGATCGGTCCTTTGTTCATTACGCGCTTGTCGGTTTCGAGCAGGGCTTGGTGGGGCGACGCTCTGCGGAGCCGTCGATAATCGGCTCGACAGAGTCTCGCCCCACCGGCCGAATTCCGCTACGGTCCGTTTAGACCTCCAACTGCTTGGGAAACCGGGATAGCATTCTATATCCGCTCTTCGTCACCACGACGACGTCCTCCAGGCGCACTCCGCCCAAGCCGGGGTAATAAAGCCCTGGCTCGACGGTGAGACCGTGACCGGCCTTTAAGGTAACCTTTTGCAGGCGCGGGTACTCGTGGATCTCCAGCCCTAGCCCGTGGCCCGTGCCGTGGAAGAAACCGACGCGCCGGCCCTTTCGGAGTTCCGTAGGATATCCCTTTTTGACGAAAAGTTCCTGAATCGCCTTGTGAATACTGGCGCCTTCCACCCCGGCTTTGATCTTTCTCAAGGCGAGCGCCTGTCCGGCCTTGACCGTTTCCCAAAGCTTGCGCTGAGCGTCGCTCGCGCGCCCGCGCAGCACGGTGCGCGTCAGATCGCCAAAGTAACCGGTTTTCGCGTCACGCGGGAAGATGTCGAGAATGATCAACGAACCGGCATAAAGGGGACCGAATCCTCGCTCGTGCGGATCACAGGCCTGATCTCCCCCGGCAACGATCGTCGCGGTCGGAAGCCCGCCGGCGCGCAAAATCGCGGAATCGATTTCGGCTCGCAAAATCTCCGAAGTCAGAACTTTGCCGGCCCACCGCAATCGTTTCCCCGACCCGGCTTTCGAGCGACGCAAAACTTCCATGGCCCGAGCCAGTCCCGCCTCCGTGATTCGGAGTGCGCGTCCCATCATCTTGATTTCTTCTTCCGTCTTTGTCTCGCGCTGCGGCCAGAAAAGGCCGTTGGTAGGGCGAAGACGAATCTTGTTCGCGGAAAGCTCCCGCGCATAACCGAGAGGGAAATTGGCGGGAACAAGTGTGGATGTAACTCCGCGTTGCCGCAGGAAGAGAGAGAGAACTTTTGCGTAGGTCGGAGCTGTTTTCCCCTTGCCCTGGAGTTTGCGCTCCAGGTCGCCGTAGGAAACGAACTCGTCTGCCTCTGCCTGTTTGCGACCTCGATCGAACTCCAATTCACTCAAAACCACCGTGCGCTTGCCGTTGTGCTGCAAAAAAATGAAGGGATCAGGCGCCCAAAATTTCGTCGCATAAAGCAAATCGGCGTCGGTCTCGCTGGCGGCTACGATTAAACGAGTTTCACTTTTCGGGCTTTTTCTTGCTGCTTTCATGATGAAGTTAAATTGGCCTCTTAGGATGACACGAAGCGAATGCAGGGCAACCGGCCCGTCGCTCAAACCGGGCGAAGCCGAATCAACTTCGGCGCACTTCCAATTGCCGGCGCAGGATCCAGTGAAGCAACGTCAGCAGTCCCAGTGTCGATCCGACCAAAACCAGCGTGTTCCAAACAAAAACAGTCGTCCTTACCCCGAAATATCTTTTTTCCGCGCCAAAGAAAACGTTGGGGCGCGAACCGCGCCGATAATCGCTTTGCTCCATTTCAGCATTGGAAATCAGGTCCGACACCTTTTGATTCACGTAAAGCTGTTCGGCCGTGACTCCGCCGGAGGCGTCCTTAAAAAAGTTACGATCAAACGCTCGTTTACCGTCGAGCACCTGGTCGATCAACTTCAGGTAACGATCAAGCTCGGCGGCTGATTTTGCTTCCAGCCCGGAAAGCATGGCCAGCACATCCTTGAGCATGGTGAGGCGCCTCATGGCCGTCGGACTCTGATCGTTGCGATCAACGATGCGATGAATTTCGCGGTCAACACGATCCTGCCTGCGCGCCAACGGATTGAGCTTGGCTTGAGCCACGACCAGTTCCTCATACGACCAGCGCATGGCGATGAACTGGCAAACGAACGGCACCTGCAGTTTGCTATCCATCTTCTTATTCTGCTCTTTGTTCGGATGTTCCTTGAACCAGTGGGTCAGCGCGTAGACCAGCGCGAGATTCCGGTTCATATCCTCGTACTTAATGAGCGCACCACCCATGATGATCTGCGGGATCAGGACCAGCGGGACGATATTAGCCGCCGTCTTCGGATCGCCCACGAGAGAGGAAACGACGAGGCCAAGGCACACTCCGCCCATGGCGGTAATGAAAACAATCCCGAGATAAATCCAAAACATGCCCCTGATTTGGAGGACGTAATTGCCGATCCAGACAAAGAGAACGCATTGAACGAGAGCAAATATTCCCAGGGTGATCGTTTTCGAGATCACATAATAGGAAAGACGGACATCGAGGTTGCGCTCCCGTTGTAAAACCGCCCGGTCCCGAATGATATCGTCGGCACTGTTAGTCAGACCCAGAAACATGGCCACGATCAGACTGAGAAAGAGAAATGTCGGAATGTGATAAGCCGAAGCGAAATCGTATTTCCCGCTGTCGGAATAACGAAGAAGCGTGGCGATGAGCAAAGCGAGAACCGGCGCGACGCCGAGTGTGATAATAACATTGGCGCGGTTGCGCATCTTGCTCGTGAACGCGCGGCGCAACAGCGTTCGAAATTGCGTCCACTCCACGTGCCAGCGAATTGCTGTCCGCTTTTTCTCCGTGGACGCAGCCGGCAATTGGGCAACCGGTTCTTTGCGGAGCGAAACCTGTTTCACGTCCTGGATCAGCCGGAAAGCTTCATATTTATCGCGCCAAAATTCCGGAGAATAACGGCGCGCGGCCACGAGCTGACCCCGGCTATTCTCCTCGTAGATAATATCCCCGCTTAAATCGCGCAGCGGCGTTTCCAAAACATCGAAGATGAACTCGGGGCGGGTCGTGCCGCAGGAAGGACAGGCGCCCAGTTCGGCCCCGAATTGGTGCTGATGCTCCGCCTCGGCGAAATAGCGCAGCATGTCCGACGGCGTTCCGAAAAACACGAGCCGCCCTCCTTTGTCCAGAAGGATGGCTTTGTGGAACATCTGAAACAGCTTCGAACTGGGCTGATGAATCGTGACAATAATGATCTTGTTGTGCGCCATGCTCCGGATGATTTCGATGACGTGCTCGGAATCCTTGGAGGAGAGGCCGGAGGTCGGTTCGTCGAAGAGGTAGACATCCGACATGGCGATCATGTCCAGGCCGATGTTCAGGCGTTTGCGTTCGCCTCCGCTTAACGTCTTCTTTACCGCGCTGCCGACAACCGCATCACGGCGTTCGCCGAGCCCGAGCTCGAGAAGTTTTCCTTCCAGGCGGCGCATGCGATCGCGGCGGGAAAGATGCGGCGATCGAATGGCGGCGGCAAACTGCAGGTTCTCGCCAATCGTGAGATGCTCGTCGAACGCGTCCTCCTGGGGAATATAACTGACGTAGCGTTTGAGCTGGTCCAGGTTGGGATAGAGCGAGCGCCCATTAAGAAAAACCTGACCGCCACTCGGCTGAAGTTGACCGGCCAGGACTTTTAGTAACGTGCTCTTGCCCGATCCGCTGGCGCCCATTACGCAGACCAGTTCGCCGCGATTCAAGGCAAACGAAATTCCTTCGAGGCCAGTCTCCGCATTGCTGAAACGATGGGTCACTTCGCTCACTTCGAGGCTGCGAATGATGTTTCGCTCTTCCTCGATGATGCGTTCCGAGAAGTTGCAGCGCAAAAACTGGCCTATATCGATGCGGATGGTATCGCCGTCTCTGAGCGGCGCGCTGCCGCGGACCGCGGTATCCCCGACCATGATGGGACGATCTGCCTCGATCACTTCCAACCGGCCGACGCGTTTGTCGTAATCGCAAAAGATCTTCAGCAACACATCTCCGGCGGTGCCGGGCGAAAGCAGGATGTCATCGGCCTCCAGTAAACTTGGATCGTTGGAAACGAGATATTCCGACTTTGAAGCTTTGAGTTGGAATCGGCCGCCCAGAGCGCGGGCGCGCCGGCGCAGGTCAGCCAGATCCATTTCGCTTTCGTTGTGAAAAATGATGCGGTCCTCCAGCGTCGCTTCCACCTGTGTTCCCGGCTTCAACTTGGTCCCGTTCAAGACCGCATCGACATCGCGCAACGCTTTCACGCGCACCTTCAGCCCGAATGTCACCTCGAGAGCACTCTCGCGCGTGCGCGATCGTTCCAATGCCACTTCATCCGCATCCTTGTTCACCCGGACGAAGATTTGCGGAAGGGAAACGTTCTTCTTGGCGTTGAAATAAGTCGCCAGATCCTGATAGGTCAGAACCTGGTCGCCGACCAGGATGCGTTGGCCGGGATAAATTCGGCAAAATCCACCGCGGACCAATGGCCGTCCGCGAACAGAAACGTTCTGGCCGCTGTAATTTTTCAGGAGAATCAAATCGTGATATCGAAACGCGAGCAGCCGGTCGTTGCCGGTCAGGCTCTTTAAAGTCACGTCGGCCTTATTCGTTCCGAAGGAAACCGATTCCAGAGGCGACGCGCCACGCTGATAAATGGAAGGATCGGAATCCTCCGAGGCATTCAGTTGATAGACGATATCGATGGCCTGCGCCGCCATGCCCAACTGCGACATGAACGAATAAAACGCGACCACCTGTTCCTGTTTCAGGCCGGCTTGCGAAATCAAATCGTAGAGCTGCACGCCCAGCATGATTTTGCGATCGGTGCTCAACTGCGCGCTCAGCTTCTGAGCCATGGCCGACAAATCCTGTTGCTCGTAAAGCGCCTGGCGGAAAAGCTGGCGCAGCTCCGAATAGACCGTTTCCGGATAATCGTAGCGAAGGAATCCGAGGCTGGAGTCGATTTCTTCTTCGAGCAGAACGCCGTCCGCTTTGGAAAAACTGGCCAGCACCTGGATCAGCAGGGGCAGCAGGTTCGGCCCTTCCGACACGCTGCGCGGTTTCCGCATCGCCCGACGCATCCAGCGCCGGCCCCTCCGCTGTATCCGATAGGCGAAGGGAGTAACTCTTTGAACCGCGCGGTCGATTCTATCTGCGACTGATGTGACCAGTTCCGTCATTCTGTCTTTCGTTAAAAATTGTAGTGCAATCGGCGAGCCACGCAATCAGCGTCCGGCGAGGAGCGTCTGTCAGGCCGGATTGGACCTCCTCCGCTTTTGGCGGATGTCATCCGGGCATCGTTGAACAGTTGACGCGCCGAGAGCGTCAAAGGATGAATCAGCACCCACCACTGCGTGCCAATGACCAGGCACCACCCAATTTCAAGTTACCATCGATTATGCAGGCGTGACTTTTGCTCTCTTTTGCATTGCAAAAGCAGTCATGTTAGCCTGCGTGTCGCGGAACCCCCTCGTTAAATATGCCTCAATCTGATCGCAACTCCCAAAAGGAGAACAAATCGCGCGGAAGCGAGCCCAACTTCAATTGGCGCGGCGTGATCCTCATTGCCATCGCCTTTGCTCTGATCGCATTGGCTATTGTCTTCCGGGGCGGCGGCTATCAGACCCTCGAAGACGTTCCCTACAATCGCTTTCTTGAGCTGCTCGAAAACAAACAGATCGTTAATGACAAAAACTACCCATTCACGCTGGTCGTCGAGGAAGGAAGGCCGACGCAGGCGCTGGTCGGTTATTACGTCAAGCAAAGCGTGGGGGCGCAACCGGCGCAGCCGGTGAAGTTCCGCACCACGATCTATCTCAATTTCACCAATAATTTGCAGGAGAAGCTGGCTGCCGCCGGGATTCAGCCGGCGGTCAAAACGGAGTCCAACGTTGTCGCGCAAACGATCATGGGCTTTGCCCCGATCGCTTTGTTCCTGCTTGTTCTGTATTTTCTCTTTCGCCAGCAAATCCGCATGGCCGGCAAAGGAGCGCTGAATTTCGGCAAATCAAAAGCGCGAATGCTGGCGCGTGACAAAAACAAAATCACATTTCGCGACGTGGCCGGCGTGGAAGAAGCCAAGGACGAAGTCCAGGAGCTGGTCGAATTCCTGCGCGATCCCAAGAAATTCCAGAAACTCGGCGGGCGCATTCCCAAGGGAGTGTTGCTGGTCGGCCCTCCCGGCACGGGCAAAACATTGCTCGCGCGCGCGATTGCCGGCGAAGCTGACGTTCCATTTTTCTCGATCAGCGGTTCGGACTTCGTCGAGATGTTCGTCGGCGTTGGCGCTTCACGCGTGCGCGACATGTTCGAGCAGGGCAAGAAATCGGCCCCGTGCATTATTTTTATCGACGAGATCGACGCGGTCGGGCGTCATCGCGGTCACGGCGTCGGGGGCGGCCACGACGAACGCGAGCAGACGCTGAATGCCTTACTCGTCGAGATGGATGGGTTCGATACGCAGGAAGGGGTCATCATCATCGCCGCGACCAACCGTCCGGACGTTCTTGATCCCGCGCTCCTGCGGCCGGGACGCTTCGACCGCCAGATTACGGTCAATCTGCCCGACGTAAAAGGACGGGAGGAAATCCTCCGCGTGCACTCAAAGAAAGTGAAGCTGGCGGAAGGCGTAGACCTTGCCGTGGTCGCACGCGGAACGCCCGGATATTCGGGCGCCGAACTGGGAAATGTCATCAACGAAGCGGCCTTGCTCGCCGCGCGCCGCGGCTTGAAAGGCATTACGCTCGCCGAATTGGAAGAAGCGCGGGACAAAGTCCGCTGGGGCAAGGAACGGCGCAGTCTTGCCCTGAGCGAGAAAGAAAAAGAGAACACGGCCTATCACGAGGCCGGTCACGCTCTGCTCCTGGAACTTCTGCCGCATACCGAACCGCTGCATAAGGTCACGATTATCCCGCGCGGTCCCTCTCTCGGATCCACCATGTGGTTGCCGGAAGAAGACAAGTACACCAATCGCAAGAACGAATTGCTGGCCGGGCTTGCCGTCAGCATGGGCGGACGAGTCGCTGAGGAAATTGTTTTCGGCGACATTACCAACGGCGCTCGCGGCGATATTAAAATGGCGACCGCGACGGCGCGACGCATGGTTTGCGAATGGGGGATGAGCGAGAAAATGGGGATGGTCGAATATGGCGAGCATGAGGACTATGTGTTCCTCGGTCGCGATATCTCGCGCGCTCGTGATTACAGCGAAGCAACCGCCGAGCAAATCGACCAGGAAGTCCGAAAGCTGCTGGACGATGCCTATCAGACGGCCAAGCACACGCTGATGGCGCATCGCGAAAAACTTGAAGTGATTGCGAAGGCGCTGCTCGAGTTCGAAACACTCGACGGCGTGCAGATCAAGGAGATTGTCGAGCATGGACGGTTGATCAATCCGCCACCAAGCATTACACCGCCGCCCAGCCAAAAAATGCCGCCGGAAAAACCGCCGAGACAGGTCATTGCTCCGGATGTGGCTCCGCCGCTGCCCGGTGCTCTCGGTGGCGCGCCCGCCTGATTGGTTTTGTAGTCACGGCGCTCCGTCGCCGTAAATCCGCTTCCTACTTGGGCGAACGCGAACGCGCGTGCGTTTTTACTTCGCGCCGCTGTTTTTCCACGACCCGACGCAACTCGCGCTCCATTGTCTTGAAAGCGTCGTGCACTACCTTGGTCAGCGGATCATGGGATCCGTTATCCGACTGCTTCTCGTCCGCCACCAACTCATGGCCGCCGGCCACGGTAAGATCGATTCGAACCCGGTAGAGATTTCCCTTCTGATGGGCATGGTTCGGCTGCTCCACCGCAACGTCGCAACGGTTGATATGGTCGCAGAATTTTTCAAGACGCGCTGCGTACTCCAGCACTAAATCATCAAGCTTTTCCGTTTTCTCCAAACCGCGATAGGTAACTTTGACGGGCAATTGCATACGTGCCGGAAGCTAATTCACGAGATCACTTTAAGGAAGAGAAACATGACGCGCATCGGATCGCCGATCCTGCAGGTCGACTCTCGTTTAGATTGGCTGCAGCGAGCGAAAATGACTTGAGAGTTTGGCCGGCTCCACTTTGACCAGGTCCGATTTCACATGCTCGATGATTCGGTCGCGCGCGTCGGCCGGCAGCAGCTGAACAATCGCCGCATGAAATTCCGAAGGCGCGGCGAAAGACCAGCCATCGATGCCGTCTGTTTTGACCAGCTTCGCAATTTGATCGGCCAGTTGCTTGTAGATGCGCCGGTCGGTTTCGTTCTCGAGTTTCGTCTCGCCAATGGAAGCTCCATGTTGCACACCGGTGCCGTCCGCGACCGCGTATCGCCCCGCCTGGTCGGTCAGCTTGTCGACCAGCCGGCCGTGTGCATCGGTAATGTTAAACGCCTGGACCAGTTGCAGGCTCGGACCGCGCGTGGGCGTTTCATTTACCCGATAAGCTTTTAAACTGCCGCGATCGGCCACGATGACGAGTGAAGTCGGTGTCATAAAGCGAGTTTATCCCTGATCCAGTCTGCCCGCGCTTGAAGCGCGCATATCACAACCTTAATCCTTATATTCATTTCGCTTCCGGACAAGAGCGGGCGCGTGAAATAAGTCTCATTCAACCGCGGCGTTTCCTGGCCGGCGCGCGTTCTTTCTCTGCCGTAACTTCGGCCGGTAGCGCCACCGGACGCTTTTTCCATGATTCTTCGCGCGCCTGGGCCTGTTCGCCACCCGCCAATCGCAACAGGCACGCGCTGCGTTCCCCCAAATTGACTTCATCACCCGACGGGAATTTGCTCGCTTTGCTCAAAAAACCGTCTTCCTGCGTTGTATCGAGAACCAATTCCCATTCGAGATGTTCCAGCCCGGGAAGGACAAATGAAATCGCTTCGTAGTGCGCATTGATCAGAACCAGGAACGTATCATCGCGGATCGGTGCTCCCTCAAAATTCAGCACGTCGACCGTGTCCCCGCTGAGCAGCATTCCCAGACAACGAACAAAAGGCGACGCCCATTCCTCCTCGCTCATTTCATTACCTCCGGGGTTAAACCACATCACATCCTTGGTCTCCGATCCGCGGAGACGACGCCCTTGAAAGAACTTCGGACGGCGAAAGACGGGATGCTCCCTTCGCAGCTGCGATAATTTCCGGGCGAACTCGAGAAGCTGCGTTTGCTCCTCGTCGTGCCGCCAGTTAAACCAGCTGATCTCGCTGTCCTGACAATAGGCGTTGTTGTTTCCCTGTTGCGTCCGGCCGAATTCGTCTCCGCCACAGAGCATCGGCACCCCCTGCGACAGGAAGAGCGTGGTTAAAAAATTCCGGCGCTGCCTCCGTCGTAAAGCGTTGATCTCTGGATCGTCGGTCGGACCCTCCGCTCCGCAATTCCAGGATTGATTGTTATTGTCCCCATCCTGATTGTTTTCCCCGTTGGCCTCATTGTGCTTGTCGTTGTAGCTGACCAGATCGTTCAGGGTGAACCCGTCGTGCGAAGTGATGAAATTCACACTGGCATAGGGCCGGCGGCCATCATGCTGGTAGAGATCAGGACTCCCCGTCAGGCGATACGCGATTTCTCCGATCCGGCCTTCGTCTCCCTTCCAGTAACTGCGGACCGCGTCGCGATACTTGCCGTTCCATTCCGACCAGCGCGTCGGGAAATTGCCAACTTGATAACCGCCGTCGCCAACGTCCCATGGCTCGGCGATTAACTTTACCCCAGAAATCACCGGATCCTGCTGGATGGCCTGAAAAAACGGATGGAGCTTGCTGAATCCGGTATGATCGCGCGCCAGCGCCGATGCGAGGTCGAAACGAAATCCATCGACGTGCATTTCAAGAATCCAATAGCGCAGACTGTCAAGGATGAGCTGAAGAGTACGCGGATGCAGCGTGTCCAGCGAGTTCCCGGTACCGGTAAAATCCAGGTAGAAACGCGGGTTGTCCGGAAGCAACCGGTAGGAGGCGATGTTGTCTATTCCTCGAAAACAGAGCGTCGGGCCGAGATGATTTCCCTCGGCCGTATGGTTATAAACCACGTCCAGGATCACCTCGATTCCGGCCGCGTGCAGACTGCGCACCATCTCCTTGAACTCGACGACTTGTTCGCCCATGTGTCCGCCACTGGCGTACTCATTATGCGGGGTGAAGAAGCCGATCGTGTTATAGCCCCAGTAATTCGTTAGGCCGCGATCGGCCAAAACCTTGTCATCAATGTGCGCCTGGACGGGCAACAGTTCGACCGCGGTAACGCCGAGACTCTTCAGATATTCAATCGCCGGCGCGCTACCGAGACCCGCATAGGTGCCGCGCAGCTTCTCGTCGATTCGGGGCAACATCTTGGTGAACCCTTTCACGTGCACCTCGTAGATCACGCTCTGATCCATCGGGATTCCAGGCGGTCGATCGTCGCCCCAGGCAAAGGTCGTATCTGTGACGACCGCCTTTGGCATTCCCCAGGCATCGTCGCGAAAATCCTGCGTCAGATCTTCCAGCTCGTCACCCACCACATAACCAAACATTTCGTCGGCCCAGTTCACAGTTCCCGCGATCGTCCTGGCATACGGATCGAGCAAAAGCTTCGAGCTGTTAAAACGCAGACCCCGGTCCGCATCGTACGGGCCCGACACGCGAAATCCATAAAGCTGGCCCGGCCGCACATCCGGCAGAAAAACGTGCCAGACCTGCTCCGTCTGCTCGATCATCGGAATCCGAATGTTTTCCTGCACCGAATCGAGATTGTCGAACAGGCACAAATCCACTGAAGTCGCGTGTTCGGAAAACACCGCGAAATTGACTCCGTTGCCGGTCCACGTTGCACCGAGAGGATAAGGATGCCCGAGCCAAATCTTAACCGGAGTCATAAAACGAATCGTTCCTATCCACTACGCGCGCGCACTGCGCAATGGTCGAAAAAATCCTTCACAATTCATCGCGGACGGTGCGCGCTGGCAGTTTCGCTTGTCCACATGTGGCAGACGATGAACATTCCATGATGAAGCAATTTTCCCGCAGTGTTGCGGCTCTTCTCGCTGCCTCATTCCTTTGCAGTTGCGGCTCGACGCACGTCATCATGGTGGGCGAAGCGCGGCCGGCCACCGCTCCGAGTGAAGTTCGCGTCTATTACACTCCGCCGCGCAACTACCAGCGGATCGCTCTTATTAAATCCTCCAGCGGCGCCTCGTGGGCATTCACCGACCGGGAACAAGTTGACGAAGCGATCGCGAAGATCAAAAAAGAAGCCGCCAGGCTCGGAGCAAACGGCATTCTTCTCGAAGCGGTCGGCACGAGTTCGAGCGGCAATCTGGGAATTGGCATCGGCGGCTTCGGTGTTGGGGGCGGCCGGCACAGCTTTTATGCTGCCGGCGGAAGCGGTTCATTTTACGGACCGATTTTGCACAAAACGGCAAACGCGACTGCTATTTACGTTCGCTAGCCCTGACGCCGCTTCTAGCTCTCAAAAGCAGCGGCCGCAGAATAAAGACGCCCTCCGCCTTGTCCGTTTAGTATGTTAACCGTTACGCCACGGAATCCTTTACCCGAGATGAACCCGGGCCAAGCACGACCAGGGCGGGGCGGCATTGGCTTCATTACGGCATCGGGCATCGTCATCGCCAACATTATCGGCACGGGGGTCTTCACCAGCCTCGGTTTCCAGCTGCCGGATATCCATTCCGGCTTTGCGCTTCTTTTGCTCTGGATCGTCGGAGGCATCGTTTCACTTTGCGGTGCGCTTTGCTACAGCGAGCTGAGCGCCGCGCTGCCTCGTTCGGGTGGAGAATATCATTTTCTATCTCGCATCTATCACCCCGCGCTTGGATTCATGGCCGGCATCATCTCGGCCACCGTCGGATTCGCGGCCCCGATTGCGCTGGCGGCCATGGCGTTTGGTAAATATTTCCACGGTGTTTTCCATTTCGGTTCGCCTGTGATTTTTTCATTCGCGATTTTCGGGATCGTCGCCGTTTTTCACTTCTCGAATCTGCGCGTCGGCAGCGCTTTCCAAAATGCCTGGACGCTCGTGAAAGTATTGTTGATCGTCGCCCTGATTATCGCCGGACTTCTACTCGATCCGAAACAGCCGGTCACGTTCCTGCCGCAACCCGGCGATACGATGTCAATCTTTGCCGGTCCCTTTGCCGTTGCACTCGTGTTCGTGATGTATTCCTACTCCGGCTGGAACGCATCCGTCTACATCACAGACGAAATCGCACAGCCGGAGAAAAACGTGCCGCGTTCGCTTTTGTTAGGCACGCTCATTGTCATTGTTATTTATACCGCGCTGAACGCCGTGTTCTTGCTGGCCGCGCCCGCTGATGAAATGGTCAATCAGCTCGAAGTCGCGCTTATCGCCGGCAAACATATCTTTGGCGTAAACGGCGGCCGCGTCGTCGGCGCCATCATCTGCCTCGGACTCATTTCGACCATCAGCTCCATGACGTGGCTCGGGCCGCGCGTAACGATGGCAATGGGCGAAGATCATTGGCTCCTGCGATTTCTCGCGCGAAAGAATCGACATGCCATTCCCACGAACGCCGCGCTGCTGCAATTCGTCATCGTCAGTCTCATGCTCCTGACCGGGAGTTTCGAGCTGGTCGTCCTTTACATTGGGTTCAGTCTGCTTTTTTGCGCGCTGTTAACGGTGATCGGCGTCATCGTCTTGCGCTTCACCAGCCCGGAATTGGCGCGGCCATATCGCGTCTGGGCCTATCCGCTGCCGCCAGTTCTATTCAGTGTGATCACCATCTGGATGATGATCTATCTCTTGCGCTCGAGACCAACTGAATCATTGTGCGGCCTGGCGACCGTTGTCGCCGGCTTTGCGCTCTATTATTTAACAGGGAAAAAGCGCGCACCTCTCCAATGAAAAAACTTTTGCACATCCTCCTCGTGGTCACGGCCTTTTCGATCCTGGCCGTGCCCGCGAATGGGCAACGCCATCGGGAAGAGTCAGCCCCGGCAGCAGTCGAAGGACAAACCATCGCGCCTCCCCCGAATGATACCGCGCGCTTTCTCGCTGGAATGCCGCTTCCAAAAAACTCGCCGCTCGCGCCATTAACGCAAAACCCGGCGTGGCAGGACCATGTTGCCTATTTTGAAAAGGCTTTTGCTAAACTGAACCGTGGCAAATTCAGCAGGCTGCGGAGCTGGCAAAATGTTTCTTTGCCCGAGTCAAAGGATTCGATCCCGGTCGTCTACTACATGTTTAGCGGACCGGACTTTCTTTATCTCGACCAGTTTTTTCCAAACGCATCCGTTTACATCATGTGCGGCAAGGAATCGATGGGCCCGCCGCCGGATCCCTTGCGGATTGTCGATTTGCCCGGCGCGCTGCTCAATCTGGAGAACGCGATGAAATCATCGCTGACGGCCACTTATTTCGTGACCAAGGACATGAAGGTTGATTTGCAACAGCAATACCTCAACGGCACGCTGCCAATCCTCTATGTCTTTCTCGCCCGCGCGGACAAGGCCATTAAAGACGTCACCTTCATTTCACTGGATCGCGGCGGTGATTTTCACGAGAGCGCTCCCGGCCTTGGCGGGACACCCGGAGTCCGCATCTCCTACGTCGACAATTCATCCGGTCGATCGCAAACGCTTTTCTATTTCACGACCGATATCTCTGACGGCGGGATTGCCTCAAATCCCGGTTTTATGAAATTCTGCGACCAGCACGGCGTGGGCGCCAGTTTTTTGAAATCATCTTCCTATCTCATGTTCGAGAGTGGGTTTACGCGGGTCCGGAATTTCATTCTCGACCACAGCAACCTGATCGTGCAGGACGACTCGGGTATTCCGCTGGCCAACTTTAATCCCGATAAATGGAATTTGCGGTTATTCGGGACGTATGTCGGCCCCATCGAGCTGTTTAAGCAGTACGATCAGCCGAAACTCCATGCCTTGTTCGAGGAGAGCAACCCGGCGGAGTTCGGCATCGGTTTCGGGTATCAATGGGATTTCCACAAAAGCAATATGATCGTGGCTGAGCGGAAGTAGGATCTGCCGCAAAACAACACACGGCGGCCGCAGACCGGAGCCCCGGCCGAAACTACGCAATTTACGTGTTGACGTCCCGTAGGATTTTATCCTACAAATCAATTAGACCCGTCACGCCATCTACCGCGATTGCGTGGAAATGACTTAGGGTGGTAGTATCGAATTGAGGGGAGAATTCCAAAAACGCGACCAATAGAGTTATGCTTTTTAACCGCCATTCATTGGCGCGCTTGTTTTTGAGTGGGGTTACGGCAATTCTGCCTGTTCTATCTTTTCTGCTAAGCGCTCCGACCGCTTCCGCGGCCACCGTCACGATCACAGGACAGAGCGCCGGCCCGACCCCGTTCATCGCTCAGCTCAATCTCACCGCCAGTGATGTCAATGCGCTCAACAGTATTCGATTTGCTCTCACTCCAAAACCGGGATCGGTGACGCGCCCGCTGTCGGCAACATATTTTCGGCAGTACCTGCAAAGCCGCGGTTATTTAAATCCCCAGACTGGTCAAATCACATTGCCGGTGTTCGGTCTTTACGCCAACTACTCAAATACCGTCACGCTAACCTACTGCTTTGCCGACGGCACTTCCCAGCAGGCGACCGTCAACGTCCTGACCGCGGCATTTAGCGATCCCTGCGGCATCGACAATCCGACCGTGCTTCAGGCCAGAACCAACACGACGGATTTGAGTTACGATTTCCTCCTTGTGAAGACCCTTTGCAGTAATTATTCCCCCATGATTATTGATACGGATGGCAGAATTCGCTGGGTCGGCACTGCGAACATCGATGCCACTCCCGCCACATTCTTCGATAACGCCGTTTATGTTGGCTTTCAGAAGATTCTAACCCGGATCGAGCTTGATGGCACGTTTGCTCCGGTCGCGGATTACAGCGCGACGGACATCGTCAATCTGCATCACAATAACGATAACACGGGCAAGTTCGGCATGATATTGGATGCCGACAGCCAGACTCAGATTGAATCGATAAACCTGGAGGTCGACGCGGCCGGCAACATTCTGAAGAGATGGGATCTCGCTCAAATTATCAGCGGGGCCATGGTGGCGGGCGGCGACGACCCAACTCAATTCGTCTACCCTTCGCCCACCGATTGGTTTCACAACAATGCCGCGAACTATCGAAGATCGGATGACTCAATCATCGTCTCGAGTCGCGAAAACTTCGTCATCTGCATTGATTATGAAACAGGCGCGATTAAGTGGATTCTGGGCGATACCACCAAAAAATGGTACCAATTTCCCTCCTTAAGAAAGTACGCACTCACGCTTGCTACAGGATCGCTCCCGCCCATCGGACAACACTCCGTATCGATGACCTACGACGACAATCTTTTGCTTTTCGACAATGGCAGAAACAGTCAGTTTCAAAACCCACCCGGATTTAATCCCGGTTACAGCAGTCCGCGTAAATTCCACATCGACTCTGTCAATATGGTGGCGACGGAGCTCTGGAATTTCCCGAGAAACCAAAGCATCTCCAGTGAGTTCTGTGGCAGCGTTTACGAAGACCTTCCGCTGAATTATGTTGTTGATTACGCTTACATCGGCAGCAGCCCGCCGCGTTTTACCGAGCTGCTGGGTCTATCCGTTTCGGATGACATCGTGTTTCACTACCGATACCCGACCGTTGGCTGCAATACCGAGTTTAATGTTATGCCCGTTCATTTTGAGCGGCTCGTGTTTGGCGAGCCCGCCGCCGATACTTTCCGCATCACGTCAGTTACGACCAACGGATCACACTATGTGGTCAGCTTTACGGCCGTCGCCGGGACACCCTATCGACTTGAGTATAAGAACGCTCTGAGCGACTCCCTCTGGCAAATGGTAGGCGATCTCACACCGGACTGCAGTGGCATTGCTCAAATCACCGACACGACAGCCCCCGGCCAACCCCGCCGATTTTATCGGGTTCGCCAGGTGCAGCCCGATGTCTTATCCGCTGTCGTTAACGATTCCGTAACCGGCACGGGCAATTATCAATGGGACTTTGGCCAGGGATGGTCAACCGCTGCAGCTCCGAGCGCTTATCACGGAGACGAACATTATGCATTTACGACGAATGCGTCGGCCCATTTTCGGTTCAATGGAACCCAGGTTAAGATTTTCACGGTCAAGGAACAGGCCGGTGGAAATATTGGCTACTCGCTCGACGGCGGCGCGGAGCAAATTGTCAGCAACTACTCTCCGACAACGATTGGTAACTCTCTTTCCTACATCAGTTCCACTCTGCAGGCCGGCGACCATGATTTGGCAGTCCGCGTGGTCGGAACCCACGAACCGAACGCTACCTCCAACACAATCACGGTAGACGAAGCGCAAGTGTTCAGCACTGTCGCGCCAACGCCCACGCCAAATCCAACTCCAAGCCCAACGCCCACACCTTCCCCGACCCCGAGTCCTTCTCCTACCCCCACGCCGACTCCGACCCCTACACCGAGTCCGACCCCGACTCCTACGCCGACACCGACACCCACGCCGAGTCCTACACCTGTTCCAGCTCCTGTTGTGAGTGTGGTCGTTTCTCCAACCCAGATTGTCGAAGGCCAAACCGCGGTTTACACGGTTTCGCGCTCGAACATCGATTCCCACTACGCCATCACGATTTCCTATACGATGAGCGGCGGCGCCACTTTGGGATCCGATTACACTTTAAGCGGCACGCCCGGACAGGTTACGATCCTCGCGGGACACTCCTCCGGACAGGTCACGCTGACGGCGCTGGTTGACAACGTGAAGGAAAAGACGAAGCGAGCAATCATGAATCTGAGTGCCGCGGCTAACTATACCCTGCAGAACGGCAGCTCGAGCGCGACTGTTTCGATCAGCGACGCGCCTTAATAGGCTTCGCTGGGACACGACCGTCTGGCAACGCTCAGGACTCAACTCCCGCCGAGCTAAAATCGGCGGAACCAGGAATAAGGAAAAGCATCGCCCGGGCAGTCCGTTGCCCAGCGCGGCGGGTTCATTTCGCGATGCGGTCGCACCGGTATGGCTTCACCATTGGCCTTGCCGCAACGCTGTCGAAGATAGCGGATGAGTTCTTCACACGATTCGAGTTGCACGCGTGTCGGTTGGTCGCGGTTGAAATCACCGACCAGGCAAATCCCGAGCGAGATGTTGTTGAGAAAATCGCTGTGCACATGTCCGCCGTTAATCTGGCGTCGCCAGCGGTCCCCCACTTCGACCTGGCCGTCTCCGGTAGAAGTACCGTTGCCAATGACAAAATGGTAGGCCAGGCCGTTTTGCATACGCCGAACATGACGATGGTAATAATCGAAAACACGCGCGTTCCCCTGCCGGGTCCCGCTGTTGTGCACAATGATGAACTTCCAGCGATTGCTTCCGACGGGCGCGCGCCGAATTTCATCAATGACCGAACGGGTCAAATAGCGATAGGTTGGAGAAGATCTCGATCGGGACCATGGCCAGAAACCGAATCTTTTCGGTGGCGGGGACGGCGGCGGTTCCAAGCCACGGTTTTGTTCATAACCGGATTTTTCAATTGTGAGCTGAGTAGCTGCGTCGCTTGCCGCAGGTCCTGCCGGTGTTGGCGGCGGGGTTGGCCGCGGCACGGCGATGGCTCGCGGCGTGGACGAAGCGGGGCTAGGCGAGACCACGGAAGGCCGGGGCGTCTTACTCGGTTCCGGCGTCTCTTCCCCTTTGCGCGCTGACTTCTTTTTCGGTGATTGTTTTTTGGCGCCTGATTTCTTTTTGGCTGGTTTCGGAGTCGGGGTAGCGGTCGGTGACTTCCTGGGCTTGGGGGACGGTGCTTCTTCGGAATCTTCCTCTGCTGAAGCTCGCTTTTTTGGTTTCGGGCTTGGCGACTTCGCCTGCGTGGGTTCGGCCGAAGATTTCTTCCGGTGCTTCGGAGCGGACTTGCTACCGTGTTTCGGCGATTCAGCAGGAGACGGAGACGCGTCGCCACGCGCTTTCAAGAACTCGTCGCGCTTACGCTTTTCTTCGTCAGCGACCTGGCCGGGTAACAGACCGGAGAGAAGCGTGGTCAAGGCGAGAACAACTGCGATCCAAAACCTGATGCGCACCACGGCAGCGCACCGTAACAGAGCAACGAGCGCGTTCAATCTGGAAAGACGACCGCGTTAAGCGGTCTGCGGTGAAGCGGTATCCAGCCTGGCTTGCGCGGCACGCTCGCGTTCGCGCCGAACAATCGCATTCAACTTTCCGCCGAGCAGAAGAAACAGGCAGGTGAAATACATCCAGGTGAGAAGAACGATAATCGACGCCAGCGCCAAATACGTTGGATTGTAACGATCGTATCTTGCGACATAAATCTGGAAGAGCTTGGTCACCGTGATCCAGCCGGCGGAAAAGAAGATGGCGCCGGGCAGGGCTTGTCGCGTCGTAAGATAATTTTCAGGGGTAAAAAGATAAAGAACGAGCGCGAAAATGATGAGGACAATGGCAGTGAACGGCAGGTTTAACGCGGCCACCCATTCCTGCAGGGGGACACCTAACTGAAAGTTTACTTCAGCAACCCCGGCCAGCGTCTCACCGAAGACGATGACGTTGAAACAAAGGAAGATGGCAATTCCGAACCAGAAAAGCATGAAGAACGAAATGATGTATTTCGACCACCAGTTGCGATCTTCCTGCACACCGTGCGTGTGACTAAGAGCTCGGGAGATCGTGGCAATGAAGATGGTGCCAAAATAAATTCCGACAATGATTCCCACATTGGCCAGTAACCCATTCGAACCAGTGACAACAACGCTCGCCACGGCAGCGTCGAGAATATCCTGCACTTTCGGGTCGGGCGGCATAAAGCTTTTCAGAACGAGAAAAATCTTGTGGAGCGTTCCCGGATCGGTTCCGAAAAGGCCGAGCAGGTGCCAGAAAAACAGCAGGCCCGGGGCAAGCGCCACGAGAAGGAGATAAGCAAGCTGGGCCGCCAGTCCGGTGGTATTGTCGGTTGCCGTCTGCCAAACCAGGCGCCGCAGGATTCTCCAAACAAAGCCAACCCATTTCATGGCGTCGAGAGTTTACTTTGCCACGGGGAAATATCCATTAAAGTTCCGGCCAGCCCGGCGGTAAACGACTGGCCTAACGAGTTTCGTGAAAAAAATTTTGATCCTTACTGCGGGCTACGGGGAAGGGCATAACAGCGCGGCCCGCGGGATCCGGGATGGCCTGGCCAGCCACGCCCCGGACGCGCGCGTCGAGATGCGCGATCTCTTTAGCGAGAGCTACGGGTTTTTCAATGAGCTTATTCGCAAAGGTTACCTCGCTCTGATCAATCGATGGCCACGGTCATGGGGATACGTTTATCGCTGGCTCGAGAATAAGAAGGATTTCGACCGCGATTTCAGGAAATTTCGGCGACTTAAGAGCAAGCTCGCGCAGTTGTTGAGCAGTTTTCAACCGGATGTCATCGTCTCCGTGTTTCCCGCTTATCCCTATTTGCTGGGGCAGGTTTCCGAGGGTCCCAGAGCCTGGAAAAACGTCGTGGTCGTTACTGATTCAATCACGGTCAACGCCATCTGGTATCGTTGTTCGGCAGATTATTTTCTCGTACCCAACGACGAGAGTGCCGCCGTGCTTCGTGCGGGTGGAATTGGCCGGGAGCTGATTCAAGTATTTGGATTTCCCGTGAGCCCACGCTTTGCCAAGCTCACGCGCCCGCGGTCTGCCCCGTCCGCCCCAAACAGGCAGGTGCTTTACATGATAAATCCCGCAAGTTTGCGAGCAGTCGAACTCGTTCGCCAGCTGCTGGAACTCGACATTCAACTGACCGTCACCGTCGGCCGTAACGAAAAGGTGCATCGCGCGGTGCAAACAGTGGCTGGCAATCGTCCAATCAAAATTTTGGGCTGGACCGATGAACTTCCGCGCATCCTCGCCGCCAGTCATCTCGTTATAGCAAAAGCAGGAGGGGCAACCGTTCAGGAGGCGATCGCCGCGGCCTGTCCCATGATCATTAACCACATCGTTTCAGGACAGGAAGAAGGCAATGCACAGCTGATTGTTCAAACGAACTCCGGAGTGATCGCGCATTCGCCGGCCGAAGTGGTCGCTCAGGTTAAACGAGCCTTTGCCGATGATGCCAAACAATGGCGCACCTGGGCCACCAACATCAGCCAGCTAAGCCGGCCGCGCGCCTCACTCGAGATTGCGGAATTTTTGTTGTCGCTCTGATTATCGATTGGAGTCGCTGCGCGCGAACACCGTTTCGCCGGCAACGAACGTTCGCACCACTTCCAGCTCCGGGGAAATCATGACCAGGTCGGCGTCGCCTCCGATTTTGAAATGCCCCTTGGTCTGGAGTCCAATCGCGTGTGCCGGCGTATCCGTCGCCATGCCGACTGCTTCGTGCAATGGCACGTTTACTTTCGTGACCATAGTACGAACAAGGTCGATCATGCGCGCCGCGCTGCCGGCGAGCGCGGAGCGATCGGCCAGCAAACAAACTCCCCCCTCCACCAGGCATTTGGTTCGGTAGAGCGAAAATTCGGAGCCGTCGGGCAAACCCGCGCCGGCTGTGGCATCGGTCACGAGAATAATGCCCCGAGCACCTTTCGCCTGGTAGAGCATTTTCATTAACGTGGCCGAGACATGATGCCCATCCGCGATCACCTCGCAGACGATTTCTCGTTCGCTGAGAGCGAATTCGAGCAGACCGGCGACGCGATCCCGGCCACGGCGTCGTGTGGTGGACATGCAATTAAAGGTGTGCGTCACGCTGCGCATTCCATGCGCAAAGGCTGCCCGGGCGTCCTCCTCCCAGGCATCGCTATGACCGCCACTGGGACCGATCTGCCGGTTGCATAATTCATCAATCAACGGAAGCGCTCCGGGCAGCTCGGGCGCGAGCGTCATTCGCTTGATTACCTGAGCGTGCTCAAGGAGCGGTGCGTAATTTTTTGGGGTTGGATTGCGCATCAACGTTGAACGTTGCGCGCCCGGTTTGGCTTTCGAGATGAACGGGCCTTCGACATGCACTCCCGCCAATTGGCTGATGGAAGATCTCTGCCCACGAACCGCGTTCAGAACCTCCACAATCGCCTTCATTGGCGCCGTCGCTGTGGTCAGGAGAAGTGAAGTCGTTCCGCCGCTTGCATGATAATTGCATATCGCGCGAAATGCGTCGGCCGAACCTTCCATTGTATCCCGGCCGACAGCGCCGTGGACGTGCAGGTCAATGAAACCAGGTGCGAGATAATTCCCCGCAACATCGACAATCTCTTTTTCGGGACGCGCGCTCTGCGGCCGTAATTCGAGAATCTTACCTTCGCCAACAACGACCTCCAGGCCTTCGCGGACTCCATCGGGAAAAATGCAGCGCGCGTTTCTGAAAATCATTGCCTGACCTCCTATGCTCAGCCTCCAACGTCCAAAGTCGACCCATTTTTATCGAAGACGATCGGCTTCCTCGTCCCCCGGGCCTAGTGCGTCTCACGGGATGTAATTGCCTTTGCAAACCAGACAGTCCACTTTCTTCCATCTGCGATGGAATTGGATTACGACGTGATCATCCTCGGCGGCGCATTTTCCGGCGCCGCGACGGCGCTGATGCTGAAGCGTAAACGGCCCGATGCGCGGGTGCTCATTATCGAGAAGAACGCTGAATTCGATCGCAAGGTGGGCGAATCGACCACCGAGGTCAGCAGTTGTTACATGACTCGGATTCTCGGGCTGGCTAATTACCTGGGACACGAGCACCTGGCCAAGCAGGGCTTGCGTTTGTGGTTTTGTCGATCGCCCGATCAGGTCTTCGATGATTGTGTGGAACTCGGCCCGCGTTACTCAGCACGTGTTCCGACGTTTCAAGTCGACCGCGCGAAGCTTGATTCGCATTTGCTCGAGTGCGCCGTGAAAGCAGGGTGTGATCTCTGGCGGCCGGCCAAGGTGACCAGGTGCGAACTAAATGGCTTTGGTGGCCAAACCGTGACTGCAACCCTGGATCAAGAGCGCAACGTAACGGCACGTTGGGTTGTCGACGCGAGCGGACGGGCCACGATCCTGGCGCGAAAACTCGGCCATTTCCGGCCTAACCTCGATCATCCCATTAATGCGGTCTGGGCCCGGTTCAACGGCGTGAAAGATTGGGACAGCTATGATTGGCGCGAGAAATTTCCCGATTACATGGATGCCTCGCGCACGTCGCGCTCGTGGGCGACGAATCATCTGATGGGCCATGGCTGGTGGTGCTGGATTATTCCGTTGCGCGGCGGCGATGTCAGCGCTGGGATTGTTTACGACAGTCGTATTTTTAAACTGCCAGAGGGTCCAAGCATCGCAGAACGTCTGCACGCTCACATTCTTGGACATCCCGTTGGCCGCGAGATCTTTCGTGATGCCCGCGTCATCGAAGGCGACGTACACGCCTTTTCGTCTTTGCCTTATTACAGCGATAAAGTCGCCGGCGAGGGTTGGCTATGCGTGGGGGATGCCGCCGGATTTATCGATCCACTTTATAGTCCAGGTCTCGATTTCTGCTCCTACACAAGTTATTACGTTGCCGAGCTGATCGCCCGAAATCTGGCCGGAGAAGATGTCGCCACGCGCATCAGTGCCTACAACGAGGACTACGCGACCATGTATCGGTCCTGGTTCGAAGCGCTTTACCGGGACAAGTACTACTACATGGGTGACGCCGATCTGATGTCGGCCGCCTTACTACTCGATGTTGCGTCCTACTACATCGGTCTCGTGATTCCGGCCTACAAAAGTCCGGAAAAAGCTTTTGCCGAACTGCCTTTTCGTGGAACTCCCGGCCGCATGGCGGCGGGCGTAATAAAATTTTACAATCGTCGTCTCGTCGCGCTCGCTCAGCGCCGGCACGCGGTTGGATATTTCGCCAGGCACAACGGCGGTTGGCGAGAGTCGTACGACGGCTTTGTGCCCGATCGGCGAGTTGCTCGCTTGCTTCGAAAGGGGTTATTTCGCTGGTGGAAGGCCGAATTGATCAATCTCCGACTCATGATGGCATCGCCCGTTTCCACTTCGGCGCCTCGCACCTCCGCGAGCGCTCCGGCCGAAGCGTGAGAGGTATAACCGCAGCCGCTACAGATTCTCCGGCGCCGCGCGTATGATGCCGATTTCGCCCCCATGTCCCGCTTCGTCTGGTGACGCCGCAACAGCCTTACACGAATCTCCGCGCTGGTGGCACCGATTCGCCGTCGAGGGAATCGTTTGGAGAAAATTTGTCGACTGGGTCGTCTTGCATGTTCCGGCGTGCTTCCATCCTCCATTAATCTGGATATCGAGCTTTTGTTTCTTCTTCGTCGCCGCGCCAGCTCGCGACGCAGTGGTTCGCCATCTGCAGATGGTTCTTCCCGGCTCATCGACCCTGATAAATTATCTGCGCGTCTTCCGCGTCTTCTGCAGTTTCGGGTGGATGCTGACCGACGCGGCGGTTTATCGGCTGCTCAACGGTTCGTTCACCTGTGAATTAGAGGGTGAAACACTTCTGCAACAACTCGCCACATCTCGAGGCGCCATCGTACTCACCGCCCACATGGGCAATTATGATCTCGGGGCCGCCCTTTTCGCCGAGAAACTAAAACGCGAGATATCCATGGTACGGGCACCGGAACCTGATGCCCTTTCCGCCCAACACGTCGACCTTTCCCTGAAGCAGTTTGGTGCGGGCGCGGTCAAAGTTGGCTACAGCAGCGACGGTGCCTCGCTGGCGTTCGATCTGCTTAATGCGCTGCGCCAGGGTGAGATCATCTCGATCCAGGGCGATCGCGTGGTCGGAGAAGTCGCAAGGTCGCGCGTGACCCTTTTCGACCAGACAATTTTCCTCCCGACAGGTCCATTTGTTCTCGCCCTCGCTGCGGAAGTCCTGATCTTTCCTCTCTTTGTTGTGCGCACCGGCTACCGGAAATATCGGATCATTGCGCTCGAGCCAATCAGCTGTTCGCGAACGGCACAGACGCGCGATCAGCAAATTGCCGATGCGATGAATCGCTGGGCAAGCGTGCTGCAGGAAAATATTCGCACCTATTGGCCACAGTGGTACGCCTTCCGGTCACTTCTTTAGGCACGTGCTATTGCGGGGTGAGCAGCCCAATGTACCAATGAACCAGGGTATCGCCGAAAAACATCCAGGTTAACGCGCCAAATGCGAGGTAGGGACCGAAGGGAAGTTTTGTCGACCATACGCGCTTCCCCACGATCAAGGTAAACAGGCCAATGATGGAACCGAGCAATGACCCGGCGAGGATGCTGAACAGGACTGCGCGCCAGCCGAGGAATGCACCGATACAAGCCAGGAATTTCAGATCGCCGCGCCCCATTGCTTCGCGCGGGATCTGAAGTTCGCGGACCACTCCGGAGATCCTCTCCACCTTATCGAGAACAAACTCCTCTCCCGCAATTGTGACGCGGTTATAGTGAAATTCTAAAAGGACATCCCGGTAGCGTCGACCATCGATATCCGCTTCGTCGCAAGTCAAGAGAAGGCGATCTGTTTCGCGCGCGAAGTACTCGCTCCACACACTGCGCTCGTCTCCGACGGAAAAATCCGCATCATCGCCCGTCCGTTTCCATGTGAAAATCGTCGGCTGATCGAAGCGAATCCGTTTTCGGCCAAAAGCGAGCTTGCCTGCTTCCAGCACGATCAAGAGGGTGATGTATCCGAGAGCTGCTGCAAGGCAGGAACGGATCAAGGCGGCGACGCGGGAATCTGTTTGCATCAACGCGGGCACCAGTGTGCTCGCAACAATTCCAGCCACCGTCCCGCCGATTGTTACCTCGTCGGGGATGATGAAGTGCTCGAAATCAACGAACGTCGCCACCACCACGAGTGAAACGAAGACCCAGTACGCGAGCGGTATCGGCCACGGAAAAGTACGCCAGACAACGAGAAAAAGAACTGCCGTAAGCAGCTCCACCCCAAAATATCGGAACGTTATTTTTGCGCCGCACTGAGCGCAACGCCCTCGCAAAAAAAGCCAACTGAACAGGGGAATATTGTGATACCACGGAATGGATTTGTTGCAGGAAGGGCAAAATGAACGCCGCGGCTGATTGACGGAAAGATCCCGTGGCAGCCGATAAATACAGACGTTCAAAAATGAGCCGACCGTCGCGCCGACAACGAAGGCGAACGCATTGAAAAGAAATTGGTAGTTCGATGCGTCCACGCCATCAATCGATCATGAGCCGGGCTCTTCGCCGCTCCATCACCCACGCGATCCAGATGCAGCTTTCGTAGAGAAGACACATCGGCAATCCCATCGCAACCAGGGTGAGTATGTCCGGCGTCGGCGTGATGATGGTTGCCATGACAAAAATCAAAACGATCGCATAGGGACGGGTCCGGGCCATGAAGCGGTAAGTGATCAAGCCAAACCGCACCAGAGCCAAAACCACCACCGGAAGTTCGAAAGCAAGGCCGAACCCGATCGTAAACCTTGTCACGAAGGAATAGTACTCCTGCACCGTCCAGGCTGGCACCCAGCCCAGCGACTGCGTGTCGCGAAAAAAGAAGAGAATCGTTTTCGGCAGAAGCCAGAAATAACAGACAAGAACACCAAGAAGAAACAGGCCGAAGCTGACGAAAATAGCCGGGAGAAGAAAGCGCTTCTCCACCGCATTCAACGCCGGCAAAACAAACTCGGCCAGAAAATAGAGGAGGAGCGGAAACGAGAGGACGATTCCGGCGTAGAAGGCAATATGAAATGAGATGGTAAACGAATCGGTGATGCCAAGGGCGCGGAGCGATCCTACTTGCGGGTCGACTTCGTGTAACGGCGCCTGCATCACGCGCACCAACGTTCCGCGAAAAGCAAAACAGAGGATCATGGCGATGACGAGGGTGATTGCTACTTTCACGATCGTCCACCGCAGGTCCTCGAGATGTTCCAGGAACGGTTTCGATGCTTCGCTCTCTGGAAGCTCGCGGAACTTGAAAATATTCTGAAGTGCCATTGATCCTCGGCTATGGACGAGGCTCGAGTGAGAGAAAGCCACGTGCCACCAGGCGTGCGCAAATGCTTAACGTATTCGCGTCGCGGATCTCGTTTTGCGCGATCAGGCGAGAAAGGTCCGACGGGCCGAAGGCGCGACACTCCAGAATCGCATCGTCATGATCGGCGACCTCGCCCCGACAAGGCTCGACCGGGCGGGCAAGAAAAAAGTAGCCCAGTTCGTCCGTAAATCCCGGTGAGGAAAAATAATGACCAAGGGGAATCAGTTCACCTCCTTGTTTTAATTCGTAGCCTGTTTCCTCACGCATTTCGCGCAGGGCCGCTTGGGCAACGTCGCCTTCGTTCGGTTCAATCGTCTGGTCAATCTGGCCGGCCGGCATTTCCCATACCGTCGCGCGAATGGGTATGCGTTCCTGCCGGACGAGTAGGAACTTTCCGTCGTCGCGCATCGGAGCGATTACGACAGCCGGTTTGCGACGTACAGTGGTCCATGCGCGCGCAGGCGCGCGCAGAGGAGTGCGCACAACCTCTGTCACGACTTCAAGATGTGGATCAGTGAAATGGTTCTGCGTGGAGACCGTCTTCCAGCCACCCTCATTCCGGACCAGTTTCGTCGCGTGCACGGTCCGCAAATTATGAATGAAGCGCCGAAAAGCGAATAGTTAAGGCACTGATCCAAGATGCTTCCGCCAATGTTGGATGCGATCCGCGACATTTTCCGGCGAGGGCGCTCCGGCCGCGCGGCGTTTTGCCAAAGAACCGCGGGTATTCAGGACTTGGGCTGCG
Organism: Verrucomicrobiota bacterium; assembly: GCA_041167085.1. Lineage (GTDB taxonomy): Bacteria > Verrucomicrobiota > Verrucomicrobiia > Chthoniobacterales > UBA10450 > DATFCK01. The sequence continues at coordinate 211,611 of JBEEGV010000002.1, forward strand.
TCTTCGCCAAAAAATGGGGAGATCTCACGCATCTGCGCTTCTGACATCTGGTCGAGCGGCACCTTCATTTCCACCGATTGCGCCACGAGTCTGCCTACCGCTTCGTGTGCCTCACGAAAAGGCACGGACTTCGTCACCAGGTATTCAGCCAGATCCGTAGCCAGAAGAGCCGGATCGCTGGCAGCAGCTTCCATCCTGGTGCGCTGAATTTTCACTTCGCCAAGCATGGCGGCAAACACTTCGAGGCTGGCCGAAACTGTATCCACCGAATCAAAAAGAAGCTCTTTATCCTCCTGCAGATCGCGATTGTAGGAGGTGGGTAGTCCCTTCAGGACGGTCAGCATCGAAACGAGGTTGCCATAAAGACGACCGGTTTTGCCGCGGGCCAGTTCCACCATGTCCGGATTTTTCTTTTGCGGCATAAGACTCGAGCCGGTGGAAAACGAATCGCTGAATTCAACAAATCCAAATTCGCTTGTGCTCCAGAGAACGAGGTCTTCGCTTAAGCGCGAGAGATGCATGCCAATCATGGCGAGGCAGAAAAGAAACTCACAAACGAAGTCACGATCCCCCACGGCATCAAGACTGTTTTGACTGACGCCGGCAAAACCCAGGTTTTGGGCGATGGCCGCCCGATCGAGGATGATGGTGGAGCCGGCTAATGCACCCGACCCGAGCGGTAAAACATCTGTGCGCACCAAACAATCCTGTAAACGATTTGCGTCCCGGGCGAACGCTTCGATCTGGGCCAGCAGGTAATGCGCAAAAAAGATTGGCTGCGCCCGCTGCAAATGAGTGTAACCGGCCATCATCACGTCCTGATGTTCTGCCGCCAGATCGAGGAGGGCAGTTTGCAGAGCGCGCAGTCGACGCGACACTTCGACGATCTCCGCCTTGGTATAGAGGCGCAGATCCAGCGCGACCTGATCGTTACGACTACGCGCGGTGTGAAGTTTGGCTCCGGCCGCTCCAATGCGCTGGGTCAACGCCGCTTCGATATTCATGTGCACATCCTCAAGTGAAGAGCTCCATTCGAACTTTCCGCTTTGGATCTCTCCTTCGATTTCGCGTAAACCGGTGCGGATTTGCTCCAGCTCCCGGGAACTAATAATTCCGGCTGCAGCCAGGGCGTCGGCGTGGGCTGCGGAACCTGCGATGTCGTACGAATAAAGCCGTTGATCGAACGAAACAGATTCACTGAAACTCCGGGCCAGCTCTGAGACCGGCCGATCAAATCTTCCCTTGCGCATCAAGGACCAGTACCCCTGCTTCGCTTGACGATCACCGCGACATGCTGGGCGTTCGGCAAGACAAACTTGCGCAACTCGACCTCAATCGCCTGTGCCGGGAATCGATCCAGCAGGCGCGAAGCGAGCTGCGAAGCGAGCGTTTCAATTAATTTATCCGATCGGCCTTCAATAAATTCGCGGGCGGTGCGACTTACCTCGGAATAATTGATCGTTCGGCCGATCTCGTCCTGCAGTTTATCGAAGGGTTCGTTTGGCCAAATCTTCAGCGTTAAAGTCATCCGTTGCGGATGACGCCGCTCGTTGTCGGTAACGCCAACGTGAGCAAAGATCTCCAATTGCTCCACGCAAATGCACTCGCTGGCGGTGCTTTCCACTCAGAAGAAGTTGCACGGCCGGGATATTTCGCAACCTCATGTCGATTTCACGCGCCGGAAACTAGGCGGGATCGGCATCATGAACAGACTCCCGCCAACACGAAAGCACGTTAATCAGGAGTCGTTCTTACGGCGCACCTTGGCGAAAGGTTTTCCTCTCGACCAGCGATAGCGGAATTGCGATCATCCGTCCGTAAAGGAGGCCGCTTGCGCATACAAGATATCCGTTGAGCCAAAGCCAGATCTCCAGCTCGAGATCGCGCACCTTTTGTTAATCGACGTCGTCGGTTATTCCAAATTGCTGGTTAACGAACAAATTGAATCAGTCAGCGAGCTCAATCGCATCGTCCGATGCACCGAATATTTTCGAACGGCGGAAAAGAATGGAAAACTTATTCGCGTTCCAACAGGTGATGGAATGGCGCTGCTCTTTTTCCGCAGTCCGGAAGAGCCGGCGCGGTGCGCGATGGAAATCAGCGAGGCACTAAAGACCCATCCGAACATTCAGGTGCGGATGGGCGTTCAGCTCGATTGGTGGCCAAACGAGTTCTCCAACGATGACCGCCGTTTTCTGACGTGCGGGACCCATGGCTCTCTCTTTGAACCGGATATCGGTAAGTGCGCCGGCGGGCCCTGCGCGGGCGGCTCACTCTTTCCGCTTCGGGTTCAAATCGCTTCCGGTCGAATTGTTGTCACCGCTGGCTCTGATCCGCCAGGTGCGCAGAAGTTTTAGATGGGTTTCACCCGAGACGAAACCGGACGCTGCGAATAACCTTTCCACCGAAGCGTTGTTTCAGTTTGCGCAAAATGTCGGCCTTTGAGACTTGCTCGAGCTCGTAGTGTAATGCCGGTTGTAAGACGCGGACATAAAGAATTCCGTCGCGCAGCGCAACCGGCGCGGAATGAGCGGCAATAAACTGGCCGACTGTTTTCTCCCACGCTTCGATCACTTCCGCTTCATGCAGGCGCTCTTTCAGCCCGAGTTTTTGCATCAACTTCGGAAGCAATCCCGCCGGTTCCTGCCACTGATCGGGCCGCGGCGACTTCTGGGATATGCCGCGCCACTCGGCGATGACGGCGGCGCGCAGGGAGGGGTTCATGCTGCGGCTACTTAGCCACAAGTGAGAGAAGGTTAAAAGAAGTTAAAATGTTACAAAGTTACAACGTGATCCCGCAACAATGGCCCGCGAAATGAACGATGTAACTTTGTAACTTTTTTAACCGATTAACTGAGGCAAAGCCTCAATATTTCCGCCGCATGTTGCTGGGAAGAATATTCAGCTCGGTGCGGTACTTGGCCACGGTCCGGCGGGCGATGGGAATGCCGCGCTGACTGAGGATCTCCACGATCTCCTTGTCGCTCAGCGGCGAATTACCATCCTCGCCTTTGACCAGGTCCAGGATTGCTTCTTTCACGCTCGTGTTACTCATCGACTCGCCGGTGGCGGTTTGATAACCGGGCGTGAAAAAGTATTTCATCTCGAAAACTCCCTGCGGCGTCGACATGTACTTGCCCGAGATGGCGCGACTGACCGTCGTTTCATGAACACCGACCGCGTCCGCGATCTGGACCATCGTCATCGGTTTGAGATGGGCCGAGCCCTGCTCAAAAAACTCGCGTTGCCGGTTAACGATTTGGTGCGCGATGTTCGAAATCGTCTGCTGACGTTGATGGATTGATTTAATCAGAAACTTGCCGCTGCGAATCTTGTCCCGGATGTAATCCTTGACTTCGCTGCCGTTGCCATCCTGCGCCATGATATCTTTATAGGTGTTACTGATGCGCAAGTGCGGGATTTGCTCGCCGTTCAGGATCACCTGATAATCGCCGTTTATTTTCTCGACCGTGACATCGGGCAAAACGTAATTCTGCGGCGCGGCCGCGAAAATTTGGCCGGGGCGCGGATCGAGCTGCGCTATGCAGTTGGCGCATTTCTGCACCTGTTCGACACTGATGCCCATTCGACGCGCGATCTCGGGAAAACGGCGCTTCCCCAGATCCTGCATGTGCTCGGAAATAATTTTGTATTCGAGGCTGTTTTGCTTTCCTTCCCGCTTCAATTGAATGAGCAAACACTCGCGCAAATCGCGTGCACCAACGCCGGGAGGATAGAAACTCTGGATGAGCGTGAGCATGTGCTCGAAGTCCTCCTGAGCGATGCCCGTATTGAGCGCCATCTCTTCCGGCGTCGTCTGCAGAAATCCGTTGTCGTCGACATTACCGATGATGAGTTCCGCCGTTTTGCGATCGTCGGCATTAAGGACGGTCTGGTTCAACTGTCCCATCAGATGTTGTTGCAGCGTCTCCTGGGTGGCGATGGAATCGAAGAAGAATTGGCGCTTGTCTTCCGCTTCCTGCGATCGACCGCTGTAGCTGCTCGATTGCGCCATGTAATCGCGCCATTCCTCATCAAGCTTGGCCAGCTTATCAAATTCAGCCTTGAAATCATCATCGCTCGACGTCGATTTGGGCTCTTCTTTCTCCTCGATCGGGTCGTTCGCGAGCTCTTCCAACACCGGGTTGGTTTCCATTTCCTGCTGCACCAAATTGCGTAATTCCAGCAGCGGCGCCTGTAGAATGAGCAGGCTCTGCTGGAGCTGGGGCGCAAGAACCTGTTGAAGGGATAGATTCTGCGACTGATGCATGCCTTGGCCGGCCATTATGAAAAAGAGGTTACCGACGGGGACGACGTGAGGCAAGCAATTTGCTTGCCGCGGGCGGCAGCGAATCATTCCGGAAGCGCGAAGATGCTCTCAGGGAACGCGACTTGCTAAATCTTCACGTTATCCGGATGAAGCAACGTCTCGCCGCCGCCATTTTATTTGCCGCTGTCGCCTCCGCATTACCATTGGCGGCGCAAGCGCCCAATCCCGCCGACGAGGAAAAACTTGTTGCCCTTGTCAAAGAAGTCCAGACACAGCAAGCCCTCCTGGCTGACAATCAAACAAAAATCGAGTCCAAGCTCGCCGCTCTGGCTGAGACGATCCGGACCGCGCGACTCTTCGCCGGAAAGGCAGGAAAATGAGCGCATTCCTCAAAATCAATTATTTCCTGACTGCCGCCCTTCTATTCGGCAGCGCTGCGTTCGGACAAAATCCGACACCACCTCTGCTTATCGTTCAGGCTGCCAATGCACCATCCCCGGCGGCAAAAGTAGTTTCCGTCCAACAAGGCAGCTCCCCTGTTCAGGCGGCCATAAAATCGATGCAGGATTTGAAGGCGGCGAACGAGGAAATGCTCAAGAAACAGGAAGAAACAATGGAGCGATTGGACGAGACGCAAAAGTTAGCCGACCAGCTGAAGATCTTCGCTCACCGCAGCGGCGGCTAGTTAACGAAGCTTGGGGCGTAATTCGCTCCGATCAAAGGCCGGCCTTATCCCACTTGGCTACGGTCTCCGAAATCAAGCGGGCTACTTTGTCGTTCACTTTAGAAAAGAACTCCCCGGCTTTTTTCGGATCAAAGACTGGATAACCCTCAGCGTCCTTATAAAGGAGAATACTCGAGGGGAACGGGTACGCGCTCCAGGTATTGGGTGCGGGAATTGCCGTCGCCATATCCGGCCCGGTGTAGCGTTCCTTTTGAACCAGCATTGGATCGATCGCCATGATATATGCCGTTTCTGTGTTCCCCGCGTGACCGCCATCCTCGCCAAAAACTTCCTGGGTCACATCACTGCAATAAGACCACCAGTTCACCACCAGCATTCGGGTCCTGGTTTCGCGACCTACTTCCTGTGCCAGCGCTGCCAGGATCGCTGTTTGCCCACCGCCATGCCCGTTTAACATGATGATGTTTTTGAATTTGTTTTTGGCGAGTCCGATCAAAGCCGCGCGCACGTACGCGCGGTAAACATCCTCCGGAATGGTAAAGCTGCCGGGATAGGCATCGAGCACACCGGTAAATCCGTAGGGAATCACGGGCGCGATCATTGCGTTGACACGTCCGGCAATTTCGCGAGCGATCGCGACCGGCGCGATGATGTCGGTCCCATTTGGGATACAACCATGGGCTTCGATCGTGCCGAGTGGGAGTAAAACCGTGTCGATC
>JBEEGV010000003.1:0-3518 GCA_041167085.1 Verrucomicrobiota bacterium
CGCGGTGCGGGGTGGGGTGAAATCTCTCGGCACGGGCGGTCCCTCCACCTCCCGAGTCCACAAACCCCATCTCGACTAAATGCACGGCCCGGAATCCCTCCCCTATCGCCCGAGCCGCGCCAAGCCGTCGCGCGACGACACCGACACCGGCAGCGGCAGCAAAATCTTCCAGCCCACCGACTCGCGCCAGTCCGGCCCCGAATTCGGCCCGGCGCCGCGATCGAGCGGCGGTGCGCCGGGGCACAGGGGTGGGTGGAAGAAGAGGTAGGATTCTGGGGGTAGTAGATTGCCGCTTTCCATCGAGACAAACCAAATTCCGGGTTTGATCACGTGGTTCAATGGATTCATTGGATTCCGAGATCTACAAAAGCGCATAGAACGCGTCGAAACAAAACTTCAAGATGTCGGTTTTGACGTGCCCGCCCTGAATCGAAGATACTATTTTCACTCTACCTATAAGCATCTTGTTGTTCGAAATCGAACATTCGGCAAAATCGACATCAAGAACCCGAACAACAACCGAGCTATAACCCTTATCGGAGCAGTAAGAAGATTTTCGTCAGAACTCAATTCGAAACAGAAGGAGCGCTTGCGCGCAAGAATCATAGAATCGCTCGATCCAGATCGCGATATCCGCGAATTTGAGCACGAGATGAGAGCATTTGTTCATTACAAGGGAGCAGGACTATCGATCATCCCTTCTGATGGGGAAAACGACGAAAGATTTGATTTCCTAGTCAAGAGCAGTAACGGTGAGTTCGAACTGGAATGTAAGACGTTTTCTGAAAGCATTGGCAATGCCATTTCTATAGACGACAGCGTACATGTCTTCAGGGCCTTTAGGACCTCCCTGCATCAACAATCCAGTTTTCGGGAAAGCGGAATTATCACTCTAACTGTGCCAACACGTTTAGAAATGTCAGAGCATAAATTCGAGATCGCGATCACCGAATTCCTATCTAACACCTCCGGCACGGCGGAACGCGAGAACTACTCTATGGCGTTCGAGCGACGTCTAGACTGGGACGGCCTACTTCAAAACAAGAAGAGAGACACGATAGTTGATGATATGGTGGCTCGATTTGACGAACACAACGCGCATTCTATGTTCACAATATCCAAAGAACACGCGGTCATGTTTGTCGTTCGCAGCAGACGTGCACCGCGCCCCGCGACGTCGATATTTGATCGGCTCAAAAAAGCGAGCGAGCAATTCTCCAAGAAGCGACCAGCCGTTGTTTGGGGGCATTTTCTAGGCTTTGGGGAATCTGAATTCAAAGAACTCTTAGAAGGCGAAAAGCTGGGTCAACGCGCCCTCGACGTTTTCGGCCATTATTTGTTCAAGAGTGCGAACAGGAGCCACGTGTGCAGGTTGCGACTCAGTGTCGATGGCGATTCCTTTCGACCTATTCATCAATTCAGGACTAACCTAATGTTGCCCAATGGCATCAGCGGCGGCGGTCCAGCGTACGACTTGACTTCGAATATCTCGCGATTTGATCCGACCGTAACGCAGTAGTGCTTGGCTTCATGAAACTCGGCTTCGAAGAAACCCAGTCGTCCTACGCCAGCGGCTCGCAGAACGCTCGCGCGTGGACTGAAGCTTGGATCGGCGCTTGGGCGTATTGTCCTCACTGCGGAAACGCAAAGATTTCTTCGTTTCCAAACAATAGTCCGCTCGCGGATTTTTTCTGCACCTCCTGCCGCGAGGAGTTCGAACTAAAAAGCCAAAAAGGCAAATTCGGCACCAGGGTTGTCGATGGCGCGTTCAAGACCAAATGCGAACGGTTGGTTGCCAGCAACAATCCAAACCTGTTCCTGATGAACTACGATCTGAAGTCGCTCGCGGTCGTGAACCTATTTATCGTCCCAAAGCACTTCTTCGTCCGCGAGATCATCGAGGAACGAAAGCCGCTGGCCTTAACCGCGCGGCGCGCGGGTTGGATCGGCTCCAATATCCTGCTCAGCCGGGTCCCGGAGTCCGGCAAGATTCATATCGTGCAGAACGGCCTCGTTCGCGAGAAGGAACTCGTCCTAGCGGAATGGCAGAAGACGCTTTTCCTGAGAAGTGAATCGCCGGAGACGCGCGGCTGGCTGCTCGATGTCATGAAATGCGTGGAGTCGCTTGGGAAGCGTGATTTCACGCTCGATGAGGTGTATGCTTTCGAACGGCATCTGGGCGACCTCTATCCCGGCAATCAGAACGTCAAGCCGAAGATACGTCAGCAACTCCAGTATTTGCGCGACCGTGGATTTATCGAGTTCGTTTCCCGAGGAAATTATCGTTTGCGATCCTAGGAGACCCGCATGGCCTGGTTTCTCAACTTCTACAAATGCGATCGCTGCAGACGTCGATGGACCGATGAATGGTCCTGCATGTGCGACGACGAGTGCCCCCATTGCGGCAGGCGGGACATGACGCCGTACAACAGCGAAGAACTGACCACATTGATTGAAGAAGAAGGCGGCCAATTTGTAGTGCTTTGGTCGCCCGAGACCGCCGAACACGATCCGGACTACCGCGAACTCGGCCGCTTTCCGTCCCGCGAAAAAGCGTTGGAATTCCTGTCTGCCGACTAGCGATCAATTGAGTGTCATTCCGGAAGCCGCGCAGCGGCTGTCCGGAATCCATACTCCCGATCGTGGTTATGGATTCTCTGATGTGCAATTGCACATCATAGCTCGCAGCTGCGCGGCGCCCCGGAATGACGAGGACAGAAAGATCACCCCACACTCACTGCGCCCACCGCCAGCAGCGACAGCATCAGCACTGTCGTCAGCAGTTGCAGCGACGCCGCCGGCTGGGTCCGCCACATCGCGATCTTCCCGGCGAACGACAGGTTGGCGTCCAAGAATAGCGGCTCGTAGCCATTCCCCAACAGTTTTGGAAATTTCCGCGCCAGCGGCGGCCCGATCAGCGCGTAGAACAGCGTCGCCAGCACCACGAAGATCGCGGCGCCGCCTTTCTCGCCGACGAGCTGGTGGCTGCCGGTGAGCTTGAGCATCAGCACGGCGATAGCGAAGCTCGGCAGGCCCTGGAAGACGGCGGTGAGCGCAAAACCTTCGAGCCGGTTCAGCTGGCGGGATTTCGGCGCGGTAACAGCGTTCATGGCGGCGTTCCCTGCGGGGACATTGTCCGATGCCGCCAATCTAGCTGCGCGTCGCGGAGTCCGACGTGATGCGCATCACGCTCCGTTACAGATGCCCCGTCATCTCTGCGCAACGGCCTCGCCGTCATCCCGGCGCAACGGCTTTGCCGTTGTCGCTGGAGGCGCGAGCGCGGCGAGCCTCGAAGGATGGGCCGCGGGCCGTGCTCATCCTTCGAGGCGCGCAAGAGCGCGCACCTCAGGATGACGGAGTACACTGCCCCGATCAAGTGCGCTGCCCCGATCAAAAGTCATCATGCCATAAGCTGAGACTCGACGGCGGCCTTGTCGATGACCGACCATACCTGCTCGATCCGCTGGTCTCGAAACTCATAGAACACGTTTTCGGCAAACGAGACGCGCTTGCCGTTT
>JBEEGV010000004.1:0-5721 GCA_041167085.1 Verrucomicrobiota bacterium
TGCTCTCTGACGCCATCCACGGACGTTGCTAATGGCTTCTCGCAGAGCACGGCTTTCCCTGCAGCCGCCGCGCGAACCGTCCATTCGGCATGCATGGCGTTGGGAAGTGGGATGTACACGGCGTCTACCTCGGAATCTTCGAGCAGCGCTTCGTAGCTGCCAACGACCCGATCAATTCCGAGCAAGTTCGCGAGGCTCCGGGCCTTCTCGACATCACGGCTTGCAAGGACTTTAACTGTGCCTAGTGCCGATTGTTGAATGGCTGGTATGACCGCGATCTTTCCAATGTTCGCGGTGCTCATCACACCCCATCTCAATCTTTCTGGCATAAGTTCTCCGTCGTTTCTCGTCGGTAACACCGACGCACCTTAATCGTCATTTTTTCTTGCCAGCGTTACCCCACAGATTGGGGTCGTTAACATTGTCCTTAGTGATCAAAACCGGCTCGGTCCGACCCTTCGGATCAAACGTCTTGCCCTCGAAATTGGCAATGATATCGCCTAGAATGATTCCACCCATAGCGTACGGATCCTGCCCGACCGAGGCGTCCTGGGTTCCGTCACGGATACGATCAAGCGCCAGCGGTGTACCGTCGAGACCAACGATCACGACGTGGCCTTCCTTTCCGAGAGGAACAAGCTTGCCGATTTGCCGTAACGCCGAGACAACGCCTCGCACCATCTCGTCGTTGTGACTGAACAGGCCCTTGATATTGGGGTTCTGAGTGAAGGCGTCTAGCACCATCTTGTAGGCATTATCGGCGATCCACTCGGTATTCAGTGACCGCACTTCGATGTTAGGGTACTTCTCCTTCATACGGTCGACGAAGCCTTTGTGGCGCAGTTGCGCCTGGTCGGAACCGACCGATCCACGAGTTTCAAGCACGACCCCTTTCTCCCCGATCAGCTTCGCGAGTTCGTCGGCTCCCATCGCACCTCCAGCTTCGTTGTCAAAATCGACAAAGCCCAGGTATTTTCCCTCTGGCGGCGGATTCTCCATGATAAAGACCGGAATTTTCGCTTCGTTTGCGCGCTTCACCCCGGCGACGATGAGCTTCGCGTCGACAGGGTTGATTAGCAGCGCGTCAGGTTGTTTGGTCACCGCGTCGAGCACCTCGGTTACCTGCAGGTTTGGGTCACCCTTGCCATCGACTATCCGAAGAACAAGACCGGCCTCAGCCGCCTTCTTCTTAATCCCCTCCACCATGGCAACCTGGTACTCAAACTGCAGACCGAAAGTAATATATCCGACCGTTTTTCCTTTGGCGCTGCCCTCCGCGCCGCCAGCTACACTAACAACGCCGAACGCTCCTCCGAATATTGTGATAGCTAATGCCAAGCCGGCGTTCAGACACGCGTGGCGCACTAAACCATTCTTTGTCACAGCACGTATTTTTTCCATATCTCCTAACTTTTTTTATGGGATTTTATTTTTCTATGTTAAGCTTCCCGGCATTCTCCGCCTGAGAATTCCTTTGTTAAATGGCTCAATGCGACTCAGCGGCTTTAGGCGCGCTTCCGGATTGTTGCTTTTTCACGGCAGCCAATCGGCGGCGCGCCCCCGCCTCCGCAACATTGCGCCGGAAAACGTCGACGGCCGCCGCCAGGCCAATCACCAACCCGCTGACGACATAGTCGTAGTTCGGCGGGACGTTCAGCAGATTGATGGCGTTTTGAACCAGTCCCAACAGTAGCACGCCAAGCAGAACCGATCCGATCTTACCCTCACCACCGAACAAGCTGACGCCTCCGATCACCACGGCCGAAATAACAGTCAACTCCAGGCCGAAGCCGGCTGTCGCTGCACCGGCTTCCAATCGCGCAGTGATCATGAGTCCACCAACGGCGGCGGCAATGCCGGAGATGATGTAAGCCGAAATGATGACCCGGTCGGCACGGATGCCGGACCATGTATCTGCGATCGGGTTGCCGCCGGTCGCATAGATTTCTCGTCCGAGCCGGGTACTGCTTAGTACGAAGTGCGCGACGATGGCGATGACGAGCGTGAACAGTATGATCACCGGTACTCCAAACAGGCGCGCAGCCTGAATATTGTTGTAGACATCCGGGATCGGAGCGATGTTTCGGCCCCCGGAATAGATGAATGCGATACCGCGGGCAATGCTCATCATCGCAAGTGTCGCGATAAGCGCCGGGATCTTGAGCCTTGTGACGGCCAAGCCGTTGATGAGGCCGACAATGGCTCCCAACCCGAGCGCGATCAGAGCAGCCAGCCAGACTGGCAATCCTTGATTGACTGCGAGGCCGACGCACAACACCGACGAGAGCGCCAGGACCGCGCCGACGGAGAGGTCGATCCCGGAGACCATAATGACGAAAGCTTCGCCGATGGCAACGACAGCAATGATCGTGGAGGAAAAGAGCAGGTTCTCTATATTGATCCGGCTGAAAAACACCGGGCTAGCAACGCCCAACAATATGCTGCAGATGACGATGACTACGACCAAGCCGAGGTCCTCAAGGATCTCGATCATGGACTTGTTGCCGGTACGGACCTTCCCAAGAAGTCCAGGTTGCGGAGCGGATGTTTTCTGCGCGTTGGAATTCATTGCTAGTATGCCGTTTAGCCTGTAGTGGCGTATTTCATGATCAATTCTTGAGACAAGGATCCGCGCGAAATTTCGCCCGCGATGCGACCCGATCGCATGACAAGGACCCGATCGCTCAGCCCCAGAACCTCAGGCAACTCGGAGCTGACGAGCAGGATTGCGGTACCCTGCTCAACCAGGCGGACAATGATCTGGCTGATTTCCGCTTTGGCCCCGATATCTACGCCCTTAGTTGGTTCGTCCAGGATGAGGAGGCTTGGCTTGCGTGCAAGCCATCGTGCGAGCACCACCTTCTGCTGGTTCCCACCAGACAAAGTCGAGACTCTGACGGTCTGTGACGCCATCTTAATCGCAAGCGAGTTTTGAGCGTCTCTAATGATTTTGCTTTCTCGTTCCTTCAAAATCACCCAGCGCGGCGCGATGAGGTCCAGCACGGCGAGCGTCGTGTTCGTACCGACGCTAAGCTGCGCAACAAGCGCCTGACGGCGCCGGTCTTCGGGAAGTAAGCCCATACCGGCCTGAATCGCCGCCGTAGGATCGTTCGGCGGAACCAACTTGCCACAGAGTCGCACTTCTCCCTCGTCATAGGGGTCGATTCCGAAGACGCAGTTGGCGACTTCGCTCCGACCGGCTCCGACAAGACCTGCCAGCGTCACGATTTCGCCTGCGCGAACGTTGAACGAGACATTCTGAAGGATACCGACCCGGGTGAGATTCTTAACGTCGAGGACTACTTTTCCCGGTTCCCGGCCTGAGGTCGTCACCTCCGCAACATCGCGACCAACCATCATTTTGATAACCTTCGCGTGATCGAGTTCTGCGGCGGGTCTGGAACCGACGAACTTGCTGTCACGCAGCACAGTGACACGGTCGGCAATTCGGAACACCTCTTCGAGCCAGTGCGATACAAAGACGATGCCGAGGCACCTGGATTTCAATTCGTCCACGATTGCGAAAAGCCGATCGATTTCCCGTGTAGAGAGCGAAGTCGTCGGCTCGTCCATGATCAAAACTCGTGAGTTCTCCGACAGTGCGCGTGCGATTTCCACCAGTTGCCCTTCGGCGGGCGAAAGTCGGCGCGCCAACGTCGTTGGAGAGAGTTCCGGAGCCACCCGCTCCAGCACCTCCAAAGCGTGCTGTCTCTCCTCTTTGTTAGCGATGATGCCAAATCGCGACGAGGGCCAATGGCCTAGCATGATGTTTTCCGCCACCGTCATGCTCGGAACCAGGTGAGGTTCCTGATGAATCGTGGCAATGCCCGCCCGGTGAGCAGAGGCGGGATCAGCGCGCAGGTGCTTTCCGTTGATAAGAACCTCACCTCGATCCGGCGCGTAATATCCCGCCATTATCTTGATGAGCGTCGATTTGCCAGCCCCGTTCTCGCCTACCAAGGCGTTGACTTCGCCCGATCGTATTTCGAAGTCGACATCGTTCAGGGCAATCACACCCGGGAACGACTTGGATATGCCGCGGGCAACGAGCACAGGTTCGATCGACGAACCGGTTGTTCCGACGGCATTCGAGGGGATTTGCGATTCGTCGCTCATAAGGTTCGTGCTAAGCAGAAAGCCTCGGTGGCAGGGAGGTCCAACCTACCCAGGGGGGTCCCAATGCTTTTATAAGGCTGGCGGGCGCTTCGCTATGGTAGATTGATTTCCATGCATCAACCAGCGATAGGAGGTCGCCCTCGGTTCGTCCGTCACAAGTTCGCGGTTTCCTTTCTGCTTGACATTGGCAATAACGCTCTCTCTAGGTCTGGGAACCGGCACCGCGTCTCACAGCGTTCGAGCCAGGGCGAAAGCCTCGGCGATGGTGCTCTGGATCAATCGGGGCGCAACGCAGTCTCCGACCCGCTCAATCCGGACGCTGCCAAACTCGGATGATGACTTGAGTTCCAGAAAAAGATCCTCCCTGGATCGCCGCCCGATAATCGGAACGACCCAATCGATATCTTCGATCCATTCTCCCTTGCCCGGAACGAGAATGTATTTGTCCCAGCCTTCGGTCCTGTCGGAGCTGAAGGTCGCCGCAACTTTCACCCGGTGATCGCCGACCTCAAGAAGCACCGTGTTCGAACGGAGACGGATCCCCTTGATCGCGGCCCGGCGATAAAAAAGCGTTCGGGTGCCAGCCTCGATGTCCTCGCCTATCAAAGGATGCGAAGCAATGACCTCCACATTGCAGCTCAGGTCAGCGAGATACTCAGCCGTCCCGGCGGCTTCCCAGTGACCGTTGTCATCAATCACCAGCACGTTGCCGCTGAGCTTCACCGTGCCGGAGAGAACCTGATCGGACGACAAGACGAACGGCTGTTCGAGACCGGGAACGGCAGGGAGCACCTGCCTGCCCAGCGCGCGCGCTTGCGCCGCGCCATCGCTGCGCTGGTTCGGTAAGTTCGGTTCCGATCCAGTCGCAATAACGATTACCTCTGCTGCAAGTTCCCGAAGCAGTGCCGGGTTCGCCGTTACGCCCAGGCGGACTTCGACACCTCGATCGGCGACCGCCGCCTCGAGATACCGAGTCACCTCTCCGATAATCTCGTGCTCGGGTTGCTTCGCTGCTAACCGAACCTGGCCCCCGAGCGCATCCTCCCGCTCGAGAACTGTCACCTTGTGGCCGCGCTTTGCCGCGATCTCTGCGACCTTGAGGCCTGCAGGCCCTCCGCCTACAACGACGATGCGTCGTGCAACCGCTGCCTCCGTTACAAGCCGCTCACTCAACTCGCGTTCGCGGCCGGCACTTGGATTGTGGATGCAGCGAACCGCCTTTTCCTGACCGACTTGGAAAATGCAGGCGTCATTGCAGGCAACACATACGCGCACGAGATCGACACGGCCTGCCTTAAGTTTGTTTGGCGTTTCCGGATCAGTAATGAGTTGGCGGGCCATGCCGATTAGATCGGCCTCGACGGCCCGCAGCATATCCTCCCCGCGCTGCGGCGGAGTGATCCGCCCGAACGCAACCACAGGAAGCCGGCTTGCACGTTTCAGCCTGGCGTTCAGCTTCCGGAATTCGGTGGGCGCTACGGCCGCCGGCGGAATCTCGATCCAGTAGCTCGAGAAGGAACCTGCGTCGGCGTTGAAGTAGTCCACCAGCCCGCTGGTCTCCAGGCTTTCCGCCATCCGCAGCCCGTAGTCCAAGTCATAACCAAA
>JBEEGV010000005.1:0-32980 GCA_041167085.1 Verrucomicrobiota bacterium
CAGGAACTGTCCAGAGACCCGCCTTCGCCACTGGTCTTCCTCATGATCTCTACGCATTTCACTGCTACACCATGAATTCCAGTCTCCTCTCCAGTCCTCAAGCACCGCAGTATCGAATGCAGTTTCGGAGTTAAGCTCCGAAATTTCACACCCGACTTACGGCGCCACCTACACACCCTTTACGCCCAATGAATCCGAACAACGCTTGGGACCTCTGTATTACCGCGGCTGCTGGCACAGAGTTAGCCGTCCCTTCCTCTTCTGGTACTATCAACGCACGCACAGTTAATACGTGCGCCTTGTTCCCAAATGACAGGAGTTTACAACCCGAAGACCTTCATCCTCCACGCGGCGTCGCTCGATCAGGGTTTCCCCCATTGTCAAAAATTCTCGACTGCTGCCACCCGTAGGTGTCTGGGCCGTGTCTCAGTCCCAGTGTGACTGGTCGTCCTCTCAGACCAGCTACCCGTCATAGCCTTGGTGAGCCGTTACCTCACCAACAAGCTGATAGGCCGCGGGCTCCTCAAAAAGCGCCAGGTTGCCCCGGCTTTGATTTCGCTAAGATGTCTTAACTGATCACATGCGGTATTAATTCGCCTTTCGGCGAGCTATCCCCCACTTCTCGGCAGATTGCCCACGTGTTACGCACCCGTTCGCCACTAGACTTTTCCCGGTATTGCTACCAGAAAAAATCCCGTTCGACTTGCATGTCTTATCCACGCCGCCAGCGTTCGTTCTGAGCCAGAATCAAACTCTCCGTAAAAACTTGGAGCCGACGGATCTCAGCAGACCCGCCAGACAAAGTTTGTGGCCAGTGCCGCTATAGCACCGACCGATCTGACTTTCTTAACCGCGTGAGTCCCGGGATTCGCATCCCGGACTTTTACGCGGGTTTGTCCGATCTATAATCCTTACTCCTCTAGTTTAATCACGCCGTAGCCCCGAAGGGCGCAGGCGGACCGAAACCGGAGGAAAATTGCTATTGATCAAAGAAACCAACACTCAAGCCGCTAAGCTTGAGCTGGTAACGCACAATTCAATTTTCGCTGACTATCTATCCATCCCGGATTTCCTCTGTAGCGGCTGTCTATTGACTGCCGAAACGTCGTGTCAGAAATCCGAAACCAAACTGTCAAAGATCCACTGTTCCCGCACCGGTACACGGCAAAACCCGCTCTCATCAATCAACTATCAACCATCAACCGATTGAGCGGCTCAGCCCTGAGCCATGAAGAACATCCCGCGACCGCGGGACCGCATAACTGCGGACCAACAAAATAGACGGCTTCTATATAGATGCAAATAAATTTCGGGGATCTTTACCGCGGGTCCGCCTACGCCGAGGCTTCCGTCTTCGCCAAGGCTACGAACGTGACAAGACGGCGCGACAAGTGGCGCGGGTTCGACGGATTGTGGAGCACGCCCGGTCTCGGGCGTTGGTTTTGGCGTCTCGCCAAAACGACCTTCGCCTTCATCCGGACTCAACCCTCAACAACTCGTCGCGCCAGTAGCGACGCGAAGGTGGATCAACTCTCACTCGTTCCAAGGCACCTCTATATAGTACAGGCCTAAATTTCGGGATTTTTACCGCGCAGTCCGCGGATTCTTTCTGATCCGGGGAGCACCCCGAAAGCTTTCGGGGTTGGTTTTGGCCACCGCGCCAAAACAATCTTGTGGATCAACTCTTTGCAAAGTTGAATCCAAACCTAAGCCCGCCCGCATCCAATCAATAGAACCCATGGAAACATCATCGCCGCCGCCATTGCCATTGCCTGTCACCGCGCCCGCCGCCTCGAACGTGCGCACCTGGAGTGCGCTTTGCCACGCCAGCGCCCTGCTCGGCGTCTTCCTCCATTTCCCCGGTCACCTCATCCCGCCGCTGATCATCTGGCTGGCCAAGCGCGACGATTCGCCTGAGCTGGACGCCCACGGCAAAGAAGCGGTCAACTTCCAGATCTCGATGTTAATCTACAACGCGATCGCCGCAGTCTTTTGTCTTGTGCTGATCGGTTTCTTTTTCCTGGCGGTTCTCTGGGTCTTGAACGCCGTCTTCGTCATCATCGCCGCCATCCAGGCGAGCGACGGAAAATTCTATCGGTATCCCATGACGATCCGGTTCATTCAATAACGCTTCGGCGTCGACGCAGTCTTTCCCATTTCAGTTGTCAGCTTTCCGCATTTCAGGATGTCTGACCTGCGTCTCCGCCTTTTCTACTTCCTACTTTCGTTGCTCCCCGATGACGATCAGGTTCCTAGAATAAGAGGCGAGTTGATAGTTGATCCGCCTACGTGTGAGACTTCCGTCTTCGCCAAGGCTACGAACGTGACAAGACGGCGCGACAGGTTGAACGCTCGCACGCTCGCTTCACGACAAGTTTCCTTGGATCGGGGAGCACCCCGAAAGCTTTCGGGGTTGGTTTTGGCCGCCGCGCCAAAACAGTCTTTGTCTTAAAGGAATTTACAGAAGGAAACTACGAAGAGATTCTGTCTGCAAATTGACGCGAAATGCCTGGGGAGCACAGGCGCCTCGCCAAGGGCACAATGGGACCACAAGACCTCAGGACCACGGACAACGGACGAGAAAAGGACAAAACATCGAACATCGAACGCTGAATCAGAGGGGGCCGTTGTAACCTTGTAACCCTTTTAACGATTCAACGTGGCGAAGCGCGGCGGAGCCAACGCCCAATGGCAGAAGGCTGAACAAACAACTCCAAACCAAAGACTCGCTCGCGGACCGTTCCCAACTATCAACTTCCGTAAGGCGTCACAGGCATGAGAGCTACGATTCAGCCTAAATCAGTTGTTAGGCTAAGGTCCCCTGGTGGTCTCCGGCTTGTTAGGCCAAAGGGATTCGGACTGATCCGGCGACTTTACAGAAAAGGGACACCTGAATGGTCCAGGTGTCCCTTAACGTTTCGCCGCGGCGACAGCGCTTTCGCCGCGGCAAAAATCGGTTGGTGTTGATCGCGCTTTTGGTTAGGAAGGAATCGGCAAACGTGATTACGGCCCGATTACGATCGGCGCATCCTGACTGAAATTTTTTACTTGAGTGACGGTTACGCTCCCCGGTCCAGCGCAGGCGCCGGCGGTGTTCGCGGTATACGCCGTGGTGCAGGCAGTCGGCAACCCGGCGTTATCCGTGCATTGAAACGCCCATTGCACCACCAGATGATGGTTGCCGCCGCCGACATTCGGGGCCACAAAGTTGAAGCTGTGCGCTGCCAGCGTGCTTTCGACCAGATCAATGCTGCAGTTGTTGTTCACGCTGCAGGTCGCGATTTGATCGAAGATATTTGTGCTGAGCTGCTGGAATCGCTGATCGTAAATAATGCCATTCGGCGCGTTTACCGGACCGGCATCGGGCGCCACCGGCTTACCATCGAGGGTGACAAACACCCGGACAGCAGCCGAGTTACCAGACGTGTCCATGGCCTGAGTCACTTCGGTATTGTTAAATAAGCCGGTGACCAGCGATGGAGTAATCAGCAACGTGGTGAACTTTGAGTTCGGGGTTTGAATGTAGGTATCCAGCATGTGGACTGGACTGCCACCACTTAACCCTCCGGAGTTAGGTAGGCCGGGAGTGGTGTTAATTGTGCATTGGGTGCTAGAGATAGTCGCGGTGAAGCTACCACTGCTTTGGCTCCAACCGGTGGTTAGCGCCAGAGCCGTGACAACAACGGTGGCGAGCAGAATTTTTGTCGTGTTATTGGGCATGGTCTTACTCTTTTGTTGCTCGTTAGAAAACGAGCGCTCAGTTAAGCGTTGGGCCTCCAGAAGCGACCATTGCCTCTTGACTCCCAGGGAGTCGAAGGTCCGTTGAAGTTATGATTCGTCGGAATGTTTCCGGCCGGATGTGCGCTTCTGTTATTTATGGCTAATCCGGAAGTTCCTGAAACGTGTAAACCGCGATGGATGAAACTGTTTCCGGCGGCAAAAAATTTCTCCGGAACCCTCGCGCAGATGCCTGCAACCGGCGGAAAGCGGCGGCTCGGGTTTTAAACAGCGCTAACAACCAGCGGTCGAAGGCTGCGTGGTTAAAACCGGATGATTCCATTCCTGGTCGTTCAAATCACGCTCCTTCTCGATCGCGTAATCCTTCCGTTGTAACAATGTAACCTTTTTAACGATTCAACGTGGCGAAGCCAACGCTCGCAGGCTCGCTTTAGTTGAGAGTTAAAGTCGGATAGCTTTGTGCTGCGCCAATTGCGTTCGGCGTTTGCAACTCTTAACTAAAGGCTCGCTCGCGGGCCATTCTCTCAACTCCCAACTCCCACTAACTATCGCTACCCATGACGATCCGGTTTATCCGTAGCGGGCCTCGGCTCAAGCAAAGTGTTCGCAGACGATCGTGTCAGGAGCAAATGTCAGATGTTTAGATTTGATCCCGGTTTTCCAGCGCTCGCCGCAGGCAAAGCCACCTTCGCTCAAAGCTTCGATGTGCCAGGGAAGAGGAAGACTGACTGCACGTGTTGGTCGATGAAATCGGATTGCCGTCCGATGCCTGCGATGAGAACAGATCAGCCGCGTATGAACATTCGTCGTGCCGCCCTTCTCTTTGTCGTGGGTATCATCACCGCATCGTGTTCGGAGAAGTCGGCGCCGGATCGGGAAAAGGATGCGAACACGTCCGAAGCGCCACACGAGCCGGCACGCGAGCTGGTGCGCGAGGCCGAAGCGGAAACCGGTGGAGACGAGTTGCAGCCCGGCGAAGATAAGATCGCGGAAGATTGCGTCGCTTTCGTTCGCTCGACCAAGGTTGTTCCTGCTCAGGCGGCGAGTACCGATTGCCCGGGATGTCCTGTCGGAGGGACTGACGTGTTGAGCTTCCGCCACATGAAAACGGATCCGATCTCCTGCTCTGGTGATACGTGCACCGTGGTGGTGACGATTTTCTCGGTGTTCAATCCTGGTTCAGGTCAAACAGTCGCTGGAGGACTGACCGCCTGGATTCCGCCGGAACAGCGAAGCGCATATTTGAGTGGGCACACGCCATCGGGCGAACAGGCGTATCGTGTCCAGATCACCTACAAGCGTCGCGGCGACGCATGGCGGGCCGTCGAATTCGATCGCGCGCCTGCCGAATGAGGCCGTTCGAACGCCCAACGCTCAATACAGAACGCAGCCGAGACGGCTGCCGCCACAAGGACAATCAATGTCCGGACCGTACGAGTCTTCTCGTGTTTATCAGCTGGCGCGCGATATTGAAGAGATGATTCACGCGTACCTTTCGATTATCGGAGCGGCGCTCATCGCGCTTTTCTCCATGACGGCCGTGGCAGAAACACCGGCTCCCGCGGCGAGCGGGATAGAAGGCACGGTTCTCGTCTCGCCCAGTCGTCCCGGACCGATCAGGAAAGATGATGGGCCGAGTGTTGCGCCAGTGCGTAACGCGCAGTTCGTGGTCAAAGCCGGCGATGCCACGGTCACGACCTTCACGACGGACGGCGAAGGTCGTTTTCACGTCGCGTTACCACCTGGTCATTATGTCGCCATAAGAGAAGGCGCGGCGCCCCGGATTGGCCGCTGGCGTTTCGAGGCTGATGTCGTCGCGGGCCAGACGACGAAGGTGAACTGGACTGCCGACAGCGGCATGCGCTGAACAGGCGACTGTCGGTACTTTTTTGAGCGCCGCAGGGGTCCAGGCCCTGCGGCTGCGGGCGAAGGGACCCCACCTCTATGCCGGTAAGCGATCAGCTAAGTGGGTCACGTTACCTTAAATTTCTGTAATATGTCGAAAAGAGTTTTGACGCGGCGTTCGCAAAAAGATATACCGTCGGGTGGCGCGAACCGGGCAACCGATTTAGCGCCTCACAGGGCCGGCGAACACCCGGCTTTCGACTCATTTTCGAAGATCCTCAGCCATGAAAATAAAAAACGTCCGCCCCTCGGCTTTCATCATCTTGCGCGCGCTTATCTCATCTCTCCTGTGCCTAACGGCAGGGATGCTCACTCTGTTGGCCTTCGCGGGCACGCAGCAGCCCGATAACAACACACACACAACTAGTTCGTCCCGCTGGTTGACACAGCTGGCATCTACCCTGGGGATAGAGTCGCTATCAAAGCGCGCCGCCAACGGTGGTGCGGTCAAACTGGACAAAGTGCCGGCCGAGCCACCGCCGGTCAGGTCGCGACCCTCGGCGGCGGTTCTTTATAGCGGCGCGCCACAGCATCTGACTCCCGTCACCCCGGTTCGCACGCGGAAGTTGCGCGACATGGCACCAATCGATCCGGAGAAGGTCGTGAAATATTATCATCTGGAACCGATGCCGCCGAAGCTTCCGACGAAAAGCGGCGGGCCGGCTGGAGCAGTCCAGATCGAGGCGGGCGCGCAAGCGTCGGCCCCGAGTCCAACCGGTGTCAGCTTCGAAGGTGTCGGCGTTGGGCTGGCTGGATTCAGCCCTTCCAGTAATCCGCCAGACGTGAACGGCCGGGTTGGCCCGACACAATTCGTGCAATGGAATAACACGAGCTTCGCAGTCTTTAACAAAACCACGGGTGCACTGGAGTATGGGCCCGCTGCCGGTAATACGCTCTTTCAGTCGCTGGGCGGTGTTTGCGCGTCACACAATGATGGCGACCCGGTCGTCTCCTACGACATCCTGGCCGGCCGCTGGGTGATTTCACAGTTCGCTGTGGCTGGCCCGGCTGGCAGCTATTCACACCAGTGCATCGCTGTTTCTACGACAGAAGACGCGACGGGAGAGTACTACGTCTACGATTTCGAAACGGACAAGACGAACTTCATCGATTACCCGCACACGGGAGTATGGCCGGATGGCTATTACATGAGCGCGCATGTGTATACCGCAGCCCCAACTGATCTCAGCCCGGTCGGATTGCCGGTCGCACCGCCGAATGCATTCTTCCAGGGCCGCATTTATGTGTTCGAGCGGCTGCAGATGATCGCTGGGCTTCCCGCTCGCATGCAAAGCAGGGATCTCGGAACGGAATACGGATTCCTTCCGGCCGATCTCGACAGCCTGACTCCTCCGCCGGCCGGTGAGGCGGAGTTTGTCCTTGGACCTAACTTCGGACTCACCAACCTCACCGATTCGTTCCGAGTGGTAGTGACCTGGAACCCAGTTGCAACGATTGGCGCGATACCAGGCAGCATCCAAGCGGGCATCGGCAGCGCGCCCTGTGTCGGTGACGCGAACACGCAGCGCGCCTGCGTGCCGGAGCCTCCACCTGCCGCGACGACTGATTATCTGGACAACCTTGCGGGGCACTACATGTATCGCCTCGCCTACCGCAACCAGGGCACGCAATTGACAGCGGACGAGTCGCTCGTTGTCAGCGGTCCGGACGCGGGCAGCGACGCCAACCACGGAGCTGTAACATGGTTTGAGTTCCGGAATAGCGGAAGCTCAACTTCAACGCCAACGCTTTTCCAGTCTGGTACCTATGATCCCGATAGCGCCTATCGCTGGATGCCGTCGATCGCGATGGACAGAAATCGAAACATCGCGCTGGGCTACAGCAAATCGAGTACGACGATCAAGCCCGGCATCTACGTGACCGGGCGTCTCGCCAGTGATCCAGCGGGGACGATGGGAGCCGAGACGGAAATGCAGGCCGGCCTCGGCGTCCAGGTAGCGCCGGCAGGAAATCGTTGGGGCGACTACAGCGCGATGACCCTCGACCCGATCGACCAGTGCACGTTCTACTACACAAACGAGTACTTGAAGACGAACGGAGCCTTCAACTGGTCTACCCGGATAACGAGCTACAAGTTCCCTACCTGCCAGTCGGCGGCAAACCTTTGGGGCACAGTCACCGGCACAATTACTTCGGCCGAAACGGGCGCTCCGATTTCCGGCGTGAGAGTGGCGTTGACCAACGGTTACGCCGCCGCCAGTGACGGAAACGGTGTTTACACCATCATCGTTCCCGCCGGCAGCAACATCGCCGTTGCCGCGGACCCCAATCGCAACTGCACCTCGGCATCGCCGGCTTCGGCGAATGTCACAGTGCCAGGCGGCGGCATGGTTACGCAAAATTTCGTCATGACCGGCACGTCGAAGCTCGAGGCAAACGGCTTCACCATTAACGATGACCTCGGCAACAACAACGGCATCGTTAACCGGGCCGAATGCGTGAAACTGAACCTCGGGATCAAGAATAACGGCTGCGCCAGAGCAACGGCAATCTCTGCCACCCTAACGACAACGACCCCGGGCGTCACGATTTCGCAGGGTAGCTCCAGCTATTCAGACAAGGCAATCGACGAGAGCGGCACGAACCTGGCGCCGTTCCGGATCTCCGTCGCGAGTTCATTCGTCTGCGGCACCGAAATCGCCCTTTCACTCAACCTCACTTACGCGGGCGGAAGTAAGTCGATCCCATTCACGGTGCCGACTTGCGCCGGCGGGCCAGACCAAACAATTCCGACCAGCCAGCTCATGACGAGCGATTCGACGCAGACCGATCGGATTGGCCGGGACGGACGCCCGAGCACCTGCTCCGGCAAGGCGAGCCCGGGAGGCGGTTTCGCGGGAACACACTACTACAAAACGTACACCTTCACGAACACGAGCGGCGCCGCTCGCTGCTACACAGTCACGATCAACACGGGCCTCAACGGCCCGGGCGACATCGAAAGCGTTGCCTATGATCAGACCTATGATCCGACTAGCATCTCCACGAACTACCTTGGCGACAGTGGCATTAGCGGCCTGGGGACTACCATCGACCAGGCAACTTACTCGTTCACCGTTCCCGCGGGGCACAACTTCGTCGTGGTCGTGAATACAACAGGATCGGCAACTAACGGAACGATAGCCTCCTCGCAGTTCAGTGGCACCGTCTCCGGCTTTATCAATAACACCGCCGGACCTGGCGACTGCTCGATGGTACCACTCGTGCCATTGCGCATCACCGCGATCACCCGTCTGGTGAATGGTCATATTCTCGTGCAGGGCACCGGCGCGCCCAGCACCGCTTATCACATCGCAGCCTCGCCGGATTTGAGCTCCGGTAGCTTCGTTCCACTCGCCCCAGTTAACAGCAACCCTTCTGGTGCGTTGCAATACGAAGACACTGACGCCGGCAACTTCCCGCGGCGTTTCTACCGCTTCACTTTTCCGTAACAGCGCGGTCAACCCGCAGGATGCGAACGAGGGAGCGCCGCGACCTCGGTTCCCGGGGAGCACCCCGAAAGCTTTCGGGGTTGGTTTTGGCCGCCGCGCCAAAACAGTCCTAAAGGAATTTTCAGAAGGAAACTGCGAAGAGGTTCTGCCTGCAAAATTGACGCGAAATATTCCGGGGAGCACCCAGCTACTTGAAAGCGGATACCTTCTTGGCGATCCCTGCGATATTAATCGGCGGCTACCGATTAAAAATAAGAACCACAATAAATTCTATGTAAAACCATGATAATTTTGTTGACCTTGTAGGACTTGGCCCATCATCCTCTCCGCTAAACGAAGTTCCTTGCACGAACTCGACGGGGCCAGGCGGTGTATCAGTTGGCAGCGAGACTTCGGAAAATCTAAAAGGAATCATCGAATGAACACAAACTGCGTCTCCAAAATTCTGGCGGTTATCGCCGTGGCCGCTGCTGCCGCCGTCGCTACCCCAACGGCCTCCGCCGTCCCGGGTTACATCCTAACCCTGACCGAAGTCTCATCGACGGTCCTCACCTACACCTACACCAATCCGACCGACCCGACGGCGTTCACCATTACGCCGGGCATCGGGGGTGGCACTAGCCCGGACACTTGGACGGTCTCCTTTGACCCTATGTCGGGCATCGCGCTTAGCAGTGCCGTCTACGATTTTGCTGAAGCTGCGGGTGAGCCGAGTAACGAGGTGAACCGATACTTTTATGCCACTGGGATAGGGAGCGACTTCGCGTTTTTTGTGAACAGCGACTTGCCGTTAGGAACCGGGTCGACGGTTACAAGTGCCAACATTGGGACCGACGGCGGGATTCCGATTTTTTTGCAGTTTGTTGATTCGGCCTTTGCCTCTGAAACCGCAAGTAACGGTGTGCCCGAGGGCGGATCAAGTCTTGGCTTGCTGGCACTTGCGTTAGCTGCACTGGTCGGTCTAACCGGGCTTCGCCGGCTCCTGCCGTCGTCAGTTGATAGTTGATCCGCCTACGTGTGAGACTACGGCGCGACAGGTTGAACGCTCGCAGGCTCGCTTTGGCCTGCCTGTTGACAGGACGGCCCCGAACACTTTCGGGGTTGAGAGTCTAGCGTCAGGCGCTCGAGTTTTGACGCTGGTTAACTCCTTAAAGCTTTAGGTTACCTAGAGTTTGAGACTTGGTGCTTCCCTGGAGCTTGGAACTTGGAATTTGGAATTTGGAATTTTGCGCAGCCGTCCTTGGTCTTTAGACAACAGGAACGGCCGGGCCGACCACTGTTGGCGCTTCTTCTGGCGGAGCAACCTCCGCCTTGTCGGTGATCAGCTTGCGCAGAAACGGGGTAAGCACGACAAGCGCGACGCCGACCACAAGGCTGCCGAGGCCGAGCTCGGCGAAAAGCTTCGCATAGCCGGCGTTGGTGGCGACGGCCGTGGTGCCGGTCGGCTCGGGAATCATTCCCGAGAAATCGCCGGCGAAGAGCGACGCGAGGCCGGTCACGAGCATCCAGCTGCCCATCATTATCCCCTGATACTGCTTCGGCGCGAGCTTGCCGATCATCGCGTATCCGATCGGAGAGATGAGCAATTCACCTATGCTCTGCAGCACATAACTCATGAAGAGCCATCCAAACGCACTCTTGCCGTCGATACCGGCCAGCTTAATGCCTAACGGGAGAATGAGAAAGCCCAGCGCCATCAAGAGCAGCGATGTCGCAAACTGCTTCGGGATGTCGATCCTCCATCCACGCGCGCGCAGGCGGGGAAAGAACGACGCGAGCAGCGGTCCGCCGAGCACGATACAGACAGTGTTGATGTTCTGAATCCACTGCGGCTGAATCTTCCAAGAACCAATCATCAGGTTAACGTTGTTGACCGCGAACAGCGTCAGGCCGTTCGGCGCCATCTGGTACAACGACCAGAACATCAGCGAACCAACTGTCAGAATCAGGTAAGCCGTCATGTTCCGTCGCTCGCGTCGATCGCGGTGGCGCAGCGTGAGATAGATCAGCGTCAGCGCGACCGCGCCGCAGATCCCCTTGATTATCGTTTCGGTCCCTCCGGGCCGCTGGAGCATAAACCAGACGACCGGGACGAGACCGAGCACAATGCCGATGCCGGCGAGCAGGCGTAGCTGGTACTGCTTCCGTGTCGCGTCGAGCAGCGGCGTGTTGCGATCGGTCAGCGTTTTCCAGTTAAATAGAGCGAGGACGATCGCGCCGAAGTTGCCGAGTGTCGCGAAGATGAAGAGGCTCGCATAACTCTCGGTCCCCTGGAAGTAACCGGCGGCGCTGAATCCGACGAAGAATCCGACGTTCATGCCGGCGTAGTTCCAGAGGAAAGCTCCTTCGCGGCGCGGATCCTCCGGAGTAAAACGCTGCGTTAGCATCATGTTGATGCAGGTGACGTTCAGGCCGCTGCCGGTGAGGAAAAGGGCGAGGCCGACGTAGAACAGCGCGGCCGTCCCGCCCGCGATGCATCCGCAACCGATCACCTGCAGCGCCATGCCGCCGACGAAGAGATTCCGGTTCGAGAGAAAGCGGCCGCCGAGATAACCCCCGAAGAGATGCAACCCGTAATTGAACGCGCCAAAAACGCCCATCAACGTAGTGGCCACTTTTACCGGGAGCTGGAGATGCTTCGTCGCGTAGAGGACCAGCGTCGAGTAAAGGACAGCGAACCCGAGCGTCGAAAAAATTTGGATGAAAAACAGGACCGCTGTTCCCCCCGGAGCCGCAGAGAAACGGCGTTTGAGAAATTTCACTAAGCGCTCATTTCACTCGCCGCCCCCTGCAATGTCAAGCCGCCTCGACGCGGCGCGCTCCTCTGCATTGGCCGCGCCGGTTCGCGCTCAATCGTTTAATGGCGTCATCTTGCAGATTACGGATTTCCTTAGCGTGCCTGCAACACTTGTCTGTGTGTGGTCTGGTGCACCGCCTTTTCCTTGAAATTGAAGGCTCAGTGCGATCGAATCTTCCGTTCGAGCAAGCGATGGTTCCACGGGAACTCTCGTGGACCAAGTCGCCTCAAAGGGTCCGCGCGATGAGGTGATGGTTGTAAGCGACACGGGCCGCGCGTCTCCTTTAAAGTGACAAACAATTTTCAGCACGTCTCCGGTCGACTCATGCGTCACTGACTCCAACCTCACTTCACCGGCCAGATTTCGAAGCTCAACGTTGGAACGCTTTGCAAAGTCTTCGACTGCCAAAATCTTGTTCATGTTCCAGCTTTCACCGAGCTTCTTTCTCGCTCTGGTTCCGAAAACTTCGTCGTCGCTAGGGCCTCCCGTAGTTATGTCGATAACTACTTTCAACGCCTTTTCGGTCTGGTCATCGACGCGTTGGCCGTCGATCTCAAAGATTTTCTTTTTGCCTTGGACAAAAGCAACAAGGCTCGCGCCACGCTGGGCCAGTTCGGCGTGATTGCCGGCACGGATCACCGAGAGTTGTTCGATAATGTCCGAAACTTTGGTCGCCCTCCCAGCCTTGTCGACTTCAAGCACTTTTCTCGTTGCCGCATATTCAACCTCGAAGTCATCTTTCGTCTCTTGCAGCGGTTCGTGAGCCAGCGAGATCTGAAAGTCTTCTAAAATTCTTCCTCGCGCGAAAACCTTGAATTGATTTCCCGGCTTCAAAGAACGGTTGAGACGGATTTCATAATCCTGCTGCGCGAGCAGCGGCGAAGAAGAGCCAACTATCAGTAAGAGTACGGCCGCTCCCTTCATCTTCTAAGAAACTAAACCGCTACTGAATGATGAGGGAATCGAAATTTGACATTTCGGTCTGAATGAAGAACAACACAACCGTTCCCCCCGGAGCCGCGGAGAACCGGCGTTTGAGAAACTTCATCCACCGCTTTTGTCGCCCGCAAGGCCGGGCGATGTCGCCTGGGTTTACTGGGCCGCCTACATCATCTGGCCGATTCTTGGCGGGGTCGTCGCTTACATCTACACCCTGATGAATTTTGAAATGAATGCCCTATTCGCATTTCAAACTGGATTGGCAGCGCCTCTGGTGATCCGATCATTGTTGAATGCGGTACCTAAACATCCGATAAATCCCGGGCCTGGGGCCTGGTTCTCAAGGGAAGAGAATTGGGGGGCAAATCTAAACTCCGAAAAGCTTTACGCTCCCGCTTGGTTTTGAAACTCGTTCGTTGCCCGCACTCACTCGCTCCTACCCTGCTTTTACCTTCTATGTCGCGCATCCCACGCGCTCCATTCACCAAAAGCGAGTCGCCGGCTTCCGCGCCCGCGGTCGAGAGCAAGGGGGTCAGAGCTTACTATCGACAGTCGTTCCGAAAGCTAAAGCTCAAAACGGAAAGCTGAAACGCTGAGATCAGAGACCAGAGGTCGAGATAGCAGGCGATTGGTTTCTTCGCGCTGGTTTTACAGAATCGCGGTCTTGGACGTTGTGCTACGCTGATTCAATGAGTCGGTTTCTTTGGATGGTTCCGGTTGCGGTAGCTATCAACGTTTTTGCTGAGCCGGCAACGCTTCCCGGTGTTACTGACTATCCGAGTCGCGAAGAGGGCGAACGGCAAGCTGCGAAGCTGTGCCCCGAACTACCGGGCTATGACACCTTCAAGGCGGAATTCGCATTCGGTCAGCCGCCCTTCGTCGGAGGGGTCAACATGTTCCCGCTCTCGATCTACGCATGGATCCATACCAAGCGGCCGCGGCTGATTGACTCGGTTTGGTGGTGGGATCCGGTCGACGATTCGGGTAAACCGCGTGTCGATTGGAATCAGTTTCGGGCCGCCTACGAAGATGCGTCAGGCCATCTTAGCGCTTATTCGTCCTGGTTAACGGAGTGGAAGCGGGCTGAGCGCGGCCGCAAGGTTGAGCTGCATCTCTTCGGAACTGACATCGGCGAATCAGATTTCCAGATGAAAGAATTCATTCTTCCAGAGTGGAAAGCCGCCGGGTTCAAAGGGCAGCCAGGTTATTCGGTTCTGCTGCGGCGCCCGGACGGCTCGTGGATTCACGTCCTGTTTGGGCGTGACGAATCCAAAGCTCTTGTCACGGAAAGTTTCGTTAGGCCGAAAAATGGCCGCATGCCGCACTGGCTTGATACTTTCAATGTGAGCTTTAACCCGAACGGCAGGCGGGGTGAAGCGGATACGTACGTCGTTGTCGCACCATCAGGTGAACACGAGTTGGTAACGTATGCGAATGCGCGACCGGCTGCGCCGACGCCCCCGATTACGCCGTCCTACGGCGGCGGCGACGGTTCCTCCGTCGATTCGGCAGTCGTCATCCACGCACCCGACGAGAAGACCGGCGTTTGGATGGAACACGACTACCTCCAGCATCATTTTCCGGGTTTTAAATTCAAAACCCAGAGCCTGTTTATTTCCGTCGGAAGCAAGAAGAGGTATGACAAGATTGAATTCCGTCAGGGTAAGAAAAATCACACGATTTACTTCGAGGTCTCATCATATTCTTGGGGAAAAATGGGCTCGTCTCTACATTTTTTAACATTCTCTTAATGCCTTGCGAATTAGCAGAGTCGCCGCCGGTGAAATCAGAGGTCAGCGAAGAGAATTAGGAAGTAGAATGGAGCGAGCAGGGATGAGCGATATGGCCGGGTTAAGTCGTGAGGTAGCGGTGAGTGAGCGGGCGTCGAGCGAATACAAAGTAGAAGGTATCCGCCTTCGTTCGGACTACGGCGCGGTTACGCTCCCAGCTAGTGCATCAATAATGTAGCCCGACTTATGGTTTGCCGCACGGCGGCGTGATTCGTGTCGCCGCGACGACTGAAGAGGTCTGAGGTAGTCAGAAAACATCGAACGGCGAACACCGAACCCAAGTTTTAAGGGTTTCTGGGCTGCTTTGTGGTGAGAATTGGGTGGACTGCAACTACGGTGCGTTCGCGACCTTTACCGTGGCCTGATGTTTAGCGGACAACTTGTAACCTGCGCCGCGGTTCAGCGTCAGTTTTATGGTTTCAGTCTTCTCGGCTATATGATCTGAGATGGTAAATATTGTTACAATCGCATAGTCAGCGCCTTCCTGAATAGTCACCTCTCCAGTTTGCCCAAGGCCATCGGCGACTGTGTAGTCGGTTCCAAATGTTGCCGCGCCGCCGAACGTGTAACTAACCGAAATCGGCCGACGCGTATTGTGCGACGCGGTAATTCGAAAGCCTGCATTAGTTCCTTCTAGGATGCGTGGCGTGATCGCGGATACGCCGACGATGGGTGTGCCTCCGGGCGGCGTTGCACTTGGCGATGGAGTGATAATAGGCGTCGGCGTTGGCGTGACCGTTGGTGTCGCAGTCGGTGTGGGTATCGGAGTCGGTGTTGGAATCGGACCGACGTTGGCGACATTAAACAAGCGAATTGCCGTTGGAGTCATCACAACGACATACTGGCCGTTTTGACTCGGGACCAGGGTGCCCGTTCCAAAAGGCGTCGCTCCGACGGGCATGTCTTCGCCTATGTTGATTCGAAGCTTCTGGGAAAAGATATTTGTATCGTAGGCCACAATCTGGTTCGCTGCGCTGTCAACGGCATAGAAGACATCCTTCACTGCATCAAATGCGATCCCACTGTCACAGTTGGCAATTGTATGGATTAATCCGAAGCTCGGCGTTTCTATCGACGCGGTCGTGGCCTGCTCCATGCGGGTGGCCAGAATCGATCCGTTCCGATTCACTGCGCCACTCGCTCCGCCCAGTAACGCCTGCTTATCTACTTCCGGCCCGAAGGTGTCTGTAATTGCATTATAAGTAAAGACGGGACCCCTCGTCGAGTTCGCCTCCAGGAAATAAATCCGGGTCCTGTCTGCGCTGCGGTAAATCTTGGTGTTTTGGTTTATCTCGCCTGAGAAGACACCAGGAGCATCCTGGCGCGCTCTAATCGTATTCGTCGTTAGGTCGATTTGGCGCAATGGCACCAAGCCCGAACCAAAGAATTGGGTGGTAACCAATGCTAATCCGTTTGAGGCCATGCCAACGTCCCAGCCCCCTCCCTCCTGCATCGTGCGCGTATATGGGATGTCGGTCACTCCTCCAGTGGTCAAATCGAGTTTTTGAAAGGCGCCTTTGACCAATCCCACGCCACTCTGGGCGATTAACAAGAATGAGTCGTCGGACGCAATATCAATTCCGTTGAGCGGTCCGCCGACATCATAGGGCGTTTCCAGCTCGTCGGTGACAATGTTATAGGGCCACACTAAACCAACCGAGGTGGAGACATAAAGATGCGTTCCGGCGTGATCAAACACCATTCCGCGCGGGCCGAAAATTACTCTGCTGGGCGTCGGCGCTGGAGTTGGCGCCGGATGGGGAACCGGAAGAACCCGCACACCCGATACGGTACTCAACGCGAGGTAATTACCATCTTGGCTTGCAACTAAGTTACCAGTGTCGAACTGCATGGTGCCCCCGTCGACATTTTCGCCGACGGAAAATCTGAATTTTTCCTTAAGCGTGTTCGTATCAAAGGCGACAATTTGATCGCTAGATGTGTCCACCCCGTAAAGAACGTCGCGGGTCGCGTCGAACGCCACTCCGCCGCTGATATTTGCCAACGAGCGCACAAAATTGAAATCAGGCGCGGTGTCGAGCGAAATGCTGTTCGTGATGCGTGTCGCCAACAGTGTTCCGTCGCGACTGACGGCACTGGCGGCATCGTCTAACACGAAGAAGGTTTGCGCGCTCGGTCCGAACTTATCAGCCACTGCATCATAAGTGATGATTGGCCCGTCTGATGTATTCGCTTCAACGAAATATAACCGGGTTCGGTCGGCGCTCCGTCGGATCAGGGTATCTTGATTCAATTCGCTTCCGGAATAGCCGTTCGATAGATCGGTCCGGATGGTGGCCGCATTGATAGCAAGATCGATCTGACGCACGGGCACGGACCCGTCGCCACTATCCTGGGTGGTTAGAAAGGCCAATCCGTTCGAAGCAATCGCCACATCCCATGCCCCCGACTCGCCGAAGAGTCTTTTCCGATACTGAATGTTCGTAACCGCGTTGGTGTTCAGATCGAGCTTGTGAACCATCCCATTCGCCACACCGGCGAAGCCCTGTGCGATCAGCAAGAATGAATCGTCGGGCGCGATGTCCATGCCCCGGAGCGAACCGAAAAGGGTCAGAATAGTCTCCAACTGTCCGGTCGCGAGGTTATATCGTTCGACAGATGAAGTTGAAGTCGTTAGGTAAAGATATTTTCCAGCATGATCGAAAACCATGTCTCGCCGCGTCGAGAACGTCGGCGTTGATGCCGGTGTCGGGCTCGGCGTTGGGATTGGTGTCGGAACGACAAACAATCGAACTCCTGTTTGCGATGGCATAAGCATCGCCACAAAACGTCCGTCCTGACTTGGGACAAGCGCGCCGCCGAAAAACTTTATTGCTCCTACCCCAAGTCCAGCTGGATCACCAATTGACCATCGAAATTTCTCGGTAAAGGTGTGCGTATCGTATGCAATAAGCGCCTGGTTTCCGCTGTCTACAGCGTAAAGAGTGTCGTTAACCGCATCGAAGGCGACGCCGGCGGCTAAGTTGCTGCCCAGGCGCCAAACGAAGTTCAGATCCGGGGCGGTATCGATACTTATGCCGCTTGCGCCGCTAAGTCGCGTTGCAATCAAACTTCCATCGCGACTAACTGCAGCGCTTGAATAATCTCCGTAGGAGTTGGTATACGCCCGCGAGCTAAATGTGTCGTTGGCAAGACTATAAATAAAGATCGGCCCCGACGAGTTATCTGCTTCGGTGAAGTAGAACCGCGTCCGATCGGCACTTCGATAAACCTGGGTGCCGCCGCTAATCACCTTGGTACCAA
The DNA here is from genome assembly GCA_041167085.1 of Verrucomicrobiota bacterium. GTDB lineage: Bacteria > Verrucomicrobiota > Verrucomicrobiia > Chthoniobacterales > UBA10450 > DATFCK01. The sequence continues at coordinate 17,887 of JBEEGV010000005.1, forward strand.
TTGCAATCAGATCCGTTCGATTGGTAACTGCGCCCGTAGCTGGGTCCATTTGCCGCAGCGGCACCTCGCCGTCCCCCTGCCAAAAACCGATAACGAAGGCTTTGCCGTTAGCGTCGATCGCCAGGTCCCAGACGCCGCCTTCGCCGGAAGCGATGTCGTAATTAAGATTTGTAGCCGTTCCGCCCGGCAAATCGATTTTATGAACGGTGGCGTGGCCGTTCGACGTTTGATTTTGAGCCACAAGAAGAAATGAATCGTCGGTAGCAATGTCAATAGCGCTGAGCGACCCTCCGAGGTTATAACCAGTTTCCAGGGCGCCGGTGCTCAGATTGTATGGCCTAACAAAGCCGTCCAGAGTGGTGATGTAGAGATACCGTCCGGCACGATCGAACACCGCAGATCGTGGGTTTTGAAGGGAAATCAATGTATTTTGCGCCGCAATTCTTCCCGGCGCTGCCGCGGCCGCAAGCGCGCAAATACTAAATAATAACCGCAGGCAGGGATGGAACGACACGTCAGCTAGTGTCCACCATACCTTGTCCGCAGACAACGAAATAACTCGCCAAAATTGGGCGTGTTTTCCATCGTATTCTCAGGGATTCGTTAAACCGTTAAACCGTTAAATCGTTGAATCGTTGAACGCTCGCCATCGGACAGCCCCGAAGGATTTCGGGGTTAAAGCGGTAAGCATAAAAGATCGTTAGGCGGCGATCTGTCGAAAGCCAGTCTGATAAACTTTAGCACAAGCCTACGAGCGGACAGGCCGGCGGTGTCACAAATCAAGCCGACGAAGCGTCGAACAAAACTTTCGTCCACACGCCGAGAATGCGTTAGTGATCTGCCTAATGCTTTCGGATGCGCCCGATTTCGCTGCTTGGTTTCCGGAACCGGATGGGCTTCCGCGACCAGACTGGAAAGCCATCCGCTTGTGGATCCGGTCACACTCTGGCGAGGAGGATTGGCATGCCGGATGGCAGGAAATCGTACGCGACTGGCTTGATAAATTGGCGGCGCGACTCGGCGGCGCATACAAGATGGTTGAGTCCGAGAACTTCCACTTGCTCTCTGAGCTCGATGAAAAACCACAGCAGGAACTGCTGGCGTTTTTGGAGCAGACTCGTGCCCGGATTCTGCGCACCTTGGCGACACATTCAGCTACCGAAGCGCTACGGAAAGCACGTCGTAATCCGCTTCACCAGAGGAGACGATTACTATCGCTACGTCGCATACTTTGATCCCGAAGGAGATTATGCCGGATCGAGTGGGCGATTCCTTACCGGCGGCTATCTTCATATCGCTTATCCGCATCAGGATGTTCCGGGCGAAGATCGAGCAACTCTAGCGCATGAGCTGACACACAACTTGCTTCGAAGCTTTCTACTCCCTACATGGTTGAATGAAGGTCTCGCGATGCTTTTTGAGCGCGATATCGCGGGACATCAACCACCAACGCTGACGCGCGAACTAGCGGACGAACACCGAGCCTACTGGAACCGAGATACAATTCAGGACTTCTGGCACGGCTCTTCTTTTTCGAAACCGGAAAGCCAGAAATTGTCGTACGGACTTGCTCGTATTCTTCTGGATTTCATCGTGACGGACATTCATCCGTCACCGGAAGATTTTCGCGATTTCGTTTCGCACACCAGTCGCGAGGACGCGGGCGAAGCTGCAGCTAGGAATTATCTGGGCCTGGAGCTGAACGATCTGGCGTCAGCGTTCCTCGGTCCTGGCGAATGGGCGCCGAGGTTCAGCCTGCCCGGAGTCAGCTCAGAGTAGGAGGAGGTCAGAGCTTACTATCGACAGTCGTTCCGAACGCTAAAGCTGAAAACGGAAAGCTGAATGGAGCGAATGGGATTCGCGACATAGAAGGTAAAGTGACGAGGGTGGGAGCGACTGAGCGCGGGAAGCGAAGGAGTTTCAAATACTGAAATTCAATCACATGCTGCGACGCTTCGTCTTTGCCGGGCGTTTCACGTGCCGGAAGTGGCGACGATAGTGTCCCGGTGCAATTTTCAGTGACCGCTGAAAGACATTCCGCATCGAATTGACGTTTCCAAAGCCGCACTCTCCAGCAATGGTTTCCATGCTGTTCTGACTTTCTTCCAGTCGCCGGCGCGCTGCTTCGACGCGCAAGCGTTCGACAAATTTCGCGGGCGTGGTTTTCATCTCTTTGGTAAAGACGCGCGCGAAATTACGCGGACTCATGGCCACGCGTTCGGCGAGCATTGCCACATTGAGCGGTTTGTTTAAGTTATCGAGCACCCACGCCTCCAGTTCGAGCAACGGTTTTCGATCGGTCAGCTGCATGGATAGAGCAGCGCTGAATTGCGACTGACCGCCCGGCCGTCGCAAGTAAAGCACAAGGTTGCGAGCTACTTGAAGCGCCAGTCGCGAACCATGGTCTTCTTCCACGAGAGCTAATGCCAGGTCCATTCCTGCTGTGACTCCGGCGGAGGTATAGACAGCGCCATCGCGAACAAATATCGGATCCGGCTGAACATTGGTTTGCGGGTATTTCCGGGCGAGAAGCTCGCACCAGTTCCAATGAGTGGTCGATTGGCGGCCGTCGAGCAAACCGGCTCGACCAAGAAGCAGCGCGCCCGTGCAGACCGAGCCGAGACGTCGAACTCGCCCGGCGATTTCTTTGAGCCATCGAACGACTTCAATGCTGATCTCGTCCTTCTCAATGGCACTCCCGCCGGCGACGAGCAGCGTGTCGATTTCCCCGCGCACTTCTCGAAATGTCTTATGCGCGGTGATTCGCAATCCACAATTCGTCATCACTGATGTTTGGGAAGAGATAGATATGACTTCGGTAGAATAGATCGGAAGGGATCCGGGATTTTGTTCGCGGAACATTTCGACGGCGCGAGCAAAGACCTGCAATGGCCCAACCAGATCGAGGATCTCAGTCCCAGGCGGCGCAATGAACGCTATCCGTCGCGTTGTCCGAGCCGGATCAGCAATGTCTGCGCGCGGCGGACTCACAGTTTCTTCTCACTGTTCACGAATTTGTCCGGCGCAGCGTCGAAGGTTTTCTTATCGTCGTCGGAGCAAAAGTAGTAGGCGGTGCCTTTGTAGATAGATTTCGGAGAGAGCTTCGGATCGACATCCATTCCGCAAACCGGACAGAGGGGATGTTCGGCGGTGGAGACCGGCACGACAGCATAAACTGAATTTGAATCCGGGTTCATCCAACCCTGGCCCTGATATTCCATGTTATAGGCCGTTTTCTGGGCGACATTGCGGCCGTAGTAGCGCTCGACTACACGAAGGGCGAGATCGATTCCTGAAGAAAGTCCGCCGGCAGTAGCGAGGTTACCGTTCTCGACGAACCTCGCTCCGCGTTTGAGCTGAACATCCGGGAACTCCATCGCGAAAGAATTAAATGCGGCGTGAAATGTGGTGGCGGATTTGCCGGACAAGAGTCCAGTTTTCGCGAGAACAAATGCGCCCGTGCAAACCGACATGGTCACGTCGGTATTTTTCGACGACTTGCGGATCCATTTCAGCATCGCCTCGCTCGGTTTACTTTGGGCGGGGATAACGATGACTTTCGGCGCGGGAGCGTTCGCCAGCGTGTAGTCGGGAATGATCCGCATTCCGCCGCTGGCATGAATGGGCTTCGTGGTCTCGGCAACCGTATAAAGACGGAATGGATGATTTTCGCGGCCAGGAATCATGACATCCTGAAAAACCTCCCACGGGCCGGTGAAATCGATCATGACCGCGCCTTCCGAAATAAGAAAAGCCACGGGAATGTTGCCGTCCGCTGGAGGCTTGAGCGGATTTGATTGGGCACCGGATTTGTCCGCGCTGGAAGTGCTGGTTGGTTCGACTGGGGCGGCGCTGGCGGAGAGTTCACGGATAACGAAAAGCGCAACTGCAGCCAGCAGACCGAACCGCGCGGTGGTTGAGAGGAACTGTTTTCCACTGACGGTGATTGTTCGTGCATTCATGACGTTTAGTTTTGCGGCGTGGGCGATTGGCAGCAATGACATTTATCATCACATTTCTGCCATGTCTCTTATACTTTGATTTTCAGGAATCCCAATGTCACGCGCCGTGCTGAATTTCGCTTAGGGAGGCGATGCCGCGTTCGATTTGCTGGAACGTCTGTTGCCACACGCCAATCACGAGACCAGAGCTTGGATCAAGCACGATTCCGACTTCGACGCCCTCCGCGACCAACCCCGCTACCAAAAAATCCTCGAATTGGTTGGCAAATAACGCAGCGGACTCCGACCCCGCCAAATGAGTCTGAATATTTCCGGCCTATTAGCCGACAACCGAGAACGAATAACTGTTTTCCAGCTGTCGCTCAAATGATAGGACGAACCAGACCGAAGGCCGCCGCAAGAAATCTTAGGTTTAGTTTGAGTCGGTTGTTAGGCGAATGTCAAAAGTGAAGATTTGACCCCCAGCGACTCCGCAATGACGTTAGCCCTGGTCAGCGATCCCACGCGCATCGAATGACGGTAAAGCCGACCGCAAGTTACCGTTCCGTCCCGATTTACGTGGCTCTAGCTAATATTTGTGACGGCACGAACCGTGTGCGTGAACGTAAATCTAACCAGGCAATGCAGCGAACCGCGGACCGTCCTCATGTGTAGATTTCACTGTTTCATGAAATCACTCGTGATGAGCGCGGTCGCTGATCTTCTTCTCGTTAGACCCATGCCGCGCGCGTTGCTCGTTACATTAGTAATAATCTTCGCGGGATCGGTCGGGGCGGGGGAACCGGTGATGATGGACAAACGCCTGCTTCTCGGCGGCGAACTTCCACGGCAGTTTCGTCCGCAATACCCATTCGAAGGTCTCAGCAGACGCTTGGAGGGTGCAGGTGTTTTTATTCTGCATGTGGATCCGAAAGGCGTTGTGACGTCGATCACCGTGCAGAAGAGCACCGGACATGAGGTTCTCGACAGTGCGGTTCTCACTGCTTGCGTTCGCTGGCGCTTCAAGCCAGCCATTGTTACAGAGGTCCGTCTGCCGGTGACGTTTTCGTTGCGAGGAGGTATGAAAGACGGCCTGACACCTTATGAAAGGCAACTAACGCCTTCCTCTGCCGGGTTCTCAGTACCCGCACGAAGCAGGTAGCTTGGAAAGTCCCCAAATGCGGTCAGGGCTTACCATCGACAGTTGGACGGCATCCCAGTTCCATCCGGTCGCCTTTCAATGGCCATTTGGAAATCGCCGGGCTGCAACACATATCGCCCCGGCATTTGCCGACGGCGCTCCGTAGTGGGGGTCTGCTCTTCACTTTTCACATTTGACGATCGGCGGCGGGTTTCGTCACAATCCGGGACGATGGCCCGGCCGTTACGAATGGCCAGCTGGCTCTGAGAAGCTGGTAGTTAGGAGCTAGCAGTTAGGCTCGGCGCGCATTACACGGCGGTGGCGCAGATGATCGCGAGACCTAGAGCGAAGGACTGTCGCAAAGAAACTGAAGTCCAGGGTAAGCCATTTGTTAGGCGAATCTCAAAAGTGAAGATTTGACCCCTGCGAGTTCTTCTTCAGGGCGCGTCCACGATCGTCACCGTGGCCGACTTGGGGTTGCCGTTCTTGTAGCTTGGCACCGGTGACTTGACCAACTTGACCGTAAATTTCTGTTTCCCTTGCTTGAGGTTATCAGCGGTTGTGTGCAGCGACGCGGTCGTAGTGGACTGACCGACTTGGAAAAACACCGAGATCGAGGCGTCAAATGAGACGTTCCTTCCCCCGCCACCGCTGATTTTAAAAGGGACCGACGAAGGCGCCGACAGTGGTGGTGTAGCTTCGAAGGTGAACACCGCGTCGGAGCCTTCAACGATTTGCTTTGGTGAGACCGAGACGGTGATTAAAGAGGGCTTCGGCTTGGGTGTAGCGGTTGGCTTGGGGGTAGGGGTCGGGATAGGCGTTGCCGATGCTGGCGAAATTGGGATGGACGTTCCAGTGACAGTGTTAAGCAGCCGGATTCGCTGGCTGGTTTGCAGCGCGACGTATTTGCCATCCTGACTGGCGACCATGTAGCCCGGTCCGTATGCCGTGACAAAATTGGGAATCGATTCCCCAATGCTCAGTCGACGCTTTTCGGCGAAGGTGTTGGTGTCATACACGATTACCTGTGAGGTTGCGCTGTTCGCGGCGTAGAGTACATCTGCCACTGCATCGAAGGCGACACCGCCATCCGGCCCATTAAAGATGTGATTTGAGCTAAGACTCGGTGCGGTGTCCAAAGCAACACTGCTGGACAGCTGCGATGCCAATAGGAGCCCGTTCCGGTTTACCGCTCCGGCCAGGCTATACACCCCGGTTGTATTATTCGGCCCGAATTGATTGGTTGAACTGTCATAGGTAAAGCGCGGGCCGAATGGCATGTTGCCTTCCATAAAGTAAAGCCGGCTTCGATCAGCACTGCGGTGAACCTGAGTTCCATTGAATACAATACCGGCCGCCGCCCAGCCGGGAACATCGGGGCGTATCGCAATCTCGTTAGTCGCTAGGTTGAGCTGACGCACTGGAAACAGGCCTGCCCCATCAACGGTTAGGAAGGCTGATCCATTCGCGGCAATTGCCACATCGAATCCGCCGTATTCGAGTCTGGTCAACCAGTATGGAATGGGGGTGACCTCACGGGTGTTGAGATTTACTTTTTCCACGTGCCCTTCGGCAATTCCAAATGCTCCTTGCGCAACCAGCAGATACGAATCATCGGGAGAAACGTCAGCACCGAGAAGGTGACCGCTCAGGACATAGGGTGGATCCATCGTGTTTGTTACCAAGTTGAACGGCCATATCAGCCCTGCGTCTGAGGTGATGTAAAGGTGAGTGCCGGCGTGGTCGAAAACCATGTCCCGGACGAAGTCGAAGGTCGGGGGCGCAGGTGTTCCCGACGGCACGGCTGATGATAAGTGTAAGATGCGAACCCCGGTCGGAGTTGTGACCGCAAAAAGATTACCATCCGGGCTCGCCACCAAGCTACTGCCGCCGATTTGATCTCTGACGCTGACTCCGATGTTTACTCGGAATCTCTCTGCCAGCGTGTTTGTGTCGTATGCCACCACCTGGCTGCTGGTGGCATCTATTACATAGAGATTGTCTGTGATCGCATCGAACGCGATTCCAGCGTCGCCATGATCAAGGGATCGGATGAAATGAAGATCTGGCGTATCGAGACTAATTCCCGGCGGGCCGTTGCCCCGTCGAGTGGCCAGCAACGTTCCGCTGCGATTGACCGCAGCGCCGTTGGCACTTGCGGCGAGGGTGGAATTGACTCGGGCCGAGAATGTGTCGTCGACAGCGCTGTAGGTAAACACGCTGCCCGGCGAAACGCTGGTTTCGAGAAAATAAAGCCGAGAGCCGTCAGCACTTCGCTCCAAGCGTCCGCCATAAAGATTGGCCGCCCAATCGCCGGTGGCGATATCAATGCGAGCCCTGGCTTCGCCCGTCGTTAGGTCAAGCTGCCCAATTGGGCCAGGATAAGCAGTCGTAGTAAACAGAACCGTGGCGTTTGACGCGATTGCAAGGTCGGAAGGAGCGCCGGCAACATCAGTTAGGCGATAGTTCAGATTGGTTATGAGATCCGTTTTAAGATCGATTCGTTGAATTACTCCATCAGCGATGCCGGTGTAACTTTGGGCGAGTAGGAGAAAGGAATCGTCAGCCGCAATATCGATCGCACTCAGCGCGCCGCCCACGTCGTACACTTTATCGATCGCATTGGCCGCCACGTTAACCCGTAAGACAAACCCATCGGTGGTTGCAATATACAGGTGTGTGCCATCGCGGTTGAACACCATGTCTCGCCGATTGGCCGTGGTGGGCACCGGAGTCGGTGTCGGTGAAGGCGGGACCGCCGGCGCCTTGAAGACCCGAATCCCGGATCCGGCGTACAGCGCGATATAGTCGCCGGTGTCGCTCGCGACCAAGTTGTCTACGCCACCAAGTTGTTCAGGAAACGTGAAGCGAAATAGCTGACCAAACGTGTTTGTATCGTAGGCGGTGATTCGCCCGTTTGGATTATCTAAGACGTAGATGATGTCTCGTCTGCCATCGAAGACGAAGCCGCCGTCGTTACGTATAGCCTTAAGAAATCTCAAATCCGAAGTTCGATCGATCACTCCGTTGTCGGCCAGAAGCGTACCGTCCCGATTGACTGCAATAATTCCTCCATAGTTAGGGCCAATCGTTTGAAAGCTGTTGGTGTCAGCATGGAAGAGTGTGGCGGGTGTTCGGTCGTTAGCCAGGTAGAGCGTTTTGCGATCGGCGCTGTGCTGAATGTGCAAACTGGTAGTCGCGGGCACGGCAAATCCAGCGTCATCGCGGCGGGTGATGGTGTTGTTCGCCAGGTTGATTTGCAGCAGGTCCGCGGTGACAAAGCCGATTTGAGTGGTCGCCAGGGCAATTCCGTTAGCCGAAATCGCGAGGTCAAAGGCCCCGTCGGAATCGGATTCCGCCGGTGTGGTCATCTCAATGATATCGGCCGCGTTCAAATTGATCCGATAGAAGATCGCGTTGGAGTTAACCACCACGCCCTGGCCGACCAGGATGAAAGAATCGTCCGATGCCACATCGATGGTGGTCAGGCTGCCGCCAAGGTTCAATAGCGTGACCAGGTCACCGGTAGTTAGGTTATAGCGTTTTACGAAGCCATCGGTGGTGGCGATGTAAATGTAGGTGTTGCTGTGATCAAACGCGAACGCGCGGGCGTTTGAAACCGGAATAAGTGTTCCCTGGGCAAACCCGGTCGATCCGAGAACAAGGGTCAGCAGCCATGTAGCAGCTGCGCAACGGAAGCGGGGCGATGACCGAGCCGGCCAACAAAACAGGCGCCCGACTTTGTAACCGGGACCTTTCGCCAACTTAATGCTGACGGACTCGTTCTTCTCCGTCAACGTGTCGGCGGTTGCATGAAGGTCAATGCTGGCGCTGCTTTGTCCCGCCGGGATGATAAATCTTGCCGGGCTCATCCCAAAATCATTTTTCGATGCTTTCTTCGGTGCGGCTTGAAATCTGGGTGTTAGGGTGAAGCTGCTCGCAGCCGAACTGGTAACGATAAGTCGCGCGACCACGCCTTCATGAATTTGGCTGGTGTTCACCGAAGTACTGACGACCGGAGTTGACGCGGGCGGTTCCTGCGGAGTGCCGGAAACCACCAGCGCCGTGTTATCACTCTGTCCGCAAACCGGCATCGCAGTAGGCATCAGGAGCGGAACTCCTAAGGCAAAACGGAAGGGTGCTGGCCTGTGACCGGTCGTGTTCACGGCGGATTATGATCTACCGCCGGTTAAAATAAAACAGTAAAAACAGGCAGAGCCCTACCCTGATTGCGGCAGTTGAGACTTCGGCCACCGCGGCCGAGAAGAGGCTAATGGCGAGTGAGGTAGGACCGCAAAACCGGCGCGAAGGGAATTAGAATGGAGCGAGCTGGGATGAGCGACATGGCCGGTTAAGCCGCGAGGTAGCGGTGAGTGAGCGGGTAGCGAGCGAATACAAAGTAGAATTTATCGGCCTTCGTTCGGACTACGGCGCGATTCGTGTCGCCGCGGCGACCGCGGAGGACAGACGACAGGGAAGGCGATGCTAGATCGTCAGGGCGACGAACGGTCGTGCATCAATGCGGTGGGTCGACAATTTTCACCGATGCCGACTTCTGGCCGATCTTGTAAATCGGCGCCCTGACGATCTGCACTGTGTATTTCGTTTTCTTCTGGGCAATGGTGTCCGCCTGTGTGTGCAGCGGCACGGTGAGTGAAGACACTCCAGCGCCGAACCTGATCGCGCCACCCACGGGAAAGCTGACTTGTCGGCCGCTTAAGTCTATTTCGTTGATCCCCACGGTTAGCGGCAGTGCTGGTGCAGGCTTGGCCGTGAAGGTGAAGATCGCGTCAGCGGCTTCGACGATTTGCTTCGGTGACACGGAAACTGAAATCACTGATAGCTGCCCCGGTTTCGCGGTCGGGGCAGGGTGTGGGGCAGGGGGCAGCATGTGAGAGGAATTGTAAAAAATCTCGCCGCCTAACGGCGGATAGTTTCCCAGGCATATCTGCTGGAACGAGATATGGAACGCTTCCACAACCCCATCGAGGGCACGCACCAGCTCATGCACGATAAAGCTTCCGGAATGTGGATCGCATCCAATCCCGAAACCGTCGATGTCGACTCCACCTGCGGTCTCACTGGGAAAGCGCTGACAGTTTTCGTAGTCCGCAACTTCAAGCATTACTCCGACTGGTGGGTAGAAGAAGAGACTCCATCGCTCCTGAACGTTGGCTCCCTGAAAGACGACCCGGATTCCATCGTCTCTTAGCTGATACAGCGCGAAAGTTCCGTTCGAGGGGAGGTAGTAATAATTCCCCCCGGCAGTGATGGGCTCCAGCGATGGGCCTGATACGATCAAAGCAGTGTTACCAGCGATTTGCGCACCGATCGGCAGAGTAGACAGCACGCTCAAAAACAGGGCGGTGACAGCAGTGCCAAAGCGGAATTGTCTGGCCACAATGGCCAACCAAAACCGTGCGTTGCAGGTGGGACCGGTCGACTTCAAGAGTCAAATTATCACGTATCGATGGCTAAAGGAAAAGACTGAAACGATCGGGAAAAAGCGGCCAGGCTTTGGGCAATGCTTGCGGAGCGGAATTGTCTCGCAAACCAGACCGAAGAGTGCCTATTCTCTGCACCGATTGGGAACGTTAGCCAACATGGGCTGGCGGCTGAGTCAGGCTGGAAGCCTAACTTCTGAATGTCCCAACTTGTTCCTGGAGGAAATTATTATGTTTAAACGATCATTTTTTGCTGTTCTCCTGATTTCCGCGTTCACCTGCGCAATCGCCGGCACGAAGGGGAAGGCCCCGGGTGTTCCTCAACCCACGATCACTCCGCAAAACAGCGGCACCAGCAACGGCCTGATCGCTGTCTCGCCGGTAAACCCGCAGGTGGTCTGGGCGTCCGGTCGCAACGGTACGTTCACCGTCACCACCGATGGCGGCATGACGTGGCACGCGGGAGTGGTGCCGGGCGCAGAGACGCTGCAATTCCGCGACGTGCAGGCGTTCAGCGCAACGGTCGCTTATCTGCTCTCCATTGGAAATAACCCCACAGATTTTCGTATCTACAAGACGACCGACGGCGGAGCGACCTGGACGATGCAGTTCATGAACCAGAATCCAAATGCGTTCTACGACGGCTTCGCGTTCTGGACACCACAGCGCGCCATTGCAATTAGCGATTCCTTCAACGGAGTCTTTCCGGATTTGCGCACGACGGATGGAACAACTTGGCAGGACATCAGCAATAATATGCCGCCAGCCCAGCCGGGCGAGGGCTCGTTCGCCTCAAGTGGCACTTGCGTCACCACACAAGGTGGAAGGAACGCCTGGATCGTTACCGGTGTCGCCACCGTCGCCAGGGTTCTGATCACGAACAATCTCGGCAACACTTGGGAGGCCGCTGATCTACCGTTGGTCAGCTCGCCCAGTGCCGGCGCTTTTACCATTGATTTCCGTGATCCGTTTGATGGCATTGTCGGCGGCGGGGATCTGGATTCTGAGGATCAGAATAACGCGCGCACCGCGATCTCGCACGATGGCGGTCACACCTGGACGCTGACGAATCCCCCTCCGGTGACGGGAGCTATTTTCGGCCTCAGCTATGTTGGTACCACCGGCGGGACTCCGGGAGATAATCTCGGTCGTGCCGTGGTAATCACCGCCAACGCCGGAGGCGCGGCCTGGACGCCGGACGAGGGGAACACCTGGTTCACCTTGCCTGATGTGAGCGGATTCTGGGCGGTCGCTTTTGCCAGTCCGAAAGCGGGATGGCTGGTCGGCACGGATGGTCGGATTCTGAAGATTAGCTTCTAGGGGAAAAAATGGGGTCGCATCTGTATTTTAAACATTCTCTCCCGACAATTCACGCCTTGTGAATCTGCAGTGCCGCTGAGGCATAGCCGACGACGGGACCACCAGCCTTCGCGCGAGGCTACGGCTTGGCAAGCAAGACAACAGACGACGGGACGAAGCTTAACCGCGAGGTAGCGGTAAGTGAGCGGGCGGCGAGCGAATACAAAGTAGAAGGTCGCGGACAACGGGACCACCAGCCTTCGCATGAGGCTACGGCTCGGCAGGCTAGACAACTGACAACCGGACGAAATCAGAGGTCAGAGGTTAGGATCGATTCTTGATCCGGGATGCTGGATTCTGGATGACGGGAGAGGACAGAGAGCAGCAAAGTAGAATGTATCCGCCTTCGTTCGGACCACGGCGCGATTACGCTCCCAGCTAGTGCATCAGTAATGAAGCCCGACTTATGGTTTACGCACCCTGCTAGTGCGTTCATAGTGATGCCCGCTCCCTCTTTAGAGATAGCGCGTCGGTGGAGATCGACGGGATTCATTCAGTGCAATGAGGCTGGTTTAATTGCCCTTGTTGGTGTCCTCTTGTCGATGAAGAGAAGTCAAAAAGTTATCGGTGACAAAGTCAGCTACCTCTCGTCCTAACTGTTGTCCCGCCGTCAGGTCGAGACGAAAATGTTGTCCAGCGAAGATTCGGCTCAATGTCGCTTCTTCGGCGGCGGCCGAAAGACTGGTAAAGGAGCGTTCGACTCCGGGCAAAACCTCTGAGGTGACGTTGAACTCGAAACCGTCAGGTCCGAAAAAGAAAATCAACACCTCCGCCCCGGCCGCGCTTATAACCGCATGGGCCCCGGGGTAGGATGGATCAGGGGCGGTTTTTCCGGCCTGCGGGAGCCAATTGGGATCCGCGGTTGTTTGAGGGTTGCCGTCACTATCGGCAGAGCGAATGGCAGTCACCGGCCGCCAAAGATTGTAAGTGTATTTAGCGTCGTAGAAAGCTATCACCCCGTCCGCGAGTGCCAGATTCAACAGAGCAAAAAGCCGAGCGCTCTGGCCAGTCGTTAGGTTGTGACCCAACGCCGCGGTCTGGGCGATCTCATTCCAGTAGTTCTGGATCGCGCCATTCCAAAATCGGCCAGTCAATGCCTGGTCCGCCGTAGCCGTCGTGCTGTTGGCGATGCCCAAAGATTTAATTTCGTTGAAGTCGAGGCTGTAGGTGCCGCTGGTCAACCCCGGAGGAGGACCCGGGCGAAACTGATTGGCGTGATTCAGGGTGAACGGCGTGACATCAGACCAGTGTGTGAATTGAGGTTGTGGCGGAAAATTCGGAGGCGTCGACTGGTAATCGCCGGGCGCGCTTCCGAACACATACGGAATCGGCTGAGCATTAGCTCCGTCGTTGCTCCGCAAAGACAGGATGCGGTTTGCTACGGTGCGCCCGACGATCAGGCCCCTGTCCTTGTCCTTCCCGGCCGGAATTTGGGTTAACGATTGCTGCTCGTCGGTATCGAGCGCACTCTGGAACGCCGGATACAAGGCTACTAACACGTCGTGCGCCGCCGTAGCTGCGGCAGCGTCCTCGGAAGTGTGTCGCGGCACGCCGTCAAGGCGGACAAGGTAAGGTTCATTGGTCCTTTCGATCGCATTAGCCGCGTCATAAATTGCAGTATGCATGAGCGCAAAGCTGTGTGTGGGGTGAACAGTTGCTGACTGTGCACCGGGCGTACGAACGATCTCCAGAAGTATTCTGTTCCACTGTAACACCGGATTTACAGCGGCGGCTGCAGCTGCAGGGGGGTTCTTGCCATCATTCTGTCCGGCACGACAATTTGGGACATGCGCGGCGAAACCAGCGCACACGAGAGCTAAAGTAGTCAGGATCTTCCTCATAGATATTTCCAGTTTCTTGTTTGTACGGAAAGGACAGAACCGGGCTTACGACCGGCTACCAACGGATTAGTCCGTTGCATCGATCCCTTCCACAGGGTCCAAACTCAGAATTGCCGAAAAAATTCCAAGAAACTTAACGGAGGTTTACAACTCAGCCCCATTTTGCCCGGGTTTGTGAACACGAACTTCGCGGAGGCGTGACAAATCCGGAGGTGAAAGCTCAGATCGAAGGCGCCCGGGACAAGTTCACGCTGGGGGAAGAAACCAGGATCAGATCTAAACTCCGAAAGCGTTGCGCGCTGATAGAAAGTAGGAAGTAGAAAGTAGAATTTAGAAGACGAAGTCAGAGGTCAGAAAGAGCGATACTTGATACTAGGTGCTTGATTCATCCAGCATCCAGAATCGGGGTGCGACTCCAATTTTTTTTAATGACCCGCCCTCGGTCCGAGCCGGACTGGCATTAAACTATGGCGTGGCGAGCAACTGACGAGCGGTTGTCAGCTTTCTCTTATTTGTCGCTACAGAGTTTTTGGAAACGCGGATCGCTGCGCAACGGGTCCCAGGTCGGGTTGATCCGAAGGCTGCCGGGAGTTTCGCCATTCGGCACTTCGAGAAGATGGGGCAAGGCGGCGATGGCGGAATCGATATCACCAAATTGCGCCTGGATAATAGCCAGATACGCTTCGGCAAGAGGTTTGGATAAAGCATCGGTGGCGTAGTCAGCAACAGCCTGTCGCGCCTGCCCCAGCGCCTTGTCTTTTTCGCCAAGGAACGCATATGCCAAGGCGAGGTAGCACGGCAGCTGTCGCGCGTCGACTGGGACAACCGCGTCGGGCGTTGGTTTGAAGGCCGCGACCGCGCGCATTAACGTATCGCGCGCTTCATTCGTTTTCCCGGAAAACTTCTGGCAGATACCGAGGGACGTGATTGTTCGGGGATCCTTCGCCACCGACGGCGGCATGTTGTGCTGAACATAAACAACCGCGGCGTCAAACCGCCTCTCATAGTAAAGTTGAACAAACCTCTGGATGTTGACGGTGTCTACCTGCGAGTTCGCGGGAATTTTCGCCAGAACTTCACTGGCTTCCTTGAGCCTTCCTTGTCCCTGGAAAATCGCCGCCTTGGTCGCGAACGCGTCCTCGTTCCCGGGCGAGATTTCGAGAACACGATCAAGGACTGTTTGCGCCTCATCAAAACGGCGCACGGTCTGGAGCGTGTCGGCAACAGTTGTAAGGATGCCGATGTTGCGCGGGTCCAGTTGCGCGGCGGCCTCATAATGTTTTTGCGCGGCATCAAACTGACCGAGTCGCCGTTCAAGGTGGCCCATCTGCTCGAGCACGAAAGCGCTGTTCGGCAGACGCCGAAGCG
>JBEEGV010000006.1:0-4235 GCA_041167085.1 Verrucomicrobiota bacterium
GCTTCGGGCTGCTGGACGTCGAAAAGAAAGTGGACGAGCGGCCCCCACGGGCTTTTCGTTTCGAACGAAGCAAAAACCGATTGATGATCTGGAGTGGAATCACCTGCGCCAATAGCGGGTTTCTCAATCAAAACATTATGTTTGCCCGCGATTTCCTTCACCTGGTCGAGGAGTGTAGATGCTTCGACGGCGCTCTTAAGAGTCGGTTGGTGCTGCTTCAGCCATTGATCGCGGCGAGCCCAGAGATCCTTCTCCTTTATGTAAATGCTTTGTTCGTCCCGGGTGGCTTTTCGTAGCGCCAGTTCCGCCCGGGCGTTACCCAGAATGCTGAAGAACTTGCTCCAAATCAGGAGATTGATCAGCAGGAAGAGCGCGCCCGCAACCACCAACGCGAGCCTGCGTTCGCGCTGAGTCATTCGCTGGTACCAGGCGGGCATCATCGCGGTTTTCCCTCCAGGCGAAACTGCGCGTGATCATTCGGCAAGATTTTGGGCGCCGCCATTTCGAATTGAAACATTTGCAGGTCCGGGTTCTTTTTTACTTTATCGGCGAACTGATACGCGAGGGCCGTGGAATTCGCTTCACCTTCGACCGATATCTGGCGGGCCGACTGATCAAACTTGGTTATGCGCACATCCGCCGACGGCAGACTGTCCGAAAGATGCTCGATTATTTCAATCGGGTAATAGCGCGGATCAATCGCGGGGGCGAGCGCCCGCCATCTGGCGTCGGTCATCTTCACGAATTCAGTCCGCGGAGCGTCCCTTTCAATTCTGCGACCCAACCTCCCCATCTCGAATCGCAGGATCAGGAGATAAACCAGGAAGAGAACCAGCAAGGCGGCATACGCTCCCCCTGCCCAGAGGAGCCGCTTGCGCCATTCTCCCCGCCTGACAACTTGAGCCCGGCGTTGACGCCAGCTTTCCGGCAGGAGGTTCAGCCCCGTGCTTGCCGGAGGCACCTCCACCGCGATAAGGTCTGCGGTGCTGGCGAAGATCCCCTCGACGGTATCGCGCAAGCCGTACAAGCTTTCATCGAGCAGGATTTTCGGAAAGGAAGTATTGATCCCCTGCAACTCCGCGCTCAACGTCAGCTGCGGCAAATCCCTCTGAAGCTGCAACGGATCCGCGGCATCGAGGGTACGCGTGAAACTGAGCTTGCCTTCCTCGGCGATGGCACAAACGATCGCTTCGCTCTCTGGATAAATCAGAAGTGCGGCTCCCACCGGGGCGTGCGTGGCGGCGCGCTGCGCGGCATAAACAGTCACCTGACTCGGGATAAGGCCGAGGGAAAGAAGGGGTGCCGCAAGTTCAGAAAGTTTCTCATTATGGACAGCGACAGCTGAAATGATGCTGCCCTCCTCAGTCTGGGAGATAAGCTCGGAATCGGTCGTCATGTCTTCCGTTGAATAGGGCATCGCCTTCTCGATTTGAATGCGGACCATCTCAACGAACTCGTCGCGATCGATTGTTGGGAGGCACAGTCGTTGCGCCAGCACGACGGCCACTGGTAGCCCAAGAACGAAATCCTCCCCAGGCTGCAGCAGCGCTGCGGCCTCGTCCAGTGTCGCCAGCGCGCGCACTTCCCATGCACCGCTGTGCTGGGCAAAACGCACCAGGTTCCAGCTGTTTGCGGCCGGTATTAAATAAATTCGTTGTGATGCCGGCTCGATATCAAAACTCCTTCCACGATTTTAATTGATTGCTTCCCTTTACGAACACTGCTCGCACCGTCCGTATAACGTCCCCCGATTTTCCAACGCTCACCACACGCATCACTTGGTCCGGGACGAGGGCGATAAGGCCCTGAAGCTGCTGCGGCGCGATACCCAGCGCAACTAGTGCCTCCGCGATCGGTGGGTCGTCCTCAGTGCCATTGATTGCATCCGATCCGGAGCGGAGCGTGAGGAATTGATCCACCCGGTCCTCGCTCGCACCCGGTAAAGCCATAAGAATGTCCTGAGACGCCCACTTAATATCGATGTCCCCTTTGCTGTCCAAGGTAAGGTCCGCGTCCCAATCCTTCGCGGACGTGAATTCTTCCCAGCCCTTGATTTTTTTCAACTCGTCGACCTGCTTTAGTAAAGTGTGCGAGGGATGGTAATTCTCGGTCTCCGGCGGGGCATTTAAGCGATGCAATCCAGTATTCGGTCCCACCCAGTCGAGCAGGGTATCAATCATTTGGTCGCGCTCATTGAGATCGACACCTCTGATCTCCAAATACTTTCGCAACACTTCGAGCTGAAGCGATCCTGGGCTGGCCAGTTCGTGCGCTGCCACCCAGTTAATATTTAACCGCCCCGCCTCGCCTGTGATGCGCGCCTCGTATCTTTGATCTCTTCCGAATCCTCCCTCTAGCGCCGACGAATCCAGTTTGATTCTGGGATACATTGCAACCTCCGCCCCAGAACAGGCCAATGCCTCCGCCTCGAGGATCCGATTCGCGCGACCGGATAATGTCAGGCGCGAATCGATCTCCAGGGCCCATGAAATCACCATCGCGCTGAGCAAAAATAATGCCCAGAGCGACAGCATCAGTGCGGCACCGCGACGCCTGGTCTTGCGAAGAGCTTCCATTATTACGGTCGCTTTGGCGGTTGCGCTTGCGGCGGTGGTTGCGTTCCCGGCGGCGGTTGCGTTCCCGGTGCTGGTTGCGTTCCCGGTGCCGGTTGCCCTGGCGCCGCCGGTTGGAATTGCGTCTGTGGTGGCATTAACTGTAAAGGAGTCCGCCGGATTGCGATGACGGCCTCCCGCGCTTCTCGGTCTTGCCGTCCGATCACCAACTTGACCAGGGGTGGCAATCTGCTCGCATCGCTCCATTTATCCACCCACACGTTCACCATCGGATCGAAGTAGCGTATTTCCAGGCTGCGCACATCATCGAGCAATGGGATCCAGCTCGTGCCTTCTGTTTCTCCCTCGGCCGTCGCGCGCGGCTTGCGCATGAACCCGATTTCCATCCGGTCGCCCTTGTCGCTCACCGGCCGGAGCCGCATGTTCACAATGAACTCGCCCGCGGCGTAGCGTGTCACAAGCCCCGGCCCGTTCCCACATATCCAAGTGATTTCATCTCGCCCCCGATCGTTGAACTTAAACGGTTCGCCACTGAGCGCCCCGACCCCGTTCGGCAGGCCTTGCAATTGCGCCGTGACAAGATGGATGAGACCGGAATAACGCGCCTCGGCCGCATTATCCTCCGAAGAAATCCGCAGGACATTGAGGTTCGAGGCCACAAAGCGATAGATCGAAAGCGACATCATTCCGAGAATTGCCACCGCCAGGGTGATCTCGAGCAGGGTGAAGGCCCGCGGGCGGGCGCGTTTAACCAAGGCGATAAACATAAAATTCGATCTTCTTCGATTGGGTCTGGCCGCCGCGGATCCACTCCACGGTCAGGGTCACACGTTTGATTTCGCTCATGTCCAAATCATTTTCATCCTTCAAGCCCGCGGGCCCGGATCTTTGAATCAGCGTCACTTCACCATAGCCGGTATCGATTTTTGTCTGCTTGTGCTCGTCCGGAGCCACGGGAGCCGCTTGGATCTCGGCCATCCGATTCGACAGAATCTGGCGCACCCGCTCCTCTTCCGAACTAAGTATGCTGGCGTTCAGGCAATTCTGGACCGAGCGGCCGAGCACGAGCACTCCCACGCTGAAAATCGCCATACCGAGGAGAACCTCGTAAAGCGCGAAGGCCCGCGCGGGGCGTTTAGCGTACCGCATAATTTGAGATTTCCGCCCGTGCCGTGAGGGCCGAGTATTTTGCCTTCCATGCCCCACTGGGCCCGCGATACGTCACCACGGCCGGCTCACAGTTTCCTGACGGCCAGAATATCCATTCCGACGGCGGCTCCTCGTCGATCGCAGCCGGCAACGAGAGGGTGAAAGACTCTCCTTTTTGCCACCTTAGGGACGCCACTGGTTTCCGATCCTCTCCTTTGAGAAATTCCTCCGGACGGACCGCGAACTGTTTGTCCCGCCAAACAATGAGGTAGGAGCGGTGTTCCGAGATGCTGCGTTCCTGCGCTTGCAGGACAAGACGATTCACGTCATCGAGCGATCGGCGGAGTCGACGATCGGCCAGGACGCCAGTCAAGCTTGGCACCGAGATCAGGAGAGCCACGACCAGGATCACGACTGCAATGGTAATCTCGATCAAAGTGAAACCATTCCGGCGCTGCATCCGAAAATGTTACGCGCTTAGTCGCAAATCACAACAAAAGCGCTGGCGAAAGG
>JBEEGV010000007.1:0-15407 GCA_041167085.1 Verrucomicrobiota bacterium
AATGTGTTTCTTGAGAACGGGGTCACTATCTCCGGCGGCACGCTGAGCGACAGCGGAGGCGGCTTGATCCAGACCGCGGCCGGCCACTTTGCATCCCTGGATGGAACGAGCCAGGGTGCGCTCACCAATTCCGGCACCTATCAGGTCACCAACAACAGCGCAACATACGTGAACGGCACGATCGTCAACAGTGGCACAATCTTACTCAACGCCGGAGGGAACTTTACCGACTTGCACATCTCGGATGGGACGACACTGACCGGTGGGGGCAGCGTGATCTTGAGTGACAGTCCCAACAACCGCATCTGGGGCGCGACCAACAGCGGCACCGAGACACTAACCAACGTCAACAACACGATCTCGGGAGCGGGACAGATTGGGGTGAGCAACTCGATTGAGTTCATCAATCAGTCGGCTGGCGTAATCAACGCCACTTCCAGCACCAATGTGTTGATCATCTCGCCCACCACCAATAGCACGGTGGTAGGTGCCAATGGCGGTGGCTTTGTTAACCAGGGACTTTTGGAGGCTACCGCGGCGGGCGGGCTGGTCCTCAGTGGCGGCCAGTTCAACAACACGGGTGGCGTTATCCTCGTCAACGGTGCTACCTCCCAAGTGCAACTCATCAACAGCGCGAGCGTCTCCGGCGGAACGCTGCGCACCATCAACGGCGGCAATTTTTCGATCGACGGAAATGCGGCGGTGGACCAAATAACCGGCACCTCAGGAACAATCACGGTGACGGCTGGCGGAGCGCTCTCCGCCGTAAACGGTATCGATTTTAGCGGAGTGAATGGTGCCGACGGCGGTACACTTACATTGAACACGCCTTCGGCCGCGTTTGGATCCGCAGCCGGCGAAATTAACGGCGCGCTTTTCAACGGCGCCGCAGGTAGCGGAGCTGTTGGTGGTGGAAGTGGGGGAACATTCACTGTGAACACGACTGGCCCGATCACAGTCAGCTCCGATATAGAAGCCACCACCGGATTTCAGAGCTCATCTACCGCAGCGAGCGGAAACGGCGGTACGGTTACCCTAACGTCGACCGGAGACGCTGTGACGGTCAATTCTCGAATCGAAGTTTCCTCCAAGCCGCCAGTACTCAATACGATTACGGATCGTCACAGCGCGGAAGGCGGGAACATTAATATCCAGAGCGGCGAAGCGAGTGGCGTTGCCATCAACATCGCCAACACCGGTCTGTTGCTTGCTTTGCTCGATAACACAGCTCCGGGTCCCGGCGGTACGATCGCCCTGACTGCGACTGGATCGAGCAGCGAAATTGACGTCAAAGGCACGGTCGAAGCCGATTTCGGCACAGTTGATATTGAGCAGACAGGCGCCAACGGCATTATCGGTTTGGGCGACACGGTTGGAACGTTCACTTTGCGAGGCGACACGGTAAAGGTTGCCGCGCTCGGCAGCAGCGGTGTCTTAAACATCGGCCAGGGGACTATCAACGCCGATACGATGTTGAAGCTTTACGCCGGCGGAAGTAACGGCACGATCAACTTCAATGCCAGCGTCACCCTGAGTGGGAATAGCACTAAGATCATTGCCTCCAAAACGATAAACATTTTCCACGATGTGATCCTCACAATCAATGGTCCAACGCCTGCGCAAATTTACACGGATAACGCCAACTACGCGGTGGCGAACGGAGGCACTGGAGTGCACGACGGCACAATTCAGGGCACAGCCGGTGCCAATGCGCCTCAGCCGTTTTCCAGTGCTCCGGGATTCGGCACGAGCGCGCGCGCTCCCGCTGTCGCGAAGTCTGGCGCAAGCGCGACGGTGAGCGGCGGGTCGTCGGTGCCGCCAACAGCATCGTCCAGTCCCAGCCGGACCGGTGTGAATGTGAGCGACACGAACCAACTCCTTGATCTGGTTAATGCCGGTAGCACGTCGAGCCCAACAGGAACACGAAGCCGGCAAACTTCAGACCGCAAGCGATCACATCACAATGGGAACAGGTCCATGGATCGGTCCCGGCGCGACGCATCGATTCCATCCTCGGAGTCTTCAAGGAAATCTTCGATGCCGCTTCAAACTACGACGATTGCACGCTAAGTGCTTGACACTTTCAAGGGATGGCTCCAGAAGAACAAAAATTTTGCATGACTAATTCTCTTTTCCGGGAACAGCCGCTGCGTTTTTCTCTTTTACTTTTGTTCGTTTGCCTGTTGGCGTCGCGAAGCTATGCCCAAAATCCCGGTGTCGCTCAGGATACCGCCCAAATGGCGCGTGGTCCGACCGCCGTCGGCGAACCGACTGTGACCACGACCGGTGTTGATGATACGACGCATGTTGTGACCAGCCCAAATGATGCCGACCTCGGCGAACAGCAGATCCTGAAACGCGCGGACAGCTATCAACCCTTTAGCGCTTCGGTCAGCGTTCCCTTCTATTGGACCTCAAATATCGCGTTGACCAATTCGGGTGAGCAGAGCGATTTCCTCGTCTCTCCGGTCGCGGCTATTGCCTATCAGCCGCGTATCACCAAGACACTTTACGCCAACATCGGCGTGCGAGAGCAGCTGTTTTACTACGATCGAATCACCAGTTTCGACTTTGGAAGTCTTGATGTCGAAGTCGGCCTGACCTATACCATTCCGCAGTTGCATGAGCTGGTTCTGCATGCGGGCTACGATTACAACCGGCTGACAAACAAGAATAGTTTCAGCTCTTTCTTTTCGAACCACGTCTTGGGTGTGAGCGCCGAAATGCCATTCCACTTGAGTCGGGCCCAGCAGCTGTCACTTGGCGCTGATGCCAATTTCAGCCTTACCGGCGACCCTGATGGGCCCCGGCGCCACGATTTCGAAACCTACCTTGGCTACTCGGTGCAGTTAACCCGGGCATTGTTCATGAGTGCGAGTGCTCGAGTCGTCCTGCACGATTATGTGCTGACTGATCGGGTGGATGTGAGCGAGATCCTGGCGCTGAGCGCTACGTATTCCGTAACAAAGTTCTTGAGCGCCAATGCTCTTGGAAGCCTTGCCGCGAACCAGTCGAACCATAGCGTTTTCGATTATCAGGTCGGCAACATCGGCGGCGCCGTCTCGCTCTCGCTCAGATTCTAAGCGCTACCGCGAGGATTCTGCTTCTACAAATCCCGGTCCCATTGTAAGGTGCCGTAGAATTAGTTGTAGCATTCCAGCACTTTATGAAGACATTTCGCTCTCCGTTCCTCTCGGTGCCGTTCGCCGTCCTGCTCACTCTTGTTTTGGCCCGCTTCGTCGTCGCGGCCGATAGAAAGGGGGCGCACGTTACTCAGGTTGTTCACGATGTCCGCCTGCTCACATCCCAGACTGCATCGCGTGCAGCCACTATCAACGAAAGCATCGGTGAAGGAACTGCTGTTCGAACCGGAACCGATTCCCGCGCGGAGCTTACTTTCGCTGACGAGTCTTTGACTCGTCTCGGAGCCAACACCGTTTTCAGTTTCGGTCCAGGGCACAATTTCGATCTTACTAGTGGCGCCATGCTTTTGGCCGTTCCCAAAGAGGCTGGGACGGCACATATCACCACGGCCGCGGTCACGGCGGCCATCAGTGGAGGAGTAGCCATGATTGAATCGCACAAGAATTCCTGGCGTAAGTTTATTGTCCTCGAAGGCCAGGGTGTGATCACCATTAAAGGCACAAACCAAAGCATTACTCTCTTTCCTGGCCAGATCGTTGCCCTGCCGCCGGGCGCGACAAAATTCACGAAAGTGCAAAATATCGACCTGGAAAAACTAACCAAGAAATCACTTTTGCTTCGGTTTTCGAAAATGCCGCACTGGGCGAAATTGTTGGTCGATAAACAGGTTGAGAAACAACATATTTCGCCTCCAGCCGGTGGCGTAACCGACCCGAGCGGTTTTGACGCGATCGATCAGCGCGCGGCGAGTCAAACACCGCCGCCGATCCATACTCCACGTCCGCCCGGTTAGCGTATCCAGGTAGGGACGGCTCTCCGCAGCCGTCCGTTGCGAGGTGCGCCAGAGTAGAAGCCGCATCCCTGCCCCGAAAGCTTTCGGGGCTGGAAGCCGCGTCTATCTTAGCGCCAGGTTGTAGCAACCGACCTGTGGCCGGTTCGCACGTCGCGCAGCGACGTGGCTACACTAAAATTCGCGGAAGACTGGCTACGGAATCGTCAGGGTCTCTCCCGGTTTTAGTTTCCCGGCGTCACCGATCTTATCCTTGTTGGCGTCGCGAATCTCCTTCCACCGCCCCGGCGCCTTGTAAAATTTTCGCGAAATGGAAAACAGCGTATCGCCGTGTTGCACGACGTAAGTTTGGTTACCCGCCTTCTTTTTTTTGTCTCGCCCCCGCGACTCATTGCTGTCGGATTTTTCTGACGTGTTTCTCGATGCTAAAAAACGGTCCTCGACTTGTTTCCTGAGGCCAAGATTCTCATTCTTAAGCCGAGCGGCTTCCGCGCGTGTCACAATGGCATCGCCCGACAACGTCGTAGCCAGCGCAACCTCGTCTCGTTTCATGAAATTCTTGACCTCGCTCGCTTTCGATCCGCTCGGATCCAGGGTGAGATAGCGCTTGAAGTGGTGTAGCGCATTCAGAGGATCGTTCATCTTGTCATCGTAAAGCAGCGCCATCTTGTAATGGATGTCGGCGCAGCGGGGGCTGTCGTCGAGAGCAGCCTCATAAAGATTGATCGCGCGCAAGTAGTCACCCTGCGCCGCCTTGCGGTCCGCGTCTTTCATGATTTGCACATTGCGCGGCGTAATCATTCGGTCGCAGCTCGCCGCCAAAAGCGCGATTAATACCAGCCCCGCAACTCGAGGTCCCATATCGGCGTTGAATCTGTGGAACCCCTTCTTCATCGTGCGTCAGTTTGTCAGAGAGTCGATTTATTGCCAATGTGCTTAATGAATAGGATGTGTCGGCGCCAATCCATTTTGCCCATCTGTTTGTTTCTTGGGCTCTACTTGCCGTTCTCTGCGCTTGCGCTCTCTCCAGGCCAGACCTACCACCTGACCTTCGTCGACGTCGATGGTCACAAGCTTTCCACTACCGATGGATGTTTCAATGTCGTGGTGTTGACTCGACGAGAGGATGTCGATAAAGCCGAGAGCGTCGGAGAACGGACCCCGGACTATTGCCTCGGCAATCCGGATTACCGCCAGATTACTGTTGTCGGTCTGGACAAAAATCATAGCAGGCCGGTGCGCGCGTTCCTTACTTCTGTGATACGGCATCGGCTCGATGACGAAGCAAAGCGATTGCAGTCAAGGTATTCGGCCAGGAATTTGACAGGGAACCCGCGAACCGATCTTTTCGCCGTCGCAGATCTCGACGGCAGCGTCGTTTCAAAACTTGGCAATCAGAAGGATCCGCCTGCGTTTTCCGTTTTTATTTTCGATCCAAACGGGCATCTGATTCGCCAATGGAGCACCCTGCCCGCCACGGAAGAGCTCGCTGCAGCTTTGAAGTCGCCGTGAGGTAGGGACGGCTCTCCGAGCCGTCCGGCTTTGATGATGATTGTGACCATCACCGAATCCTTAAACAGGTGCTTGGCACAAGCACCTCTACAATAACCCCGGCTTTGACGCTCGTACCTCTTTTAACCTTGTAACGGTTTTAACGATGCAACGTACATCAATACTTCGCCATGTCGGGATCGATCTCTGCCGCCCAGGCATCGATGCCGCCGTCGAGATTACACACCTGGTCGAATCCCTGTTGGCGCAAAAACGCCACCGCTTGCGCGCTGCGAGCGCCACTTTTGCACATCACGATCACTTCTTTATCGCGTGGGATTTCCTCAATCGATGCCGACAATTCTCGGAGGGGGACTAACCGCGATCCTTCAATCCGCGCAATGTCATACTCAAAGGGCTCGCGCACATCGACGAGGAAAACAGATCCGTTCGTCGCGAGTTTGCGTTTGAGGTCGTGAACAGAAACGGACGCAATGGCCGCCTCCGGCTTTGAAGTTGCGGATCCGCAAAACGCCTCGTAGTCGATCGGCGCCGTAATCGTTGGCGACTTTCCGCATACCGGACACTCTGCGTCGCGGCGCAGCGCGAACTCACGAAACTTCATCTGCAGGGCATCGAAGTGGAGCAGCCGGCCAATAAGCGGCTCGCCGACGCCAACGATCAATTTGATCGCCTCGATCGCTTGAATCATCCCAATGATTCCAGGCAAAACGCCTAGAACACCTGCCTCTGCGCAATTTGGGACGGTCCCAGGTTCTGGTGGTTCAGGGAACAGGCAACGATAACAGGGGCCTTGCAGATGAGGTGCAAAAACAGTGCTTTGTCCGTCGAAACGAAAAACCGATCCATAGATGTTTGGTTTTCGCGCCCACACGCACACGTCATTTGACAGATACCGCGTCGGAAAATTGTCGGAGCCGTCCACGACAACGTCATAGCGGCTTACCAGATCGAGGGCGTTTTCACTGGAGAACCTCTGCTCGTGCAGTTCGATCGCCACCCCCGGATTGAGCTGTGATAATCGGTCGCGGGCCGATTCGACCTTTGCACGGCCTACATCGCTCGTTCCGTGAAGGATTTGCCGTTGCAGATTCGAAAAATCAACCCGGTCGAGGTCAATAATTCCAATAGTGCCAGCCCCGGCCGCGGCGAGATAAACCATGGCCGGAGAACCAAGCCCGCCCGCCCCGATGCACAAAATCCTGGCCGCTTTCAGGCGGCGTTGCCCTTCCAGCGTTACCTCGGGCATCAAAAGATGTCTGGAATACCGCTTCAGTTCTTCTGCGGTCAGCTCGATTCCGGCAAGTCGTCCCGTTTCAATAATACTCTTGCTCATCCGCTTTCCGGCATTGTAGCGGTGGTTGTGTCAACCACCGAACTAAAAATCGCCAGGTAGGGAGGGCTCTCCGAGCCGTCCGCGGCGGTTTGGCTGGGAGATTGTGCAAGAACACGGACGCCTCGGAGATGCGTCCCTACCTCGTAAAATCTCACTTGATGCCGATGAGTTTGTGATCTCACCAGGTAGGGATGGCTCTCCGAGCCGTCCGCCGGTGTTTGGCTGGGAGATTGTGCAAGAACGCGGACGCCTCGGAGATGCGTCCCTACTTCACCAAATCCCAGTTGATGCCGACAACCCGCTGGTTTTCGAAGCGTTTCAGCGACTTTGGAAAAAGAAGAAGCCTTGTCCCTTTTCCTGCCTTAAAGCCGACCATGCCAAACTCAGTGCCACTTGCGCTCTCCTGGACCGTCATGACCCGATGATTCTTTAGCGCGCTTTGAAAATGCCGGTCAGCTGCCGGCTTCTGCCATAGAGTGTAAGGCTCCGGTTTGCCGCACTGTTCGACAATTTGCGCGAAACGCACCGTCTTGACCTTCAGTAATTTCATTCGCGCATCACTGTAGGGGAAGCTGCTCGCCTCGCCATAGCCTTGTGCGGAGGCGGGTCAGCTTCCCGAGGGAAGGCAACGCCTTCCCCTACAATTTGCCGGGAGCGATGCCTTTGCCGCTCTTAATGCCACAAAATTTCACAGAATCGAAACATAACCGCAACCAGATCGCCACGAGAAGTGTTCAACCTCATTGTATGGACATTGACGCTCTGCACTCAACGCTTCTCTCGATCACACTGGTTTCAGACAAACTGCGGTTTACCCGCGAATTATTCGCCGAGACGAAAGAGACCGGCGACGAATTCGAACGGTCGCTTCATGAAATTGAGACGGACCTGCGCGTAGCAAAGGCGACACTCGCCGGGGAGCTCGGATTAACTTTGTGTTCGCAGTGCTGGCCGCCGGAGCTGGTCACCACGGATATGGCAGGGCGGCGCGTCGGTTGCCCGGTCTGCGGTCAGATTGCATACGACAAGGCGGCGTGAGTCCGCCGGTCACTCTTCCCGCTGTGACAGTTTTTCCCAGAGCGGCTCGAGATCCTGATCGTTCAACGCGATGAGTTGAAATCTGGAGTCGAGCTGAATGGCGCGCGCTAAATGGCGCTGTGCCTTTCGGAAATGTTGCAGTCGGCTTTCGTAACAACTCAAGTTGTAATGGACGTTGGCATCGTTCGGGTGTGTCTCCAGTGCCTTCTGCAAGATCCTTTTCGCCGATTCAACCGAGTGCGCGCGGCGAGCTGCCGCCGCCCACCAGATTCGCCACTGCACGTCGTCCGGGAAATGTTCCGCCATTTTGCTGGCCACCGTTTGCATCAGGTCCCATTTTTCTAAGCCGGCGTACACGCATAGCTGCAGCGTCAGTACTTGCGACGCTGCTCGGCAGAGCGGATCGATGCGCTCCAGTTCGGCATTCGCCTCATCGTACAGGCCGAGCTCGAGGTAGCCCTCGGCCGCCCTCATGTGACGGAGATCGTCCAGCCGTAACGAAATATCTTCCTCCTGCCCCTGGTCCATATATCCCATGTCTTCTCTATATAATCGACGGAAAGCCGGAAAAGTTTGTTCAAATCTTCGATTTCTTTATCTGAGACAATTCGGCACCCCTTGTTTGTAGTTATTTCCAATATTAACGGAACAAACCAGGTTCACGAAATTGTGTAGAGGTGGTTGTGCCAACCACCTATTTCAGGTCAGGCGCTTGGCACAAGCGCCTCTACAATTTGAGGAGGAAACGGCTCTCCGGGTCATTGCAAGGATGGATCGGCCTCTCCGAGGGCGATGCTAAATTATCGGAACGCAGCTGCGCTAGTCTTGAGCGCCTTCTACCAACGCGCTCGGAGATCGCGTTCCACCTTGCTATATTCTTAGTCCTTCCTCGTCATTCCGAACGTCGCCCTCCGAGCCGCCGTTCCGGGTGCCGACGATTGACGCCCAAGAGCAGCGCCAACATAAAGGTGGTTGTGCCAACCACCTATCTTAAGCTCGGCGGTCGCACAACCGCCGCTACACTCACCAAATCCGAGCTCGGTTCTCCGGCGAGACAAACATCTTATCACCCGGTTGAACCTTAAAGGCGTCATACCAGGCATCGATGTCTCGGGCCGGACCGATTACTCGAAATTGCCGAGGAGAATGGGGATCGCTCACCACCTGTTTGCGGACGAAATCGTCCGACACCTTCCCGCGCCAGGCCTGCGCCCAACCCAGAAATACGCGTTGTTCGCCGCTGAACCCATCCAGCATCGGGGCCGGTTGTCCTTTCAACGAAGCGCGATAGGCCTCAAGCGCCAGGGTCAAGCCGCCAAGGTCGGCGATGTTTTCGCCCATCGTTAACTCGCCGTTTACTCTCACGCCCGGCAGCGGTTCGAATTTCGAGTACTGCGCGCCCAAAACATCTGCTCGACCTTTGAAACTCTCCGCGTCCTTGGCCGTCCACCAGTCGCGCAGCGCTCCCGCCGCATCGATCTTGCGTCCCTGATCGTCAAATCCATGCGTCAACTCGTGGCCGATGATGCCCCCGGCGGCGCCGTAATTGATCGCCGGGTCCGCGTTTGGATCAAACACCGGTGGCTGCAGAATTCCCGCGGGGAAAACGATGTCGCGCAATGTGCCGTTATAGGCATCGTTGGTTTGCGGCGTCATGCTCCAATCGCTCCGGTCCACCGGGCCGAAAAATCGTTCCGTATAGAAGGCCCAGTCCTCTTGTGCGGCACGACGCACATTCCCGACCAAATCATCCTTTCGCATGACTAGTTTCGAGTAATCACGTGAATGATCGGGGTAGCCGACTTTGATCGAGTATGTGTCCAGCTTCTTGAGTGCTTCGCGTTTCGTCTCTTCACCCATCCAATCCAGTTTTTCGATGCGCGCGCGATACGCATCCTTCAAATTCGAAACCAGCGATTCGATCTTCGCCTTCGCGGCCGGTGGAAAGTATTTTGCAGTATAAAGTTGGCCGACGCCGAACCCCATGGTGCCGAAAGTGCCAAACCGGTCGCCTACGCCGAAATCGCCCCCGCCAACAGTTGTGATGGCGCGTTTCCAACGGGCCTGCTGTTCTTTCTGGCCGGACAGCGTCTTGTTATGCATTTGGAAATAAGCATCCGTGAACGCCTTTGAAAGATAAGGCGCCGCATTGTCGGCGATATGAAATGCGTGCCAGGCACGAACGGTCTCCAGCGGTGTCTTCGCGTAAAGATCGGCCAGTTTCGGAAAGGCGCTCTTTTCCGCGACAATGACACGCGGCAGTTTCTCCATTTTCGCGTTGCCGAGAAATTCTTTCCAGGCGAAGCCCGGTGCCCATTTCTCCAGCTCCTCGATCGTCATCGGATTGTAGATGGCGAGGAGGTCGCGCTGCTGCGCCTTCGTCCAGCTCGCATCAGCAATTTTGGTTTCGAACTCGACCACGTCCTTCGCTCGCGCGTCAGGTTCCGGCCAACCCACCAGATGAAGCAGGTTCGCGACATATTTCTGGTAAGCCTCTTTCGGTGCGGCAAAATCGGGCTTCAGGTAATAATCGCGATCCGGTAAACCGAGCCCGGCCTGCGTGATATAGAATGCGTATCGATTCGGATCCTTGAGGTCGACGTCGATGGTGTAATTGAAAAGCGAGTATTCGAAGTCGGTGTTGGTGCGTCCCATCAAACCGGCGAGATCTTCGCGCGTCTTGGCCTGCCTTATTTCTTCGATCTGAGGTGCGATAGCTTTGGCGCCCAACTGTTCCACGCGCCCTTCATCCATGAAGGAGCGGTAGAATGCGCCGACTTTGTCTTCCAGCGTGGATGCCCTGGCGTCCTCTTTCGCCGGCAGAGCTTCCATCATTTCGTGCAGTCGCTGTTCCGTGATATCCGTCATCGCCAAACGCAGCGAATAAGCCGGTTTGTCGGAAGGGATCTGCGTTTTGTCGATCCAGGTGCCGTTGGCGAAACGAAAGAAATCATCGCCCGGTTTTGTCGATCGATCGGCTCCGGCCAGATCGAAGCCCCACACTCCATATTGCGGTTTGGTTGGAGGGTCTGCAGCGAAGGCGAGGGGAGCGAGGCAAAGGAAGAAGGCGGTGATATAAAGTTTGTTCCAAATCATGGCGTTGAAGCGTTGAAGCGTTGAAGCGTTGAAGCGTTGAAGCGTTGAAGCGTTGAAGCGTTGAAGCGTTGAAGCGTGAATCAGCAAAACGTAACATTGGAGAGCTGAAAACGGAAAACTCAAAACGAACTCCCGAGCGGACATAAAACTTCAAATTAGAGACGCGGGTACGATCGCGTCGTTTCCGTTTGCCGAAGTCCAGCAATGGTGGGGCGAGAATCATGCCGCCCTGCGGCAAACTACAAGCCGGGCTCACTTTAGATGCACCAGCCTTCGCGAAGGCTACGGCTCGGCAGGCTAGCGGGAGCGTACTCCGTCGACCCGAGACTCCTTCCATGCTGCCAATTCGGACTAAATGTTGTGCTCATTTCCTCGCACTCCCTAGACTATTCTGGTGCGCATCCTGAAAATCGGTCTGGCAATCCCGCTGATCATTTTTGCCATTCTCACTGCTTACGGCGAATTGTTGTGGATTCGCGAATCATTGCACGATCGAGCTGCGCACAGCTGGGACTCGCACGCCACGACGATCCTGTTATTCGCAATGGCTGCCGCCGCGGTCCAACTGCTTTTGCGCAAACAATCTGATCCGGTCGCCGGAATTCACTACCCGCGGTGCCACGCGCTCGGTGGTCACACTGTCGCGACTTCGTTTGGACGAAGAACAGTAAGTCCCATGGCCTTTCATTTTGGTGGCTTCTTTATGTCTCTATTTTTTTCCGGCAGCCGGCAGCAACGATTTCGCTGCCGCGAGTGCGGAGATCTGTTTCATGCGCACACGCCTGTCTCGCGCAGCTATCGTATTTTGTTCCTCTGTTTCGTTGGCCTGATCGCGATTTACATCTTACGGGATATCCTAATCCTGTGGCACAGCGACTAACTGCGGGAGGGACGAGCTTGTCTCGTCCTACTTATATTGCAGCCACGGCCCTGCCTGCCACGCTGTAGCTTTCATCGTAAGCGGCGGGCCGTGGGCGCACGCCGCATAGCGACGTCGCTACACCTGCAGGTTACCCTGTCTCTGAATAATTACATTGACGCCCTGGATCCAACCCATCAACCTCCGAGCCTCAGTCTAATTAGAGCCGGAGCTTGTTGCTTCGGCGTGGCCGTTCGGACGGTGTCTGGGTCTCTCGACGCGCCTTTTAAACTCAAAAACAGAACAGGAATATCCATGAAATTAGCAATTCGTTTTTTTAGCTTTGGTTTTCTAAGCCTCTGCCTGGCCACATTTGTTCAGGCGCAATCGAGTCCGACTACTTCTACAACTTCAACAAGCACGACAACGACGACCTCGTCGTCCGCCGATAAATCAGCAGTTGCCGGCGCAACCAACAGCGCGCGGACCGACGTTTACACCGTGCATTTCACGCACGCTGCGCTCGGCAAAGCCGCCGAGTTGGGCGAGTCATTCAAATCACCCGGACCCAATGGTCCAATAGCGGGTCATGAGGTTGTTCTTCGTCATCAATACGGCGATTCCTGGGATTACGCGGTCATTTCGCATTATGGAACCAAGATGACAATCGAGGCAGCCCGCCAGCAACAGGCCAGCGCGCAACGTGACCTGAGCGATTGGCATAATGATACCATCGTAAATGGTCCGTCCTGGGCGGAATTCAGCCGCGCCCTTGGCCTGGCTGATGACGTCAAGAAAACAGCAGGCGCTGTTTACGTCGTTTCATTTTATCGCTCGGCTCCGGGTCAGCGCGAAGCGGCCGAGAAAAATCTGGCCACACCGCCAGACCCGGCCACAGACAAGGCAGCTGGAACTGTCCTGATGCAACACTTGGAGGGTGCACCGTGGCAATACCTCGGAGTTGTCCGTTACAATTCGTGGCAGGATATGGCTACGAGCCAGGCCAACAGCGTGCCGCAGACTTCAAAGAAAGACAGTCCGTGGTCGCAGATGCGCGAAACGGTTGCGTATCACACCGACACTCTTTGCGATCGGTTGCAGTAGGGAGGCAAAGGTAGGGACGGCTCTCCGTAGCCGTCCGTAATTTCGTCGTTTTGGGAAATGGACGCCTCGGAAGAGGCGTCCATTCTTCAATATCCGAAAAATTAAAGCCGCTGCGGCGTTGCAACCGGCCGAGGATTGCCCCGTGGGCTCCCATCGGCTGTTGAATAAGCCTTCGGCGACAACCGTCAGACCCTTACGATACGAATCTTAAAGAGCTGGAACGACTTATGACGCATGAATATTCGTTTAGCACATAAAATCATCGAAGAAGCTGAGGCGCAGCCTTTTGGCTTCTTGAAGGTCCGCGACCCGGAATTGGCCCGCGAAGTTCATGAAATGGCCGAAGCCGGATTAGTGAAAGCGACTGAACCAAGCTCGACCGAGGCGATCATCACTAGCGTGACCCACGCCGGTCATCAATTCTATCGCGCCCTAAAAAACGTTCGCGCCTACGGGAATAGCTAAGTCTAATTGCGGACGGCGGACTTGGCAGGCAGGGACATCTCTCCGAGATGTCCGTTGCAGTGGACGCTCCACGCTGTCGCTTGTTCTTTGAAGATCATGAGCATGAGCATGTAGAGGCGGTTGTGCCAACCGCCTGTTTATTAGGTCGGTGGTTGACACCCGCCTTCGCGCAACTTCGGCGCGGCATGCAACCACCGCTACACTGCAGCCGCGCTACGCTGCGAGCCTAGACTGGCCTGCCGAGTCGAAGCTCGCTGCGTTGACGTGGCAGGTCAAGAAGGTCCGCCTTCGTCCCGCAGCCGCGGGACTACGGCGCGACAGGCCCCGAATGCTTTCGGGGCTGGAGGCAAGGGGATTACGCTCCCGCTAGTGCATCCAATAGTATCACCCTTTGAATTGGATGAGTGCTTTATAGACGTGCTTTAAGAAAAGCGCCGCCCGAAGCAGATTTTAGATAATGTTCGAACTGTTTCGCTCGCTCTGGATCGGAGAACGCCACGTATGTTTTCAGACGCCACGGTTTCCATTTTGACGTGTGCCGGACTTGGCCGGTGTTATGACGACCGAGTCGTTTTCGAAGATCGCGCGTGCATCCGGTGTAGAAGCGGTTCGGGTCGATTTCGCTCCGCAGAACGTAAACGCAAGTGAAGGTCGCCATTTGGGAAGTGGCATGCCGAGTCGAAGCTCGCTGCGTCGACGTTACAAGGTGAAAAGCGTCCGCCTACACTAGAGTTACGGCGCGACAGTCTACGCTCTCGGCTACGCTGCGAGCGTATTAAAGAAGAAAACTGGCCTGCCGAGTCGTAGCTCGCTGCGGGAATTGTGGCAAGGTAAAGAATGTCCGCCTACGTTAAAACTACGGCGCGACAGTCTACACTCTCCGCTACGCTGCGAGCGTAGACTGGAGGCAAGGGGATTCGAACCCCTGACTTCCAGCTTGCAAAGCTGGCGCTCTACCAACTGAGCTATGCCCCCGTTAAAGAAAGATGATAGTTGATGGTTGAGAGTTGATCGAAAGGCAAATCCGACCGGAAAAGGATTGTAGGTGGGGCAGGGCAGAATGCAATCTGGGGAGCACAGGCTGCCAGCCTGTAGTTGCCGGCAGCCTGCCGGCAACATCTTCGAGCAACTTCCCGCGCCGGGAAAGAAATCTCGGCAAGCTGCCGAGATGAACAGGCTGGCAGCCTGTGCTCCCCAATCCGAGAATCCGTGCAATCCGCGATTAAGATTTTCCTCACTCCCGCTCCTGAGATTCCGATCGCCGTTGTGTTCTTTGTGCTCATTCGTGCGAGACGCCGAAAGCCACGCCCGAGACGGGCGCGCTCCCCAGCATGGACGCTTCGGAGAATGGAGCGACTGGGAGGAACGACATAGAAGGTAAAGGTGCGTAGGGTAGCACCGAGGGAGGCGGGAGCCGATCGAGTTTCAAGCGTCCCTACCTCAGAGCAATCTATGAAAATTCGCGTGGCTTATCCGCCTTCGTCCCGCAGGCGCGGGACTACGGCGCGATGTTTTTCGCGGTGCGAAAAACAAAAATGCCGGACGGCGAATCTATTTCGCCATCCGGCATTGTCGATGTGCAGCAGCAAAGACTGAATTGTGCGTTACCTGTCGTTTCCCTGATGCTCTGGTTTCTTTCAATTCCAAAGTCTCACGGCATATGCGCAGATTTCTCCGCGCGGTTAGCCGTCGACCTAATCAACCCCCGAACGAATTCGGGGATGAATTTCTCCTTAGAAAGGAGGTGATCCAGCCGCAGGTTCCCCTACGGCTACCTTGTTACGACTTCATCCCAGTTACTGCTCATAGCGTAGAAGGCTGCTTCCCTTGCGGGTTGGCGCGCCGGCTTCGGCTACAAGCAACTTCCATGATGTGACGGGCGGTGTGTACAAGGCCCGGGAACGTATTCACGGCGCCGTAGCTGATGCGCCATTACTAGCGATTCCGGCTTCATGGAGTCGAGTTGCAGACTCCAATCCGAACTGGGCCCAGTTTTACTAGATTGCCTCCACCTCGCGGTCTCGGATCGTTCTGTACTGGGCATTGTAGTACGTGTGCAGCCC
>JBEEGV010000008.1:0-628880 GCA_041167085.1 Verrucomicrobiota bacterium
CATCGTTAGTCGAAGAAAACGACAGCGGCGCTTTTAGTCCGGGGAGCGCACGCGCCTCGCGTGCTGTTTCCGGCGCCCTCGCCGGAAATTCTTCTGCGCCATCGATTTCGTTCGGCGAGGCGCCGAACGGAGCACGCGAGGGCGCGTGCGCTCCCCAGAACTCCGCCGAGCGTGCGCAGTTCCTAATCAACACTTTCGGTCAAAACAATGTGTTCGTAGAAGTGCAGCGTCACTTCCTTCGTGAAGATGAACAGATCAACAGTCAACTGGTCGATCTGGCGGCCCATTATCGACTGCCGCTTCTGGCCACAAACGGCGTGCAATACGCCAGGCCGTCCGGTCGGCAGGTGGTGGATGTTTTCACCTGTATGCGCGAACACACGCATCTCGACGACGCCGGCAAACTTCTGACCCAAAATGCCGAGCGCCATTTGAAGAGCGACCGGGAAATGCGAGACATTTTTCGCGACCTGCCCGGAGCAATCGAGGCAACAGCGCAACTGGCCGAGCGTTTGACCTTTTCGCTCGAAAATATTGGCTACGAATTTCCATCTTTTCCCGTGCCGGACGGGCACGACATGAATTCTTTTCTGCGACGCATTGTTCTCTTTGGCGCGCAGCAACGTTATGCCGCTATCAGCACGGCGGTAAAACAGAAGCTCGACGAGGAGCTTGCTCTCATCGGCAAGCTCGGATTCCCCGGCTACTTCCTAATCGTCTGGGACATCGTCAATTTTTGCCGTGAACAAAATATCATGGTGCAGGGGCGAGGGAGCGCGGCGAACAGTGCGGTCTGTTATTGCCTGGGCATTACGCCGGTTGATCCGGTCAGCAATCATCTCGTCTTTGAGCGATTTCTGAGCGAAGGCCGGAAAGGCTGGCCCGATATCGATCTCGATCTTCCCAGCGGTGATCGTCGCGAAAGCGTAATCCAGGAAGTCTATCGCCGTTATGGACGGCATGGCGCAGCCATGACTGCCAATGTGATCAGTTACCGCGGACGGAGCGCCGCCCGTGAAATTGGGAAGGCCCTTAATTTCTCACCGGATATCGTCGATCGGTTTTCGCATTTATTTGCCAATGGCGACTTTCCCCACACCCTCGATTTGACTGCGCAGATCGAGCAGGCCGGTCTGCCGAAAGAACATCCTCGGATGACGGCGTTTATCGATCTGTATCGGGCGATCTATGGTTTGCCGCGCCATCTCGGACAGCATTCCGGCGGGATGATCATTTGTCAGAACAAATTGAGCTCTTTCGTTCCTTTAGAAAATGCGTCCATGCCCGGACGAGTCGTGGCGCAATGGGACAAGGACGATTGTGAAGATCTTGGCATCGTCAAAGTCGATCTTCTTGGTCTGGGCATGATGTCGGTCATGCAGGATGCCCTCGAGCTCTGCCGGGATCGTGGTCGCCCACTCGATCTCGCACATATCCCCAAAGATGACGCCGCCACCTTCGAGATCATGCAGAAAGCCGACACCATCGGAGTTTTTCAGATCGAGAGCCGTGCCCAAATGGCGACGCTGCCGCGAATGAAGCCGATATGTTTTTACGATGTCGTCATTGAAGTCGCCATCATTCGGCCCGGCCCGATTCAGGGTAACATGGTGCATCCATATCTCGCGCGCCGCGCCAAACGTGAAAAAGTGACTTATTTCGATCCGCGATTGGAGCCGATCCTGGAGCGAACACTGGGGGTGCCGCTTTTTCAGGAGCAGATGCTCAAAATCGCCATGGTCATGGCCGATTTTTCCGGCGATGAGGCCGAAGAATTACGGCGCGCGCTCAGTTTTCATCGTTCGGAGGAACGGATGAATAAAGTGAGCGTAAAGCTGCGGGCCGCCATGGAACGAAAAAACGTCGCATCCGACAAAATCGATCAGATCATTCAGTCGATCTCGTCTTTCGCGCTTTACGGATTTCCCGAATCGCACGCGATCAGCTTCGCCATTCTCGCTTACGGCAGCGCCTATTTGAAGGTGCATCGCGCATCGGAATTTTATGCCAGCCTGCTCAACAATCAGCCGATGGGTTTTTATACCGCGGCCACGATCGTGAAAGATGCGCAGCGTCACGGTGTGAAAATCCAACCGGTCTGCGCACAGAAATCCAATTGGCGGTGCTCGGTTCTGGCGGACGACGCGATTCGGTTGGGCCTATGCATGGTTAACGGAATACGGCAGGAACACGCCGAAGAACTACAGGGCCAGCGCGAACAGCGCCCATTTCGATCATTGCAAGATTTCAAGCAGCGTGTGCCGTTTTCGAAAGACGAACTACGCAATCTCGCCGAACTCGGCGCTTTGAATTGCTTCGCAAATCATCGACG
The DNA here is from genome assembly GCA_041167085.1 of Verrucomicrobiota bacterium. Taxonomy (GTDB): domain Bacteria; phylum Verrucomicrobiota; class Verrucomicrobiia; order Chthoniobacterales; family UBA10450; genus DATFCK01. The sequence goes on from JBEEGV010000008.1 coordinate 2,333, forward strand.
TGCCGCCATGTGGGAAGTGGAAGAGACGCTGCATGACGATTTGCTGGGGAACGCAGGCTGCCAGCCTGCAGTTTGCGGCAGCCTGCCGCAAACATCTTCCGAATCTTCACGCGCGATTATAGAAGGTGTTCGGCAAGCTGCCGGACACAACAGGCTGGCAGCCTGTGCTCCGCAGACTACGCAATCTCCGCTCCGGCCCATGACCTTGCCGGAGCGCGTCAAAGCTGATTACGAAACCATGAATTTGACGACCGGGCCGCATCCGATGCAATTGCTCCGCAAGAATTTTCCCAATGTCTGGCGTGCAGCCGATTTGATCCACGCGCGCCACGGAGCCATTGTGCAGATTGCCGGCAATGTCATTTGTCGACAACGGCCGGGCACGGCCAAAGGTTTTGTCTTTATCAGCCTGGAAGACGAGACCGGCGTTTCCAACGCAATTGTGGAGCCGGATTTGTTCGAAAAAATGCGTCTCCTCATTACCGAGGAATCGTTTTTGTTGATTGAAGGAGAGGTGCAAAATTCCGACAACGTTGTGCTCATCAAAACGCGCGAAATCCGACCCCTTGCGCACGAACAACTCGTCGGGAGCGAATCACACGATTTCAGGTAGGCACCTGGGAATTTCAGGTTGAGGTGGAACGCGATCTCCGAGGCGCTGTTATCGAGGCGCCGAAGGCGCACCAATTAGCAACGCGCTCGGAGATCGCGTTCCACCTTCTACTTCCTCGCCCCTTCTTTTCCTCGACAACCAGTCGCGGCACTGAGGCCGCCCACATTCTTATTCCGCGGCGTGGCGGGGCGATGCCTCTTTCGGTTCGGCCGCTTTCTCCGACGGCTTTTCGTCAGACTCCATCCACTCGGTATGAAAGACCCCCGGCTTATCGATACGCTCGTAAGTGTGTGCGCCGAAAAAGTCGCGCTGCGCCTGCAACAAATTCGCGGGCAACCGGGCCGAGCGATAACTGTCGAAATAACCGAGGGAGGCGGCAAACGCCGGAACGGCTACTCCGTGATCGACGGCTGTGGAAATGGCGACGCGCCAATTGTCCTGGGTCTTCGCAATGATATCGGTGAAATACGAATCGAGCAGCAGATTGTGAAGGGCAGAATCCCGTTGATATGCCTCGACAATGCGATTCAGGAATTTCGCACGAATGATGCACCCACCACGCCAGATCGTAGCGATATCACCAAAGTTGAGCTTCCACTCGTACTGATGACTGGCGGCTCCAAGCAATTCCATTCCTTGCGCATACGAAACAATCTTCGAAGCGTAAAGCGCGTTGCGCACCGCTTCGATGAGTTGTTTGGAATCGCCGCCGAATTTTTTCTTCTTTGGCTGAGGTAGAATTTTGGAGGACGCAACGCGCTCGTCCTTGCGCGAGGAAATGACACGCGCTTCGACCGCGGCATTGATCGTTGAAATGACAACGGATTGTTGAATGGCCGACTGCAAGGTCCAGATGCCGGTTCCTTTCTGGCCTGCCTTGTCCAAAATCACATCCACCAGGGGCTTGTTTGTCTCCGGATCAATCTTGCGAAAGATTTTCGAGGTAATCTCAATCAAATAGCTGTCCAACTCGCCCGCGTTCCACTCGCTGAACGTTTCCGCGAGCTGCGGCGCATCCATTCCGATTACATCCTTCAAAATTGCGTAGGCCTCGCAAATCAACTGCATGTCGCCGTATTCGATGCCGTTATGAACCATTTTGACATAATGCCCGGCGCCATCGGGCCCCATGTAGCGGCAGCAAGGCTCCCCATCCACTTGCGCGGCAATCTTTCGGAAAATCGGAGCAATAATTTCCCAGGATTCGCGAGGACCGCCGGGCATGAGCGAAGGCCCTTTCAGTGCGCCTTCTTCTCCGCCCGAGACGCCCATGCCGACGAAGTGAATCCCTTTGCCCTCGAGTTCCTTGCAGCGACGTTGTGTATCGGTGAAGAGTGAGTTGCCACCGTCGATGATAACGTCGCCTTTCTCGAAAAGAGGCGCCAGTTGAGCGATCACGGCATCGACCGGAGCGCCCGCCTTCACCATGATCAGCGCTTTGCGCGGACGCTTCAACGCGGCGACAAACTCCTCCAAAGTAAACCCCGGAACGATGTTCTTACCTTTCGCGCGATCAGCGATAAATTTCTCGGTTACAGCCGTCGTGCGGTTGAAAACCGCGACCGAAAACCCCTTCGACTCCATGTTGAGCACGAGATTTTCGCCCATCACGGCGAGCCCCATTACTCCAATATCACATTGCTTGGTGGTCATTTTGAGTATCTCCTTGTCTTAAGACGCATTAGTGGCGCACCAGTCTAGCGACCAATCAGACCGCATGGCAAATCCCCTTTGTGAAGTGTTACTGACAACGGCCGAACTTCAATCAGGACCGAAAGGTTCCGGAGCGGCCGGCGCGATCGTCGACTTTTGGGGAGTCGTTCGGCGTCTGGAACAAATGCGCGAGATTAAAGGAATTGAGTATGAGGCGAATTTGGCGATGGCCGAGCACCAGCTCCAGCGCATTGCCGAGCGATCGCTTGGTGAGTTCGAGCTGCAGTCCATCGTCATCCATCATCGACTGGGCTTCGTTGCCGTCGGTGAAGCTTCCGTTTTTGTCCGCGTCACCAGCCAGAATCGTAGCCAGGCGTTCCTCGCCAGCCGCTGGATCATGGACGAGTTGAAAAGACAGGTTCCGATCTGGAAACGGCCCAGATTCAAAGGGGTTAACCCGGCAGAATCGGAAATGTCTCATCCGGCGGTAATTTCGGCCTCATGAACTGGGCGAACCGAATTACCATGAGCCGGCTCGCACTGACGGTTCTGTTCGTGATGGCGTTAAATTCCTCGTGGCAGTACGCGCGCACGTCGGCGTTGATCATTTTTATCATCGCCGGGATAAGCGATTTCGTCGACGGCGAGGTGGCGCGTCGCTATGGCAGCATCACCAACTTTGGGAAGTTAATGGATCCCCTGGTGGACAAGATCATGATGGCAGCGGCTTTTATTTCGCTCGTTCCGCTTAAAGCTGTGCCGGCCTGGGCAGCGACTGCTGTCGTGGCGAGAGACTTCCTTATTACCGGTCTCCGACTGATGGCGAGCACAAAGGGCCGTGTCTTGCCGGCTGAACGCCTGGGCAAACATAAGACCTCGTGGCAGATCATTACCGTCGTCTTCTTTCTCTTCCTTCTCTCCGTCCTGGAGCTGCATTATGCGGACCGCCAAAGCGTGTGGTGGGTGCGTGCCTGGCACGAAGGCGGTCGAGTTTTAATCTGGATTACTGTCGCGCTCACCCTTTTTTCAGGCCTCGGTTTTACCTGGAAAAACCGGGAACTGATCGCGCCGGACCAGTAGAGGTGTGGGACGGCCCGTCCTAGAAAAATGTCTGCGGCACTTCCACCCGGTCGCCCGGCTGAAGTTTCACGTCTTTGGAGGGATCTTTACGGAATTGCCGGATGTCGAAGATTTTTGCTTCATTACCGCGCAAGAGGCGAACTCGCTTTTGATCGGCAAAATCATTGAATCCGCCCGCAGCATTAATTGCGGTAAGCAACGTCATATCTTCGGTGAACGGCACTCGCGACGGCGTGCGGACGGCGCCACCGACATTAACAAACCGAGCAGCGGGTTGCATCAGGATCGTGACGTTGGGGTTCGTATAGATCTTGCCGGACCGATAGTTCTCTTCGATGACACGGGCGAGCTGTGAAGGGGTAAGCCCTTCCGCTTTTACTTTGTTGATATAGGGGAGATTGACCGCGCCGGTCGAATCGACCGTATAGGTGTTGTTCACTTGCACCTGTTCATCCTGGGGCACCCCGCCAATCTTCAACTCGATAGGATCCCCGACGCGCAGTGTGGCCTGGCCGAATGCGACGGCTATAGCTCCGAAGAACAAACAGAGAAATAATCGGGTTCGCATTAGTACTCGTCCGGTTCGGACGTACCGTTGCCTGCTGGCGAAGCGGCCTGACGCGTGCGGGTGCGACCGGTTTGTTTCTCCTTCGGCGTATAGTAGCCGTAGTAATTCGTGTAGTAGTAGTAGTTCTGGTCGTGCTTTAGATCGACGTTATTGAGCACGACACCGAGAACGCTTCCACCGACTCCAATGACGGCCTGTTTGACTCGCGTGAGCATGGCTCGCGGGAAACGCCGATGCTGAACTACGATAATGGTTTGATCGACTTCGCTGGCCAGAACCGAGGCGTCGCTCACCCCAAGCATCGGGGGAGAATCGAAGAAGATGATGTCGTAACGTTGCTTTAGTTCGGTAATCATGTCCGACATTCGTTGTGAATTGAGAATGCCGACCGCGTCGGACGGAAGAATGCCGCTCGGCAAAAGCGAAAGATTCTCGACCGAGGTCGGAACGATCACTTCATGCAATTGCATTTCCGTCGTTAAGTAATTCGTCAGGCCAATGCTGTTATCGACGTCGAACAAGTCGTGCTGCACAGGACGGCGCAAATCGGCGTCGACTACCAGCGTGGAATAACCGCCCTGCGCGGAGATAAAGGCAAGGTTCGCGATAGTCGTCGATTTTCCTTCGCCCGGGCCGCCGCTCACGAGCGAGATGGTGTTGGCCTGAGGATTCTTACGGTTAAACTCGATGTTCGTTCGCAAGATTCGATACGCTTCGGCGTCCGGAGAGTCGCCCTGTTCCTTGTGCAAAACGCGAATGTTTTTCGGGATAATGGCAAGAACCGGCAAGCCGAGAAGATTCTCGACGTCTTCCATCGTCTTCACGCTCGTATCGAGATATTCGATAAAGAAGGCCAGACCCAGGCCGACCACCAAGCCAACCAGCGCCCCCATCATCAAATTAAGTCCAACCCTTGGACGAACCGGAAAGCTGGGCGGCTCGGCCACCTGCTTCACGCTGACCGCAACTCGGGGCATCGCCAATTCCATCGTTTGCGTCTGGGCCCTGGTGCGAACGCCATCCAGGAGAGTTTTTTCCTTGATGTAGGCGTTTTTCGCGCGGGTGTAATTCGCGCTCAGATTTTTATTGGATACCTGTTTGGCGTTAATCTGATCGAGACGCTTTCTCAGCTCATCTCGCGTGGCCTGCGACGTTTTGAGATTTTTCTCGAGCGCCTCCCGGATGCTGCTGACTTGCTGCTCCAGTTGCTTGGCGTAGACCTGCTCGGTCGCATGGACCGCCTTGACCTTGGGATGATTCGCGCCAAACCCGGAGTTGAGAAGTAGTGCTTCCTGCGCAACGGCATCCTGGTAATTGGGCATGATTTTTTGGACTGTTGGGTCCTGGATGTTCAGCGTCGCCAGCATCCGCATTAAATCCTCGCCCTTCATCTTCTCGATTTCGTCGAGTTTGGATTGCAGCGTGGCCACCAGAGTTTCGGCGTCGTTCACCGCACCCTCCTGCTTGATCACCATGTTATTGATCGGAGCCTGTGTGTCTTCAGTGCCTTCCGGGTTCAGATCGACAATATGTTCTTCGTCACGAATTCGGGACATCTCCGCAGCAGCATCGTCAACTCGCTTTTGCTCCTTCGACACTTCTTCGTTCATCGTCGTGACCGCGCGGTTCATGATCTCCTTTTCTTCCTCCACGCGTTTGTCCTGATAAACCGCCACAATCTTGTTGGCGATGTCCGCCGCTTCCTGTGGATTCGTGTCGAAGACGCTGATCTGTAGAAGATCCGTGTTGCGCACTTCGTCCACGTCCAGTTTGCTGCGCAACATGGCGTAGGCCTGTTCCTTTGTCGGTCGAGCGGAGTCCTTCGCCCATTTATCCTGCAGCTTCAGCTGCTCGATCACGGGATAGAGGATCCCCGTGCGCTGGATAACCTGAAAAACGGTCGGAGCCAGCTGGGGATCATGAATCGGGATGTTGGGATCGCCCGTCGCAAAGATCCGCGGATTGGATGCGGTGGATTTTACCTCGATAAAAATCGAGGACTGGTATTCACGGGGCTGGAAATAGGTCACGATCGCTGCGGTAATGAGGACCAGCAGGAAGGCGAATAGAACCAGCACCCAGTGGACGCGGATAACGCGCCAATAATCAAGGAAATGTAACTTAACTTCGTCGTTCTGTGCCATCGGAATGCCCTTCAGAGAAGAAAAAACTGTACCGCAGATTGGGGGGGAGTAAACCGGCAGTTATGGTTTTTTTAAAAAGCGAAATTCAGACCGGCCCAAATCCGGTTACGAGAATAGTCTCGCAGGCTGGTCCCCGAGCTTACCTCGCCGTGGTTATATCCCGCTTCTGCGCCGAGGTAGCGCGTGACGGCGTAACGCAGCGACACCGATATGTCCACCGTATCTTCCGTGAAGGAAGGGTTAACCGTGGTACCGCTGGTGAAGCTGTCATAGTTATCATGCGTGAAATAAGCAGACACGGTGCCCGAGATTCGCGAGGCGAGCCTGTGGGTGCCTTGTAAACCGGTGCGAAACGTCGTGCGCGTGGGATTGAACGCCACATCGCCTTCTTCGATACCGTAGCGATTAGTCCAGGCGACTGTGGTGTCCTTCCCCAATGCATAGTTGACCGTGCCCTCGAAATAAGGCGAAGTGGTTTCCCCGGTCGCCGGGTCGTCGTAGTAATCCCGGATTTCCATACCGCCGCGCAGCGATATGGTAATGCGCGAGCTGAAAGCGTGATCGAGACCTGCGAGGAGAAAATGTGTCGTGGAATCGCGCTGCAATTGCACTGCTGGTCTAGCAGGTGTAACCAGTACTCCATTGATATCGAACACTGCCGGCATGGCCGGGACGATAACACCGCCCTCGTGCGCGTAACTGACAACTTGAAACCGGTATTCACCGACCAGGCTCGTCGTAGGCCAGAGCAGAAATCGGAATTCGTTTCCAATCGTGTTCTCCACGCGATCCTCAAACAACCCGGTCGCTATATCGTCATAACGGACCGCTCCGAAAGTGTAACTGGTAGCGGTGGAAAACCGGGGCGTCCACAGATACGTCACGCCAAACTTATCTTGCGTAGAAAAATAGTTGCCGTTGCGGCGATTCGTCCCCAAGCCATACTGAAAATCAGGCTCGGTCTGGTAACTTGCAAAAGCGTTTACGGTAAAGCTTAAGCGGGGCGACGCCTTGTGCGTCAGAACGAGAGAAAGATTGAGGTCGGGTTCGTACTGATTGGAAACATTCGCGAAATAGTAGGTGATCCCGGTGGTGGTCGAGAGGGTCAAATTGGTGCGCGGAGTGCCCAGGGTATAGCTAAGAATGGCGCTCGCGTTGGTGAACCATGAGTCTTGTTTGCCAAATTGCGTTGTGTTGACGTTATCGTCGTAGCCGCCCCGGACCGATGCTGAGACATGGAGGGGCAACCGGGAAAAGATTCCGGTCCCCAAATCAGGCAGGGTCAGAGGGGTTGATTCGCCCCCGCCCGTGGACTCCCCATCGGCCCAGGCAATTCCCGGCACAAGGCAGACAAGGGCGGCGGCAATGCACAAAAAGTGGCCCCTCGGAGCTGTGAAACTTCGCATGTTATCTTCTATCGAATTACTCTCGTGGCCGACTGGCTCGAGTTTCGACTGCTGAGGGTAGTTGGAACGGTCGAAACCAGCAATACCTTTTTTAGAATTTCGTGGGATTTCTGTCATCGCGACACGCTCAATTTCGCATGATTGAAACCGTATAAAAAGCCGCGGTCCATTCCATATTCGTCGATAGGTCCGTAGCGTATTTCAAAGACTCGTCGCTTATAGATTGGTAGTCGGCGTGACCTGGCATGGTCCCACGCTGGTGCCGGGGTGCCGGCTCACGAACGCGTTCACTTCAGAACATGCGATTGGCATCTCATGACCATTCCGGCAGACGATACAGGTGTTGCCGCCGGCAGAACCGCCACCAAACGATCCGGGGGGAGGATTCACGTTACTTGGCGGCGAAACAAAGTTTCCCTCTCCCTCTTCACCGGACTGATTCATTTCCAGCGTGCCCCGGCATTCCTCGGCACACTGCGCCACCGCCTCGGTCAACTGGTTGGCATCGCGCGGCTCAGCTTTGATCCATTCGCGTAGAATATTGGCGACCCAGGTGCAGTTCAAAGCATGCCTTTCGCGCTGCGCGCGGACGGCTGTGCACAGGAGGTCGGGCCGGAGAGGCTTGTGTCCGCCCGAAGCCGTCCTTACGATCAGGCCCGCGTCTTTGGGAAACTGCTTAACGGATTTATAGACTGCCTCGAGGAGCTGACCATCGGAAGCACTTGCTATCGTGGTCTCGGCGGGAAGTCGTGTTTGAATCATCTCCGCAGGAGTCATCTGTGCAGCCTGCGCTATGGGCAAAGATGCCACCCAAAAACTCGAAGCCAGCGCGCAGGTCATAAATAACGTCAACGCGAGCCTTAAAAAGGATGCACGGACACCTTTGCCGTTCGCTACCGTAAGCAGTTGCTTCATGAAGAATTCTCGTTTGGTCGATCAGGCAGCGGTTCCTCGCTGCTGCCGGTAGCAAAGCAAAAATCAGTCCAGCCCCTGGACCAAATCGAATCCGGCTATTCAAGCTTGTTACCGGTTCGCCACAACCGGAGGTGCGCCTCATAAATATCCTTCGTCGGCTGCGACCTCGGATCGAGCACAAGCGCTTCGCTGAACATCCATTCGGCTTCCGGGAAGCGTCCCAGCTCGTCGTAAGCAAGGCCCAGGCTAACGATAAACGTTCGATCGCGCGGAGAAAGCTCGCGGCCCTTCTCAAAAGCTTTGATCGCCGCTTCGTAGTAGGACGCGCGAGCCTGCGGATTCGTCATCTCGTCTCCATGATCAATCCGGGCAGTTCCCAGATACCGATAGATCTCCGGATTCTTTTTCTCCCACGCCAGGGCTTTCAGGGCAAAGCCAATGGCCGATACCGGTTCGTTATCGCGCAACGAAGTCCGCGCGAGTTCAGTGTAGTACTCTCCCGGTAACAAACGGGCGCATTGAATCCCGACGAGCAGCGCAATGGGCAAGAGGACCAGACGCCAGGCCATCATCGGCCAGGCCGGCTTGACCTCTTCGGCGGCGTGTTGAACACCGGCATTTGCCAGCATCCCAAAAACCAGCGCCATCAGAAGGACGTTGGCCGGAATGTGCAGATTAAAGTCGAGGCTTGAATGCACAATATAGGCAACGACGGCACTCAGCGCACCGATCTGCACGGCCATGCTGTTACTGAGGACACCGTGGGATACGGCGACCCGCTTCGGCCCCAACCGCCTGAAATTTCTCCAGCCGTTCCACACATGCGTCCCCAGAAATGGCAGGAATAAAACGACGCCGACCAATCCATACTCCGCGAGCAGGTGAAGATAATCGTTGTGAACATAGACCGGATCGTTCTGAACACGATCTGTTCGAAATTGACGGCCGTAATACAAATACGACCCACTGCCCGTGCCCGTGAGCGGCTCCAGTTTCCACGTCTGGATGGCCGCTTTCCAGAGGTCGAATCGCATGTTGCTTGTCTCGAACACAGTCTGGGCACGACCGCTCAGGAAATCGTTTTTCTTGATAAAGAAAGCGGTTGTGACCGCAAGCAGAGCTGCCGCGACACACACCGGAATGGCGATTCGCCATAATAAACGCGGAGGACCGCGGCGCAAAACAGCGATACTCAAAAACCCGAAAACGAGCAGGCTCGCTATCGTGCTCAGATAGCCTCCGCGGCTACCGGTCAAGATCACTCCCACATAGCAAACTCCGACGGCGTAACCGATCAACAGTTTGAGCCACGCCGACCACCGGCTCCAGCAAACAATGCTTAGGCCAAAGACGGCAAGCACCTCGAGCAGCCCGGCAAGATGATTCGGACAGACATAGAAACCGCTCGCTCTCCGCTCATAGTTATAGCGCTGCAAAAAAGGGATCAGCATGAAGTTATCGCCGTCGCGAAATTGAATCGCCCCAATCCCCACATGAACGAGCGCGAGCACAAGGAGAAGCCACAAGACCAGTAATCGGCGTTTCGCTTCTGTGAAAAAATGCGCCACAAAAAAGTAGACGAGTAAACCGCCTAGAACGGCATAGATATCAGGACGCGCCAGATAATCGACGGGGGAGACAACGGCTCGAAGCATGATGTAGCCGAAGAAAAGGACGGCAGAGATCAGACAGAGCTGATTTGGCTCCGGTTTTGGCCGCCGAATAAAGAAGAGACTGAGCAGGGCCAAAAGGGAAAGAATCCCGTAGGACGGAAGACTAAAGAGAAGTCGGGTGCCACCTATAAGGATCTGAATGGAGGCCAGCGTCGCCAGGAGGAGAAAGGTGGAAAATCCTTCAGCGAAGCGACTCAGAAGCGAAGTTCTTTTCACAAATTCAGATCACAGACAGCCTTACCCGCTAGACGGGTTGCGGCGAGAAGGCAAAAAAGAAAGCCGTTGCGAATCAAATCGCAACGGCTTTCAGGGAAAATCTGCTTCTTTTACGGATTCTGCACGCCGGTGACCTGACACGGGCCGCGAAAATCACCAGGATGATTTGAGAGAAATTTGTCAACTTGGTCACAAGGGATGCTGATCGTGTGGTAATTGTGCGGGTTATGGCATACGTCGCATTTGCCCACACCGCCACCCTTACCCGGGCCTTTACCCCCTTTGCCGCTTCCTTTATCATTCTTGTTGAAGATCTCGTCCTGCGCTTTGACCACAGGGGCACTGGCTGTCCAGAAGCCAACTGCAAGGGCCAGAGCCATTGAAGGCACCAAGGCGCTTTTTGTTAAATTGAAGGGTCTTTTACTCGTAAACATTAGTAGTTTTTTCATAACGCTTTGAAATCTTAGAATCCGCGGTCTGTGTTTTTACTATGCGGCAGGGCCGTTGGTCAATGTTTTTTTCTACCTTTTTTACCTTTTATTAATAACCACGACCAAAACAAGCGGGCAACGGGAATCGAACCCGCATGGCCAGCTTGGAAGGCTGGAACTTTACCATTAAGCTATGCCCGCAGCGACCGGGCTCAAGCTGCCGCGAGCCAACCGTTATGCCAAGCTCTTTTTCACTCCTCGCATTCCGACGGCCGGCAGGGTAGAAAACATACCTCAGCGCACTCGCCATCAGTCTGTCACCCCCCAATAGAATAGAGCCCACGTCCGGTTTTTTCCTCATGGCTTCCTAATGAATCGGTGGCCAGGGGAAGGTTGACCGTAGCGCGAGCTGCAAAAAAGCGTAAGTCGAACCGATCGAGTCGGATAAGGAGCGCCTGGGCATAGCGATTAATCCCTCGGGAGCCTCTCGCTGGCCGATGCAACCCTTGCGCTTGCTATTTTGAGCAACGGCGCCTACCTAGGAAAAGCATGAAACCAGCACTTTGGTCGATCATTTTCGCGCTTTGCCTCAGCCTTCCCGCCCATGGCGATCTCACGATTGTCCAAAAAGTGGAAGGTGGCGGTCCGCCTGCCGACATGACGATCAAGATTAAGGCCGACAAGGTGCGGATCGATGCCAGCCCTCAGCTTACGACGATCGTTGACGGAAAAACTGGTGAGATGGTGAATTTGATGAAGGATGAGAAGAAAATCGTCAGAATTTCAGCCGATAAAATGAAAGCGGCGGTCGGGATGATGAAAAAATATAACGGCGGCGACAAGCAGAACGCAGAACCGAAGCCAAAACTTACCGCCACCGGCAGGAAAGAGAAGACGAATGGTTTCGACACTGAGGAGTACGTTTACGAAACATCGACATACAAGGCTATGTATTGGGTGGCGCCGAACTATCCCAATGCAGCCGTAATCCTCAAACAGCTCCAGACTCTTAATCCAGATTTATGGGCAGCCAACGGCCCGAACATGCCCGACTATCGCCAGTTCCCCGGCGTGCCGATCAAAACTGTCGTATCCATGGCCGGAAATCAGATCACGACGACTTTAACTTCGATTAACCAGGATCCGATCAGCGATTCCGAGTTTCTTCCTCCACCGGATTTTCAAGAAATGAAATTGCCCGACATAGGAAACTTGCTGGGAGGCGAAGAAAAGCAGGCGCCTGATTCGTCACCCTGAGCCCGCAAAATCGAAGGTCGCGTGAATCGGCCGGCCCTGATACTTGCTTCTTCCTCTCCGAGACGGCGCGAGTTGCTGGCCGCCGCCGGATTTGTTTTCGAAACGGTTTCTCCGGACGTGCGCGAGAGATTAGACGTCGATCTTAGTGCACGTGAACTGGCGTTACTAAATGCCACGCGCAAGGGGATAGCGGTCGCTCGCGTTCACCCCGGCAAAGTGGTTTTGGCCGCCGACACACTCGTTGCCTTGGACGGGGAAAGCATAGGAAAACCGGCAGACTTTCTCGATGCTGCCCGCATTCTTCGGCGTCTGAGCGGGCGGATTCATCAAGTCTTCTCAGCAGTTTTCGTGGGCGACCCCACCAAGAAACGTGCGACCGCCTTCTGCGACGTAACGCATGTCCAGTTTCACCGATTGGACGATTCCAGGATCGCGAAATATCTGGCGAAAATTGATCCCCTCGACAAAGCGGGCGCCTATGCCGCGCAGGGTTATGGCGGGGATATCATCTCCGAAATCCAGGGTTCTTATTCGAACGTGATCGGCCTGCCGATGGAAGAAACGGCGCGGGTATTGCACGAGTTCGGAATCGACCCGACGCGCCAGCCTAACTGATTTTTGATGTCTCTCGCGTGACCGGCGTTGCGGTGTGGACCGGCTTGCGTCGCAAAACCAGATAAAGGAACCAAACGATGAAACAATTAACGGCGAGAACCACCATTGCACCCAGGCTTGGCTTTACGACCAGATGATGTGCTTCAAAAGGAACTAAAGCGGACGTGGCGAAGATCATGAGTAACTCCGCCCAACGCTTCTGCAGATAAACCCCAATACCTTCAGTGAACAACACACTGGAATAAAAGAGCGAGAGCAGCCCGGTGGCGCGTAAATGACCCGCCGCCAGCGCATTTTGCAGCTGGTTCAACAAGTAGTGCAGCGTCTTACTGTGAACGACAAGCAACTCGTCATCGGTCCAATCGGAGATCGCATCCATCCAGCGCGTCCGACTGTTTAGAAAAATGAGCGAAACACCGACACTAAGAAGAAACAGTCCCTTGAGAATCTTAAACACGGCGATCAACTTGAGATAACGAACGCGTTGTTGCGGCCGTAAAATGGCCGGTCCAACAACGGCGTCATCCGTGCTTACTTTTTCGATCAAAGCTTCCGCCATTGCTTCACGATTGGCTGCTCACGGCAGCAAACTTCGAGTTTGTTGCCGTCCGGATCTTCGAAAAAACAGGCATAATACCCCGGACTGTATTCCGGGCAAACCTCCGGACCGTCCAGGTTTCGACCGCCCAATTCTCGCACGAGTTTTGCAATATCATCCACTTCTCCACGTGTATCTGCCCAAAAGGCAATTCGTGTCCCGTTCGGGCGATGGTCTTGATCCTCGGTAAAACCAAAAAATTCCGACGGCCTGTCACCTCCGACCGCGTAAAACGTGCCCCAGTCCGAGTCCGACCGATCGCAGGTAAACCCGAGAGCAGGCAAAAGCTTTCCGTAAAAGCTTCTCGCTCGCTCCAGATCTTTTACGCGTAGATCAATGTGATCCAGATGCCGCATTTTCATCGTTTCCCCGCGGATTTTCGATTCTCGCGCCGGATCATCAACTTCAACCCGGACCAAACTTCATCGACCGCGCACACCTTTGTGTCGACCAATCCGAGGGGCAAGGCAACGGCACGTATGACATCCTCCGTAACATCGGTGGGCACCCCGGCCGACTTTTTAGGCCAGGAGATCCACAGAATTCCCTGATCCGCCATTTTCGGCCGCAGCGTCTTGATTCGTTTCGCAAGCTCGCTGCGTCGGGTCGTAAAAAGATGAATGAAATTCGAACCTGGCCTCACCTTGTCGGCGAATGTGACATCCTCGGGAATTCTGCCGAGAATTTTACGAAAATTGACCGGCGCATTGATAACCACCACCGTTGCGCCAGGCTGAATTCCAAGCTTTTTCGGAAGAGGAGTGTTCGAGTAGCCAGCCATTACATCGCGTTTCCAACAACAGTGGCGGAGTTCGCCGTCCTTGCAAAGTTACGATCGCTGTTGTCGCCGTTCTTCTTGCGGACGAGGTTGAAATCCGGTTGTTTGCCGTTGTTCGTGCGATATCTCAGAAATATTCCGGCGGCTTTGACACTCACAGTGGCATTGTGTGTCGCAGCGTGCGCAAAGCAGTCCGACGCCGTCTCGGGCACAATAGAGGTGGATGAAGTGCATGTCGGGCCGCGCAGCGGCGGACGAGTGGAGAAAATCTTCGCCTGGGAAGGAGACAAGTTGCGCGCCGGTCAGCCAATCGTCCAGCTGGACGCCGCTGAGCTAACTGCTCGGCGCGAACTGGCCCTGGCCCAGATCAATACCGCCATTCACGATACCGATGCGCAACAGGCACAGCTCGACTTTTCCCGGGACGACGCGAAACGCCAACAGGATTTGCTCAGGCGTAAAGTGGTTTCGCCCAATGATGCCGAACGCGCAGACAGCGGGGCGAAGGCCCAGGAAAAGAGCGTCGAAGCCGCCAAAATGCGTGTCGTGCAGGCGCGAGCTCAGCTTGCCGACATCGACGCGCAGCTCGCCGAGATGAAGATCACCGCTCCGGCCGACTCTGTTCTCGAGGTATTGAGCGTGAAAGTAGGCGACGTTTTGCCGGCGAATCGAGAGGTGGCGACGCTGTTGTTGCCCCAGCACCTTTGGGTGCGCATCTATGTGCCCGAACCATGGCTTGGCCTGATCAAGGTGGGCGATCACGTCCGGGTAAGGGTTGATTCGTTCCCGGGCAAGGATTTTGACGGAGCGGTCGAGCAGGTGAATCGACAGGCCGAATTCACACCGCGCAACGTGCAAACCGTCGAGGACCGTATTCGCCAGGTCTTCGGGGTAAAGGTTCGTCTGCCGAACGACGACGATCGTCTCCGTGCCGGCATGGCGGCCGATGTCTATTTTCCCAACGTGAAATGATTTCTATCCGGAATAGGGAGGTCCCTCGTCCCAACGGCGGCGTGGGGTGATGCAATGGATGCAATGATCGAATGCGATGGCCTGACGAAACGCTTCGGTCCATTCACGGCAGTCGATCATGTCTCGTTCTCGGTCGGGAGAGGATCGATTTTCGGATTCCTGGGGCCTAACGGATCTGGGAAATCCACCGTTATTCGCATGCTCTGCGGAATTCTCGAGCCGAGCGATGGTACGGGGCGAATCGGGGGGCACGACGTTGTGCGCGAAGGCGAAGAGATCAAGGACATGATTGGTTACATGTCGCAAAAGTTTTCCCTCTACGACGAGCTGACCGTAAATGAGAATTTGATTTTTGCCGGAAAACTTTACGGATTGCGTGGGCGGGACCTGAGTCGGCGGCGTGACGAATTAATCGCGCTCACGCATCTCGAGCCGTACATCAATCGTCGCGCGCAGCTCCTTTCCGGCGGCTGGCGGCAACGCCTGGCCATGGCCTGCTCGCTCATGCATAAACCGACCGTTCTCTTTCTGGATGAACCAACCGCCGGCATCGACCCGGTCGCGCGGCGCGAGCTCTGGGATCTTCTCTTCAAATTCGCCGGTGAAGGGATGACACTGTTCGTCACCACGCATTACATGGATGAAGCAGAACGCTGCGATCATGTCGGTTACATTTACATGTCGAAGTTGATTGTCTGCGGCGAACCGGACGAGTTGAAGCAAATGCCGGAAGTGAGCCCGCCCGGGACACGGCGTCTGGATGTCACTTGCGATCACGTGACGACAGCGCTGCAGGCTATGCGCCAACTGGAGGGTGTCCGGAGCGCGACCGTCTTTGGACAATCGATGCATCTGCTCGTTGATGACAGAATCCAGCGCGCGGAGATCGAGGAAAAATTGCGCAGCGTCGGTATCGGTCACGCCGAGATTCATGAGATTGGTCCGTCACTCGAAGACGTTTTTGTCACTCTGAGTGAGAAACACGCGCGCGAACAAAAGAAGGCGGCCTGATGACCAACGTGGAGCGCAAGCACAACTTTTCCGGGGAGCACAGGCTGCCAGCCTGTAGTTGCCGGCAGCTTGCCGGCAACCGGTTAGGCAAACGTGTTCTGGTAAATGTGCGATGCATCTCGGCAAGCTGCCGAGATGAACAGGCTGGCAGCCTGTGCTCCCCAGACAATTCGGCAGCACGCTTCGTCTTATGAAACAAGTGCCTTTCCGCGGTCTCGGCGCAATTTTGTTCAAGGAATTCATCATTGTCTGGCGCGATCCGATGACGTTGTTTTTCATGTTCTTCCCGCCGCTCGTGGAAATGGTGGCGTTTGGTTACGCGTTGGATACCGACGTGAAACACATGTCGATGATGATTCTGAACGAGGATCGCACGGTCGAGAGTCGGCAGTTCGTCGATCGCTTTGTTAACACACAAACATTCCGCGTCGTTGGCGAAGCCGAGAGCATTGACGCTCTGGCCAGCGCAATTCGCAAGGGACGCGCGTATGTCGGACTGGAAATTCCACCGACCTTCACTCGCGACGTCCATGCCGGAAATCCGGCGCGGGTGCAATTACTCGTCGACGGATCCAATTCAACCACTGCGTTGCAAGCCCTGAATACTGCGCTCGCCGTCGGTCTCACTCAATCGATCGAATCACTCCTGCGCGAAACCGGACGCCGAACTGTTCCGGTCGAGGTTCGTCCTCAAATGCTCTACAACCCGGCCATGAAGAGCCCGAATTTTTACATTCCCGGCGTGATCGGGATCGTTTTGCAAATCGGGACGACATTCGCGACAGCAATGGCGGTGGTGCGCGAACGCGAAAAGGGTACGCTCGAGCAATTGCTCGTCAGTCCATTGAGTCGATGGGGACTCATGCTCGGCAAGCTCGTGCCTTACCTTTGCATCGGCATGGCAATGGCGTTGCTCCTTTTTATCATCATGCGCTTTCTTTTTGGCGTGCCAATTCATGGCAGTGTTATCGCCATGCTGTTTGCCACGTTCGTTTATGTCTTCGCCCTGCTCAGCCTTGGCTTGCTCGTCGCGACGAAAGCCGAGAACCAGATGCAGGCGCTGCAGATGTCGATGACCTTTATGCTGCCGAGCGTCTTCTTTTCCGGTTTTGTATTCCCGCGCGAAACAATGCCGTGGATTTTCTACGCGCTCAGCACGCTCCTGCCTGCGACCTATTTCATTTCGCTGATGCGCGCAATCATTCTGCGCGGCGCGCATTTTCTCGAGTACTGGCCGAATCTTCTCATCCTGATCATCATGTCGATTTTCCTTTTCGTCCTATGCGCGCTGCGCTTCCGCAAGAAGATCGGATAGACCGGCTCGATAGATTTGCATTTTTTTCGAAAGTTACTTTTCTCCATTCTCCGGGTTGCCGGAACGCTCGTGGTCATCACCTGTTTCGTTTGGTGGTTTATGATTAGAATGCCGGGAAAGAACGCTTCGTCAGCGGCAAAATTGTCCGCGTCTGAAACTGTTTTGCGGTCGGAACTTCTCGCCGATGTCCAAAAACTGGCCGGCGAAATCGGAGAAAGAAATCTTCCGCACTATTCCGCTCTCAATGCGGCGGCAGCGTTTATCGAAAAATCGTTTCTCGACGCCGGTCTTCAACCGCATCGTGATACATACGAGGTTCGAGGGCTAGCCTGTCATAATATTGAGGCAGAGATTGCCGGTGCTTCTTCCGAAGTCGTCCTTGTTGGCGCGCATTACGACTCTGTGTTTGGTGCCCCGGGCGCGAATGATAACGGCAGCGGAGTAGCCGCGCTCCTCGCTTTGGCGCGGCGATTCGTCAGAGCATCGCCCTCTGCCACGCTGCGTTTCGTCGCCTTCACCAACGAGGAGCCGCCTTATTTTCAAACTCCGGAAATGGGCAGCCTGGTTTACGCAAGCCATTGCAAGGCACGAGGCGATCGGATCGCCGCGATGATCAGTCTCGAAACGATTGGATACTTTTCCGATGTCCCGCGCTCGCAAACGTATCCTTCGCCTGGCCTGGGCGCGTTCTATCCCAAAACGGGCAACTTCATTGGCTTTGTCGGGAACGTCGGTTCACGCGCGCTGTTGAAACGCGCGCTCAAAGTATTCCGCGACCAAGCCCGTATTCCTTCCGAAGGCGCGGCCGTCCCACCTTTCATTCCCGGCGTAGGCTGGTCCGACCACTGGGCTTTTTGGCAGCAAGGTTATCCGGGAATCATGGTTACTGACACCGCGCCATTCCGCTACCCTCATTACCACACCCCGGAGGATACACCGGACAAGCTCGACTACGATCGCTTTACCCTCGTGGTCAGTGGGATGAAGGAGGTCATCGCGGATCTGATTACGCCACCTCACTAGACGCGATCTACGAGTCCGACGAACTGCGTCAGTCGCTCGCGTCTTTCAGCATCGATTTAAGCTGGTCGCGCGCCTCCGGTGAGTTCTGATGCCCATGCGCCGAAACCACATGCTGGGCAGCGGCATCAAGGACTTCCTGTTCTGTTCCCGAGATTCTTAAGGAACAGTTTTTCTCACTCGGGTGATCGCGGCAGTCGATTGATTTTCGGTTGCCATTGCCCTTGTTAGCTCTTCTTCAAGATGGCCAGATCCTTTAGAACCTCTTCACTGTGCCCGGCCGGTTTCACCCCTGTATAAACCCGGGCAATCTCTCCTTTGGGATTAATCAAAAACGTGTTTCGTGCAGCCATCTTTGCTCCCTGATACTCCATGGTTGATCCGTATTGGGTGGAAACCTTGGCGTCAGAATCAGACAAGAGTTTAAAGTTCAATCCCTCCTTGGCGCAGAAATCCTTGTGTGAGTTCGCGCTATCGACGCTCACGCCCAAAATCACGGCATCCGCCCCTTGATATTTCGTCAGATCACGCTGGAAGTTCTTGGCTTCCAATGTGCAACCGCTCGTAAAATCCTTGGGATAAAAATAAAGCACTACCCATTTGCCACGGTAATCTTTCAAGCTCACCTGGCTGCCGTCACCGGTTGTCAGGCTGAATTCAGGCGCGACCGTTCCCGCCGCCGGTTGCTTTTGCGTTTCAGCTGCTGGCATCGAACCAATCGTGATGAGCAAAGTCGCTAAGGTTAATAGAAATTTTTTGTTCATGCGCAAACCTATCATCCTCTCAGTTCAGCTAAAGAAATAAGATAATGGAACAGATCTGGACGATTGGTCATTCCACGAGATCGATCGATAATTTCATTTCAGCGTTGCAGCCCAATGGGATCCGGCTGATCGCCGACGTGCGATTAACCCCTGGCTCAAGACGCTATCCGCAATTCAATCGCGAATCGTTGGCACTTTCATTGCAAGACAAAGGGATCGCTTACGAGCATTTTCCGGAACTTGGAGGGCGCCGAAAACCTCGCCGAGACTCAATGAACACTGCCTGGCGAAACGAAGCCTTCCGTGGATACGCCGATTACATGGAAACGGATGCGTTTCAGAATGGCATCGAGCGCCTGGTCTGGCGTGTTCGGGAAGCGGGACCCACCGCAATTTTGTGCGCAGAGGCTGTTTGGTGGCGTTGTCACCGCGCCCTGATTTCTGACTTATTCAAGAGCCGGGGAGTTCTGGTAACGCACATCCTCGATCCCGGGAAGACGGAACCTCATCCGTTTACCTCCGCGGCGCGGATCGTGAAGAACGAGCTGACCTATCACGGCGAAGAGCGCGACGAGTTGCCCTGAGACGGCGATTCGGTTGTTCTGAACCGGTCTGTTAGATCCGAATAAACAAACTCCCCGGTATTCTTCCTGCTAATTCAAGCTGTTTCCTGAAGCAGACGCAGCCGAACGAACTACAAAAGAGCACTCAACCGAAAAAACCATGTTTTCTCGTAGAAATCCTAATGAATCCGCTTGACACAAATTTGATCGATCAGCTATACCTCAGCCCTGCTAAATGAAAAAGTTCTTTTGGTTGGTCTGTTCGCTGGTTGCGTCATTGCTTGTTTCAATCGCTTCGGCCCAACAAGTCCAGGTGATGTACGCCGCGACTGGTGCCGGCGGCGTCGCGGGCACCCTCTATACCTTTGCCGTTAACGCGGGTGGTACCCCCCTCAACCAGACGACGACAACGCCGGTGGCAATCACCAATGCAAGTGGTGGCGGAGCCATTGGAATCACCGGGCTGGCCGTGAGCCCGATCACCGGAGTGCTCTACGGCGTAACGACGCAGCCAACGAGCGGGACTGGCGTACAAAACACCGTGAGCTCGAGTCTGGTAACGATCAATCCCCTTACCGGCGTCGCCACCGTCATTGGAGCGGTTGGGCATACCGTCGCCGACATTTCATTCAACTCGACCGGAACGTTGTATGCCTGGCAGGGAGGCGGCAGTCCTACGACCGTCAGTCGCTCTCTTTACACACTGAACTTAATGACCGGCGGAGTTGCTACTACCGTTGGTTCGACCTCGCTGCCATTTACCGCCGGAGGCGGACTGGCCTTCAGTCCTTCCGGCACGCTCTACGTCACCCCGATGGGGAGCACTGGCGGGGAGTTGGATACCCTCACTCTTTCCCCCTTCTCCAGAAACAAGGCCGGCGACATTTCTGGCGCAGACTTTTTGGGCTTCGGTGCAATGGCATTCAATAGCCAAGGCGTCTTGTTTGGCGCCGACAACAACGGCACCCAAAGCTCCACCACAGTTGATGTCGAGCTCGACATAATCGCCTTGAATGGTGCCGTCAGCTTTGTCTTTGATCTGCCAACATCCACTGACGCAATTGCTTTTACCACCATACCGGAGCCATCTACGGTTGCCCTTTTGGTGTTTGGAGCCGGTGTCAGTGTCGCTCTCGCTCTTCGGCGGCGCAGTTAAAGCACCGGATTAAAGTAGGGCGCGATCACCGAGCGCGCCGAAGTTCTCCGACCGGCAGCCCAGCAGTCGGTCCCTCCCGTAGCCCAGCGCCGAAGACTTCAAGTGCGGCTCCAAGGCTTCAATTTCCCCGATTGTAATTTTAATACCGTAAGGCGTGGATTCTTTTTGCGCTTCTCGCTTCACCATCGAAGGCCGCTCTTTCGTTGCAGTTAGCTTGAGGTTACCTTCGAGCCGACATGTCATGTAGTTGGTCCCGCCTGGTGTTCGGCGACACGACGAGCCAGATTTTCTGTTGAACCGATGTAATGGCGCTCGGTGGCACCACGCAGAATGCAGACGCAAGCCATAAAATTTGGGCCGGCCGGGACTCGAACCCGGAACCAACCCCGAAAGCTTTCGGGGCTCCTCAGTCCCTGGCGTTGCTCCGCGATTTCAACGCAAGAATTGCCAGGCGCGGATTCTTTTTACGTTTGAGCTGGCGTTCAAGGACGCGCGCTTCTGTCATGGACGGAAGTTGCTTTGCCGCCGTGAGTTCTACCTTCTGTCCAAACCGCCGCGTTGTATGGTTGCTGCCGCGCATGTGCTCGGCAATCCTGCGGTCAAGGTTATCAGTGGCACCAATGTAATATCGACGTTCGCCCTGCAGGATGTAAACCCAAGCCATAAGTGAGACATGGGTCGGCCGGGACTCGAACCCGGAACCAACGCCTTAAAAGGGCGCTGCTCTACCAATTGAGCTACCGACCCGCGCAGCCGCAGTTTGTAATTGTCAGCGCAAATTTTCAACTCAGAACCAACCCCGAAAGCTTTCGGGGCTGCTCTACCAATTGAGCTGCCGACCCGCGCAGTCGCACAGTTTGTTACGGCCGACGGAAATTTCAACACAGAACCAAAGCGCAGCCCGACCAGACGCCAGTCGGCTACAACAACTTTTCCAGATCGCGCAGTGAATTTGCACGCCGATCCAATCGAAAGACTGATAATCCCGCCCTGCCGGCCGCCTGCCAATCGCGCGCCGGATCATCGCCAACATGAAGAACTTCAGCAGGTCTAAAGTGAGCTATTTGTAACGCCCGCCGAAAGATTTCGGGATCAGGTTTATCCGCGCCGATTTCACTCGAAACAAACAGATGCTGGAAAAACCGGGAGATCCCGAGATGCTCCAGGATCAGTCGCAACCTCCCATCAAAGTTCGAAACAACAGCCAGTGGGAATCGTCGATGCACGGCGCCGAGTACGTCCATCACTTCGGGGTAGAGCTGCCAGACGCCGGCTTCAGCGAAATGTTCGTAGGCGATTTCAAAGAAATTATCGCGATCAAGCTCATCGAGCTGGGAATCGACCCGGACAAGCATGCGATCCACCAACTCGTGCCACCAATCTTTATCGTCATTTTCGCGAGGTCCGTCGATGGCGTGACGTTTCGGCATGTCTCCCCAGGTCGTGAAGAATGCCCGGTCGAGCTGCCCGGCGTCCAATTGTAAGCCGACTTGCTTTCCGACCAGGGCATAGTTTTCGCCAACGCTCTTCGACAAGTGAAAAACAGTTCCAACCGCATCAAAAAACAGAGCCTTGATCACGCAACAAACCTTTCATCGTCCACTGCTCCGCGTCCAACGGCCCAATCGCAGACGGTATTGCTTGCTCTTCAAAAGATCGCGAATCCCGGGTCTTTTATGCTCGCGGTGGATTAATCCGGTTTGATGGGGTTTAATTATCCCATGCTGCCGGTAGAACATAACGATCCGATCAACGAGAAAATCCTGGCCGTTTCGGAAGACAAGATTGAGGGCTTCGCGCGTGAGCCGTTCCAGGAAATCTCCGACCGTTCCGGAGTCGAAGTGGATGTGGTAATGGCGCGCATTGCCGCCATGCTCCGTGCTGGAACTATCCGTCGCGTTCGCCAAACTCTACTGGCAACCAATCTGGCCAATGGCGCTCTCGTCGCCTGGAAAGTTCCGCCGGAAAAGATCGAGCCCGCTTTTGAGTGGATGTTCCGGCGAGATCCATTCTCCGGCCATGTTGTGCTGCGTTCGACAGACACGATAAGCGCCGGCTCCGACTACAAACTTTGGACAACGGTGAAAGTACCGCGCCCATTTTCGCTGGAGGAACATTGTGAATTACTGTCGGCAACAGTTGGGGCCGACCATTTTCGGCTGATGCCGGCCAAAGGAATCTTCACTTTGGGAGTCGGACACGTCCGCCGTAAAACAATCGAGATCGGGAGCAAAGCGGCCGAACGAGCGACGATGGCGCCGGTTCAGGCCGTCAATCTTGACGAAAGAGAATGGGAAGTTCTGGAGGCCCTCAAACGCGAATTCATCGCCGAAGAGATCGGGCCGTCACCGTGGAAATCGCGTGCGAAGGAAACCAGTTTTTCACTCGAGGAATTTTTCCGCGTCGCCGAAGATTTGAACCGTCGCAAAATCATTGGCCGTTTCTCGACTTTTCTCGAGCACGTCAAACCCTCATCCGGAGGTATTCGTGTGACCCGGTTCAATGCTTTGTTTCATTGGGCCGTTCCGCACGGCCGCGAGATCGAGGCGGGCGGCGAAGTCGGGCGTCACCACATTTTGACTCACTGTTACTGGCGCGAGGCAGGCCCCGAATTCAAGAACGTTAACATCATGGCGGTAGCCCATGGAACTGACAAAGAATTGCTCCTCCGGCACAAAGAGGCCATCGACCGGCAGCTCGAATTGGCGAATATTCCCGTTTCATATACCAACGTGTTTTGGGGTGGCCGCAGCGAGATCAAACCATCGGAAATTTCGCCAAACCTTTACCGTCGCTGGCGAGCGGAGATGATTCCAAAAAACTCACAAATCACGAGTTAGTCGTCGTGTTTGCCGCCTCCAACAGAAAACTTTGAAAGCTCTGATTGAGAAGCTTCGGGAGGGCGTCGATCTGACCAACAGCGACGTGGCCTACGCGGCTACGCTGCTTCTGTCGGAAAAGTTTGACGATGTACCTAAAGCGGAATTTCTGACCGCGCTGCATGAAAAAGGCGAGACGGCGGATGAAATCACTTCGTTCGTCGAGGTTTTGATGAAACGCGCGATCGACCCCATGATCAAACCGGAGGAACTAGGCGGGCCGATACTCGATGTCTGTGGAACCGGTGGTGATGGCCTTAACTTTTTCAACGTCTCGACCACGATCATGTTCATTCTGGCGGCGGGCGGCGCTGTTGTGGTGAAACACGGAAATCGGAGCGTAACTTCGCTCTGTGGCAGCGCGGATGTCCTCGAACAGTTGCGCGTGCCTCTGCATCTTGGACCGGACGACTTGCGAGACTGCGTGCAAAGGCACGGCGTCGCTTTCATCTTCGCGCGCCAATATCATCCGGCATTCAGCGCGATCGCGGAAATGCGGTTACGTTTGGCGCGCCAAAAAACGCGCACCATCTTTAACCTACTCGGGCCGCTTCTAAACCCGGCGCGGCCGCAACGGCAGCTGATTGGCGTTTTCGCACCGCAGCTTACCACCGTCTTCGCCGATGTGTTGCGCAGACTTGGCCGCGAACGGGCGTGGGTCGTGCACGGTCTCGCTGAAGGCAGCAGTGGGATGGACGACATTTCCATCTGCGGCGCCACCACCATGGCTGAAATCGATGGAAACAAAGTCACCTCCGCTTTGCTCGACACGCAATGGCTCGGTGTTCCTCGCGCTCAATTGTCGGAGCTTGCTGGAGGGAACGCCCAGGAAAATGCCGCCACCCTCGAAGGCATCCTTTCGGGCGAGATCAAAGGAGCGAAGCGCGAAATGGCGGTGGTAAACGCGGCTGCCGGATTTGTCGTCGCCGGGCTCTCGCGCGACATGAATGAAGGAATTGCACGAGCCCGGGAGCAAATTGATAACCGGAGCGCCTTGGAAAAGTTACGCGCGTTACAAAGTTACCGGAACAATTCGCAATAAGTTTGGTCCAACTGACGCAATAACGCGATGGCGAACTCCTGCCGATCCACGCGCCGCTCCAAAGCCATCGCCAACGAAATCGCCCGGCCGCGGAGTTCTTGCGGGAAATCCTCAACAGATTGATTGACGTTAACGCCAATGCCGGCAATGGCGAAATGCCGCGCCTTCTCCCGGGCACGCATCTCCACGAGAACGCCTGCCACTTTTAGCCCATTCAGATAAATGTCGTTAGGCGCTTTGATCTTTGTTTCCAATGCGAATTCCTGGGCGATCGAATGCGCAACAGATCCCGCTGCCCAGGTAGTCAGTGCGGCGGAGTCCTGCAGGTCAAGTTCCGGCCGTAGGAACACCGAGAACCACAGACCCTGGCCAGCCGGAGATTCCCAGCGATTGCCGCGCTGACCTCGCCCCGCCGTCTGTTGCTCCGCGAACACGACCAGACCTTCCGGTGTTGCCGGTGAGATTTTCTGCAGGATGAAATCGTTCGTCGACGTCGTGCTTTTAATCACGGCAATTTCGCGACCGATGATTCGTCCCCCTGCTCCAGCCTGCAACTTCCCGGCATTGAGATCGCCGGAAACATCACGCCGTGACATGAGTGATTTCGAGAGAGAGATCGATGGCCCGCGCCGAGTGGGTTAGAGCTCCAACTGAAATGTAGTCCACACCGGTCGCGGCAATTCGGCTGATATTGCGCAGGGTTATGCCTCCGCTTGCTTCGAATTTGGTCTGACCATGCCGAAGGGCCACAGCCTCCCGGATCTGTGCCGGCGTCATGTTGTCCAGGAGAATGACATCCACACCTTCCAGTTTCACAAAAGCGCGGACCTGTTTGAGATCGTCGGCCTCAAGCTCGATTCGCATTTCCGGATGCTGCATTCGCAGCTCTCGAATCCGGCTGGCCAACTCGGACAGCTCCGAACTCAGCCTCAGATGATTGTCCTTTACCAACACCATATCATACAACCCGAACCGATGATTCGCTCCTCCTCCCGCCAAAACGGCCGCTTTTTCCAGCTCTCGCAGACCAGGCGTTGTTTTCCGGGTATCGAGAATCTTCACCTTTTCATTGCCGGCCGCTTCGACGAATTGGCGCGTCAACGTCGCGATTCCGGATAAACGCTGCAGAAAATTCAGGGCAACGCGTTCGGCTGTGACGATCGATCGTGCCCGTCCACGAACTTCCAGGATGGAATCACCAGGACCAACTTCAGTGCCGTCGGGTCGGATAATCTCAACCTGAACGGATGCATCGACGCGACGAAAAACCTCTGCCGCTGTTGCGCTCCCCGCGACGATTGCCTTTTCGCGCGCTACAACCCGCGCCGACGCGAGGCGCGTTGCCGGGATAAAACATTCAGTCGTGATATCGCCAGAACCGATATCCTCCTTCAGCGCAATATCGATTGAGTCGTGGTCACTCGCGCTCATTCGCTTTAAGTATTACCGGCCCTGTAAACGCTGCGTCCGCGCACGTAGCTCTCGACGGTCGCACCCGGACCCCCACGATAGATACAGAGCGCCACCACATCGTCAGTCGAAGGTTCCTCCGTCCGCTGCTGGCTCCTTCCGTACGGGAGGAGCGCGTTGATGTCGACCAGGAGCAGATCAGCTTCCTTGCCAACATCCAGGGTGCCGATCGTGTCATCCTTGCCGAGCGCCCGCGCCCCCCCGCGCGTCCCGAGATATAACGCTTCGGTCGGCCGCAATGGGCGCAAGTTGGGCTCGTAGGCGCTGCGTGCTTTTTGAACGTCAATCGCGCCGCGCATCACCTGCCACATGTTCAATTCCGGGCCAGCCGCGACATCCGAACCAAGCCCCACCGAGATCCCGGCTTTCAAAAGCTGGTCAAGTTTGATCAGCCCGCTGCCGAGAAACAGGTTTGAGGTTGGACAATGCGCCACGTTTGCCTGCGCCACCGCGATCGCTTCGATTTCCCGGGTATTGAGGTGAATGCAATGTCCCAGCATCGTTTTGGGAGTAAGTAAGCCGCACTTCTCATAAACATGCGTGTAATCGCTCGCTCCCATGTAGAGGTGATGCACTTTTTCGATTTCTTCCCGGTTTTCAGCGAGGTGTGTTTGCAGATAGGCGCCAAAACGAGCGGCCAGTTCCGCCGCGCTTCGCATCATCTTTTCCGAACAAGTGACGGCAAAGCGTGGACTAAACGCATATTCCAGCCGGCCCCCTTCCGCACGATGCCACTTACGGCAAAGACGTTCGCTTTCGACCAGGGACACGGATAGTACCTTCTTCGGCTGTAGCTGCCCATACGAACCGATGTCCATCATCATTTTGCCCATGATGATGCGCAGCCCGCTCGCCTTGGCCGCTTCGAATCCCATTTCGCAGCTGTCTTCGTAGATCGCCGTGTAGACCATCGCGGTCGTGGTGCCGTGGCGGGCCAGTTCCTGGAAAAAAAGCGGCGCCTGAGCGCGTGCTTTCGGACCGGTGAAGTCCCGCTCGACCGGAAAAATATGTTCTCGGAGCCACGGCAGCAGTTCGCTTTCCCCGCGTGCTACGGCAGGATATTGGGGCAGGTGTGTATGGCAATCGATCAGGCCGGGGAAGATCGCGACCTGGCCCCGATCAACCCACTCGATTGGGGCGGGTCGTTGTGCGCGCCGTAAATCGTCGTAATCCCCGATCTCGGTGATGCGCCCTTTTTCGGTAACGATCCCGCCACGACGCCGGCCACGCACGGTGCCGAATTCAGGCGTGTCGATCAGAAAACCGCGGATGCCAAAAGCTTTATCGGGTGGCTCCATATCCAGAACAACGAAAACATCACACCCCGCGAAAGGTAGCAATCCCGCAATTCAGTCAAAGCATCGGCAAAAAAAAGATCCGGGCAGCGCACGCCAAGGAGAAACAACAAATACGAGAAACGTGCCGCCGCCCGAATCGCCTTAACCTGTTAATTTGGACAGAGACCAACGTCCCGTGTTCGAATTATTTTTCCAAATTATCGACTAAATCGGAGCTTGTGAATAACTCCCTGGGAAGGGGCCCTGGGGCCAGCTCAAAACGCTCTCGATAATAAGCTGTCCGCCCCAGGAATTTAGAGCCTGAGCTCAGGCTGCATCGCCGAGCCCGTCCTGGCGGCCTCGTCTCGAACCTCCTGGAGCAAAGATTTAAACTCGCATTTCTCGAGCGCCGCAATCAGCGCGGGATAATCGGGCGCGATCCGAAGTTTTTCGATCGGTAAAGGCAGATCGAGATCGCAGTCCAGCTGAACCATTTTGCGATTTTGCAAAACTTGTTCGCGACCGGCCAACAGCTTGTCTCGGGTGCGGGTGCTTTTCACCTTGTCGATGTTCGCCAGAAGTTTCTCCAGGCTGCCGTGCTCCCGCATAAGCCCGGCCGCTGTCTTTCGACCGATCCCAACCCCGGCAATGTTGTCGACCGAGTCTCCGGCAATGGCCAGAACATCTCCAATTAACCCGGGCAGGACATCCCATTTCGATGTGACTTCCGCTTCTCCAAGCAAGGCGAATGAGTCCTTCGGAGAAACCAGGTCGGCTTTTGCCGTGGTGTAGACCTTTACGCAGGGACCGACGAGCTGAAAGAGGTCCTTATCGTTTGTGGCCAGCACAACTTCGATACCCTCTTTGCATGCGGCCATGGCGTAACAACCCATCAAATCGTCGGCTTCCGTGTTTGGAAGGGAGATATTTTTGAAGCCGAGAAGAGGTGTTAATTTTTGGATGAAATCGAGTTGCGGCACCATCGGCGCGGGCATTTCCTTGCGCGTTTCCTTGTAGCCGGGCTGCAATTCGACCCGCCGCTGGGGCAGGCCTTCGTCCCAAAACACCGCGCCCAGGTCGGGTTGGAGATGTTTGATCATCAAACGCAGTGTTTTCGTGAAGCCGAAAATCGCGTTGGTTGGTTCTCCTTTTGAATTGGAAAGATTCTGAATCGCGAAAAACGAGCGATAGACATAGTAATGTCCGTCCACAAGAAGGAGCTTCATTCGCAGAAGGATTAACTGGATTAGCGCGATTTCAAAGTCTTCCTGGCAAATCCCACACTGGATTCTGGATGCTACATACCGGAGGGTTCGCTCATCATGCCCGAGCAATGGATCGTTCGCGTCGCAGGAATAGATTATGGCCCGGCGGAAATCTCGACCTTGCAGGAATGGAAAAATGAAGGACGCGTGCTTCCAGGCAATGAAGCACGAAGACTGGATCTCGATTCCTGGGTCACTGCGGCGGAGATTCCCGGGCTATTTGAAACGATGGCGCCGCCCGTTCAGCTTGAAACGCCGAGTCGCGCGCCGCAGCGCTCCCTGGGAAACCTGATTGGCCTGACCCTTCGCATTTATGCGCGCGGATTTTTCCAATTTCTAGGTCTGACGTTTCTAATCATCGGACCTTCGATCTGCGCGCGATTAACTACGGCGGTGGTGGAATCCACTCCGAACGTCGATCCTGATCTTCGTAGCCTGGCCGAAGGCGGGTTCGAGTTTTGCATGCTTCTGCTCGGCCTGGCCATGTGGCCGATTTATATCGCCGGTATTCAAATACTCACGACGCGCCTCGCTGCCGGCGAACGGATTGGCTTCTTTACGACTTTGAACACGGCCTTGCGATTTTGGCCGCGGGTAGCGTCTCTCTGTCTTTTTGTCTACGGCTCCTACGCGTTTTGGACCCTGCTCCTGCTGGGCTTTTCCGTGGGAATCGCTCTGAGCAGCCTGAACCTGGCTTCGATTTTCGTATCTCTTGTTTTGCTCTCTCTCTGGGTCTGGATCATCAGCCGTCTGTGGGTGACTTTTCTATTTTGGCAACAGTTTGCCGTCCTGGAAGGAGTCGACGTTGGCGAATCGATCCGCCGCAGCAA
The DNA here is from genome assembly GCA_041167085.1 of Verrucomicrobiota bacterium. Classification (GTDB taxonomy): domain Bacteria; phylum Verrucomicrobiota; class Verrucomicrobiia; order Chthoniobacterales; family UBA10450; genus DATFCK01. Next base: position 31,844 of record JBEEGV010000008.1, read on the forward strand.
ACAACTGGCGCGCAGCGGCGCGGAGCTTGCCTGGTTCCAGCGTCCACTCTGGCGCGGCGCTTTCGTCGCTTCCCTGTGGTTCACGCTCGTAATCGCCCTGAATTGGGTCGTGCTTTCACGCTACTTTGAAACCATCACTCGGGGAGCCGATCCTCAGGTTCTCATGCAAACGCTGAAGGCGGGCGCCGAATCGTTAGGCACAAATCGTTGGATAATTGCTTTCGGATTCGCGCAAAAAATTCTGCAACCCCTGCTCGGGATCGCTTTCGTCCTCGTTTACTTGGACGCAACCAAGCCCACCTCGAACCAGGATGATACCGACGCTTAGTGGGCAGGCGAAGACCCCTAAGAACCCGCAGTCAGTTCAAGGTCAGATAGGGAAGCAGTCCATGCTTCCCTCCTTCGCGACCGAAGCCGCTTTCTTTGTAACCTCCGAACGGACTGGTCGGATCAAATTTGTTATAGGTGTTTGCCCACACCACCCCCGCCCGCAGTTTGTTGACGATTTTAAAAATCTTACTGCCTTTATCGGTCCAAACGCCGGCGCTCAAACCATACGGTGTATTATTCGCGCGCTCGATCGCCTCTTCCGGCGTGCGAAAAGTCATCACGCTCAGCACGGGCCCGAAGATTTCTTCCTGGGCAATGCGGTGCGACGCGGTAACCCCAGTGAAAAAACTGGGCGGATACCAGTAACCTTTTTCGGGCAATTGCAGCCGCGGCTGGACCAGCTCGGCGCCTTGCTGCAAACCGCTGTCGACTAGTTCGCAAATCTTATCCAGCTGCATTCGCGAATTGATCGCACCAATATCGGTGTTTTTATCCAGCGGGTCGCCTACGCGCAGTGTTGAGATGCGATCACGCAGTTTACGAATGACCTGAGAGAAGATCCCCTCCTGTACAAAAAGGCGAGAACCCGCACAACAGACGTGGCCTTGATTGAAGTAGATTCCGGAAATAATCCCCTCCACCGCCTGGTCGATGGGCGCGTCTTCAAAAATGATGTTCGCTGCTTTACCGCCGAGCTCGAGGGTCAATTTCTTCTTCGTCCCCGCCACCGCCTGGGTAAGCAGTTTGCCCACGGAAGTAGATCCAGTGAAAGCAATCTTGTCGACTTGAGGATGGTCAACAATTGCTTTCCCGGTTTCGCCCGCACCGGTCACGATGTTAACCACCCCATCGGGCAGCTCCGCTGCCTGCAGGATCTCCGCCAGATGAATCGCCGTGATGCTCGTTGTCTCGGCGGGCTTGAGAACGCAGGTGTTTCCGCAAGCGAGCGCCGGCGCCAATTTCCATGCCGCCATCAACAGCGGAAAATTCCACGGAATGATTTGGCCCGCCACGCCGAGCGGTCGCGGTTTTCGGCCCGGAAACGCATAGTCCAGCTTGTCCGCCCATCCCGCATAATAAAAGAAATGAGCTGCGACTAACGGCAGGTCGACATCGCGGCTCTCCTTGATCGTCTTGCCGCCGTCCATCGATTCGATGATGGCCAGTTCTCTTGATTTTTCCTGAACAAGACGGGCAATCCGATAGAGATATTTCGCGCGCTCGCGGCCGGATAGCCTGCCCCATTTGTGATCATAGGCACGTCGCGCAGATTTGACTGCCTTGTCAACGTCGCGTCCGTCAGCGTCGGCGATTTCAGCCAGCTTTTCTTCCGTGGCGGGATTGATCGAATCAAAATATTTTCCCGCGCGCGGGGCAACGAACTTGCCATCAATAAACAACGGATAACGAGTGCGCAGTTTTATGTAGTTGCTGGCCTCCGGAGCCGGAGCGTACTCCCATTTGCGTCCAAAACTCAGACGCCGTTCCCTCGGCGCGATTACCGGACGTCTCTCTTCGGCACCGTCGCGCTCGAGCACGATGATTTGGTTCTGTTTTGTCTTCTTTCGTGCCATGCGCCTGCCCGACAAGTCTTAACGCCAATTGCCATTGATCGCACCTAAAAAGAAAGATCTGAGCGGCCATGTGGCAAATGCGCGTGACGGGAGCGATCCTTTGAGCATTTGGGAATATGTTCCAGAGATTAGCCTTGTATCCAAAGTGCGACTCCTAGTTGAATGCTCAACGAACACTAGACCGTTCACGCTCCCATTATGGCGTTGCCTTTTGCCGGAACAGGATGGATACTTTCCACGCTCAGCCAGTATTATTTCCTTATGATGAAGATTCTCTGTTGGGTCACCAAACCGTCGCGCCGGATTCGGATTTTCTCGCTCGTCGTTTTGCTTCTCGCCGCGATGGGCTCCCAAACATCGATTTTGGCCGCGGATGAACCGCCCGCAAATATCGATAACGCGTTGCGTCGGTTGCTGAGCGTAACCGGGCAGGACCAGGGCCGGGCCGTCGCGGCTGCCAAACCGACCGGCAAAGCCGCCGTGCCCATTCGGGACAGTGAGAACCGGGTGTTGGTGGACATTCATTTGAACGGGAAGATCGGTCTCCCAGATGTTCGCAATCAGCTATCCGAAGCAGGCGCCAAAATCGTTTCCGAAAACGCCTCTTACCGGCACGGGATGTTTTCCGCTTTCGTTGCCGCCAGCAAGATATCTGAACTGGCGCGCTCCCCTGGTGTTCTGTCGATCTCGTTAAGCCGCCGGCCGCGCCGAAACGTGGGCGCGACCACTTCGGGTGGAGTATTTCTTCTCCACACAGACATGCTCAATTCGCAAGGATTGGACGGCACCGGACAAACGGTTGGCGTTTTGTCTGACAGTTTCGATACGGCGCAGATTAACACGTCCGGGGGTCCCCTCACCATTCATGCGGCGCAGGATATCGCGAGTGGCGATCTTCCCGGACCGGGCAACCCAAACAATCCAAACCCGGTCTTCGTAGTCGAGGACTTCACCGATCCCACAACCATCGATGAAGGGCGGGCGATGCTTCAAATCGTCCACGATGTCGCGCCGAAGGCGAAACTGGCCTTCGCCACCGCGTATGTCAGTAAGCCGGATTTTGCCGCTAACATCCGCAAGCTGCGCACCGACGCGCAATGCGACGTCATCGTTGATGATGTCACCTACACGGAAGAACCAATGTTCTCTGATGGCATCATCGCCCAGGCCGTCGATGACGTCGCGACCAGCGAAACCTTGCCCGGTGTTAAATGCGCTTATTTTTCTTCGGCCGGAAACTACCAGGGGGGCGGCTATGTATCGACTTTCAATCCAATTTCGGATGCGACCGCTCGCGCAGGTTTGCCCGGCCAAAACTTGAAGCTTGATCAGGTACCGGCGGCTCTGACCTCCGGAGGCTTTCACAATTTCGAACCTGACCCGGCAGATCCGCCGGACATCTCCCAGGCATTTTTGATTACAGGAGGCGCTTCGGTCGAATTTTCATTCCAATGGAACGATCCGTTTGACGTGCCCGGAGGCGTCACGACCGATTACAACATTTTGATTTTCGACGCGGATGGCAACTATCTCGCGGGCGACTCAGGGACGGCCGATAACTTCATGACTCAGGAAGCGGTCGAAGATATCACGTTCGATAACCCCGGGGGCAATGCCATATATCAGATCGTCATCACCCGGGCGGGCAACTCTCCCGCGACGCCTGTCGCTCGCACAATTCGTTATTTGGCGCTCGATGACACCGGTGGAATCGGCGCGGAAGAATATTATCAAGCGAAAGCGCCGTCGTCCCATGGTCACAGCTCTGCCAAAGGCGCCATTGGCGTGGCGGCCTATGTCTATGACGACTCTCCGTCGAATCCTCCGGGCCCTCCCTTTACCCCGGCCTTCGAAGACTTTTCGTCGGCGGGTCCAGCAACAATTGACTTCGACGCCAACGGTAATCGTCTGGCTGTTTCGGAGGTTCGTTTAAAACCCGACATCGCTGCTCCGGATGGCGGAAACACGACATTTTTCGGGGACGATTATGAGGGCGACGGGTTTCCCAATTTCTTTGGAACGAGCGCGGCGGCACCACACGCTGCCGGCGTAGCGGCGTTGCTCTTGCAAAAGGCCGGCGGCCCGGCCTCGATCGCGCCGCAGCAGCTCAGCGATCTTCTGAAGTCAACGGTCACTGCCGAGCACGACCTCGATCCGTTTTTCAGTCACGCTGTCGCAGGTCCCACCAGATTCACACGGCGCACAAAAAGGTTTACCGGGGCAATGGTTAACGTAGCGGCTTGCGGTAACGCCAGTAATGCTTCCTCGCATGATCGAAATTTCTTCACCATCACGTTCGACTCCACCAGGGCGCGAGAGACGCTCAAGTCCGTGACAATTGATATTAACCCCGCCGGGTTGAACTTCGACACCTCGACCGACGTCGGTTTTCCGCTCACGTTAGGCGAGCTCGTAAATATCGCTCCCCAAAGCATCACTACGACTACGTCTTCCACGGCGTTTGGAATCGAGTCCGTCAAACTCATTTTCGCTCCCGGCTCCTTTACGACGGCCACGTCGGTTTCGTTTGGCGTCGACCGGGATTACATTGGTGATGGAGCTGGAAACCAGGCCGACATTTTGCAAGGGGCGATCGTTTCCGCCTCGACCAGTCGGAATAACCTCAGAGGAACTTTTGTGAACGATGTTGGGTTCGGTTTCAGTATTGCCGACGGTTTCGGCCTGATCGATGCAGTGGCCGCGGCCCAGCAGGTTGATCAGCTAACGCAGTCAATCCTGCAAAAAAGATAACCGGTTCAATAAGTGGCGGCAAGCGACCGGCCGGCCAGAAGAGAATTTATATCCAAGACCTACGGTAACGAAAAGTAATCCGGCCCCTGGTAATTTCCGTCAATCGTCTTCACGATTTGCATCAAGACATCGTTGACGAGCGTGCTGGCGCCGAAGCGAAAAAGGTCCGGTGTAAGCCAGTCATCTCCCAATGTCTCCTTTACCATAACCAGGTAGGCCAGAGCCTGCTTTGCTGTCCGGATGCCGCCCGCGGGTTTCATTCCGATACGAATGCCCGTCTCGTAAAAATAATCGCGAATGGCTTCAAGCATCACCAGCGTAACTGGCATGGTCGCTGCCGGGGAAACTTTTCCGGTAGATGTCTTGATAAAATCAGCGCCCGCGCGCATGGCAATTTCGCTTGCGATGCGAACATTATCGTAGGTTTGCAACTCACCCGTCTCCAGGATGACTTTTAAATGAGCTGCACCGCACGCCTCTTTCGTCGCCGCGATCTCGTCGAAGACCCGGCCATGGTCGCCGCCTAAAAACACGCCACGATTAATTACCATGTCGATTTCGTCCGCGCCATCGCGGGCGGCGCTTCGCACTTCTTCGAGTTTCAATTTCAATGGCATCAAGCCGCTCGGAAATGCCGTCGCCACAGACGCGACTTTCACGCCGGAATCGCCCAGGAACGTTTTTGCGACGCGCACCAGATTCGAATAAACGCAAACGGCGGCGCACGACGGCACCTGATAACGGGCATCGAGAGGCTGCATCGCCTTGCGACAGAGAAAGGCAACCTTTCCCGGCGTATCCTTCCCCTCCAGAGTTGTTAAATCCATCATGGAAATGGCCAACTTCAGTCCGGAAAGCTTGGCCGATGTCTTGATGCTGCGTTTGGCAAACGCCCCGGCGCGTTCTTCGACCATGACCTGGTCCACGCACCAGGGCGGTCTCGGCGAGGCCGATCTTTCACTGCGGCGCGAGGCAGGGGTGATTGTTTTCATGTTGATGTGTCTCGAGGAAGCGCTCTCCAATCAGCGCAGCTATCTAACTAACGATTCTGCGCGACGAAATCAATCTTCGGTAGACCGGAATGCCAGCTAAGATGAGTCCGAAGATTAACGGCTGGTCCGATGGAGGTCTCGACATTGCTTTACAAGACTGATTTGGCCCGCCATTCGGCCCGTGCTTGCGCGATCAATGGCGCCAGAGATTTGAAGTAACGAAGAACATACCACAGGTAACCGGCGAACCCGGCGACCTGCGCACCGGCCAGACACATGTGCCATCGTTGGCGGAGAAACAGATCGGGCCAGGACCGCACCAAAAGAAAACAAAGAAAATTAAACACCAACACCCCCGGAACCAATACGGCAATGTTGAGCAATTGATCGCGCCTGACGATGCCAACAAGCCGGTCGCTCGCCTCACCTGCGCTATCCTTTTCGCGAGCGCGGATCAGCCGCAAATCGTAAGTAAATAGAAGCCATCCGATCGCTCCGAAAACTGCCGCCAGACCAAACCAGGCTTTGGGGTTGTGTAGTCTGGTGAAAAGGAGTGCCTCAACCAAGGCACACGCGATGTAGAGAAAATTATGGCCGAACTCCAACGGCCATCTAATCACGGTGATGATGTGCAGGACCGATCGTGACCAGAAAACAAAGATCAGAAGCAAACCGGCGACGATATATGGCCAAAATTCCACTCCATTGAAGGAGATAACATCACGCGAACTTTCGATCAAAAAAGTAAGAGCCACACCCTGAATGATGCTGATCAGGGTCAACTCGATCTCGACCACCATGGAGTCGAGTTCAGAACGCGCAGCGGGAATATTCATGCCCTTGTGATGACAACGCGTGCCTGGAGGGATTCGAACCCCCAACCTTCTGATCCGAAGTCAGATGCTCTATCCAGTTGAGCTACAGACACTCGCCCCAATTTAGATTTGCGACCGGCGATTTGCGAGTCAAACCGACGATCGATTGAGTCGAAAGGCAAACCCAACCTCCACCCGGTGGCACATTGAGTGCTAAGTATCTATAGCAATGAATCCCAAAACGAATTTGCTCGGCCAACCCCAGTTCGACACCATCTCTTCGGATTTCTGGCAGCGGCTGGTTAACAATCCCCAACTCGAAAGCTGCAGTGACCTCCAGAAATTGCTGGTCGGCTGCGAAATCATCGCGGCGGTGGATGAGATTGAGATTCTGCTTGCGGCATAGCGCGGGGGCGGCTCGTCTCACAACTGCAAAGGCCGATCGTTTTAGCCCCTCAGGCGAATTTTCATCCTGGGTGGTCGACGGGACTCGAACCCGCAACAACCAGAACCACAATCTGGGGCTCTACCATTGAGCTACGACCACCACGAAGCTTGATTTTAGGTTTCGGATGCCGGATTGCAAAGGCAAAGCACCACGTTGCAGCTGGCATGTTCCCGGCTATGACGACAAGGTTGTGGTGGAAGGCAGGATTGCAACTGGGCGCGGGTGGCTTATTATGCGGCCTCTTTTGCGCATGAAGAAACTTGGCCGGTTCTTTCTCGTCGGTTTCCTCCTTTTTTCCCCAGCCGGCTGGCTCGCGGCTCAATCCGATGACCCGAGCGAGATATTTCTCAAAGCCTACATGACCTCGCAGCAGGGCGAGAAACTCGAGCACGACAACCAATTCAACGCTGCGCTGGCGAAATACCGATTTGCAGGAAGTCTTCTTGAGGACCTGCGCAAACGCCACCCTGAGTGGCAGCCGGCCATCGTCGATTATCGGAGCCGAAAAGTCGCTGAGAACATTTTACGGGTGCAGGACAAGGCGTCGACCCAAACCGACCTTGCCGCCGGTACTACACCACTCCCGGGAGGAGCGCCGGTTCTGCCCGAGCAAGCCGCAGGGCCTGGGCCGGCGGTCGAAGTGGTCACTCCACGTCAGGAACCTTCCGCTGCACCAGCGCGATCGCCTGTGGCGCGGAGTTCGCCCGCGGCAGCTCAATCGCCCGTGGCACAAAGCTCGCCTCCGGCAGTTCCGCCGCCCGTGGTCAACGAAGCTGCCGTCCGCGAGGCGACGAAAAAATTACAAAGCAAAGTAGATGATCTGCAAGGTGAGCTGGAGAAATCGCGGACCCGGTCCAGCTCGATCGAGAAAGACAAAGACACGCTAAACAGCCGTTTGGAGGAAACAAATTCCAAACTCGCCAAAGCGCAGAGCGAACTGGATAAGTCGAAGGCGGCAGAGCGCAAAATCCGCGATCAGCTGACGCAGGCGCAGGAATCGGTCAAGAAAGCGCCTGCTGGGACGAGCGACTCAAAAGCGCAGGAAGCACTTCGGGCCGAGATCGTGGAGCTGAAAAAGGCTCTTGCTGGCATGGAGCAAGGGCGAAGCGCAGCTGAAAAAGAACGCGATCAAGCGAATGCCAAGGCCGCTCAAGCCGAAAAGGATGTCGTCAATCTTGGTAAGGAGCGAGATGAAGCCAAGACCAAGGCCGCGCAGGCCGGCAGTCAGGTCGCCAGTATTACGAAAGAGCGCGATGTCGCCCTGGCCCAGCTGAAAGGCATCACAGGCAACGAGAAGCGGATTCAGGTGCTCCTGGCGGAAAATAGCGACCTCAAGCAAAAATTGGCCGATGCGGAAAAGGCTGCGCGCGACCTGAGCGAGGATAAACCGAAGAAAGAAAAGGAACTTGCTGACCTGAAGCAGCAGATCGGACAACTGCAGCGGCAACTGGTTGCCAGCCAAAAACAAAATCAGGACTCCGAATCCAAGGTCGCCGGTCTGCGCTCGCAGCTGGATGAAGCGACCAGCCAGCTCGAACATGCCAAGCTTACTGGCATCACGGCAGAAGAAACCGCTCGTCTTACCAAGGAAAACCAAGTCCTGCGCAATATCGTCATTCGTGAGCGGCAAGAAGAGGCGCGTCGCGATCAGGCGAAAAAGCTGATGCTGGCAGAGTTTGAGAAGTTAAAAATCAAGTCGGACACGCTGACCGAGCAAATCGAGTTGCTCGCGCAGCCAGTAACGAAACTGAATGATGAGGAGCTCGCGTTGCTGCGTCAGCCTATCGTTTCAATTTCCGATAACAATCCAGCGGCGGTGAATGCCAGTTTCGCCTTTGCCAAGAAAACAACGGCGACGACCGGAAAAGCTCCGTCTTCAGATCAGGCTGAAAAAGCGGGCGGCGAGCGCAGTGGCGTGATGGCATCGGGCCAGGATTCGAGCGACGTGAAAGGGTTTGCGCCTTTGGTGCCCGACAACCTTGTGCCTCTCGCTCGTGACGCGAAAGAGAGTTTCGATCATGGCAAGTATCGCACGGCCGAAAAAAAATATCAGGAAATCCTGACCAAAAGTCCCAACAATCTCTATTCTCTTTCCAACCTCGGCGTTGTCTATTTTCGAACTGGTAAACTCAAAGCTGCTGAGTTGACGCTGAAGAAGGCCGTAGCGCTCGCCCCGAAAGATGAGTTTTCTCACACGACTCTGGGAATTGTCTACTACCGCCAGTCCAAGTACGACGATGCCCTGACGGAGCTGACCAGAGCGCTGGGTATTAATCCTAAGAGTGCGACGGCGCATAACTATCTCGGAATTACGGCGAGCCAGAAGGGATGGCAGGAAGCTGCCGAAAAGGAGATGCTGGAAGCGATCGCCCAGAATCCGGACTACGCGGATGCGCACTTCAATCTAGCCGTAATTTATGCGACGTCGCAACCGCCGGCCAAGGAGCTTGCCAAACGCTACTACGCCCGAGCCACTTCCCTTGGCGCACAGCCGGATCCGTCGCTCGAAAAGTTGCTGCACTGATCGCTGGTCGACTATTCTTCGTCGACCAGGCGCGCGTCGTTCCTGCTCTGGGTTCGATGTAATCGCCAAGAACCGTGCATCACTTCCTCACCGCCAACTGGCGTTACCTCGCCATGCTCAATTTTGTCGTTGAGCCTTCGATTATCGCGCCATTCGTGCCGGCGGGCACAGAAATCGATTACGAACAAGGCGAGACATTTGTCAGTGTCGTCGGCTTTCTTTTTCGCGACACCCGATTGCTCGGATTTCCGATTCCGCTCCATCGCGATTTCGAAGAAGTGAACTTGCGTTTTTACGTGCGCAAAAAATCAGCGAACACCTGGCGCCGCGGCGTGGTCTTCGTCCGCGAGCTGGTCCCCAAGCGCGCTATTGCCATTGTTGCCCGCACATTTTACGGCGAACCGTATCTGGCTTTGCCGATGAAACACGACATCGAGCATGTGGATCTTAAGCTAAAGGTCGAGTATTCGTGGCGACGCGGTTCCAAGTGGGAAACGCTGAAGATGAGCGCAAGCGGCGAACCACAGGATATTTCCGCCGGATCGCACGCCGAATTCATCACCGAACATTATTGGGGCTACACCAAAGTCCGCGCCGGTTGCAGCGAGTATCGGGTCGAACATCCGCGCTGGAAGATTTGGAACGCCGATCATTTCGAGTTTCAGGCTGATATCGCGAGTCTTTACGGCGAACAATTTGCCGGCACGCTAAAGCAAACGCCGCGTTCCGCCTTCATCGCGGACGGCTCGCCCATCCAGGTCTTACTTCGCGAGCAATTGCCGCAGCACGAACGGTAAAATCCCGCCGTGCCTATAATAATCGACCTCAATCGGTGTATCGATGCGCAATTTCACCGGAACTGAAGTTGATTTTCGGTCCTTTCTCGTGATCTCGAGATTCAATTCCTGTCCCGGCTGAACCGAGCCGGACAAACCGGTAACCGAAAACATTTCCGAGCCGTCGAGACCCAGTGTCTGTGCATTGGTTCCTTCAAGGAATTGCAGCGGTAAAACGCCCATGCCGACGAGATTTGAGCGATGAATGCGTTCGTAACTTGCCGCCACCACTGCCTTCACCCCGAGCAAACGAGTCCCCTTTGCCGCCCAATCGCGCGAAGAGCCCGTTCCGTATTCGTGACCGGCCAGAATAACGAGAGGCGTTCCTTCCGATTGATATCTCATCGCCGCATCGAAGATCGACATCTGTTCCCCGTCCGGCTGATGGATTGTCACGCCCCCTTCCGTTCCCGGCACCATCAGATTTTTGATCCGCACATTGGCGAAGGTCCCGCGCGTCATGACCAGATCGTTTCCTCGGCGCGAACCGTAGCTGTTAAAATCCTCGGGCTGAATCCCACGGGACTTGAGATATTGACCGGCCGGTGACGTCGGCTTGATCGCGCCCGCCGGTGAAATGTGGTCGGTTGTGACCGAGTCGCCAAAAATTCCGAGCGCACGCGCGTTGGCGATGTTTTCGATCCGGCCCACTTCCATCGAGAAATCCTGGAAGAAAGGCGGCTCGTGAATGTAATCGCTCTTCTCGTCCCACTGATAAACTTCGCCCGTGCTCGATGGAATCTCGTTCCACTTCGGGTTTTGATCGGCGAAATCGCGATAAAGCTTGCGGAAGATCTCCGGCTTCAGCGCCGATTGCATGGCATCGCGCACCTCTTTCAATGTCGGCCAAAGATCGCGCAGAAAAGTTTCTTTGCCGCTTTTGTCTTTGCCGATCGGCTCGTTCGTAAGGTCGACATCGATCCGGCCGGCCAGCGCGAAGGCGACGACCAGCGGCGGCGACATCAAAAAGTTCGCTTTGATGTTTTGATGGACGCGCGCTTCGAAATTTCGGTTTCCCGAAAGCACGGACGCAGCGACAAGATCGAATTCGTTGATCGTCTTCTCGATCTTCGGATGCAGCGGTCCCGAGTTGCCGATGCAGGTCGTGCAACCGTATCCGACGATGTTGAAACCAAGTTGGTCGAGATAAGTTTGCAGTCCGGTCTTCGCCAGATAATCGGTCACGACCCGCGAACCCGGAGCGAGCGACGTTTTGACAGCTGGATTGATTCGCAATCCGCGCTCAACTGCTTTTTTAGCGAGCAAACCAGCGGCAAGCATCACGCTTGGATTGCTCGTGTTCGTGCAGCTCGTGATCGCCGCGATCAAAACGCTGCCATGACCGATCTGGCTTTCGCCGTGATGAAATGGATCGGCCGACGCGTTTCTTAATTCCTTCGCCGTGTCCGGCGTCGGGCGGTTCGTTACCATCTCAGCTTTGTTGCGCTCTTCGCCGGCTTCGATGCCTTGATTGGGCTTATCGGTGGAGGGCATGTCTCCGTCGCCCGGCGGCGTGCCGTTCAGCTGCACCAAATGTTTTGCCGCCAGATCGGCGCCTTTTTTTCCGTAGCCGCCATCCTTAATCGATTTTTGCAAGAGCGATCGAAACGTTTCTCCAAGCGCGGGAAGATTGATCCGGTCCTGCGGACGCTTCGGTCCGGCTACGCTCGGTTGCACCTCGGCAAGATCGACATCCATACTGACTGAGTAATCGATGTCGCCTTGAAGCGGCATCCCGAACATCTCTTGCGCGCGGAAATAATTCTCGTAGGCGGCGCATTGCTCATCCGTGCGACCGGTTGCCCGCATATAGGTAATCGATTCGCCGTCGACGGGGAAGAATCCCATGGTTGCGCCGTACTCCGGCGCCATGTTCCCAATGGTCGCACGGTCCGGCACCGGCAATGAGGCCGCGCCTTCCCCATAAAATTCGACAAACTTGCCCACGACTTTTTGCGCGCGCAGCAATTGTGTGATGTGCAGGACGAGATCGGTAGCAGTCACGCCTTCCTTCAGTCGTCCGCTCAAATTCACGCCCACGGCTTCCGGCGTTAGAAAATAAACTGGCTGACCGAGCATGCCCGCTTCCGCTTCGATTCCGCCAACGCCCCAACCGACCACGCCAAGGCCGTTGATCATCGTCGTGTGGGAATCGGTCCCGACCAGCGTGTCGGGATAGAAGATTTCGCGATTCCCGATTTTCGCGCTGAGCACGCCTTTGGCAAGGTACTCGAGATTAACCTGGTGAACGATCCCAATCCCGGGCGGGATCAATCCGAACGTCTTGAATGCCTGCTGGCCCCATTTCAAAAACTGATATCGCTCGCGGTTGCGTTTGAATTCCATCTCCAGATTCAACTGCAACGCTTGCGCTGAACCGAAGAAGTCGACCTGCACGGAGTGATCAACCACCAGATCGACCGGGACGAGCGGTTCGATGATTTTCGGATCGCCGCCCAGCCTCTTCACCGCGCTGCGCATGGCGGCAAGGTCGACCACCAGCGGTACGCCGGTGAAATCCTGCAAAACGATACGCGCCACGACGAAGGGAATCTCCTCGTTGGCCGGCTTGTTTGCGCTCCAATTGGCCAGTGTTTCAACGTCTTTGCGCTGCACCTTTTTGCCGTCGCAATTACGCAGCACCGATTCAAGCACGATCCGAATGCTGATCGGCAGTCGCGAAATTTTTCCGATGCCTTGTTTTTCGAGCAAAGGCAACGAGTGGAGATAACCCTCCCGACCGTGGCCAGCGTCGAACTTTGTTAAGGTCTTAAATTCGTCGTTCACTTCAGTTTCTGTCATTCCGAGCCCTTCGACTCCGCTCAGAACAGGCTCCGTCGAAGAATCTCTCACTGTTTCCTCGGATAACGGCAAGAGATGTCTCGACGGAGTTTATCCTGAGCGAAGTCGAAGGGCCCGACATGACAAGGTACGTTTTCAGTTAGTCGCTCACTTCAGTTCGGCCAGCTTCGCTTTCACCTTGTCGAAGTTCGGCAGAGCCCGGGCATCGTCGTCACATTCCGCATATTGAATGACCCCGTTTCGATCGATGATGAAGACCGCGCGTTTGGGAACTCCGCCCATCCCGAGATTCATCTGCGGTAAAAACGATTCGTAAGCAACATCGTATGCTTTTGCTACCTCATGCTCATAGTCGCTGAGGAGAGGCGCAGTAATTCTCTCTTTTTGCGCCCAGGCTTCCTGGGCAAATGGATTATCGCCGCTAATGCCGTAAACGACAGCGTTTAGACTGCTGTAAGCAGCCAAATCGTTGCTGACACCGCACATTTCTGTCGTGCAAGTGCCGGTGAACGCCATCGGGAAAAATAAAAGGAGCGTGTTCCTGTTTCCGAAATTGTCGCTCAGTTTGATCTGTTTGGGCCCGTCGCCGGTTTTGCTGGGCAATGTAAAATCTGGTGCCTTGGTGCCAACGGGTAGTGCCATAAAGTGTTTGTTCCTTGAAAGATGGAATCCCAGTATAAGTTTGCGCGCAGGAGCGTCAAAATCTTTGCCGCAACCGCGGGCGATAATTGATCGGACAGAAACTGCCTCGCGTGCCGGGGCGGACACGTTCATATGAACTTGATTTCCGGCACGTTCGGACGGATCATTGAGCATGCTGACCGATCGGCAGAAAAACGTGCTCGATTTCATTCAAAACGAGCAGCGGGAAAAAGGAATCACGCCGAGTACGCGCGAAATCCAGAATCATTTCGGCTTCGCCAGCCAGACTTCGGTCATGCAATATCTGGTCGCTCTGCAGCGGAAAGGGTTTATTGATCGGCCGGCCCGGAAGGCGAGGGCGGTTGTCACACCAATCCAGAAGGTTCGAATCACGGATATCCCCATTTACGGGCAGATTCCGGCCGGAATGGCGGTGTTGACCGAGCAAACGATCGAAGGGCACGTTTCACTCGATGCACGGTCGGTCAATGCATCAAAAAGCGGTCGAACATTTGCCCTTCGGGTCCGTGGTGATTCGATGATCAACGCTCATATTTTGGACGGCGATATCGTTATCCTGGAAGATCGCAAAGAAGTGCAAAATGGCGATATAGTCGCCGCGCTGATTGATGGAGAGACGACTTTGAAGCGGTATGTGGTCGATCATGGCCGCCCTTATTTGAAGGCAGAAAATCCGGATTATCCCAATCTTGTGCCGGCCCGGGAGCTACGGATTCAGGGGGTCATGGTTTCGTTGGTTCGGAAGCAGCCCACCGCAGTGCGTCGAAAGCGCGTTTAATGTTCACTTGAACATATTTCCTGTTTGTGCCATCGTTTTCCGATGGGCACCAACGGGAAAATCGTTGATCTACGCACACTGCTCGCGGAACGATTTCCAAGCCCCTCTTTAGTTCGCCCCGAACTGTTATCGACCGGTCTGTCGGCCCTTGACCCCATCACCGGGGGAGGACTGCCAAAGGGGGCCGTTACCGAGTTGATTAGCCCATCACTCAGTGCGGGAAGCGCCTCCTTGATTGCCGCATTGATTCAATCCGCCCATGACAATCGGTATTTTATCGCCTTGGTTGATGGATGCGACTCCTTTGATCCCGAACCGTTAGGCAACTCCTGCTTGCGACATCTGCTCTGGGTGCGTTGTCGCACCCCCCTCGAATCGGTCAAGGCCGCGGATTTGCTTTTGCGGGACGGAAATTTCCCATTGGTCGTGATCGACCTTGTCCTCAATTCCGCGACTGAAATGCGAAAGATCCCGCAGACGAGCTGGTACCGTCTGCAACGCCTCGTGGAACCTACTTCTACGGCATTTTTAGTTCTCACCCGCTACAGCACCGTTAGTAGCGCACACTTAAAAATCGTCCTCGAGAATCAATGGACATTACAGACATTCGCGCAGGAAAACGCCGTCTCCAGCCTTCGCATTCGAATTCGGCGATCACATCTTGGCCAAACCCCTCTCGACAATTTTGGATAAGGATGTTCGCCACGATCTACCTACCAAACTTTGCTTTGCAGGCTGCGCTGCGTCACGAGTTGCTCCCAGCCTCAACGCCAGTCGGTTTGATTGATGAACACAATAAAAAAGCAGTTCTCGTTCAACTCAATCGATCTGCCGAAGCCGCCGGCGTTCGCATTTGGATGACACCAAGTCAGGGGTTAGGCAGATGTCTCAGTCTGATCATCAAAGCACGTTCTCCGATCAAAGAGCAATCGCTCGCCAACGTGATCCTGCAGCATGCCTTTAGCCTCAGCCCTTACGTGGAAGCAACCGGGCTCGGCGTATGGACCATTCAATTTACCGATCATCGGGAATTGATCGGCAAACTGTCTCGTGTGGTTCATCAACTTGCCGAATGTGAGATTACTGCTCAGGCCGGTATTGCTTCGGAAGCCGATACCAGTTTTTTAGCGGCGCATCTTGCCCGGCCGGTGTTGCAGATCGACAATTCCAGGGAATATCTCGCTACGCTTTCGATCGATCTCCTCGCGATCCCGTTGCCGGGATGACCACTCAGCACAACTCCTCGCGCGCTGTATTCCAGCAGCGGGCTGCGTCGCACTAAAGTCGCGCAGAGTTATTACGCAGTTGCCTCTGCTGGATGGCGCTCGATAAAAGCACGATAGACCAAACCGCCCAGCGCGCCTCCCAGGAAAGGACCGATCCAGTACACGTAATGATCTTTCCAGAAATTTGCCGCGACGGCGGGGCCAAAGACCCGCGCCGGATTCATCGCTGCGCCGGTCAGTGGACCGCCAAACAAAATGTCGAGCGTGATCGTCGCTCCAATCGCCAAACCGGCTACGCGCCGGCCGCGTTCGTCTACCGCTGTGCCATGGACGACAAAGACGAGGAAAAAAGTGAGGATCGCTTCGATTAAAATTCCCTGTCCGGGCGTGAGCATGAAACCTAATTCGGGATTTCCATTCAACTGGGGTGTGCCATTGACGATGACATCCCGGTGAAAAATGCTCAGGCAAATGAATGCGGCGGCAACTGCTCCGAGCAATTGCGCAATCCAGTATCCAACGGCCGTTGACAACTTCATATGACCGCCGCAAATGAGACCGAAAGTAACAGCGGGATTAAACTGCCCACCCGAAATGTGCAACGTAGCGGAAACGAACGCGGCGATGGTCAGGCCGTGGGCAAGCGCGACAGCGAGGGCATCGTGCCCAACGGTCTTGCTTGCCCCGACGCCAACAAAGATCAGGGCAAAGGTTCCGATAAACTCGGCGAGCAAAGGGCGAAATTTCGTCATGGGCGCATCGAATCAGATCACACGCGTTTTGACAACGGTGTTCTTCGGGCGCCACAGGACTCGTTAGCTACCGGCGTAGTTCGGGTATTTTTCGTGCAACTGTCGCGCGGCCCGGTCCGCTTCGTCGGTTTTGCCGGCGCGCTGATAAGCGGATGCCGCCTTGTCCAGTGCCCGCGGAGTGATTGCCGGATCATCGTAGAGCAAAGCGACTCCCATAAACGCCTTTCCGGCATCATCAAAATTGCCTCGCTCGACCTGGACATCTCCGGCGAGGAGCCGCGCTTCGGCGTTCACCCGGCCTTCCGGTTGCAGCGCCATGATTTCTTCGGCAATTTTTTGCGCCTCGTCCGGTTTGTGTGCGCCAATTTTGGCAGCCCCGAGAGCGAGCAAGGCTTTCGCTTTGCCCGCCGGATCGGTCGCACTTTGTAAATACCGACCGTAAGCGGTTTCAGCCTGATCGAAGTTCTTTAATCGCGATTCAACATCGCCGAGGTAAAACCAGAGGTCAGGTTTTACGTTTGCCGATTTCTCGATTTTTCCGAGCGCGCTCAGGTATTTCTCCGCGGCAACGTAATTTTTTTCGTTGTAATACTCGAGACCGACCCATTCTAGAATCTCCGCCGGCAGATTCGCGTCCGGCTTGGTGGCCATAAAGGCATCCAGCTCGCCGGTGAGAGCGCCTTTGTCGCGCATGTAAAAATAGGCGGAGATGATCCGGATCGAAGCGAGATCATAATATCGCTCCTTGTCCAGCTGGCGCGCCGTATTCAAGGGCGCGATCGCCCCCTTATAATCCTTCGCTTCGAAGGCGGCCTTGCCGATATAATATTGCGCCTGCGCCGCGACGGCGCTCTTGGGAAATTCCTTGAGTAGCTGGCGAAAGGTCTCGCTCATGCCTTTGCCGTTCCCCTGTTGCCCAAGCACCAGGGCCTTTTGCTGGAGTGCTGCTTCGCGTTCACGCGACCCCGGATATTTCGTCAAAATCGTGTTCAAATCGGCGAGCGCGACGTCGTAATTCCGGTCCTGTTGATAGGCAAGAGCGCGCTGCGCAAACGCCGAAGCCGCTTGCGGGCTGTCCGGAAAGGCCTGCACAAAGAAAGTGAAAGCTTCAACGATCCTGGGAACGTCTTTCAACTGCACGTAACACCAGCCCGTTTTGTAGGCAGCTTCCGCTCGCAATTTTGGCGTAAGCTGTGACGCCCTCAGCTCGGCATAGACGGGAGCCGCCTCCGCATAATTCTGTTGCTTGTAGAGCGCTTCGGCTTTCAAAAGCTTGGCTTGATCGGCGCGTTCCGCCGTCGGATTGCCGCCGAGGAATTGGTCCACCGCGCCGATGAGCGCCGGGGGATCGGAATTATAGATGTTAATCAGACGCTGATATTGAGCATCTTTCGCTTCCTCACGCTTTGGATATTGTGTGATAATCGCGTTGTAAATATCCTCTGCCTCCCTGGCATGGCCGAGCTGTCGCTCGGCGTTCCCCGCCAACAGCATCGCCTCCGGCCGCGCCTCTTCCGGCAGTTTCTCCTGTTGTTTCTTGTAATCACTGACCAACTCCCCGTACTGACCGGTCTGATATCGCAACCGCAGCAAACCAACCTCAGCAATGGCTCGAAACTTTCCTGCTTCCGGCGTCGCGCGCGCCTTCTGGAAAAAATTTGTCGCTTTATCGACCATCGACTTATCGATCTTCCCTTTGTCCGATTGCAAGAGATCAATTCCGATCAGACCCGCCCGGACTTGTGCCTCAGCTTTGAGAGCCGGTTTCTGCGCTTCGTTGGAGAGCGCATCATATTGCTTCAACGCGTCCGCTTTTTTCCCGCGCGAAAGAAGGATCATCCCTGCCGCCAGTCGAGAATCGTCTCGATAAGGATTAGGATTTTTGCTGTCAATGACCTGTTGATAAAGAGCGCAGGCGTCATCCTTGCGATCGAGGGTTTCCAGGCACCGGGCTTCAAAATAGCGGGCCGAAAGAACGACTGGAGCGTCCTTGGATTTAGTCGCCGCACGGTGAAAAAGCTGGAGGGCAGCACTGAAATCCTTCTGCGTGAAAGCTGTTTCCGCCAACATATAAGCCGCTGGGCCGGCGTAATCGCTCTCGCCATGCTCGTCCAGGACCGACTGGAAGCTGCGTCTCGCGGCCGGACCCTTATTTAAGGCACGATAGCATTCACCCAGAAAAAAACAGGCCTGAGCACGCCCCGGAGAGTTCCGATATTGCTCGAGATATTTTTCAAATTCAGGAACGGCAAGATCGTAGAGCTTTCGTCCAAACAGTGCGTTCGCGTATTCGAGCTGTCGCCGATCCGGATGCTGGTCTTCAGCCGGTGATCCTAGAGCCGAATCTGAAGCAGACGGGCTCGGCGGCGCCTGATTTGCGGCTCCGGAAGAAGGCTGTGGCCGTGCGGTCGGCATTGGTGATGACTGATCGACCGGTAAGGCTCGCGCGACCTGTGGGCTATTCGCTGGCTGCGCTCGTCGGACTGGTCCACTTGTTTGCGCTGAAGCGCCACTGCTCGAAGCAACGGCGAGCAGGACAGCCAGACGTCGCGCGACCCGTGCCGGCCTATTTTGCCGTGGCGAAAGCGACATTCGTGACGCCCGCTTGACTGCAAACATTCAGCACGTTGACGATATTCTTGTACGCCCCAGCCTCATCTCCCCGAATCACCACCGCCTGTTCGGCATTGAGTTGCACCAAACCCTTTAACAACTCGGTCAATTCCGGACTGGTCAACGTTCTTCGGTTCACCACCACGTTCCCGTCTGCTTTCACGTTCACTACTACATCGCCAATCGGCGCAGGCTTCTCCTTCGCGGCCGACGCCTTGGGTACTTTCACATCGAGCTCGTTCTCGTTGCGCGCGGCATTCCAGGTCATGAGAAAGAAAATCAACAGCAACAGAAGAACATCCACGAGTGGAGCCAGCTGGATGCCGGGATGATGTGGAAGGGCGCGGCTGCGGAGATTCATAACCGAATATTCAACTCCCGTATTTCAACAAACGATGGGCGCGGCCGATCGCGTCAAAATTCATCTTCAAGCAGAACCGGTGCGCGTTCCGGGCGTTTCTCGCCGTGGTGAACCGAGATCAACGCCAAAATGTGGGTAACAGCAGACTCCAGGTCGGAAATCAAGCGCTGCACACGTCCACGAAAGAACGCATAAAAAATCATGGCCGGGATGCCAATGGCGAGACCACCGCAGGTATTGATCAGAGCCTCACTCACTCCTTTCGAAAGCAACGCATAGCGGGCCGTTCCCAAGTCGCCACCCAGCGCAGAGAAAGCGCGGACGATACCGATTGCCGTCCCGAGCAATCCAATCAGAGGAGCGATCATACCGATATCAGCCAAATAGGTGACCCTGTTGTTCAGGTTCGCCGCCACGCGGGTTCCTTCGGTCTCAGCCAGGTCGCGGACCTGTTGAAAATCAGCACTCGGATTCTTGGTAGTGAAATCCAAGACCTTCTGAACGACGCGGGCAATCGCTTCGCCGTGGCGATTTGAAACGGCGAGGAGACCGAGATGATCACGTTTGCGCAACAGCGCGTCCGCTGTCGCCATAAATCCGCTGGAGACAATGGCCCCACGCCGAATCGTCATCAAATAGACAATGACGAGCATGACGGAGAAGACGGACAATGCGAGCAGCACGTACATGACCGGGCCGGCGGCCAATATCGCGTCCAGCACGCTTCGGGTGTGCGGGGAATCTGGCAAGGCGGGGATTGCAGGGGATGGCGTCTGCCCGTGCAACGTGGCTGCGCCTGCGAGCATGACAAGCGCCCGGAAAAAAGTTTTCATGCAGAAAGTGTCGTAACGATAAGCGGAGTGGCTCTTCATGCAAATTGCAGCACGATCAAGCCCCGGACCGAACTTCTACCTGAACTCCCCCAAACCGGTCGCTCGCCGGAGGCGGAAGACGTGGGCCGGCTGAATTTCCGGATCCAACTCCACATAATTGCGCCGGCCGTGCCAGACGTAGCGCGCGTCGCTTAACAGGTCGTGGACTTGATAGAAATCCCCCTCCATCACTCCGAATTCCTCGATCGGGACGTCGATGAAGGAATGCTGTTTGCGAAACGGGTCGAGATTTGCCACAACCAGAATGATATTGTCCCGCGCCAGTGTCATCTTCCCGTAAAAAAGGATGGCGTCGTTGTTGGCTTCGTAAAATCGCAGGTTGTCGTATAACTGCAGGGCCCGATTCTCTTTCCGGATTTGATTTAGCCGCGTGATCCAATCCTTGATATTTCCCGGTGCGTCCCAATCGCGTTCTTTGTACTGGTACTTCTCGGAATCCAAATATTCTTCCCGGCCGGGCAGCGCGGCATTCTCGCAGAGCTCAAATCCACTGTAGATGCCGTAAACGCTCGACAGAGTCGCAGCGAGCAACGCGCGGACCATGAACGCGCTACGGCCGCCGTTTTGCAGGGCGACAGGCAGGATATCCGGCGTGTTTGGCCACAGATTGCCGCGAAAATATTGTCGCATTTCCGTCTGCGTCAGCTCCGTGAAATATTCGACCAATTCCTCCTTTGTATTCCGCCAGGTAAAGTAAGTGTAACTTTGGGTGAACCCAGCTTTGGCGAGGGCCTTCATCATTTTGGGGCGGGTGAAAGCTTCGGATAAGAAGATGACATCGGGATATTTCTGTCGCACACCCGTAATTAAATATTCCCAAAATGGCAGCGGCTTCGTGTGAGGATTATCCACCCGGAAGATGCGCACTCCATGCTCCGCCCAGAAAAGAATAATGCTCTTCATTTCCTGCCAGAGTTCGCGCCACTTTTCGCACCGGAAGTTCAGAGGATAGATATCCTCATATTTCTTGGGTGGGTTCTCGGCATATTTAATCGAACCATCCGGCCGCTTGTAGAACCATTCGGGATGTTCGCTGACATAAGGATGATCCGGAGAACAGTTAATGGCGAAATCCAGAGCTACCTCCATCCCCCGCTTACGCACTTCATTTTCCAGCCAATCAAAATCCTCCAGAGTGCCAAGCGCGGGATCGACTGCTTTATGTCCGCCCACTCTACTTCCGATGGCGTAAGGCACTCCCGGATCATCCGGCTGGCAGACGAGAGAATTGTTTCGGCCCTTCCGGTTCGTACTACCAATGGGATGAATTGGAGGAAAATAGACGACATCGAAACCCATCGCCCTGGCGTCATCAACGCGAGGCAAAGATTCGCGCAAAGTGGATCCCCGATCGCCATGGCCGCCAGCGGAACGAGGAAAAAATTCATACCACGCCGCGGTACGGGCCCCGGGCCGATCGACAACGGCGCGGGGCGCGGGCGCGTACTGCGTCGCAGTAGAACGATCGGGATAGGTAGCCATCAAAACTTCGAGCTCGGAAGAATGCGCAATAGAATTGATCGCGGCGTTGTCAGCCGTTCGAATATTCTGCGATAACTCGAGCAGTCGGGCGGCATCGGAAAGGTTCTGGGCTCGCTGTGAAGCCGCCTGCAGTAAGGCCGCACCTTCCAGCGTCTCACTCGTTAGATCGACGATCCCCGCTTCGAATTTCGTGCTGAACTCGTGCTGCCAACCGCGGAAAGTATCGGTCCAGGCTTCCACGGTATATTCATAAATGGCGTTCTCGTAGAAAGTGCAGGCTCCGCGCCAGCGGTCGTTGTCCACAAATTGCATCGGCGTCTCCTGCCACAGGGCGTCGCCGACCATGCGCCAACGCAAATTGGCCGCGACCACATCATGACCGGCTTTAAAGACGTCGGCTTCGACGATCAGATCTTCACCGATCACCCTTTTGATGGGATAGCGCCCGCCGTCCACCAGAGGGGCGAGATTTTCGATAACGACGGCGGGAAAGGCCCGAAGCATGGGCCTGAATCAACTGAAATTCCGCACGGAAGAAAGCGGAATCTCAGCCTTGCGGGGCCCCGAGTGGCATCACCGCGAACATTATTGGGTAGACAAACGGCGGGCGCCTGACCTCGATCGCCCGGGAGGTATTATACCGCGAAATAAAAGGCGCACTCGTACAGGCCGGAATTGCGATTCTCTTCGCGGCGTACGCTAGTTCCGAGCACCGCCTCAAATAGATCCTGTTCCAAACGGCCAATAATGGGATAACGATCAATGAGATTCAGAATGGGCGAATGGCATTCGATGATCTGCGGGCCACCCTCCTTTTCGTCCAGCATCACTTGCGACATGTAACCCTCGTTGTCGCGCAGGCGTGCGAACCATTTTGCACGATCGATCACCGTCTCGCCTTTGACCTTTTCCTTCAAGCTCGCGATTTTTCGCTCGTAGAGGCTGTAAAGAAGCTTTTCCGGCGCATTTCGCCCATAGATTTCCTGGGCCGCTTTTAGCAACTCAAGGGTCAAACGGTTGCTGTCCGTCTGAAATAAATCGTGCGTCCGGCGCGTCAGGCGATAGACCATTTCGGGGCGTCCCATTTTTTGTGGACGTCGCCAGGTATCAAGATAGCCGTCGCGCTGCAGCGTGAGGCAATGCTGTTTGATACCCATGTAACTCATCTTCATTTTGCGAACGAGCTCGTTAACCGACATGCCCTTCGAGCGTTTCAGCGAGTTCAAAATTTCCAACCGTTGGGTCCGGCCGATTTCTACGAGCAGTTGTTGATTCATGATAAGGAGAGTGCGGAGAATGCTGGCTGGCGCACTTTATACGTCCGGTTCTTTAAAACAGCAAGACTAAAAATCAACGCAAGTAGCGAGGGCAAAACGGATTATAAATACCATTAAATCACCCGGATCCCCGAGGAGGAATCGAAGAGATGAGCTTTTTTCAGGTTCATTTCAAACTGCAACCGATGGCCGGCCTCGCGGTGGTCCAGCGGCCGCTGGCTCCGGCAAATCAGGGTGTGGGCACCGGTTTGGAGATACAGATTAGTCTCCGCTCCCATGGGCTCGACGATGTCGATGATCGCTGGGAAACTCCAGGTCGCCTCGTTCGTCCCCGCGAATTGTGCCAGTTCAATATCTTCCGGCCGAATGCCGAGTAAAACCGGCTTCCCCGCCAATTCCACTGCGACCGGGCGCGCTTTCGCTGGCAAGTTGACCTGAATGGTGCCGCCGTGAATTTCGGAGAACATCAGCAGATCGCCCTCTTTCTTGAGTGAGCCATTGATGAAGTTCATCGGTGGACTCCCGAGAAATCCGGCCACAAAGAGATTGGCGGGCTCATTATAGAGGGTGAGCGGTGTGTCTGTTTGCTGCACTGTGCCATTGTTCATCACGACGATGCGATCCCCCATCGTCATGGCTTCAATTTGGTCGTGCGTGACGTAGATCATTGTTGCCTGCAGACGCTGATGCAGCTTTGTGATTTCCGCGCGCATCTGAACACGCATTTTTGCGTCGAGATTAGAGAGCGGCTCGTCGAAGAGGAAAACCTTCGGTTGGCGAACAATCGCGCGTCCCACTGCCACCCGCTGTCGCTGGCCACCGGAAAGCGCTTTCGGCTTTCGCTCGAGTAATTCTTCAATCCCAAGAATGGCCGCCGCGTCTATCACCCGTTTCTTAATCTCAGATTTCGGGTATTTCCTCAGCTTCAGCCCGAAGGCCAGGTTGTCGTAGACCGACATGTGGGGATAAAGGGCATAATTTTGGAAGACCATCGCGATGTCTCTGTCTTTGGGAGGCACGTCGTTAACCAGCCGGTCCCCAATGTAGATCTCGCCCTGAGAGATTTCCTCCAGACCGGCGATCATTCTCAAGGTCGTTGATTTGCCACATCCGGAAGGGCCGACCAGCACGACGAATTCACGGTCCGCGATGTCCAAATTCACATCGCGAACGGCGGCAACGTCACGGCCTTTTTCTCCGCGATAAATCTTCGAAACGTTCTTAACCGTAACTTTCGCCATGCGAGAGATTTTACCGAGTTGGGATCAGCCTAGATGGCATAAATAAGAATGGTCAATGACTTACGACGCCGTCTCGAAGGTAAATGGCAGTTCGACAACTTTGACTCGCGCGGCAGACGAAACGGCGGCCTCATCCGTTCGCACCTCGAGTTCGGTATCAAGGGTGTTGAATCCGCGCTTCACATATCCGAGTCCGATATCTTGACCAGAGGATTCAATCTGGGTGGCGCTCGTAATCCATCCGACTTCCTTCCCCGTCGCCGGTTTCGAAATAGCGAAAAGCCGCGCCCCGGGAGCGAGTCGCACGTCGGCGGACGCGCGCAATCCGCAAAGCTTTTTGTTCAGCTGTCCCGACATTTTCATTCGAGAGATGACCTCTTGTCCGATGTAACACCCCTTGTCGTAATCAACGCAGCTCGCTCCCAAGTTCGCTTCGACAGGAATTATTTCTTCGGTGAGTTCGCGGCCCCATCTTGGAATCCCTCGCTCAATCCGAAATCGCTCAGAGCATGGTCCGTCACAAAAGGAAAAGGTGCTTGAAAGCTGATCCAGCACTTCATCGTGCTTGGAAGAGTCGACCACGAGATCCCGTCCGAGCGAACCGAATCGGTTGATCGATATTGACCTGCAATCTTCCGGAATTGCGTCCGGCGCAGTCGCAAGAACATGAAAAAGCGCAAACTGATCGGTTACGTCCTCAACTTCGACGTCGTCGGCGATAATATAACGTTCCAGCCGCATCTTTAATGCCTCCCGGAGCTCGACATCGCTATCCAGCAAGAGAGCGGTGCTCGTAGCAGAGATAAAAACGTGCGCGTTCACGCGGCCTTTTGCATTCAGGACACAGGCGGCAATCGCTTCGGATTCCGTTGCCTTAGCTACGTTGTTCGTAACCTGGCCGTTTAAGAATCGCAGACGATCACCGCCGGTCAGACGAAGCTTGACCCGCCCGGACAAATCAAAGAATGAATCATGCCTACGATCAGATACCGGCATGACTTTAGTGGCGTAGGCGCCGGTCAATAATTCGTGGCGCGACGGAGGAGTCGACTGAAAAATCCCGCCGGCTGTTGTGTCTCTTCTTCTTCGTCCTCCAATTCACGGCTGATTGGTTGAGGTAGAACGCTGGGAGGCGGCTCGGTTGCAGCGCGTTCACCATTACCGTTCCTCGGCTCGGGAGTCGGCACGTTGGCCTCTGCATGCTCCGGCTCGAACACAGCAGCTTCAGGCAACTGCGTTTCTTCCGGCTGGAAATCCGCGGGAGCACGCTCTTCCTCGGGAAACGAAGCGAGCCCCGGCATCGTGATTTCTTTTCGGATGACGGCAGGCGGCGGGCTATCCGGGACGGCGGGCGGACTAAACAAATCCAAATCGGTTTCCGACTCAGTCTTACTTTCGGATTGATGAAAATATTTCAGCGCGACAGCAGAGTAATCATCATCGCCATGCCCCCGCTGCATTTGTTCCAGGAGCCGATCACGAGCAGCGGCGCTAACCGCCAGTTCCAGGTGGTGCGACAGCCCCAATCGGCTCGCGATCTGCATATCTTTCAGCATGTGCTGGATGGAGAAATGCCGCTCGAAGTTTCCTTCAATCATCTTCGGCAGTTTCATCGAAAGCGTTTTTGAGTTGCTGGCGTTTTGTTGCATGGCCAAGGCAAATTTCTCGAGTGGTAACCCTGCTGCCTGGACGAGCGCAAGCGCCTCCGCCGCGGATTGCACGCTGGCCGCCGTCACCATGTTGGTCGCGATTTTAATCGCCGTGGCCTGCCCGATCTCCTCGCCTATTTCCAGCAATTCCTTACTGCTCGCTTCGAGCAGCGGACGCGCTTCGCGCACCGCGGCCGCTTCGCCGCTAACGTAATAAGCCAGTTCACCGTTTTCGGCCGCTTCCTTACTGCCTGTAAATGGCGCTTCGACAAAACGGGCGCCGCGCCTTTCCACAATCTCCGCCGCGGCACACATCGTAGCCGGAGATACAGTCGAATGCGCCAGGACGATATGCCGAGCAGCCAGACCCGGACTCAACTGCTTCACAATATAAAGCAGGGCATCATCGTCCGAGACGAAAATTTGCACGAAGTCGCACATCTCCGCCAGTTCCGCCGGCGCGCCGACAAAATTTGGCACCGGCCGCGGCGTTCGATTCCAGACGAATACGTGGAACCCTTTTCGACGCAAAACTTCCCGGACGCGGCTCCCGATTATCCCGAGGCCGATTAGTCCAACATTTTTTCGCGTTCGACGGGACATGAAACGTTGCGCGATCGGTTGAATAGCGATTAGCGCCCGGCCAGACTGAAGTCAAATTGATCTACAAGCAATGCGAAACTTGAGAAAATGCCTATTGGCCTATCCGGGACAAGATCTCCCCCTCCCCCGAGAGGCGGGCAGCCAGCCCGGCTACGGCGATCGTGCGCTTTTCATTTGCCAGCATCTGATGAATATCCGAGCGGGATTCAGCATAGGTTTGTTGTGAAGACGCCCTCGCCTCCGTTAGTCTCACAATGTGAAAGCCAAGCCGGGAGCGAACCTTCCTCGTCTCACCGATTTTCATATCCTTAATCGCCGATAAGAAGTCCGATGGCATTCTGCGATCAGAGAAAAATCCAAGATCACCCCGGCGGGTCTTTGTCGCCTCATCTTCAGAGGCCAACATGATCAGTTCGGAAAAGTCCTCACCGTGATCAATGCGAGTCCGCAGGTTGTCAGTCGCGCTATTCTTTTTCTCGACGATCTCTGACGGTGTTTCTGGGGGCGCGGCCAGGAAAAGATGGATTGCGTGAAAACGCGCCGGCACAAGATAGGCGCTCAAATGATTTTCATAATACTGGCGGCATTCTTTTTCCGAGACCTGTATAGAGTCGGCAATCTCCTGCTCGATCCAGTTCTGCGTCCGTAAATTCAGGGCCAGCTGCACACGCAGTGATCGTGGGGAAATCCTGTTGCGGCGCAACGCCAGCAGCCAATTTTGCCGCGACCCGATCTGCCCCGATATGACGCCGTATTCACGCTCCATCGACCCTCTAATCGCCGCACACCTAGCGCTCGCTTCCGCCGCACGGTCGGCGATCAATGCCGGCAGGATCGCCGCGCTTTTGTCCAACCCCGGCAAATTGCGATCGTCCGCTCCGTCGGCGTAACGCGACTCTTCTGCCGCCCGAAGGAGATCGGTCTGGTAGATCCCGGACCCGTGGGTGATCGCTAACAAGCTGCCCTGGCCGCTGATTAAGCCGAGAGACGCCCGGCACGAAACGGATGCGGAAATCCGCTGTCCCACGCCAACTCCAGCAAGGAACGCGCATAGCAGTGCGCCCGCTATCCAAGTTCTGGGCGTCACTTCAAATCGAACTCCGACAAAGAATAAGCCGCTACTTTCCCGACAATCTGCAAACTCTCCGCGCTCACTTTGTCGAGCGTATCATCGGCTGTATGCCACCAGGGAAAGTCGAAATCGATCAGATCGATAGTCGGAATCCCCACGGCATTAAGCGGACTATGATCGTCCGTTATGTCGTGATCAAAATAAGTGAAATGATCTCGATAATGAAGAGCCTCCGCCGAGGCAAAGATGTGTTGCACCATTTCCGGGGGAGAATCTCGTGGGAGAGTAACAGTCAAAGATCGATCCCCGATCATATCAAATAAGATTCCGCTTCGAATTTGCTTCACGGCGTTGTCTTTCACCAACTCGTTGGCGAAGTGCCGGCTTCCATAAAGGCCGTCTGTCGGTGAAAAAGCTTCCACGGCTTCTTCACCATCGAAAAACACCAGCTCGATTTTCGCCGCCAGGGAGGGCTTCTCTGCCAGTACCCTTCCCATCTCCAATAATAACCCGGTGCTAGAGCCCCCGTCGTTCGCGCCGACGAACCGCAGAGTATCGAATATTTTCGTATCGTAGTGGGAACAAAGAAGAAAGATTTTGTCCGCGCGGTTAACGGAACCGTTCTTGGCAAATCGAGCGACAAGGTTCACGAAGGTCATTTTCCCTCTCGGCGTGTCATCACTGAATGTTTGTCGCGATACATTCCAGCCGGATTCCCGCAGTTTTTTTTCAATGTAGCTTCGCGATTTTTCCAAAGCGTCGGACCCCGGGACACGCGGCCCCAAATCGACGAGCTGCCGCACATGAGCGAAGGCCTTTTCCCCGGAGAAATCCGCCCAGATCTTTGTCTCAGCAAAGGAGCCGCTGCCGGAGCCGAGCACCACTGCGGCCATGAAGCTGCAGGTCCGAGCAGGACCGTTCCACCTGTGCCAACGAGCCGAAAACCGTCCTGGCATGCGTCCAAAAGTTACGGCAAAGGGCAATTCAATTTTCGCCCGTGCCTACACCGAGCGCAGTGACAATTCGCTGCAAATCCTCGTCCCCGTAATAAGAAATCTCGATGGTTCCATTTTTTTCCCGGTGATGAATTTTTACGTGCGTCCCGAGATGTTGCTGAAGTTGATTCTGTAAATCATCAATCACGGCGGAGCTCGCCGTCAGACCGGCATTACGGTGCTTGCGACGCGATCGGCCGCCCCCGAGTTGCCGGGCAACGAGCCGTTCCGTAGCGCGGACGGAAGATTTTCGGCGCAACACTGTTTCAGCAACGAGCAATTGTTCCTCGGGTGCCTTCAACGCGAGCAACACCTTGGCGTGCCCCACTGAAAGCAGATCCTGAGTGAGCCACGTTTGAATCTGTTCGGGCAAGTCGAGAAGGCGCACGGCGTTGGCCACAGCCGTCCGGCTTCGGCCGACTTTCAACGCGATGTCCTCTTGCCGCATTCCGAATTCACCTGCGAGCCGGGCATATCCCTGGGCCTCTTCAATCGGGTTCAGGTCGGCCCGTTGCAGATTTTCAATCAGGGAAATTTCCAGGACCTCCAGGTCGGTGGCGTGCCGAACAATCACCGGCACTTCCCTCAGTCCTGCCTCCTGCGCTGCGCGCCACCGTCGCTCTCCCGCAATTAATTCGTGTTTCCCCTCAGACGTTCGAACGATGAGCGGCTGGATAATGCCGTGCTGGCGAATGGAATCGACCAGTTCCTGCAGGGCCTCTGGCGCAAATCGCTTACGAGGTTGCAGTGGACTGGGCGAAATACTTGCCAGACTGACCTGCTGGATTTTTTCGCCCGGCTCAAAATCAGGCCGCGGAATCGGGCGGGGGGCAATGAGCGCACCCAAGCCTTTACCGAGTGCGGATTTTGCCATGTGCAGCAACGCTACCGAAACGTCTGCATCAAGGCAACTGAACAAGCGGGAATTATGGGTGCAGACAAGTTGAACGCTCTTTCGCTCGCCCACGCTCTTGCACCTCATAAACGCACCGCATAACGTCCGGACGTGCCGTCAAACAAGCGTCTCTTCACATTGGGACATTCACCTGATCCGGACGATGCCTTCATGTTCTACGCCATTGCCGAAAACAAAATCGACCTGCGCGGTTACGCGTTCGAGCAGCGCCTGGAAGATATACAAACGCTGAACGAGCGAGCGGTACGGGGTGAACTCGACATTTCGGCCATATCCATTCACGCCTACGCTTACGTTTCGGATAAGTATGCATTGCTCCCTTGCGGAGCCAGTATGGGCGACGGCTACGGGCCTCTACTCGTTGCCCGAGAATCGGTCGCGTTGCCGAATGGCGATGAAGATGATGTTCGTGAATGGCTCCGTTCGCGTCTGATCGCGATTCCTGGCAAAATGACGAGCGCCTATCTCGCCCTCCAGCTCTACCTGGGTGATTTCCGGTTCGTGGTCGTCCCGTTCGACAAAATCTTTGACGCGGTTACGAGCAAAAAAGCGGATGTGGGGCTCATCATCCACGAGGGTCAGCTTACTTATGCCAACGCCGGTTTAAAACGGGTCGCCGATCTTGGAGAGTGGTGGAAGCGCCAAACCGGATTGCCCCTCCCGCTCGGCGGAAATGTCATCCGCAAAGACATTCCGGCTGCAATCCAGCACGATCTCGCTCAGATTCTGAGTGAGAGCGTCGACTACGGACTGGCGCACCGAAAGCCGGCCGTGCAACACTCAATGGCTTATGCGCGCGATATGGGGGCGGACTTGGCCGACAAATTCATCGGTATGTATGTGAATGATTTTACCCGCGATTATGGATCGACTGGACGGGCCGCCATTCGTGAATTCCTCGGACGCGCCCGCGCGGCGGGTTATATCAAGCAGGAAATCGAGCTCGAGTTTGTCGAATAGCCGACAGCGCGCATCTTAATCGACGGAGCTACTTCTTCTTGGCCGGCGGCGTTTTTGACGTTTGGTTAATTACGAACGTCTTGATCCTGGCGAATTCCTTTTGGAAACCGGGAACAAAGTCCTGGGTCCCGTACTCAAAGAGCACAACAAAACTGAACGTGAAAAACACGAACAAAGCCACCCAGAAGACGGTGCGAAGCAGGCCCATGCCGGAGAGGGTAACTTACTCATGCTGTGTGGTCAACGATCCTGTCCAAATGGCAAAGTTCCTGTTTGAACCAGCCAGCGAAGCTGCCATCCTTTTCCCGCATGCGCGTCCCGCTGCTCGATCTTAGCCAGCAATATCGCACCCTGGCCGAACCGATTCGCCTTGCGATTGAGGAGGTTTTAGCCAGTCAGCGCTTCATCCTTGGCCCTAAAGGAAAGGCGTTTGAAGACGCCATCGCTGCTTATTGCCACGTGCCACATGCCATCGGTGTTTCTTCGGGAACAGATGCTTTACTGGCCATCTTGATGGCTCTGGGCATCGGACCCGGCGATGCAGTCATTACCACAGCCTACACATTCTTCGCCACGGCCGGCTGTGTTGCCCGATTAGGGGCTACTCCCATTTTCGTCGATATCGATCCGTTGACCTTCAATCTTTCGCCGCTCGCACTGGAAAAGTTTCTGCGCGAAGAATGCGAAAAGAAGGCAGGAGCGATCGCTGTTCGAAAGACCGGACAAAGAGTGCGAGGCATTATTCCGGTTCATCTTTTTGGCAACTGTTGCGAGATGAATCCCATCCACACGATTTCGGAGGAGTACGAAATCGACGTAATCGAAGATGCCGCTCAGGCTCTGGGCGCTGAATATCCGTTCGGCAACGGGTCGCGCGCGGCGGGCTCCATGGGGGAGGCCGGGTTCTTCAGTTTTTATCCTTCCAAGAATTTGGGCGCGGCAGGTGACGCCGGATTGATCGTCTGTCGCGAACATGACCTGGCGGAGAAGCTTCAAATCATTCGCGAACATGGAATGCAACCTCGATATCACCATCAGGTAATCGGAGGAAACTTTCGACTGGACGAAATCCAGGCAGCCATCCTCGGAGTCAAGCTGCCGTATCTTCCCGATTGGTCCAGGGCCAGACGCGTTGCGGCCGATTTTTATCGAGAAGGATTTTCGAGTGCCGGTCTAGCGGAAACAATTCAATTGCCGGCCGAACCTTATCGCGATCGCGTCCCGGAACACTACCATGTTTATCATCAGTATGTGATTCGAACGCCGAAGCGCGACGCGCTCCGCACGCATCTGACGAAGCATGAAATCGGCACCGAGATTTACTATCCGATTCCATTGCATCTGCAGAAATGCTTTCAATATCTTGGCTACAAAGAAGGTGATTTACCTGAAACTGAGCAAGCGACGCGAGAGACGCTTGCCCTGCCCATATTTCCGGAGATTTCCCGGGAATCACAACGCTACGTGGTGAGGGCGATCAGGGATTTCTTTGGCTGAATGCCGCCGCCTTTTCGGCGGGACAACAGCGCCGAATCGAGCAGTCAAACTACTTGCGACGTGCGAGCCGCAAGGTATATCAACCCTCACACTGACGGGTAGGTTCCGGAGTGGCCAAACGGGGCAGACTGTAAATCTGCTGGCTTACGCCTTCGCTGGTTCGAATCCAGCCCTGCCCATTATTCCGGGGGATACTAACGCCGGCGTTTTTTTCCGGAGCCGCTTTTCTTGCTCTTGCGTCCCGCGGAACTTGCTTTGACCCGGCTCTTCGTCTTCCCCGCACTGCGATTACGAGTCTTGGACGATTTGCCTGCCGATTTTTTTGCGCTGTTCTTACCTTTCGGGGATTTTCGACTCTTACTCTGAGCAGGTCGCTTCCGGCCGCGGCCTGCAGAGGCTTTTTTCACCGCGACACGCGCTTTCCGAACAACTTTCTTCGCGGCTTTCTTCGCACCAGCCGCCACCGTTTGACGCGACGCCGCCCTGGCCGCGAGCGCTCCAACTACCCCGCCAACAACAGCTCCAATCGGGCCGGCCACGCTACCCACGACCGCCCCAGCGGCTGCTCCAGCAGTCTCTTTTCGAATGGGCGGTATCTCAATGTTGTCTGATGACGACTGATTTTTCTGTTTCTGTGATTCTGATTCGTTGGGCATAAAGGATCTCCTTGAGTTGTTCGTGCAGTTATACGGTATTCGGACAACGAAGGCTTGATAGCCGTGCGTAATCGGTCTTTGCCAGGCTTTCGCACTAACAAAAAAGCGCTCGCCGCAGCGAGCGCTTTCGAAATAGCAAATTAATCTGTGAAGATCGGCAACTAGTGACCACCGCGCCGCTGGCCGCCGTCCCGACGACCACCACCGTAGCCTCCGCCACCACCGCCGCCGCCGTAACCGCCGCCCCCGCCACCGCCGCCGTAACCACGGCCGCCGCCACCACCACCTGGAGGACGCGCTTCGCGCGGTCGCGCTTCATTGACGGTCAAGGCGCGGCCCTCAACGGTCTGTCCGTTTATTTTGGCAATCGCGTTTTGAGCGTCCTGCTCGGAGCCCATCGTCACGAAAGCGAAGCCGCGCGACTTGCCGGTGAATTTATCTTGCATGAGGGTGACTTCCTGCACGGCACCGGCCGAGGAAAAAAGTTCCTGCAGTTCGTTTTCCGTCGTGTTGAAGGAAAGATTGCCTACGTATAATTTAGTTCCCATTGAGTTTATTCTAGAAAACGCCGCCAGGTCACTGTTCCCGCTTACCGGATTTCAAATCGCCGCTGAATAAACTCAACTGACAATCCACCAACTTCCAAGCTTTTCGTTTTCGGTTTCGGCCCATTACTAAAGTGCTTCGGTTGAGAAAGCAATAGGAATCGCGTGCAAGAAAAAGGGTGTAAAGGATGATATTTGACGGCCAAACCATAACAAGTCGACGAGTCGCGGTTGTCGCGGTTGGGATCGTCAGCCCCCTTGGCTTTGGACTGCCCGAAACGCTCAGTTCGCTCCGCGACGGCCGGGATTGCGTCGCGCCCGTAACCCGCTTCAACGTCGACCGGACCCGGTGTAAAACGGCTGGCCAGATCTCGGATGAGCGGCTTCTCCCTGGCGGCCGGCGGGGCCATGCTCGTCGTCTACACCGCGCTTCTCACATGATGATCCGGGCTTTGGAACAGGCCCTCGAACAAGACGGAGAAATCCGGCCTGAACTGGCGATTATGGGGACAACGAGCGGAGGCATGTCCTTCGGCGAAGAATATTACCGCGCATTGCATGACAAAAGCCAGCTTCGCGAGGCGCCTCGGTGGATTGCAAATTATCCTCCTCAAAAACCTGTAACCGATGCACTGGAAAAGTTTCGGATGCCGGTTCCTTGCCAGGTAATTGCGAATGCCTGCGCTTCCGGTAGCAACGCGATTGGGCACGCGTTTGCCTCGATTCGGTCCGGTCGTTACCAACGTTTGCTTACAGGCGGGTATGACGCTCTCTCCGAACTGGTCTTTGTCGGATTTGATTCTCTGCAAGCCTCTACCCCGGAAAGGTGCCGGCCGTTTGATCGTGACCGAAGCGGGATGATCATCGGGGAAGGAGCGGCTGTCCTGGCGCTCGAAGAATGGGACTACGCGCATGCGCGCGGTGCTCATGTCCTTGCTGAATTGATCGGCTACGGCATTTCGACCGACAACCATCACTTAACACAACCAAACCCCTCAGGCATCGGTCCGCGAATGGCCATGCAGGCAGCGCTCGAGAGCGCAAACGTGCAGCCGAGCATGGTCGATTACATTAACGCGCACGGCACCGCTACCGAGTTTAACGATGCTGCCGAAGCGAAGGCGATTAGTGATCTGTTTCCGGCATCGGTGCCCGTCAGTTCGACCAAAGCGATGATGGGCCACTCGTTAGGTGCCGCCGGAGCAGTGGAAGCCGTTTTCTGCATTCTGGCGCTGCAGCATCAGTTTCTTCCGCCTAATATCAATTTCAGAGCGTCCGCCGAGAATACAAACATCGCGGTTGTAGCAAATCAGTCCCGGCCGGCGCGAGTCCGCACCGTGGTGTCCAACTCGTTTGGGTTCGGCGGCACGAACGCCTCCATTGTGCTGAGACAAACCGCACAATGAAGCTCGCCATTGCCGGTACGGGCTGGGTTACTCCCCTGGGAATGGGTATTTCACAGGTTTGGAATGCGCTGATGGCGGGCGAGCGAGCGCAGCCGGAAAAGGTCTGCGACTCTGTCGCGGATAAAAGTTACACGGCATTTCGCATTCCTGACGCGATCGCGAAAACTCTGCCGGCTCATCCCCGACTGCGGCGCGCAAGTTCTATTTCACGTTTTGCAGCGGCCGCTGGCCTGGGTGCCATAAACGATGCGGGTTTAACCATTGATCCCGATCTCTCCCGGCGAATGGCGCTTATT
This sequence comes from Verrucomicrobiota bacterium, assembly GCA_041167085.1. Classification (GTDB taxonomy): domain Bacteria; phylum Verrucomicrobiota; class Verrucomicrobiia; order Chthoniobacterales; family UBA10450; genus DATFCK01. Next base: position 66,797 of record JBEEGV010000008.1, read on the forward strand.
TTCGCTATTGCTAATGGTGGGGTAATCTACACCAAGCGCTTCTACCACGACATCGTTGCCTCCGGCGCGGATGCAGCGAGCCCTCTTCTGTTTCCCGAAACGGTGTTCAACGCGGCGGCGAGTCATTTGTCAGCGATACTTGGTGTCACCGGCACAAGTTACACAGTGGTTGGCGACGGCGCGGTCGGCCTCCTCGCGATTAAGATGGCGGAAGACTTGATGGCTCAACAGGAACTCGATTACTGCCTGGTCGTGGGTGCTGAAGAAGCGGATTGGCTGCTTTGCGATGCCTATCAGAAATGGCGACTTTTGCGTCCCGCCCCCCCAATCGAGCCGTTCTCGAAACGGGCGCATGGAACAATCCTGAGTGAAGGCGCGGGTGCTCTGTTATTGGCTCGGGAGGGGCCTGTAAAAATCGCCAGCATCCACATCACAGGACATTATCGCAGAAGGAGAGATGCCGCCGGTCGACTGACGCAAGCTCTACATGGAGTTGCGACAACAGGGACGGCGGTGGTTGTCGCGAGCGCGAACGGGACATTCGTGGATAACGCCGAGATCGAGGCTCTCTCCAATACTCTCCCCCAGGCGATCATTTACGCTCCCAAACAGGCATTGGGGGAGGGTGTTGCTGCGGGCGCCCTATGGCAGGTCATTATCGCGGCTCAGATATTGCAACGAAAAGAGATGCCGCGTCCCTGGTTCATCCCACCTTATGAAGGGCCCAATCCTGCCACGTCTACGAGTTTGCCTGCCGTTAAACAGGTCGCGGTCACAAGCTGCGGCCTAAACCAACAGGTGGCTGCTATGCGTTTGTCCATCTAACGCCTGACGGGAGCGGAATTTACCAGGATTCGGCCGTCTTGGCCTGACATCAGGACGAGCTTCAGCCCATACCCTTTTGCTCTTTCCAAGGATGGTTCACTGCGGTACCTTCGGCGACCGCCATGCCCAAGCTGGTTTTGCTGCTCGCCATCTCTCTTTGCACTGGCGGCGTTTTGCTGGGCGCGATTGAGACATCAAAGGATCAGCCGGTCGAGATTACTTCCACTGGCCAGACAACCTACGAAAATGGGTTGGCCACGGCTCGAGACAACGTGGCGATTCACATCGGAGAGACGGATATTTATTCCGACTTCGCCCAATACAATCCGCGAACACACGATATTTTCGTTCAGGGCAACGTGCGAATCTACCGCGACACCAGTCTCTATCTGGCAAACCAAGCCACCTACAACATCGAGACAAAAAAAATCACGGCAGAGCAAATGCAGAGCGATTACGAGCCTTATTTCGTCTCCGGAACCAGTGTGACCTCGATATCGCAAAACGCCTACCGCATTGAAGATGGAATATTCACCACTCACGATTCTCCCAATCCCAGTTTCTATCTCAGAGCACGCACGGTTCGAGTCTACGAGAAGGACTACGTCGTCTTTCAGAACGTCACCTTTTATCTCGCCGACGTTCCGATTTTTTGGTGGCCCTACGTTTACCAGTCACTGAACGACGCGTTCAGCTTTTCCGTCTCGCCCGCTTTTTTGAGTTCGTGGGGACCATCGCTGCTGACGTCTGTCACTTTTCCCATCACGGAAAAGATTAAGGGAAAGGTCCGGCTGGATTACAGAGGGCGCCGCGGCCCCGCGATCGGGTTCGACGGGAACATCGATTACGGCAAAGACGACAGCAGCTCGGCCCAGATCAAGACTTATTACATTCAGGATCAAAACCCGCTGATTAACCGCACTTCACTGCCGCGCGGCAGCGTTCCAACAGGGCGTTACCGGCTCACCGTTGAAGATCAGACAAATTTTACCGACGACATCTACGGCATCGTCGACATCACGAAGCTGAGCGATCGCTTTGTCATGCAGGATTTTTATCAGAGTGAGTTTCGAATTGATCCGGTGCCGGACAACGTCCTTGCAGTCGCGAAAACGAGTCCGTTTTACACCTTGACCGCGATCACCCGGTTTCAAGCGAATGAATTCTTCGAGCAGACGGAACGTCTGCCGGAAGTGGTGCTGGACATCAAACGGCACGCACTGTTCGAGGGTCCGATATATTACGAAGGCGAAACGGGCTTTGCCCGCCTGACCCGGGCTTACGCCGACGGATCCGAATTCATAAACTACAGCTCGACACGACTCGACACCTTTCATCAGTTGGTCTACCCGAATACTTACTTCGGTTGGCTCTCGGTTGTCCCGCGGGTCGGCTTTCGCGAGACGTACTACACCGATACTCGGAAGGTGGGAAACACACTTTTCGACCAGAACGATAATCCGCTTGTTCCTTCATTCATTCTGCCCGATCCGTCGGAGAAGCACCCGCTCATTCCCGGCGGTGATGATTCACGCACTGTCGTTAACGCCGGCTTCGAGGCGTCATTCAAGATCTCCCGGGCGTGGGAGGACGCGGAGAGCAGGGCCTTTGGTCTCGACGGGCTTCGCCATATCATTCAACCGTTCACGAATTTGTCGTGGGTATCCGAGAGTGGCGCCAGTCCGGAATCGATTTTGCAATTCGATCGCTACGAGCCTTCAACTCAGTTGCGTCCGATTGACTTCCCCCAATTCACCTCGATCGATTCAATCGATCACTGGACGGTGTGGCGGTTAGGCCTGCACAACACTTTACAAACGCGGCGTGACGATGTGACCGTAAGTTGGCTCGATCTGGAAACGTATGCCGACATCAACATCGACAATCCGTACGATCGCACTCCTTATTCCAACCTTTTTAACAAACTCCGCTTTACCCCGCTGCCGTGGGCGAGCCTGGTTGTCAATTCACAGTTGCCCACTTTTGACAAAGGGTTCACTGAAGTAAACACCAACATCATTCTGCAACCGTATTCAAACTTCGAGGTCAGCCTTGGCCATCGCTATCTTCACGAAAATCCATTCTTCAATAACAGCAGTCTTTTCGTCGTCGGCGGTTATTGCCGGCTCGACGACAACTGGGGGGTGGCGGTCCAGGAGCAGTACGAGACAACGACTCATATCCTCGAACAACAGCGTTATTCGGTTTACCGGGATTTGACGAGCTGGGTGGCTTCTCTTGGCGCGGTGGTGCGGGACAATGGCGGAGTCAAGGAATACGGAGTCTTGCTAACTTTCACATTAAAAGCCTTTCCGAAGCTTGGTCTGGATCTGAATTTTGACCCCGGCGGAAGCGGAACAACGGAGACTCCTTGAACGCGACTGAGTATCGTTGGCTTGCAATTGCGGTCTTCGCGAGTTGGTTGTCGAGCCGCGGCTAAAACAGAGCGCGGCTCTCAGGTAACCATGGATCTTTCTATCATCGGCTCCGGCTATGTCGGCCTGGTCACGGGCGCCTGCTTCGCTGATGTCGGCCATAAGGTAATCTGCGTGGATAATGACGCAGAGAAGGTGAAAGCGCTGCAGGCCGGCAAGGTCCCGATTTATGAACCGGGTCTTGAAGAAGTTATCCATCGCAACGTTTCCGCCCACCGCCTGCGCTTCAGCGGAAGCATTCAGGAAGGAGTCGATAACTCACAGGTTGTGTTCATTGCGGTGCCCACTCCCCAAAAGCCGAATGGCGACGTTGATTTGAGTTATATCGAAAAGGTCGCGCGAGAGATTGCCGGGGTGCTCCATAGCTACAGGGTGATCGTCGATAAGAGTACTGTGCCGGTAAAAACCGGGGAGAAAGTGGCGGAATCGATCAAACGCTACAATCTTCACGGAGCCGATTTTGACGTGGTGAGCAATCCGGAATTTCTGCGAGAAGGTTGTGCGGTAAGTGATCTGATGCAGCCGGATCGGATCGTTATTGGCGCACAGAGCGAACGAGCCATTGATCTGATGAAGAAGGTTTACGAACCTTTCATGGCACCGATCCTCGTGACGGATATCAACAGCGCTGAGTTGATAAAGCACGCTGCGAACTCATTTCTCGCGTTGAAGATCTCGTACATCAATGCGATTTCCGCGATTTGTGAAGCGAGTGGAGCTGACGTCCAAAAAGTAGCCGATGGAATCGGCATGGATCGGCGGATCGGGCGCAGCTTTCTCAACGCCGGAATCGGATACGGCGGATCTTGTTTTCCCAAGGATGTGTCCGCATTCATCACCATCTCCGAGCAAATTGGCGTTCCCTTCACGCTTTTGAAAGAAGTGCAGCGCATCAACGCCGCGCAAAAAGATCGATTTTTGAAGGTTATCCGGGACACGCTATGGGTCCTGCGCGAGAAAAAAATCGCGGTCTGGGGGCTGACCTTCAAACCGGACACGGATGATCTCCGCTCCTCCGTCGCGATCGAACTCATTTCCGACATGTTGCGAGAGGGAGCTCAGGTTGTGGCCTACGACCCCAAGGGAATGGACAAAGCGCGGAGCATTAAAGCTATTGCCGACGTCCAACTCGCGACCAGCGCTCTTGAGTCTGTCGATGGCGCTGAAGCGCTGGTCATCGCGACGGAATGGAGCGAGTTCGCCAACATCGACCTGGCTGTGGTCAAGGAACGGATGAGAACACCGATCGTTTTTGACGGTCGCAATCTCTTCGATCCACAGACCATGGCCCAGCTCGGATTCCGCTATCATTCGATCGGCCGGGCCAGCGCCGGGCCGGGTTAATAGATTCGTGCCGCAGCTTTTTGCGCGTCGAGTGGCATTTAATGCACTCGGGCTTTGGCAGCGAGACCAACTCCGCGCCGATGCCGTCATATCGGAGTTGCTGAGGGAAGAGAAATCCAGCACGGCGGAACGCGGTTTTGCCCTGGAACTTTTCTATGGGGTACTGCGCAATCTTTCCCTGCTCGACTTCTGGATTGGTTGTCTGCGGCCTACCGGAATCGATGACGAGGTTCGCCACATTCTCCGCCTTGGCTTGTATCAGCTTTTGTTACTCGGAACCCCGGAGCATGCGGCAGTCTACGAATCAGTGGAATTGGCACGGCGCAAAAGCCGTGGCGTCATTAATGGCGTCCTGCGAACGGCGGTTCGACAGCGTGAGGAATTGATCGAGCGACGCCGGAAACAACCGTTATCCATCCGCCAATCTCATCCTGATTTTCTCGTCTCACGCTGGCAGCAAAATTTCGGGTCCGAAGCCACGCTGGCACTATGCAAATGGAATAACGTGCCGCCTCCGATCTACGCGCGGATCAATGAGCTCAAAATCACTCTCGAACAATTCATGCATCGCTACACGGAGGCAGAAGCTTCCGGCCATGGCGAGGAATTTGTCCGATTTCCTGCTCTGCCGATGGAGGCCCTCGGGCGCGGTCACTGTTACATTCAAGATCCGAGCACCGCCATAGCCTGCCATTTGCTCGGTGCGCAGCCGGGCGAAAGGATTTTGGACGCGTGCGCCGCGCCGGGAGGCAAGACAACATACATCGCTGCGACGATGCGCAATCAAGGCGTGATCCTCGCATGCGACCGCGAACCGAAGCGTCTCGCGACCTTGCAAGAAAACATAACGCAACTGGGTGCCACTATTGTGCAGCCCATCGAGCACGACTGGACCAAAAGTCCAAAAAAGACCGAACTGGCTTCCCCTTTTGACCGGATCCTCGTAGATACGCCCTGCACAAACACCGGCGTAATGCGGCGCCGAGTGGATTTACGTTGGCGATTACAGCCGCAAAGTTTTGCGCGCATGCAAAAACAACAACACGAAATCGTCGAGGCGGTGTCCCGCTTGTTGAAGCCGGGCGGTACCCTTGTTTACAGCACTTGCAGCCTCGAGCCGGAAGAGAACGAGGCGGTGGTGACGCACTTGCTTCGCGCGGTCCCGACAATGCGCCTGGTCGAACAAAAACATTCGCTTCCTTTTCGCGACAGTTGCGATGGCGCTTTCGCCGCCAGAATTGTGGCAGCATAACGGGCCGTTCATTTGACGAGTTGCATCCGGAACGAGCAATGGAATCGTAACGTCCACCGTGCACGACCCTCGCTTCGATCGCCTGGCCAAACTCCTGGTCGAATATTCGATTCGGCTAAAGCGAAAGGAAAACGTCCTGATCGAAGCGTTTGATGTTCCCGACGAAATGACGATCGCCTTGATACGTGCTGTGCGAAAGGTCGGGGCAATTCCGTTTACGCAAATCCAGCGTGCAAAGGTAACCCGCGCACTGGCATTGGGTGCGACCGAGCGTCAGCTCACTCTGGCGGCGACACATGAACTTGCGCGGATGAAGAAGATGCACGGATACATTGCTATCCGGGGCAGCAACAACATTACCGAACTCTCCGACGTCCCCGCCAATGAGCTGAAATTGCTGGCCAAGAAAATGCGCCCGGTCCAGGACCACCGCGTAAAGAAGACGAAATGGGTCGTGTTGCGATGGCCGAATTCCTCCATGGCGCAGCTCGCGGGAATGAGCACCGAGGCATTCGAAGATTTCTACTTCAACGTGTGCACCCTGGATTACGGCCGGCTCCAGCCGGGAATGAAGGCGCTTAAGACGCTATTTGAGAAGACAGACCGCGTGGAAGTAAAGGGCCCCGGAACGGATTTGCACTTCAGTGTGAAAGGGATCCCCGCCATAATCTGCGGCGGGGATCGCAATATCCCGGACGGCGAAGTTTTCACCGCACCGATCAAAGATTCGGTCGAAGGCCACGTTACCTTCAATGCGCCGACCATCTATCAGGGAATGAGCTTCGATGGTATTCGCCTGGAATTTCGCGAAGGAAAGATCGTCAAGGCTACCGCGAATGAAACCGCCAAACTGAATAATATCCTGGATTCAGATTCGGGAGCGCGTTACATCGGCGAGTTTTCGCTGGGGTTTAATCCTTACATTCTCGAGCCGATGAGAGACATCCTGTTTGATGAGAAGATAGCCGGCTCGTTCCATTTCACGCCTGGCCAGGCCTACGAAGAGGCCGATAACAGCAATCGCAGCCAGGTGCATTGGGATCTGGTCTGCATTCAACGACCCGAATACGGGGGGGGAGAGATCTATTTCGATGGCAAGTTGGTTCGCCGTAACGGCGAATTCCTGCCCAAGCAGCTGCGGTCGTTGAATCGCAGCAGCTTTGGCAAAAGTCCGAGGCGGGGCTAGGAAAACACAACCACGCCCCACAACCGGGGTCGGTGGTTCGGCTGAAATTTTTTTCGGGAAGCGGCGGTTAAACGCGCCTTTGTCCCTGACCCAGCAGGTTCAGCTGCATCAGCCCAATTTCGCCGCTAGCGCCCAGCTGCAAGTTCGCTATTTCGAACATCGGAGCTCCCTCGACGCTGCCGGCTCCAGCGAGCTGGACAGCAACCTGCTTCGAGTTCGAATTCAAGACGATCGAAGCTATGTCGAATGAAGGCGAGAATTCGACGGTAGAAATTTGGAAACCGCCAGTGACCAGGACCGAGGCCTGCTGTGAAGGGGTCAATTGAACCGGAGCAGCCTCGAAATTCGAGATCAATTGCAACCCTCCGACCGTGAATGAAGGCGAACCGACAAGGGTTGGCCGTGCCTGCTGCGACGGTACCAGCTTAACTGTTCCCAGCCCGCCACCGGCAGGCTGAATCTTTGCAATTTCAAAGGTGACTTGAAGATTCATCGCCGGCTGCGGCTGCTGCGAAGGAGCGAGACGCATCGTGACAATCTTGGAAGTCGGCCGCAGTTGCAGCGCCCCCATTTTGAACGTCGGAGTTAACTGCATCGACGCGATCTCGAAAGAGAACGTGAGCTGCACAGCGGTTTGCATTGCGCTGGCGGGTTGCGGCGAGCCCCCGGTTGATGGAGTTCTAATAACTGGAGCGGTTGGCGTTTGGATCGGTTCAGGCATGATTACAGATGTGGTTGGTTGGACTGAGGGCGCGGTGGAGACAATAGAGGACGCAAATGGAGGAATTTCAATTACCGATTCACGAACTTCAATTACAGGTTCAGGAATTCTATCGAATACATGTTCGCGGACTTCATCGACCGTAGCGACCGGCGCGTCCAGCGGAATTTCGTGCCGCGGCTGCTCAACCTCTGTCTCGACCACTTCGGCCGCGGCCAATTCCATGTCTGAAACGGACATTTGGTAAGGAACCGGTTGCCCTTGGGCGACAGGTTCGAATTCTGATTCAATGACTCTCTCCGGTTCGGAAGCCATCGGCGCTTCAACGGTCGATGCCGGTTCGTTGCCACCCTCGAGCACGGCTCCATTTTCAGAACCGATAAACTCCGCAGCGCTACCAGGCCATTCGTTAGCGGCCGCAATTTCAACAGGCGAAGCTTCAATTTGTTCAACGAATTGCTCAGTTTCTACGGGTTCGGTCGTTGCGACACTTCCTTGTTCCACGACGGGTCCCACCGCTTCGACCGCGGGCTCGAGGACGGCAGCAAGCTCAGTCTGTGGTTCGGGCTGGGGCATGTAAGGGGACGGTTCGGCGATCCGCGGGGCCGGCCTTTCGGTTACGGGCATATCCACAGTAGCCACCGCGCTAACGGCTCGCACGGATTTGCCAACGGGATGCACACTGCGGCGCAACGAAGGCTCCGATGCTTTCAACTGCAGTGAAACCTGGCGTGGTCCTCCGACCAGGCGATTGACATGGTGCGAACCAGCAGAGCCGTTCCCCGGCGCAAGGCGAGGCCCGTTTGCTGGCAGTGGCGAGCGAAAGACTTGAACGTTCGCGGCGCTACGGCGGATTTGCGGCCAGAAGACCCATACCAGGGCAACTGCTGCCAAAAGAAGTCCGCCAACCAACAGGTTGCGCGAATCCGGCAGAAAACGCCCGATCGTCTCACCCACGCTTGGGCGGGACGGTTCGGCGATATGAGCTGGAGCCAACGCGGTAGCCGGCGTAGCAGAGGTTGCCGCGATTACCGGCATTTTTTTGATTGGCGCGCCGGCGGACGTTTCCGCCACGCGATCACTAAGCGGAGCGCCGGACGCCCCTGACTCTTTGGCTGCCGTCGTTCCAGCCGATGCGACGACTGAGGCAGAAGGTGACGCTCCGGCCACGGCAGTTTCAACCGTGGGAGAAATTGCCGGCACGGCGACCGCGGGAATGTCAGACGGTTTGACCGGGCTGCCGGCGGCGACGATTTCCTTGTTAACAACGTTTCCAGGAGCAGCCGCTGAAGCGGGGGCTTCATTTGCATGCGAGACAGTCGCTTCCATTCCCGAAACACCAGGCGTTGCGGCGACGGAGGCCGAAGCCAGGGATTCCGTTTTTCCTTTGGCCGCCTGTTTGCTGCCGGCGGTGGTCGTATCAGGAATCGGACTGGGTTCAATCGCAGGGCTGGCTTCGGTTTGAGCGGACATGACAACGGCCGCTTCTGTCGCTGGCCCCGGCGTGCTGCCTACGTCGGGAGTTTGCAGCCAGCCGAGGTCGTAGAACGAGTCGGCGAAAACACCGTTCAATGAAGAAGAATAAATCTTTCTCGCGGACGCTATCCAATCGTTGGCCTTAGTCGGATTGTTATGTTTGAACTCCCAAGCTGCCTGCGCGTAGTAGAGCGCGGGGGTATCGCCGGTGAACTGAAACTGCTCCATCATCTTTTGCGCCCGGCTGTCCTTCCCCTCGAGCAAAAGCGTCATGAAGATGCGGAACTTAATCATCTGCGCGGCCTGGTTTTTATCGCCGCCTGGTGTCTGACTAAACAATGCTTCAAACCGTTCTCGCGCCTTGGCGTAATCTTTCTTTTTGAAAGGGATCTGCGCTAGATTGTATTGCGCTTCGCGGTACTTCGGATCGATTTTCGCCGCCTTTTTGAAAGCAGCTTCGGCCTGATCAAAATCCTTCTGTTCCATCAGGATTTCGCCACGAAGAGTCAGGATCGTCGGTTGATTTGGATCCGCCCCATCCGCTTCCTCAATGAATTTGCGCGCTGTGTCCAAATCTCGCTTTTGAAAAGCCTGTTGCGCCTGCTCAAATCTCGAGCGCGCGAACGCCTTCATTTTGGCCGCTCGTTCCGCAGGAGTGGCCAATTCCAAGGCAGCGCGGCTTTGCCCGGCCTGTTTCTCCAGCCAGCCGACCTCATAAAGCGATTCGGCAAAGAGCTTGTTCAGCTGAGGCGTGAAGTTCTTTTCCGCTGCCGCCATCCAATCCTTGGCTTCCTTCGTATTTTTATGCTGAAGAGCGATCGCCGCATTGGCGTAGTGAACCGCCGGAGTCTCCGGCGAAAGTTCGAACTTGGCCAAAATGGAATCGACCATGTTCTCCTTGCCCTCGAGCAGGTAGGTCAGCAGAATTTTGTATTGGATGAGCTGAGCCGCTTCCCCTTGCAACTCGGAGATATTGTTCGACAGAAGATCCTGAAAACGGTTACGAGCCTCCGCCCAATCCTTCTTTAAAAATGGAATTTCGGCGAGATTGAATCGAGCATTCCAAAACTTCGGATCGACCCTCAGCGCTTCGTGCAAGGCCGCTTCCGCCTTGTCGTAAATTCCCTGTCGCATGAAGATGACACCGCGCAAATTTTGCGACTCGGCGAGGTCGGGTTGACGCGCGTCGATGGCGTCGAGTTGTTTTAATGCCTCCGGAAAATTGTTAGCGTCGAACTCGCGAAAGGCCTTGTCGTACATCCCCTCAAGTTCTGCCTTTGACGGAGCCACGTTGTTGGCTGCAAAAGAACTGAGTACTAGGACCGTGATCGCCGCGATTTTCCTGATCTTCATCGAACTACAATTACAACTTTCCCCGCGAGGGATGACAAGCCTAAAGTTTGCAACCTCCCTGAGGAAATCTTCCCCAGCAAAAAAGCAGGAATCGCGCCGGAAAAAGGCCGGTTCACCCGGGTAAATTGGCCCCTGGAAAAGGCGGCCTCGTCGTTAAAGCACTCCATTCTGCGCGATCAAACATGAGTTTTTTACGCGAAGGTGGTTGTTCGCGCAAATACCATTGGCCGACGGCTAGGAGCGGCCGTCGGCTTGCGCTTCAGCTGTTTAGGTTGGCAATGATCCTGAGACCTTCCAGCGTCAGATTCGGGTGAACCGCGTCGATTTCGGGAAGCCGTCTCGCGATCAATTGCGCGTACCCGCCCGTCGCGACAATTTTGACCCGCTGTCGCTGGAATCGCTCCTCTTTAATCCGGGCAATAATTTCGCGAACCAATCCGCGATATCCAAACACAGCGCCGGACATCATTGCGCCAACGGTGGATTTTCCGATCGCACTGCGCGGTTCTTTCAACGAAAGCTCCGGCAGTAATGCGGTTCGCTGGTAAAGGAAACTCGTCATCGCCTCCAATCCCGGCGCGATCACGCCCCCAAGGTAACATTTTTCTTTTGAGATGATATCGAAGGTCACAGCCGTGCCGAAATCGACCACGATGGCGGGGCACCCATAGAGGACCGCCACTGCCGCGGCATTGGCTAATCGATCGGCGCCGATGGTCGATGGCGCCGGATAGTCAATTCCCACACCAAGACGCACGGCGGCATTCAGCCAAAGCACATTTGTCCTACCCACGGCGGCGGTCACGGCCCGCCTTTTCTCCGGGACAACGGAGGAGACGATGACTCTTTGGATTTTCTTTTTTTGTAAAATGCGGCGCAGGTATGCCGCGGACAAGCGCGGGGTGGCGATGCGTTGCGATTTCAACAGATGCTCCGGCGAAGCGAACGCGAGCTTCGTAAAAGAGTTGCTGATATCGATGAGCAAATACGCCGCGCGACTCATATTTTGGATTGGAATGGTATCGAACGCGCCACGTAGCCGGTACCGTGAATGATCGTGTGCGTCAAACTTGCGGCTGGCCGCGCGAATGCGTAGCCTCGGACGTGTGAGGAAATTGGTCCATCGGCCACGACGTTTACGCCGTTCGGCCGGATTGCGCAATCTGGTACGCGAAACAAAGCTTAGTGCGCATGATTTCATCCTGCCGTTATTCGTGAGTGAAAAGATCTCCGAGCGACGGCCCATCCTGAGCATGCCGGGTGTATTCCAACTTTCGCTCGAGGAGGTGACTGATGAAGCCAGGAAAGCGCAGCAGCTCGGATTGCAGGCGATTCTGCTTTTCGGAATTCCCAATCAAAAAGACGAGCAGGCCAGTGGCGCCTATGCCGAAGACGGTATTGTGCAAAAGGCTCTTCGGGCGATCAAAATGCAATGCCCCGATCTGGTGGTCATTACCGATGTCTGCCTGTGCGAGTACATGAGCCACGGCCATTGCGGCGTCACGCGCCTGGACACCGAACACTTTCATGTTCTAAACGACGAGACTGTTTCGTTGCTGGTCAAAACCGCCCTTTCTCACGCCGCGGCCGGAGCGGACATGGTCGCGCCGAGCGACATGATGGATGGCCGGGTAGGCGCCATCCGCGAAGCACTCGATGCCAATGGTTTCGATCAGACCGGCATCATGAGCTACGCGGCGAAATTCGCCTCTGTGTTTTATGGTCCATTTCGCGAAGCAGCCGAAAGTCCGCCGCAGTTCGGCGATAGACGCTCCTACCAAATGGATTGCGCAAACGCGGCGGAAGCGCTGCGCGAGGTGGCTTTGGATGTGGAAGAAGGCGCCGACATCATCCTGGTGAAACCGGCACTCCCTTATCTCGACATTTTATGGCGTGTGCAGGAACGATTCGCCAAGCCAACCGCCGTCTATCACGTCAGCGGAGAATACGCGATGGTGAAAGCCGCGGTCGAAAAGAAGGTGGTGGAGGAACGCGCCGCCGTCCTTGAAATCATGACTTCACTAAAGCGCGCGGGTGCTGACATCATTATTACCTACTGGGCAAAGGAGCTGGCCGAGTGGACGCGGGAGTAACCAGGAAATCCGGCGAAACCGAAGCCCACGCGCGTTTAAAACGACTCGCTCTTCTTTGGGCTCAGGGACAAGGGTTTTCTGCATGCGCACTCGAAATGCGATTGCCGCGCTGCCGCTACCGCGCGGACCTGGCAGCCTATCGTCCGGAAAGCAACGGATCCGCCTCGACCGCCGTCTTTGAATGCAAACAAGCTCGCTGTGATCTGCGCCGGGACAACTGTTGCACTTCAGCTACGCGCGGCCGTCTTGAGAGCGTTGGACGCCGGCGCCAGCTTTTGGAAAGGCATTTGCGTGTGCATTATCCCGGGTTGCGCATCGCGGATTCGTTGTTTCCAGAGTTCGATTCGCACGATTTTGCGGCCATTGGACACCGCACTTACAGTCGCGTTTTACGCGAACTCAATGCTTTGCAGCGACGTCTTTACGGTTGTACAAAGTTCGAAAAAATAGCGCGATATCGTTGCGCCAATCTTCTATTCCTCGTTATACCCCACGACCTCTTTGACGAAGCAGAGGTTCCGCCCGGCTGGGGCGCGTTGGTCGAGCAGAACGATGCGCTCTCCCTTATGCGTAAACCAAACTGGCAGGAGACGAGAAAACAGGATTGCCTGGCATTTTTGCAGCGAATTGCGACAACTGGAACACGGACCTTGAACCGACAATTGGGGATCACTTTTGAAGAAGTGATATCCGCGCGTTCACAATCGCTCTAAGGAATCTCGGATACTTCGCCTTTTGACGCCTTTGCACCATTTCTGATCGGTGGTCGTGTGGCTAACGACTCCTGCGGGACCAAACTATCCCGCATTCTTACCGCTAAGAGGATCTCTCACTCACGAGCAGATTGCGTCCGCTCATTTCCGATGGTTGTTCTAATCCGAGCAGGAACAAGAGGGTCGGCGCGACATCCGCCAGGATACCATCCTCGCAACGAAACTGACCAGCGTCCGCGGCCACGTAAATGCAATGCACAAGATTTGTTGTGTGAGCCGTGTTGGGTGATCCATCCGCATTGCGCATCTGTTCACAATTGCCGTGATCCGCGGTGACGAGAGCTTTGCCACCAAGGCGAAGGAGCTCAGGAATGATCCGACCGACGCATTCGTCCACCGTTTCAACCGCTTTGATGCCGGCCGCCACGACCCCGGTGTGTCCGACCATGTCGGGGTTCGCGAAATTGAGGATGATAAGGTCATAATTGGCCATCCGAGCGATAACCTCGGCGGTCACCGCCTTTGCGCTCATTTCCGGCTGAAGATCGTAGGTCGCCACCTTGAGAGACGGAACGATGACGCGCTCCTCTCCGGAAAATGGAGATTCGACTCCACCGTTAAAGAAATAAGTCACGTGCGCGTATTTTTCCGTCTCGGCGATCCGCATTTGCGATTTTCCGGCGGCACTAACGACTTCACCGAGAATGTGAACGAGCTGCTCCGGGCCAAAAACAAACGGAGCTGCGTAAGTGGCATCGTACTGGGTAAACGTCACAAAATGAGTCTGCGGCCAGACTTCGCGATCAAAGCCGTCGAACTGCGGGAGTAAAAAAGCCTGCGATAACTGACGGGCGCGATCGGCCCGGAAATTGAAAAATAAAATCGTATCGCCATCCCGGACACGCTGCTCATTGGGACAGACAAAGACAAGTGGCGGCATAAACTCATCGGTCTTGCCTAACGAATAGTAGTGTGTCAGCGCTTGAGAAGGCGAGGTTTGGCATACTTCTCCCCGGCCGAGCACGATCGCGTCCCATGCTTTTTTTGTCCGATCCCAACGGCGATCGCGATCCATCGCAAAATAACGACCAACAACCGTCGCGATCCTCGCACCGCTCGATTTTAATTTCTGCTCAGATTGACTGAGGTAATCCGCGCCCCCGGTCGGAGAACTGTCGCGTCCATCCGTAAATGCATGGATCATGATGTCGGTAACACCGGCGTCTTTCGCCGCATCAGCCAATGCAATCATGTGCAGGTAGTGACTGTGGACACCGCCATCGGAGACCAGGCCGACAAGGTGAAGTCGACGATTGCGGGCCCCGGAAAAAGTATCTTGCAGGACTTCGTTTTTGCTGAGTTCTCCAGCGGAGATCGCCTTGTTTATACGGGTCAGATCCTGGTAAACGATCCGGCCCGCGCCGAGATTCAGATGCCCGACCTCGGAATTGCCCATCTGGCCTTCAGGCAATCCCACATCAAGACCGCTCGCGCTCAATTTGCCCCAGGGATAATCGCGATAAAGGCCTTCATGAAATGGGGTACGCGCGAGCAGGGTAGCATCCCCGTTTTCCTCCCGTTTGCTGGACCCACCGGGGTTGATGCCCCAGCCATCCCGAATGATGAGGATAATCGGACCGGGCATACGCCGCGCAATTTGCTGACGATTACAAACCTCGACAAGCGGTTCTTTCGTTGACAACAAAAAACCTGCACAGTGAGATCGCCTGATGAAGTGGCGCAACCAACTGCTCGCGCTGTTTTGCCTCCTGGCGTTCGCCGGTCTGGGCGTCTTGTACTTTCAGCATTGGGTGGTGCAAAAGCCGTTCGGCATTGTGTTATTTATCGGCGAAGGACTGGCGCCGCATCGACTGGCAGCAGCCCGCGTTTACGTTGGCGGTGCCGACGCCAGACTCGCACTGGATTCGATGCCTCACGTCGCGTTGTTGACCAACGCTTCGAAGGATTTTGCCACACCCGACCAGGCGGCCGCGGCGACGGCGCTGGCTACCGGAGTGAGGGTCAAGAATCGCTTAATCGCGGTGAATGGCGAAGGCAAACCACTTACCAGTATTGTTGCGCTGGCACGCGACCGCGGGCGCGCTACCGGCCTCATCGCCAACGCACAACTCACCGATGCGACGAGCGCGGCGTTCTATGCACACTCCGCGGACGCGGACGATGCCGATGGGTTTGCTCGCGAAATGATCGACTCTTCCGCAATCGACATTGTTATGGGCGGCGGAACCAACCATTTTCTCCCAAACGCCAAGCGCGGAGAACGCGCGGATGGAAGAGACCTCCTTCTCGAATGTCGCCGTAACGGTTTTGAGGTTGTTCGGACGAAGGCCGAACTGGAAGCAGTCCCGGCTTGGCGACGCGCGAAATTGCTGGGGGTTTTCGGCGCCGCCGAACTGGCGTTCGCCGATCAGATCGAAGAGAAAAGCGAACAGCCAACCCTTTCCGATATGGTGCGCCGCGCGATCGAGCTGCTGCAATACAACGCGGGAGGCTATCTGCTCGTCGTGGATGCCGGCCTCATGCGAAAGGCGGCTCAGGCTAACCAGGCGGAAAGAACATTCAGCGAAACCATTGAGTTCGATCGTGCCGTGGCCACCGCGCGGCGCTATGCCGGGCCGAAGTCGACGATTATCGTCTGCGGTGATGTAGCCATCGGTGGTTTAAGCCTGAATGGATTCCCGTTTCGCAAAGACAGTGGAATCGCGCTTCTGGGATTGAATTCCGCCGGTCAACCGTGGCTCACTTGGGCGACCGGCCCGAATGGCGTCGCATTTTATGGCGCATTAAAAAGCCCTAACGATGATGGTTCGAACGAGAAACCACCTGAAAGTGCCAGGCTGGAACATCTGGAACCGGCAGCGGTCTACGGAAAGTCCGCGCTTAACACGGTCGACGATGTTGTAGCCTTCGGTGTTGGACCAGGAACGGATGCCTTACACGGCCTGCTCGAAAACACCGCCATATTCCGGATCATTGAAGACGAACTTTAGAATGTCGCCAAGGCTTCGGGCGATCCTTCCGAAAAAGAAAAGGCCCGTTCTTCGGTCGATCCAAAGAACGGGCCTTTGTCGCAGGAACCTTATCAGGGACTCATGGGCCCGACTTCGGGCACGAAAACAAACGGGGGAGGATTAGGCAGGTCGGTCCCGGGACCTTCTTCAGGCGCTGCTGGCCCCTCTTCCGGCATGTCTTTACCGGCGCCTAAATCTTTGAAATCTTTTCCGTCCAGCATCGTTTTTCCATCGGATGCGGCGCCACCAGCGCGGCTGCCGGTAGTGTTGGCTGCAACCAGATTTTCAGTCGTCTTTTCTCCGCCGAAGGCGGCGATCTCAGCGACCGAGAATGCCGTACCTGCTTCAGCTGGAGTCCATTTGACCATGACGTAGCGTCCAGCGGTCTCGGGAAAGTCGACTGCCGCGCGACCGCTGCCGTCATCCGTGACAGAGCCAACCGATTGCATACCGGCGAGAGTAGCGTCATCAAACTGCAGATTCTTGGTCGTGCTTCCCTGCGCCTTGGCTGGCAAAGCTTGCAAGACATAAAAGTCGAGAGTGCCATGGCCTGGGGAGTAAATGGCAGAAATGCGGCGCAACTTTGTCACTTTACCGAGGTCGATCACCGCCATGGGCGAAGCATCGGCAGCGGCAAAATTGTAAACAGTGCCAGGCTGATCGTCGATCATGTTGTTGGCCGCCTTTACGTCATCACCTGAACTGACATACGCCGCGCGAGCTTTGGCGTGAAGGTCGGTGAGGTTGTTGCTGATCAAGGTCAAGCCCTCAGACTGGTTCGCGGCGAATTTTCGCGCGCGCGGCATGGCGAACGCCGCCACGGTAGGAGTGGAATAGACGCCCAAGGCGGCGATGCGGCCCGCGTCACTGACGTTGAAAGTCAACCTGACGTATTTCGCCTCGCTGGGGCCGATCTTGGCTTTGATCGTGTCTGAACTCAGCTCCTGCTGCGCGACCTCGTGCCATTGTGCGCTGTCAGCGGGAAGTTTCGCGTTTGATGTAGCGATTGTTACGCTGCCCTTCGCGCCGTGATTCAGGAATGAAACACTGTCGATGTTCTCCACTTTGGACAAGGAAACCAGCAATGTGGTGGTGCCGTTGTTCAAAGCGTAACCGACGGTGGGATCGCCGCACAACAGAGCCGCCTCCGCGGTATTGCGATCTTCGGATTTGGAACTCAGCTGTAGAGTGGAAGCCGAGCTGCTTTGCGGAGCGGCTTCAACCTGGGCGCCGAGCTGGTAACGGGCCAGATTTTCCGGATAGGCAGGCGCCTGTTCGACAGTTAACGGTGGAACCTGCTGGAGGACGACATCCGCCGCGCTGGCGGCGGTGCCGCAGCCCAGGGAAAGGCAAGCGGCGAGGGCGAACAACTTATCGGGACGAATGGTGGCGGACGATCTTATAATTTCCATAGCTACAAGAACGATAATAGGACGGTGCCTCTTTCTTGGCAATATAAATTTTTGCTCCTGATACGGCATCGAAACTGACCCAACCCTGTAGGGTCTTCAGTATCACACCGCCCAGTATGCCCTCTTTAGTAGGCTCAATGCAAGCCCAACTTGCACAGGAACCCGCCAACCTGGCCCCGCCCGCCCTGAAGGAGCGTTCATCGGCCCCTGCGGGTTTGTAGAGCCGGGAAGAGGCGCCGCAGCACCAGCACGCCTAACGATTGAAGATTCGCCCTGCTAACGCGAAGCAATCGGCTTCAGTTTACCACTGAGAGGCACTAGTTTCGGGCGACAAGATCCGAGCTCACCGCGCGATACTTATGGGAACCCGCATACGCGTATAGTGGCAGGTAACTATTGCCCCTGACCTCGTCAGCGCGATAAGCGTTCCAATTGATCGTCGGGTCGAGAACGTAGGTGCCAGAGTCGGTGTTCCATTCCAGCCAGGCATGAGTTTTCCGGCTGCTGGAGGTACGTTTGCCGATTACCAGGCGAACGTTGTGGGCGCCGTGCGCTTGCATCTTCTGATAAAGAGCGACCGCTTTGCCTTTGCAATCGGCGGATGGTGCGGTTTCGACCTCGGAAGGAGTTCTCCATTCCTGGCTGAAACCATAGGGAATTTCTCTTAGTCCCTGAATCCAATGGTTCACAATGGCCATCGAAACATCATCTTTTTGCGCGGAGCCCTTTGAGGAAAGAACCGGTTGAATCCGGCTCATTTGCCGGTCGTAGGGGGTAGAATTAACGCTGAGAAGGAGGGATCCGGCGAAGCACGGAAGAGCCGATAGACAGACAAGGCTCAGAACGAGGAAGAAAACCTTTTTGAGGTCGTAGGGTTGGATGCTTATGAGAATCATAGTAAGTATGATTCCTATAGCAGCGCCCATGCCAGCTGGTGGCCGATTGGAGAAAAGGCTCAGCCGCCGACGTCCGGCGTTCCTTACCGGTTATCTCACAAACGTGTGAGGCGCTGGCTCTTACCGGGCGAAAAAGCTTCGTGCATGCTCAAGCACGAAGCCTCTGCGACCCACCCGACACTGATAACGGGGCCCGGTTAACGAGGATGACCTTCGCCCAGCTGACGCTCGGTGCGAAGAGGCCTGTTTCCTCGATAGCGAGCGACGTCGTCGCGGAGAACCTCCGACAATGAAGTGTCTCCCTGCCTTGATGCGAGTTCCACTGCGCGCTCGGCCGTCCTCGTGGCCTGGTCAAACTGGCCACATTCCGCAAATGCGGCGGCCAGCGTTCTCAAGAATCCCGGACTGCTATCGCCCACTATTGGCCTTGCTCGCTCCGCCAGGGCAAGCGCCTTGGAACCGTTGCGGACAGAGTCTTCCGGAAAGGTGGCGAGAACCCAGGCGAGGTTGTTCAAGACATCAAAAAAATTGGGCTGGATATGCAAGGCCCGGTCCCAATGGGCAACCGCCTGCCCGACCGATCCCTCGCGCAGGAAAGCGATGCCAATGTTGTTCTCCGCCTCCGCGAAATTGGGTTGAATGTCCAACGTCTGCTCGTACTGGGCGATCGCTTGATCGCCCTCCGCTTTTTGCACAAGCGCATTGCCCAGGTTGAAGTGCGCATCGGCATAAGCGGGATAAGCCGTTAATGCTTTCCGGTAGTGGACGATTGCCTCATCGAGTTTCCCTTCGTTAAGCAAAACATTACCCATGTTAAGATGAGCTTTGGGGTTATTGGCGAATCGGGACAGGACTCTCTCAAAGTGGGCCACCGCTTCGTTTGTTCTTCCTTTTTTTGTCAAAGCCAGCCCGAAGTTATTCTCGGCATCGGCATAAGCGCGCTCGCTGAGCCCTAACTTGCTTTTTTGATCGGCAAAAGGCCGGCTGATATCCAGGGACAGTTTGTATTGCTCGAGAGCCTCGTCGACCCGGTCGTTGTCCAGATAGAAATTTCCCAGGTTATTGTGCGCCACGGCGTTGTTCGAGGTCACTCTCAACGCGTGAATCCAAAGCGACTCGCTGTCTTTCCAATATGAAGTCTGAATGTAGGCTAACGAGACCAGAAGAAGAAGGATGACGGCTCCTGCCACGCTAAGCAGACGCCGCCGCTTCGGCAATGATGCAACCGCATCTGTTAGTCCCCACGCTGCCATTATATAGAGGCCTATATGCGGCAGGTAGGTATAGCGATTCGCGCGGGATTGGAACCCCACTTGCATGAGACCAATCATGGGAACGAGCATGCCGACGTACCACAACCACCCGGTGATGAGATAGGGTCGCTTCTTGCGGAGGACAAACGTCCCGGTTGTGATAAGGGCGAGAACGACGACGGCTAGCGAGACCTGCCAGAGAGAGAGATTGTTCTCCGGATGCGGATACAACACGGCTAACCGTGCAGGCCAGACTAATTCCCGTAGATACAGGACGTAGCTAACCAAAGCGTTGTTGATGCGCCAACCGAGTGGTAGCCCGGCCACCACGGTGATACTCGATTTCTGGGCCAAAATCGTAGCCACGGACGAGGCGGCACAGAGGAGGAAAAGCGGGAGTTTTTCAATGATCAGATGCCAGGCGCGGCTTTGGATCGCCGGGCTATGACGCGATTTGCCCAAGGGCTGTCGTGAAAATCGGCGAAGAGGCCAATAATCCAGAAGCAAAAGAACGAAGGGCGTCGTTACCAGGGTCGGCTTGGCCATAAGTCCCAAAGCGAAAAGCCCGACCATTAGAAGATAGCGTTCCCATGATCCTGGTTTGCCTACATAGTAAACGTAAGCGATGAGCGTCAGGAGAAAAAAGACGCCACTCAAGACGTCCTTTCGCTCCGCGATCCATGCTACGGACTCCACATGCAGGGGATGGACGGCAAAAAGTGCCGCAACGAATGCACTTCGCCACAGCGCGCCCGTCATTCGTCTCAAGACGATAAAAAGTAATACCGCGGCCACCGCATGCAGCAAAACGCTGGTAAGATGATGTCCGCCGGGACGAAGGCCCCAGACCTGGCAATCCAGCATGTGCGAAATCCAGGTCAGCGGGTGCCAGTTAGCGGAGTGGCTGTGGGTGAATGCCCAGATGCAACCGGGAATTGTCAGCCCATAGAGAACCTGCGGATTCTGATAGACGTAGGTGTCATCATCGTAATTGACGAAGTCGTGCCGAATCGTCTGTCCGAATACGATCAGTGTGATCGCAACGAGACAGCAAACGATAATTATTACCGTTCCTGATCGTGATTGTTGCTGCACTTTTCCGATCAAAGAATCCTACACTTTGACCGCCTGGATCCAATAATCTAAGGAAATAATTGCGCTTGTTTGGGCCCTATGGGAGGCAGCATCGGAATTTTCATCCGACGCGAACACGTCCTCGTAGATTGAGCTGACGGGCGCTCTTAAATCTCGCTGTACGAACGCCAGGACGGACGCGGTTTGCCCGCGAACGAATCTGCACTAACTCTCGGTGCTTGCCGGTTGACTTTAGTTGCCCGGGCCGGCGCCGTTCATGTGCACCTGCAGCGACGGATCTGTCGCCAAAACTCCCTCAACGGTGGTCCGGCCAGTGCGGTCGATTTCATGGCGGTTATACACCCGCAGATCGGAATACGTCGTAGTGCCGATGTGTTTGATCTTCAGTTTTTGGGGAATATGCGATCCCGTGACAAATACGTAGGCATAGCTGTCGTCAGATCTGTTTTGGGGCGATCGCGCAAACGCACCGGTTGTGATAGTAACGATCACCAATCCCGTTACCATTGCTAGTTGTGACGCTTTCATAATTAAGACTTATATGCGCTGCTATCCAGCAGCAGTCAATTATTGAACCTCCGGTCCCGGCTTAGGTTGCGGGGCAATCTTCGCCCGGACTGTCGGGAACGAATCTATCTGGGTGACCAGGGGTCGCTCCTGTGTACAAGCAAAGAGGCAGCGGCCGAAACCGCTGCCTCTCGTGAAGGTTATCTGTGGCGAGCTTAGAACTTTTTCGTTAGCTCGAGGTAGTAAAACCGCCCCAGGTTGTCATATAAGCCACCTGGATAGTTGTTGGAGTTACCAGACCCGAATCCGAACGCTTTTGGCGGATCTTCACCAAAGATATTGTTACATCCCACGCTGAATTTGCTGTTGTTTAGCAGCGTTTTCCAGCAGGGCATGGAATAGGCGGCCGTGCTCTCAATGGCCTTGCCATCTTTGCCCGTCATCACTTCCTTGCCACCTTTGGAATAGCCCGCTACTGCCTTCTCTTCCACTGGAGGCGTAAAGATCAAGGTGTAGGCGAGCTGACCATCAGTGAACCAGCGTTGTTTGATGTAATGCTCGCGCGGAAAGCCGGTGCCTGGATCGCCGGCAAACTCTTCCTTGAACCCATCGAAGTAACGCTCAACCACGAACAGATCGAGGTTATGCCATGACCAATCAAGCGATGAATCGCCTTTCCATTTCAGCCAGCCGTCGCCGATCGTGACCTGGCCGAAGAAGGCGCCTTCAAACGGATCGTTGTTAGCCCGCCCGCTCACTTCATGTGTTTTCTGGGTTGTATCCAGTTGGAAGAGGAAGGAATCCAGATAGGACGCACGCGTTAACCAGGTAAACAATCCGAACTGAGTCTGGACTTGGTACTGCAGGCTCAAATCAACGCCACGGCCCTTCTGTCTGCCGTTGTTGAAATAGTTGGTCTTGACGAAGTTCACACCACCCGTTGTCGGATCGAATTGGACTATTTCCCCCGGTTGCGTCGTGAGCGAAGTGCCCGTTCCGCTGAGGGCACGGTTCACGACCTCCTGAGCACTCGGCACGACCACGACGCCTGTGCGCTCGATGTCCCAGAAATCAGCCGAGAAGGTCAGCGTTTGCCCGCTGGGCATCCACTTTGGCGTATACACAAGACCAGCGGTGAAGTTACGCGAATCTTCCGGTTGCAGGTTCTTGTTCGAAGTGATTTCGAACGATGTTTCCGGCTCAAAGACTGCCGGTCCAGGTGGCAACGGCGGCTGCGGCTTATGACTAGTCGGCGCCAGAAGGAAAGTTGGAGCGCCAAACAGCTCGTTGAGTGTAGGTTCAAGGAAACCGTAACCGAAGGTGCTGCGCAGCGTCAGCTGTTCATCAAACGGCTGCCAGCGCACGCCCCACCGCGGGACCACCACGTTGGTGCTGTTATTAAGGAACTCCTCAAACCGAACGGCGCCGGTTAACTCAAGCGAGTGGAATCCGGGAATGCCCATGGCCGGGCTGAATATCGGAATGTTTGTTTCCCCATAGATCCCATAAGCTTTGCGGCCGCCAAAGCTCGGATGAGCAAATCCGACACCGATCTGGTCGCCGGTCTTGTTTTCGTCATCCGGATTGAAGTCGTAATTTTGACGACGGAATTCACCGCCAAAGGCCAATCCAACGCCACCCGCCGGAAGATCGAACAGGTCCGTCGTGTAAGCTCTGAGTTCAAATTCCGCTTCCTTGGATAAGGTAAGGTCCCGGATATTCGCCCTCGCGAAATTGATCGAAGGAATATTCGTGGCAAACGTCGGTGAGCGGAAATCCGTGAACGGATTGTAGGGCACAGTCGTCCCGATAAAACTCGCCGAGTTCGGATCGAAGATCGGATCGTTCGCATTCATGACGCGGTTGAGCCGCGACGCCGAGGCGGTCTGAATCTGGGAAATCGTGTAGATCTGGCTGTAACGGAACGCGCCATCATAACCCCAGTTGCCGTCAAACAACTTGTCGCCCTTGACTCCGAGCGTAGTCAGCCACGCTTGGTTCTCGGTATCGATCAAGCGGTTGCCGAAGTCGAAAATACGCGCCCGGGTGCCGCCCGAGATAATCTGATTGAACGGGTTAAACGGATTAAAGGCATCGACCGGGACATTCGTTTGTACTTCGCCCGGCACAGCGCTGGCGGGTTGGCCGGCAAATCTTGGCGTATTCGGAGGGGCAACGCCCATCAGGTTCGAATTCGGCGGGATCGCGAGTGTGGGCTGGCCGGTGGTGACGAACGAGCCAGTCGCGATTGGCGCCAACTCATCATGCTGCTTCGCATCGACGTAATAAAAGTCGCCGTAAAGCTGCACTTGTTCGCCGCAGACCTTATCGTTAAAGGCGGCATAACCACCCCAGCGTTCCTGTTCTGGAAAGGAACTTGAGAATGCATTGAAGTTAAAGCCGGGACGTATACCGCCAATCGCACGAGGACGACGTCCAAAGTAGAGATAATCGCTCGCCGGCGCCAAACCGTTGGTCAAATCGGGCGGGGTTCCGAAGACCAACGGACTTCCTGGGGTGACTGCAGGACCGCCAGCTGCCGCCACTACCGCCTTACTAAGGTTCAGGTTCCACGGACTAGAGTTTGAGCTCAGGAATGGCGGGATTGCGGAGTTGCCGCGATCAATATTGAAGGTCGAGTTATGATGGTAGTAAAAGATGTCACCATTAACCGACAGGTTGTCGTCGCCCACGCCGAAGAGCACGTCACCTTTGTAGATGGCAGCGTCTTTATCGAGGGTGTTGCCGTAGTAGATGTTGTATTGTGCGCCCCGGTAATCTTTGTAGAGCTTGAGGTTGACAACGCCGGCAATGGCGTCCGCTCCGTAAATGGCCGAAGCACCTTCTTTCAGGATTTCGATGCTCTCAACGGCCGGCAGCGGAATGGTGTTCAAATCGACAAAGTTGCCACCCAGATAAGGCACGACGCGCATGCCATCGACTAGAACGAGAGTCGCGCTCGTGTCGAAGCCACGCAGCGAAACCGAACTGGAACCGACGGGACCGCCCTGACTCGTGCCGTTATTTGCGACCGGAATGCTATTGGAGTTCGCGATCGGCTGATCCTTGAGCAGCTGTTCGACCGTTTGCTCAGCGGTTTTGTTAATAAAGTCACGGTTCAGGTTCAACACCGGGGCCGGCCCTACTTCTTCGGCCGTCGGAATATTGGACCCGATCACGACCACGCGCTCAGCCTGGGCTTCACCGCCCGCCGCTGGGGCCGCACCGCCAGCTGGGGCCGGGGCGGGGTTTTGAGCGAAGGCGCTCGCTGCAATTAGCAAAGGAATTGCAACGGCGAAGGACGCGCGCAGTAATCCCAACGTTTTTAGTACGTTTCTAGTCATTGGTTTCTCCATGGGTTTGGTTAGGTTTGGGGTAGGCATTATTGAAGATTTAGCATCGTGGCAAGTATTTTTTTCACTTTTTTGAAATTTTTTTGAACGAGGGCACCCAAGCAATTGTCGGGCCGTTCCCCCGGTTTTTGCCGTTTTAGCGGGTTGACCCGGCTCTGCCTAGGAAAAAATTCAGAAAATTTTCGGGGCCTGATTCTGGTTTACTTTCCGTGCCGCGCCGCCGAGCAACACCGTTAGGCAGTGTATTTAATATTCCCGGACGGTCGACGCGGGCCCTGGCCTCCGTGTTTTCGCTGCTGACCAAACGCCTTACGGTTAACGCTTTTCCAAAGACCGCGTATTTAAGTTGTCGCGCGCGAGGAATCATTGCAGCGTGGCGGCGTGTTCACCGGTTTGATTGAAGAAGTTGGAAAAGTTTTATGGATACGCGCAACTGAGCGCGGCACTCAGTTGCAGATCGCTGCTCCCGCCACGGCAGAAGAGATTCACACCGGAGACAGCATTGCGGTGAATGGTTGTTGTCTGACCGTGACCGCACACCGCGCCGAGCAAGTCACTTTTGATTTACTCGATGAAACTTTGCAGCGCACGAACCTGACAAAACTCAGGCGTGATAGTCCCGTAAACCTGGAGCGTCCCCTGGCCGCGGGCAGCCGACTGGGCGGCCATTTTGTTCAAGGCCACATTGATTGCGCAGCAAAAATCGTATCCCTTACGCCAGTGGACGGAGACCACCGTCTCGAGATAGAACTGCCGGCCCAATTCGCCCAGTACGTCGTGAGCAAAGGCTCGATCGCAATCAATGGAATAAGTCTCACCGTCGCGGAACTTCTGCCAAAAAGTTTTGCCGTCTGCATCATTCCGCACACCCGGCGCTCAACCAATCTTCAAAACGCGCAGCCGGGTGATCTGCTGAACATAGAAGTCGACATTCTGGCCAAATACGTCGAGCGCATCGTGTCGGCTCGAACCCCTGATAAGCAGGAGCCCTAACAATCGGAATGTTCGCAAGGCAGGGATTAACTTGCCGATGACCACATTTGCAGATGATCGGCTCACAGCTTCGCACGGGCCGTCTATATATAGATAGGAGAACGCGGTTGGCTACTTCGCTCCCATCCCCATCAACACCGCCGGGACGGTCCGCAGCAGAATCTTGAAATCGAGTGCGAGGGACCAGCGGTCGATATAATCGAGATCGAGTTTTACCCAATCCTTAAAGTCTTTCACCTGATTGCGGCCGCTAATCTGCCATAAACAGGTTAGGCCCGGTTTGACGCTCAAACGTCGGCGTTGCGCCGTGTTTTCGAATTTTTCGACTTCGTAGAGCGGCAATGGGCGCGGTCCGACCAGGCTCATGTCTCCCATCAACACGTTCACCAATTGCGGAAGCTCATCAAAGCTGCTCCGCCGCAGCCACCGCCCGAAGGGCGTGATCCGCGGATCGTCTTCCACCTTGAAAACGGGACCGTTCATCTGATTAAAGGGTTCCAATTCCGCACGTCGCATCTCAGCGTCATTCGACATCGAGCGGAATTTGTACATGACGAACGGTTTGCCGTGTTTACCGGCCCGCTTTTGCCGAAATACGATCGGGCCGGGCGAAGTGATTCGGATCATCAATGCGACTGCCCCCATCGGAAGAGCCAACAACGAAAGGGCGACAAAAGCGCCTACCCGATCGATCAAGTCCTTAATAAACAGCGTCCAGGAAACGTCAGGCGTCGAGCGAAAGACCAGCATGGGACGCCCCCCGAAAGCGTCAACGTCCGCCTTCGCGATGGACGTCCGAATAAAATCTGCGACCAGCCAGGCCGGAACGCCTTCCACTTCGCAGGCGCCGATCGCCTGCTCCACCCGATTGAGCTGGCTATGTGCCGCCGCAAAAATCACTCGCGACACCGCGTGCCGATGCAGAGCCTCAATCAGATCGGAGAGCGGCTGCTTTTCGATATCAATCCTTCCTACGATATCCATGCGAAGCTTTTGTTCGGGAGTAAACGTCTCCTCGAGGACAGCGATGTCTTCCGGCAATCCGGCCAGCAACACTGGTTCTCGCAGTTCTCCCCGCAGCGCTCGCCGCCGAATGTGCCGGATCATCAGACGCTCTTTGATCAGCAAAACAAACGTGACCAAGGCGATGAAAATCGGGGGCATCGAACGGCTGGCCAGGGGTAACCGCAGGAAGATGACCGAGGCGCTAACGATGATGCTGAGATAGATCATCGCACGAACGATTTGGACGAATGATTTCCATTTCGTTTTATCAAAGGGCGATTCATAGAAGCCCTGCACATCAAGAAGAATCGGGCCGAAAAGCATGACCACTATCAGCAGCCACGAATAATTACCAAACGGATCGATTGACTGCGTCAAGTTGAACCATCTGGTGCTGTAGAACCGTAAGGTGTGTGCGGCGAGCAGCGAGAAAGCGAACAGAAACGAATCGAGCAACTGCTGGATCTGGGTGTTTAGTTCCTGTCTTCGTGCAAGCATGCTAGATAATCGCAGCGTGAAGGTTCGGGGGTCTCAGCTGAGCAAATAAGATATGCCACCGCAGAAACGGGTCAAAGCTGCCCGATCGAATTTTCGCACTGTTGGCGTAATCACCACCACGGCCGGGCTCCGCCTGGCGAGTCGAATGTCTCGTCCGCCTGACCTGTTCGAACTGAGGCTCGATTGCCTGTTTCCGGCTGAAAAACTGGAGAAAAAAATCGGTGCGCTGCCGGCCCCTGTTATTATCACCGCACGACACCCGGCTGAAGGAGGAGAAAATAACCTGCCGCTGCCAGCTCGACGCGACCTGCTTATGCGCTTCCTGCCGGCAGCGCGTTATGTCGATATCGAGTTGCGCTCCGTCAGAGGGTTGGAAACGTTGCTGGATCGAATCCGCCGTAGAAATGTCCGGCTTATTATCTCGGTTCACGATTTGGGTTCCATAGCGCCTTTGGGCAGTTTGCGTGCCAAAGCGTCGAGGGCAAAAGCGTTGGGCGCGGCGGTTTTCAAGGTAGCAACCCGCACCGATACTCCGGCCCAGCTTGGACGGCTTCTCGAATTCGTGTATGCCGTTCAGAACGAGATCGTAATCAGCGCGATGGGGACCGGAAAACTTGGGGCAGTATCGCGTATTCTGCTGGCCCAATCCGGCTCGGCTCTCAGCTATGTTTCCGTGGGCGCACCACGGATCGAAGGCCAGATGTCCCTGGAGGATTTCCGGGGCGTTCTTCGCCAAATTGAGCTTGCCTAGAGACTCTCGCACCGCTTGGCGACTGTCTTAGTGCGTATATTCTTAGGACTCTCGCAATGGACACCTCCGCAATCCTGCCCACTCATGTGCCGGTCATGCCTTTGCCGGGCGCCCTGCTATTTCCGCATTCGCTTCTTCCCCTTTACATCTTCGAATCGCGTTACCGTGAGATGCTCGACCACGCGCTGCAGCATCACCGGATTTTCTCTGTTGCCCTGCTCAAGCCGGATCTTACGCAATGGGAATCGACGACGGATTTCTTTCACGTGGCGGGCGTGGGTCTCATTCGCGCCTGCGTCGAGCGGGACGACGGAACGTCCAATTTAATTTTGCAAGGTTTGGAGCGTGTCCGGTTCACCTCTTTTGAGCAGAAGACTCCTTTTCCAATCGCCGCGATCGAACCACTGGCTTCAAAATCGGTCTCTTCAGTCGAAACGGAAGCTTTGGCCGCGAAAGTTCTGGAACTCTATTCCAAGTTGAAAGGCGATGGCCGCCAGCTTCCCGAGAAGGTCGATCGTTACCTCTCCGATCTGGGTGATCCAGAAATGGTGGCGGATCTTGTCGCCTCGACATTCATCAGCGACCCGTTACGGCGACAACATGTTCTCGAAGAACTCTCGCTGAATCAGCGTTTGCGGCTGGTCATTCAGTATTTAGCTGAGGAAACCGGCGGTGCCGCAGTCTAGCATTGGCATTGCGGGGCCGAACCCTGCGCTGCATCTAACTCGTTAACCGCCCATACTCCTCGATCAAATATCGATCCGTCATTCCGGCGATGTAATCGCAGACGGTGCGATGCAAACCTTCAGCAGCGATTCGCTTCGCCGCCGCCTCGCCTAACTGTCGCGGGTCCCGGAGGTACGCCTCAAAGACACGCCGCAGCATTTCGCAAGCTTGGTTGTTCACCTCCGCCACGCGCGCGTGATAATAAACATTCTTATACAGGAATCGGCGCAGCTCGCTATTGGCTCGTGCAAGGTCGTCGCTGTAACTGATCAGCGGTTTCGGCTGGCGACGGCCTTCATCCGCACTTTCGATTCCCGCGTTGGCGATAGCTTGAGCGCTCGAACTAACGACGTCCTGAACCTCGACATCAATGATGTCGCGAATAATAAGTTTGTGAAGGTCGGGCTCGCGCACATCCGGGTGGCGGGCCAGCACCGCGACCTGGCTACGGTGCCAGACAGCATTTTCTTCCAATTGCGTTGCGTTCAGTATTTGGAAATCAACCGCGTCATCAAGGTCATGACTGTAGTAGGTAATCTCATCGGCCAGATTTGCGATCTGCGCTTCCAGAGATGGCGAGGAGTATTTTACGGGGCCGATCTCCGACCGGGCTGTTCCGCCCGGCATTTCGTAAAACGCCTCGTGCTTCTGCAGGCCCTCCCGCACCTCAAATGTAAGGTTTAATCCCGGAAAATTTGGATAGGCGTTTTCGAGCAACTCAACCACCCGCAAACTTTGCCGGTTGTGGTCAAATCCGCCGTTGGCGCGCATGCATTCGGCCAGCATTTCTTCGCCGGAATGTCCAAAGGGAGAATGACCCAGATCGTGTCCGAGGGCGATGGCCTCGGCCAAATCTTCATTCAAACCCAGGGCGCGCGCGATCGTGCGGCTGATAGACGCGACCTCAATCGAATGGGTGAGGCGCGTGCGCAGATGGTCGCCTGTTCCATTTAAAAAAACCTGCGTCTTGTATTCGAGCCGGCGGAAGGCGCGGGAATGAATGATGCGGGCGCGGTCACGTTGAAACTCCGTCCGATAGGCGTGACTCGGTTCTGAATATTTTCGACCGCGTGAATCGCCTGATTTCTGCGCGAAGGGCGCCAGACTGATTCGCTCCGCCTTCTCCATTTCCTGGCGCGACCTGGCGCCATTTCGGCCCGGAGCGCTCGGTGGCAACGATGCCTCGTGCTCTGTTCGCATGCTCAGGGACCTTCGGGAGGTGAAGCGGGAGAGGCCCGGTCTTGATTTTCGCGCAACTCGCGCCGGGCATTTCGCGCTTGGATTCTAACCATGAGCAAATCAAAAAAGGCAAGCAGGATGGCGGTGAGTGTGACCCAGGCGCAGAAGATCCAAAACAAAATGAACCGGGCAGGGTGATCAGCGGGATTCAGGGTCGACTGCAGAAGTGTTGACCCGCACAACAAAAGGATCAGCGCGCAAAGCAGAAGAACGAACATCGTCTTACGGCGAATCGCTTGATCGCGAATGACACCGCGTGTGGCGTGAATGACAAACGAAGCCGTCTGCAAGGGTTTGTTATCCGGTGAATTGTTCGTCACCATTGATTTGATGCGCCACCGTGGCGGCGTCTGCTCCCTGTCGATCTTACAGGCGCGAAAACTCAAATCAAACATGGCGTTTGCTGGAACGAATCAGCTTCTCACTGGCGTGAGACAATGCTTTCATTGCCAGGCATGAAGAAGGCGAAAGTGAAAAAGAAACCCGGCACGAAACAACGAGCGACAAAGACCGTCGTAAAACGAGCGCCCTATCAGAAGGCTGCGCTTCGGAGCCAGGCTTTCGCCCGGGCGATACTGGATGCGAAATCGTACGTGATCGATCCGGCGAGTTTGCGCGCGCTTTTTGAAGAGGCGTCAAGAAAAGCCGCGACCATACCGAAAGAACCGTTCAAAGATTCGTGGCCTTATCTGCAGGCGATGCTTCGGCTGATTCGTGCCTATTTTCGGGGCGAGTACCGCAACATTTCCCAGAACGCGCTCTTATCGATCATCGCCGCAGTGAGCTACCTGGTGAATCCATTCGATCTGATACCCGATGAAATTCCGTTTCTCGGTTTCGTCGACGACGCCACCGTGATCGCATTTGCGGTCGAGCAAAGCAGGGGGGCGCTCGACGATTTCATGACCTGGGAAACAACCGCCTTTTGAAATAAGGGCGTCGCGGAGGCCCAAGGAGCGGCGATCTCCAGATCGCCGTTTACCTAAATCGGCGGCTAGGAAGCCGCCGCTCCTTGAATCCAGGTTCCCACTAAACCAACAGCAGCGCCGGATTCTCGAGAAGATGGCGAAGTTCCTTGAGATATTCCGCACCGAGCGCGCCGTCGATGACGCGGTGATCGCAGCTCATCCAGATTGACATGCGGTGCCCGACGACAATCTGATCGCAATCATCGACCACCGGCGTTTTGTTGATGGCACCGATGGCAAGGATGAATCCCTGGGGCGGATTGATGATGGCCGAAAAGCTATCGATGCCCATGCCACCGAGATTGGAGACGGTGAAGTTTCCACCCTGAAATTCCTCCGGCTTCATCCGCTTGTTCCGTGCGCGTTGGGCCAGGTCTTTCGCCATTTCGCTGAGCTCGCGCAACGACTTGTTCTGCGCAGCACGAATTACAGGAGTTAACAATCCATCGGGAATGGCAACGGCAATTCCCAAATCGACGTCGGCATATTGCACAATCGCATCGCCCGCAAATGATGCATTCACCTTCGGAACTTTCACCGCTGCCTGGACCGCAGCCTTCAACACGAAATCGTTGACCGTGATTTTTGATGCATCGGCGCCTTCGCCGGCGGATTTCAGTTCAGCCCGCGCAGCCATGAGGGGACCGGCATCGATATCGATGTTGAGATAAAAATGCGGAACAGGTCCTTTGCTTTCAACCAGGCGCTCGGCAATCACCTTGCGCATTCCGGACAGGTTTATGCGTGTGCCGGTCACGGCCTTCGCGGCAGGCGCCGGCGAAGATAACGGACGTTTCGGAGAAGCCTCCTTGCCTGCGGCAGATTTAGCCGCGGCGCGAACATCACTTTCCGTCACCCGGCCGTCAGGACCGGTTCCGGCAACTTCAGCCAGATCGACTCCAAGCTCGCCGGCGACCCGACGCGCTACCGGCGACGCTTTGACTCGCGCTTCGTCGCCGGCGGACTTGTGGCCCTCGGATTTCTGATCGCCAGCTTCACGCTTCGGCTCAACGCGATCCGCGGCCGTTTGCGTTTCCTGTGGCGGAGCGGTTTCTTCTTTTTTTGCTTTAGCCGGGGCGGGCTTCTCCGTTTCTGCCTGCGGCTTCTTTTCCTTTTTCGCCGCGGGCTTCTCTTCTTTTTCGCCCTTCTGCGACGCGGCTGGCGCAGCCTCGTTTTTATCGCCAATGAACGCGATCTTGTCGCCAACGTTTACCTTCCCGCCCTCTTCGACATAAATTTCGGTTAGAGTTCCGTCTTCGGGCGATTCCCATTCCATCGTCGCCTTGTCCGTCTCGATTTCAGCGAGCACTTCTCCAGCGGAAACCTTGTCACCTTTCTTTTTCTTCCACGTGACCAGGGTTCCCTCCGTCATCGTGTCGCTCAACTTGGGCATTTGCAGTTCAGGCATGGGATTGGGTGTTACAAAAGTTACATCGTTACAAAAGTTACATGGTAAAAACGAAGCGACCTCTGTCGTATGTAACTCTTGTAACCTTGTAACATTTTTAACTTTCCCTACGCGTAACAGACCTTCTTCACCGCTTCGATTAATTTTTCCTTGTTAGGCAGGACAGCTTTCTCGAGGCGCTCGTTGTACGGCATGGGGACATCTTCCTGTGATACGCGCATGATCGGGGCGTCCAGCTCATCGAAAATGTTTCGCTGAATCCGATAGCAAACTTCCGCGCCGACGCCGCAAAACGGACGGTCCTGCTCGACAATGACCACGCGATGGGTCTTGGCAATGGACTCGAAAATGGTCCGCTCATCGAGCGGCTTGATTGAGCGAAGATCGACAATCTCTGCGCTGATATCGTCTTCCTCCAGTTGCTCGGCCGCGGCCAGCGCGAGCGGTACCGTCTGGGCATAACAAATAATCGAGACGTCCGCGCCTTCCCGTTTCACTTCCGCCTGGCCAAGCGGAATGAGCAAATCTTCATCCGGCGGTTCCACCATTCCCTTTGAGCTGTAAAGGAGTTCCGCCTCCAGAACGAGGACGGGATTATTGTCACGGATCGCGGTCTTGAGGAGACCCTTGGCGTCGCGCGGCGTCGCTGGAGTGCACACTTTCAAGCCGGGGAAATTCGCGTAAAGACATTCGGTCGCATGGGAATGGGTGGCACCGAGTTGATGGGCCGGACCGTTTGGTCCCCGAAATGTAATCGGGATGTTAAATTGTCCTCCTGACATCGTCAGCATGTTCGTCGCGTTATTGACCACCTGATCGAAGGCAACGAGGGAAAAGCTAAACGTCATGAACTCGACGATCGGTCGGAGCCCGACCATGGCGGCCCCAATGCCCATGCCGGCAAAGCCATTCTCGCTGATGGGAGTATCGATGATTCGTTTAGAGCCGAAACGCTCCAGTAACCCCTGACTCACCTTATAGGCGCCGTTATATTCGGCGACCTCTTCACCCATCAGGAATACATCCGGATCACGCTCCAGTTCCTCCGCGAGAGCTTCATTCAAGGCCTGGCGATAAGTAATCTCTCTCAAGCGCGTGTTCCGTTGGCGTAGGTGTAATTGTATAATTCTTCGAGCGGCGGTTCCGGACTTTGCTCGGCAAACTTGACACTGGCCAATGCCGTATCCTTCGCTTGCTTGTCGATCTTATCGAATTGCTCGTTCGTCAGCTTTCCCTCCCTGGTCAGCTGCGCGCGCAATCGGGTGATCGGATCGTCCAGTCGATATTTTTCCAGCTCATCCTTCGTCCGGTAACTGGCTGGGTCGGACATGGAGTGACCGCGATAACGATACGTGCGCGCTTCGACGAAAGCGGGATGCGCCTCTTTGCGAATGGACCCGACGATGTCCAGGAGCTTGTCGCGCACCTCGCGGAAGTTCATGCCGTCCACGATTTCTCCCGGAATGTCGTATCCTTCCGCCCGATCGACGATTTGTTTGAGCGACGTGGATCTCTTGACCGATGTTCCCATGGCGAAAAGATTATTTTCGCAAATGAATATGATCGGCAGCCGGTAGAGGCCTGCGAGATTGAGCGCCTCATGGAACGAGCCTTGATTGATCGCTCCGTCGCCAAAGAAGCAAAGCGTGACACGGTCTTCCCCGCGATATTTCGCGGCAAAGGCGAGACCGGTCGCCAGAGGAACGTGCGCGCCGACGATGGCGTGCCCGCCATACATATGATTCTTGCGATCAAAAAAGTGCATGGAACCACCCAGGCCGCGCGAACAACCCGTAACTTTACCGAATAACTCCGCCATGCAGGCGTCGGCCGAGGTTCCTTTCACGAGTGCGTGGGCGTGATCGCGGTAAGCGGTTATGAAATAGTCGTCCGGTCGTGTAGCCGCCAACGCGCCGGTCACAACAGCTTCTTGTCCAATGTAGAGATGACAAAAGCCCCCGATCTTCTGCGCTTGATATTGCTGGCTGGCGCGTTCTTCAAAGCGCCGAACCAACAGCATCAGCGAGAGCATCTCGACTTCGTCGCGCTGCTCACCCGGCTGCATGAGCTTTAAACCGGACGAGCAAACACGTTACGCGTGCGCAAGCCTTCAAAACGTCGAGCAAAATTCATCGCGACGACGAACACGCATGTGAAAACGAGATCGCTCAGAAGCGAGTTGCGGTAAAACATCCAGCTTGGAGTGGAGCCATATTGCGGTAAGCCAACAGTGAGAGCCTGGATCAAACCGGCAAAGTTTCGTGTGTATCCCGGGTCGCTCAGCCAGGCGAAAGCGTTGGTCACTACGTAGAACAGAGTGGAGCCCGCGAAACAGGCGGGCAGCAATGTTTTGAGAGAGGCGCGTTGCTCCAGGCACAGGCCGATCCAGGCCACGAGAGCCAGCACCAAATAGCGGCAGGCAATCAACGGTGAGAGCAGCGGCGCGCCGTAATAATAATTCAGGATTGCATCGGAAAGGAAAAGTATGCCTAACGGTACCGCGAACTTGAGCCGATGCGGGAAGTAAACGCCACCACACAGGGCGATTGCGGCTAGCGGCGCGAAATTGGACAGCCACGTTGTGCCCGAATGAATGAAAAGTCCCGTCGCGACCCGATAAGCAGTCGCCAAAAACACGAGGAGAAGAGCTGGAATCATGGGACCACGAATCTATCTCTCCCGCGCGATATGCCAACGGCTTTCGTTCGCATTTTGTTGCACGCGCCGGCTCAGGTCCACCGCCAGGTCAGCCGCTACGGGATTATTTGGCGCGGGCGGAATTAAACAGCTTATTCAGGCGCGTCTTGCGTCGATTTGCCGCGTTGCGATGAATAATGCCGCGCTTCGCCGCTTTATCAATGGCCGAGATAAGAGCCGGCAGTTTGCCGGCATCGATCTTGTCGCCGGTCCGGACCTCTTTGTGGAGAGTGCGAAGGCGAGTCAGCACGCTGCGGTTGCGAAGCGACCGCGTCGGTGTTTGACGCGCGCGTTTTGCTGCTGATTTCGTGTTAGCCATTTTCCTGAATAATCGGGACGTGGACCGTCGCGGGTAAGGCGACGCTTGTCAAGATTCGCCGAAAGACGCGCAGCGTTTAAGCGCGCGGGAGGTTCTGCGCGACGATTGCGCTCTTGTGCGGCTTGGAACCGGGCTTGGCCGACGTCATCCAGTCGGTCCCGCCGTCGGGTTCATCGGTTAGAATGGTCTTCGGCGCTTTGGGCGGTTTGGGCGCTTTGCGCACGTTGGGCAATCGATCCGGAACGATTTGGACAACCGCGCCGATCGGCAATTGGCGATAAAGATCCGTGACATCATTGGATCTCATGCGAATGCAGCCATAGCTCGCCGGCCGGCCAATCAATTTTTCTTCCGGCGTGCCGTGAATGTAAATGCAGCGGCTGAACGCATGCGAGTTTTGCGCTTCGAGCCCACGCAACCAAATGATCCGCGTGATGACCGGATCACGGCCCGGCGCGTTTGGTTTCAAAATCTCACCGGTAAAGCGCCGATTATGAAAAACAGCACCCGTCGGGGCATGGTCACCGATCTTTTGCGCCACCTGCAGGTAGCCAAGCGGAGTCGTCATTCGACCCCAAAAGTCGCCCAGGCCATATTTCGATGTGGAAACCGGGTAAACGGCTACACGCGCGCCATTCTCCAGCAACATCAACTTCTGGTCGTGAACACTGATGATTACGCGATTTGGGGGTTCAATCGCGATCATCGCATGAATCGACGACGTCAGCGCCAAAAGAGCGGCGACGAGCGAAACGGGGCGAAACATCCGCGATCTTTTACGCCAATTTAAGCACTTGTCACGCGGGAACTGGACTGCCCGCTCGCGATCCGCCCCAGTTGAGTTTCGGCCACCAGGGAGCCAATGAAGAAATCGCGACATATAAAAAGCCACCTTGGAACATGAGCAAAAAAGGTACCGAGAGGAATTGATGATGGAGAACCGCGAACCAAACGAAATAACTGAAGTAAGCGGCAAAAGCCAGCTCGGCGACGGGCAAGAGAGATTTAAGCGGCATGTATTTGCAGCTCCGCCAGGGCTGCGATTTGCGCTCAATCCCGTACTTTGGGGTGCGGGCAAAATCGGACTTGTGATTAAAGACGGCTTCGAGCACGGCCCGCGCATTATTGAGTGACAATCCGACTCCGAGGGCGAGCAGACACGGGAGAAGAAGTATTTCCTTAAACCAGGCACGGGGGTGCAATTCGCGTTGGGCACAAACATAGAATATCGCAACCGAGACCGAGGCTGTTAGAAAAATCGGAATATCGATGAGGAGAGTGCGCATCCAGCCCGGCGGCGGTCCACCGGTGGACGGATGGAGCAGAACACAGAGGCAGGCGAGCAGGAGGTAGGCGAAATTCGACGTCAAATGGCCGGTAGCCTCCAGCTTGATCACGAGGGGAAGCGGGCTCCTCCAAATTGTCGGCAGCAATTTCTTGCACGTCTGAATGGACCCCTTGGTCCAACGGTGCTGCTGAGACTTGAAACCGTTCATATCGACCGGCAGCTCGGCCGGTGTAACCACATCGGGAAGAAAGACAAATTTCCAACCGGCCAGCTGGGCCCGGTAACTCAGATCAAGATCTTCTGTGAGTGTATCGTGCTGCCAGCCGCCCGCTTCCTCGATACACGTCCGACGCCAAAGACCGGCGGTACCGTTGAAATTAAAAAAACGCCCACTACGGCTGCGCGCCGTTTGTTCCAACAACAGGTGGCCATCAAGAAACATCGCCTGGACGCGTGTCAGCAGTGAATAGGTCCGGTTCAAATGTCCCCAACGCGTCTGGATCATCCCCACCTTTGCATCGGTGAAGAAATGGATCGTCTTCTGGAGCAGGTCGGGTTGCGGCACAAAATCGGC
Organism: Verrucomicrobiota bacterium; assembly: GCA_041167085.1. Taxonomy (GTDB): domain Bacteria; phylum Verrucomicrobiota; class Verrucomicrobiia; order Chthoniobacterales; family UBA10450; genus DATFCK01. The sequence goes on from JBEEGV010000008.1 coordinate 104,209, forward strand.
GTCGAGGATGCAGACGAATTCCCCCTCGGCCGCGTCCAGGCCGCCAGCCAGCGCCCCGGCCTTGAAACCTATCCGGTCGACCCGGTGAATCAGTTCAACGTTAAAGCCGCGCTGGCGCAGCTTCTCGGCGCAGGACGAGGTAATCTGGCGGGTGTCGTCGGTCGAATCGTCCAGAACCTGGATTTGGAGCAGCTCCCGGGGATAGTCCAGCTCGCTGACCGAACGCAAGAGACGCTCGACGACGTAGACCTCGTTAAAGATCGGCAACTGCACCGTGACCTTGGGCAGGCGCTCAAATCGAGCCATTGGCACCGAGTGGCGCTTCCTCGTCTTCAGGAAGAGGTAGATGATCACATACCGGTGAATACCGTAGGCGGACAGCCCCAAGAGCACACTCAGGTAACAAACAGTCCAGATAACATAACCGAGGCTTCCTTGCATAGGGCGTCTAGAAAACTGCCGTTCGTAAGGCAGCAAGGGCGACATGATGCCGCTTCCGTCGCATGCGTCAAATCAAAAATAGGCCTTTTACCTCGTAAAACCTTGTCCTCAACGCCGGTCAAAAAAGGCAGTCCATCTTCCCTCTTGCCGACCTGAGAGATTCCGCCTTGCCGGAAAGCGGCGAGCGGCTGATTGGTGATAGGTAAGTTTGCAGCCGATGGCATTACCCGGAATTAATAGACAAAGAGGCAACCGCTTCGAGCGGTTTAACCTGGTCCTGGCGATCCTTCTCGCGGGATGGGTTCCCTCCATTCTCACCCTGGTTGTTTCTTATACGATCCTGCAGAAAACATTGGAGTCTAAGATTCTGCGTGATCGCCAGACCTTCGTGCAGCTGATCGGGCACCTGGTCGGCGACGATCTGAGCCGGACGGGCGGAATCCTCGAGTATTACCAGACTTTGCCCGAGGTGTCGAAGCTCCTGACAACTCCAAACGTGCAAACAAGTGCACAACAGTGGCTGGCCTCCGCGTTTTACTCGCATCCGCGAATCGACGGAATGTTTATTGCCAATGCGGATGGCCGTTTGACCGCATCCGTGCCATCGGAGCCGGACGCTATTGGAAAAGACTTTGGCTCGCAATATTGGCGTGAGCAAGCCGGGGCTTCGCCGGGTGTTTATTTTTCAGCGGTCCACCCTCGCTCTTCGGATAAACGGATGGTCACCGACATTGTCGGAGCCGTCCGACAACCAGACGGCAAGGTTGTCGGGTACCTCGGTGTCTCGGTTCTGGTCGAGCGAATCGGACGACGCTTATCGACGATCGAGTTCGCGGACCAGTCGCTCTGCCAGATTCTCGATCAAAACGGCGCCGCTCTTTTCACGACAGATTTTCGCGCCAATCCCAATCCCCTCTCCAGCGAGGGCGAGACGTTAATCAAAGAGATCGGGCGCAACAAGACAGGACACATTGAGCGCGACGGAAATCTGTATTCTTTCAGCCCAATCGAAGCCGGAGGCTGGATGGCGGTTGTGGAGCAACCGAGAGCCGTCGCCTACAAACCGGTTCACGACTTGTTAGGCCGCATGACCGTCCTGGCCACGTGGCTCATCGCTCTGACGGGTGTGTTTGCCTGGCTGGGCGGCAAATTCTACCGACGCCAGACCGAATCGGCGCGGCGCCTTGAACGCGAAGTTATATTCAACGAGAAAATCCTGGCGAACATGCCAACCGGCATCGCCTTTGTCGATCCGGCTTCGCATCGCTTTCTACAGGCGAATGACGCCTTCACCCAAATGGCGCGACGATTCGGTGGACTGCCTTCGCGCAAAGACATTACCGAAGCGACGTTTAAGGAAATCAAAATCGCGCCCCCTGAAGCCATTGAGCGGGTTCTCTCATTTGGAACGCCGTTTCAGCTGGTGGAACAACCTTTCAAAGGCGAAGGCGGCATGACCCACTTCGTCAACGTCAATCTGCTGCGCCTTCAAGGATCACAACAGACGATCGAAGGCATCTTGTATCTGATCGAGGACAAAACGCGCGATGTAACCCTGCGCCATGAATTGATCGCGGCCAACGCGGCCAAGGATCAGTTCCTCGCTCTTCTCTCGCACGAATTGCGCAACCCGCTTACTCCGGTCATTGCCATGGTTGGCGAGCTCGAGGCGAGCACTCCCGATTCTCCGGCAACAAGGCAGGCGCTCGAAGTCATCCGTCGCAACGTGGAATTGGAAGCGCGCCTGATTGACGACCTGCTCGACGTGACGCGGATCGCCAAAGGAAAGTTACAGCTGAGTTTTGAGACCGTGTCTGTGCACGAGATGCTCAAACGCGCTTACGAAATTTGTCACGACGAAGTCGACGCCAAGCAACTCCATGTTGAGTTCAGGTTGCGGGCGGAAAATGCCTACGTGGACGGCGATCCGGCTCGATTGCAGCAGGTTTTCTGGAACCTGATCAAGAACGCGGTGAAATTTACGGCTGAAGACGGGCGGATCATCGTCGAGACCCTGAATCCCGGCCCTGGCGAGGTGGAGATTCGAGTGACCGATACCGGAATCGGCATCGAGTCGGATAAACTGGAGCGAATCTTTAACGCTTTTGAGCAGGGTCAGGTCTCGATCACGCGGCGGTTTGGCGGTTTGGGTCTGGGATTGGCGATCTCGAAAGCGATGATCGACGCTCACGGCGGAAAAATCCGCGCCGAAAGCGCAGGCAAAGATCAGGGGTCGACTTTCGTCCTCAAGTTGAAAACGGTACTGAAGCCGCTCGCGGCGGCGCTGGAACCGGATGCGAACCTTCCGAGCACGAAAAAGCCCCTAACCGAATCCAAAAAGCGCCGCATCCTGGTGGTGGACGATCATCATGACACCTGCACCGGCATGAAAATGATGCTCGAGCGCCGCGGTTACGAGATCACACTGGCTCATAATGCCGATCAAGCAGCGGAAAAAGCGCGGGCCGGGGAATTCGACCTTGTCATCAGCGACATTGGCTTGCCCGATCGCAGCGGCTACGAACTGATGCAGGAACTGAAAGATCGAGGACTGCGAGGAATCGCGCTGAGCGGCTTTGGCTCAGAACACGATATAAACAAGGCACGTGCCGCCGGTTTCTCCGAACATCTGACCAAGCCGATTAACTTCGAAAGGCTCGAAGAAGCGATCAATAACCTGCTCGAATTGGAGCCGGCCGAAAAATCCTAGTTCCGACGAACGAGTCTTATTTCCCGTTCGCTGCGGGCGCGCCAGAGGATTTGCGCTCGGACGCTTCCTTTAGCTCGCGCGAGAGCTTTTCCACCCGTTGACGCATGACCTTTCCGGCCTTGAACTTGACCGTCGCTCGCGGCGGAATCACAAAACTACTGCCTGGTTGGTTGGGATTTCGACCGACGCGCGGCTTGGTCAAACGTGGTTGGAAAACACCGAAATTGCGCAACTCCACGGCGACGTTCTTGGCCAAACTGTCAGTAATCTGGTCGAGCGTCCGCTGGACCACATCGAAGACTTCGTGCTGGACTTTTCCTGTCTGGTTACTGATCGCGACAACAATGTCGCGTTTGGTTAACTTTGCCATACTTAACTAGGAATCGCTCCGCGGGAAGCAAATGAGTGCAACATGAGGCAAAAAAATAGTTCCCCTGGTAGTAAACCCCTGGGAAACAGAACTAAACGCGGGAAAGCGTTTTACGCCAGAAGAATCAGTGGGCCGGGACGGCGCGCCTAAAAACCCGGTCCATATAGTACTTTACCGCGGTTTGGGTCGACAAATCCTTCCGGCGCGATTTGAACTGACCCTGCGCCACGCCAAGCTTCGTGAAAACCCCGTTCCACTCGGCTTCGAGCCGGCGAATTTCATCGTTGTTCAAGTCGCGGACGCCTCGGATGGACGACGCGCGTTGCAGGACATTCATCGCTTTGCCCGACAATTCCCCAAGGATGCCTAAAGATTTGAAAACGTATTCCGTTTCCTGCAGCAGATTCGCGCGCACCTCGGTGAATTGGCGTTCCTGCTCGGCCGAGATGATCGGCTTGGCTTTGTCCAGACCATAAGTGATGAAATCGTGCAGTTTCTTCCAACTATCCAACTGCAAGGTGAGCAGACGAAGCTTGGTTTCGAGTTGTTTGTCGCGCATGACTTCGTTCTAAACGCTGGCCAGCTCCATCGTCTCATCGAGCTTTTGCAGATTGTCGATCAGGAGATGTGCCCAAGGGCGATTGACTGTCTGGTCCTGGCTGATAATCCCTTCCTCAAAGTAAAACCGCCCCTGCCGCCAGCGAAAGATTTCCGCGACTGCCTGCTCGCCTTCCAGCGAACCGTAAACGGCATGACGAACGGCCCCCTGTTGCAGGTAAATCTCACTGTTACCACGGCCGGATTTAAAGGTGAACCGTCCGCTGCGCTGGCTCAGGCAACTCATCTGCAAAATCTCGGCGGCCGAGAATTGATTCAGATTACCGATGAGCGAGTGACAGGGATCGATTCCTTCAGCCGGGGCCGAGGAAGCGCGCTCAAGTGATTGAACAAAGCCTCTCAGATTGCGCGCGAGCCGTTGCTCGCCCGATGCACAGATGAGACCGATGTCCTGCTGCTCGGCCTTTGCCACCGCATCAGGCGCATTGCGGGATGGGACGAGACACACAATTTTCAGAGATGGGAAGTGTTGCCTGGCGTTAACCGCTTGTTCTACAGCGAGCGCGGCTTCTCCCTCGATCAAGAGCCCATCGAAGTTCTCGTCCAACAGGATGCCGATTCCTTCAGAAAGTGTGCGAATAACGCGAGTTTCAACCGCCTCCATGGTGTCCAGAAGAGCCAACGCCGTATCTTGAAAGACCGGGTCGGCATTTAGGACGAGCAGACGAGTTTCCACAATTGCCAAAGACATCGCGCCAATCAGAGCAGGAATCCTGCCGGACTCAGGTATCGTCGCGTGAACAATCACCCGCCTTTAACGGCGCCAGGGACGCTTCGCCGGAGGCGGTCCAAACTCCTCGGGCGCAACCTCGTTTGCGGTTCGGAAATGAACCTTGGCCACCTCGCGCAATCCAGCCGCCCCACTCTTTTCCACGATTTTCCGGGCGGTCTCTTTCACGCTCGCTGAGACCCCGCGCTCGAGGCGCAAACCCAGCTCTTTTCCACGCCGTTCCAGCCAATCAATAAACGCTTCGCGCGCCAGAATCGATGCTGCCGCCACCGCCAGGTCCGATTCCGCTTTTGTCCGCTGCTCCAGCTTGATCTTGCGGCCATGTCCCAGAAGCGCTTTCTCTATCACCCGCGCATCCGCGAACTGATCGGATAAGGCGCGCGGACAATCCGGTTTCCGTTCGAGCAGGTTTTCGATCACGCGGGCATGTCCCCAGCCCAGGAGCTTGTTCAGATTGCCAAACTCGCGGTAGAGCTCGTTGTACTTCCCGGGCCCGATGAGAACTGTGTTCATTAATCCAGCCGTGCTTGTCCGAATTTCCTGGGCTAGCGCCCGGATTCGCGCATCCGAGCCAATACGTTTGCTATCCTGCACACCAGCATCGAGAAGCTGACGCGCGATCCGGCGATCGACATATACTCCGGAGATGACCAGCGGCCCGAAAAAGTCGCCCTTCCCGCTTTCATCAATTCCGAAATGCGGTTCGAACATTTCCGGCGAATGCACTTCTTCATAACCAAGTTTTGCTTCACCGAGGATTTTCGGTTCAAACTCAAATTGAACGAATTCTTCGATGCCCCTGCCCTGGACCAGAATCTTCGGACCCTTCTCGTAAACCGCGATGCTAAGTTTGTCTTTCTGTGCAAAAAAAAGGGTGTATGGCTTGGGCGAAAACTGGAATCCAAGCTCTTCGAGCAGGGCACGCAGTTTTTTGACCTGTTCGGACGTCAATGGCTGCGTGTAAGAGTTCATTCCGTTTTTCTGAGCAGAGGTTCCACGTTGGACGCACAACTCTCAACGCTCAATTTCCGAATTAGATGTTGGATCGTGCGCGGAGAACGGTAAACGTTCGGTTGCCTTGTGATCTTAGCCCAGGACGTTCAGAAGTTTCGCCCGGTTTTGCTGCGCTGGTACCGTCGGCACCGACGCGATCTCCCCTGGCGCCAAACCCGGGATCCATACGCGATTTTGATTTCCGAGGTCATGCTCCAGCAGACTCAGGTGGCGACGGTTCTTCCCTTTTTTCATGAGTGGCTGCGGCGCTTTCCAACCTTCGCCGCGCTGGCAAACTCCTCTGAATCCGACGTCCTTCACGCCTGGCAAGGGCTGGGTTATTACCGGCGCGCGCTGAATCTACGCGCGGCGGCCAAAAGAATTGTGGCAGAACACGCTGGTCGGTGCCCGACAAACACAGTCGAACTTCGCACTCTGCCTGGCATCGGACGTTACACGGCCAACGCCATCGCGACTTTCGCTTTTGATCGATCGGTTCCCATCGTCGAAGTGAATAGCGCGCGCGTGCTGGCGCGACTCTTCAGCCTCCACCTGCCGATTGATTCCGCAGCCGGCCTGAACGCTCTTTGGAATTTTGCCGGGCATCTGGTCCCGCGGCGTGGCGCAGCGACGTTCAACTCCGCATTGATGGATCTTGGCGCGTTGGTTTGTCGAACCACCCCCGATTGCAGAGTTTGTCCGGTAAAGAAATTCTGCCGGGCTCCAAACCCGACGCTGCTTCCAATCAAAAAGGCGCGTCCGCGATTGCGGAAGCTGATCGAAACGCACGCATTTGCCCGCAGACGCGGCCGGGTTTTGCTCGAACAATCGACCGGACGTTGGCGAGAGATGTGGATTTTGCCTCCGGCAAGAATGCGATCGGCTTCGTCCGTTATGCTTCACACTTCGACGTTCCCATTCACGCATCACCAGGTAACTCTTCGCGTTTTCAAGCAGACCGCTTCGACTACCCGCCACTCACGACAACGTTGGTTCCCAATCGGCAAGCTCAACTCGATTCCGATTCCATCACCGCATCGGCGCGCACTCGTCACGCTGCTGGCAAATTGAACGTTGGACGCTGAGCGTCGAGCATTGAACTTTCTCCGACCGCCACCGCTTTATGCCCGACCTTGAAACTGTTCCTGACGCACGGGGCCACTTCGGTACCTACGGCGGAATGTTCGTGCCCGAAACGCTGATGTCGGCATTGGTCGACCTCGCCGCCGAATACGAGCGCGCTAAACAGGATCCTGACTTTCAAACCGAGCTTGGTGTTTTGCTTCACGACTTCGCCGGTCGACCTACGCCACTGTATCTGGCAGAGCGTCTAACGAACCATTTGGGCGGTGCACGCATTTATCTCAAGCGTGAAGATTTGCTCCACACTGGCGCTCACAAAATCAACAACGCACTCGGACAGATTTTGCTGGCTCGACGGATGGGTAAACAAAGAATCATCGCCGAAACCGGCGCGGGTCAGCACGGTGTGGCAACAGCGACCGTGGCGGCGCGGTTTGGATGCGAATGCGTCATCTACATGGGCGCGACCGATATGGCGCGACAAGGTTTGAATGTTGCCCGGATGAAATTTCTGGGCGCCACCGTGGTCCCGGTAACAGCCGGTCAGGCGACCTTGAAGGAAGCGATCAATGAGGCAATGCGTGACTGGGTCACGAACGTTCGGACTACTCATTATATATTAGGATCGGCCTTGGGGTCGCACCCTTACCCAATGATGGTGCGAGATTTTCAGCGAGTCATCGGAGAGGAAACCCGGCGGCAGATCCTGGAGCGCGAAGGTGCACTGCCAGATCTGCTGATTGCATGCGTCGGAGGCGGAAGCAACGCGATCGGCCTTTTCCATCCATTCCTTGAAGATACGAGTGTGCGAATGATTGGAGTTGAAGCCGGGGGTGAGGGAATCCAGACCGGCAAACACGCGGCCCGATTTCAAGGGGGCAGGCTCGGTGTGCTTCAGGGCACGCGCACGTTTTTGCTCGCTGATGAAGACGGACAGATTGCACTCACCCATTCCGTGTCCGCGGGTCTCGATTACGCAGCCGTTGGGCCAGAGCATAGCTACCTGCGCGATCTGAACCGAATCGAGTACACCTACGCGACGGATGAAGAGGCGTTGAACGCCTTTCGGACAACGTCTGAAATGGAAGGCATTATTCCCGCCTTGGAAACGGCTCACGCCATGGCCGAAACTATCAAACGCGCGCCGACAATGCCGAAAGACCAAGTCGTCATTGTCAATTTTTCAGGCCGCGGCGACAAAGACGTCGACGAAGCAGCCAAACGTTTGTTGTAGGACATGTCTAGCGGCACTTCACAACAGCGCGAGGTGGATCGGCCGATCCGCCGGTCGATGTTAAACATTCAAGCGCCGCAGGCGCTCATAGTAAGCAGCTCCGCTGCTTTCGGATAGCATCGCCCGCGGAGCGGCCGATCCACCTCAAACCGATTGCGCAACACGTTGATGAACCGCTAGTGCACTGTTCACTTGAGGCGTGACAGGCGTCTGGGGAGCGCACGCGCCTCGCGTGCTGCTTTCGGCGCCTCGCCGAAACGGACTGTCGCGAAAAGGCCTCCGTGCCAATTCACTTAATGGGGAACAAGTTCGCGATGGCGAGGGCGCCATCGCCAGCACGCGAGGCGCGTGCGCTCCGCAGAGCCGAAACATCCTCGCTCTCTCGCTCACGTTTCGTCTAATACACGGCTCTAGTTCAAAAATGTGCCGATTAGCAGAGCGAACAGTTGGACGGTAACGAGGTCAGGTATAATGGTTCGACCGACTCCTGCCATGTCGTTTGTCGCAAAGGCGACCGACAATGCGGATTGCGTTTTTTGAATACTGACTCTTGAAATGAGATGGGCGCGCCTTACCGATCTTCTTTCCGTCGCGCTTCTGCTTTCGTTCGCGCTCTTCATTGCCTACCCGCGATGGCGGTCCGGTATCGATTGGCGCGACGAGGGTTTGCTTGCGTATGGCGCTGTGCGCGTAGCAGGCGGCGAGATTCCGCATCGGGATTTCGTGAGCCTGCAACCGCCGTTGTCCTTCTACACCACCGCCGCGCTTTTCCAAATCTGCGGAACATCGTTGGCCACTCTCCGCATTTTCGGCTTATCAATCTTTCTTCTTCTACCCGTGCTCATTTACGGTGTCGCGCGCAACTTGACCAATCGCTCGATTCTTTCTTTCGCGGCAGCCGCACCTGCCTGCGTTCTTGGTCTTCCCTATGTCTACTTTGTCCCCCTGGCAGCCTGGCAGGGCATTGTCGCTTCCTTCGCAGCAGTGCTTCTGTTCATCCCCGCAGTGTTATCAAGGCAACAATGGCTGGCGATTCCGGCCGGATTGCTCAGCGGGGTTTCGCTTTTTTTGAGGCACGATCAAGCTGTCTACACCATCATCTCGATTTTCTTTTTTGTCAGCGCGCTCGGTCTTATTCGCGCTGATTCTATCTCCAAAACGAACGTCAAACGCGCTCTGCTTTTCTGGCTGGCCGGCGTCGGCGTTATCGCCATTCCCTTAATCATCATCTGGTGGAGGATTGGAGCGCTGCCCGAGATGTTCAGACAATTGATTGTCTTTCCGTTTGAGACTTATCGAAAAACCAGCGCGCTGCCGTTCCCAAAATTCACCGCGGCTAGGTCCATCTTGGACACTGCCGTGGTGCTTTTGTTTTATCTTCCACCCTTTGTTCAGACAATCGCCGCGCTCTACCTCGGACAATTTCTCTTCCGAGGACTCTTTCGTCTGCGCGAAGCGGTACTCCTGTTCCTTACCGTGTGGTCCGCGCTGTTTTATCTTCAAGTGACAATCCGTTCCGACCAGACCCATCTCCTGATGACGCTACCGCCATTCTTTCTTCTTACCGCATTCGGTTACTCGATTGTGAGGGAAACAATCGCTAACCGTCGCGCGATCGACATCATACTTTCCATCATCCTGGCGACTCTGGCGGCTTCCTTTCTTTGGATCCTTCGTCCGATTGCATTGCCCGATATATCGCAAGCGACCGGGCAATTGGCGCTGGAGCGCGGAGGAGTACGCATCGAGCAGGCGAGCGGGGTCGCGACTTTCGTGAAAAGCCTGCAGGCTTACGTCCCACCGACGCGATCGATCCTGGCGTTGCCTTATCAACCGATGTTTTACTTTCTTTGCGAACGTCGAAACCCGACCCGTTGGAATTACTTATGGCCGGGTGATCAGACCGCGCGCGATCACGAACGCTTTATCGAAGAAGCGGAACGCGATCCACCTGCCGTGATTTTGGTCTCTGAGCAACGCCAGCTCGATGCCTTTGCTCCGGCCATCGTGGCATATGTGGATGCGCACTACACCCCGACCGACCAAGTTGGTGGAATAGCGATTTACGTCCGACGTGAGGGGGACTGATGGAGAGGCATCGTTCCACAATTGCCGCACTCCTCTTGCTGCTGGTCCTCGCGCTTGCGATGTTTGCCGACCTCCTGTTTGCCGGCGGAACTCGTGTGCCAGGACATCCCGGGAGTGACTTGTTTTTGCAGTATTTCGCGTGGCGGGACTTCGGTTTCCGGGAACTGGCCAAAGGAAACCTGGCTCTCTGGAACCCTCACATTTTCAGCGGGGCCCCCTATTTCGGAGGAATGCAGGGAGCCCAGCTTTATCCGCCGAATTGGCTCTTTTTGATCTTGGCCGTGCCGGTTGCGATTACCTGGACGCTTGCACTCCATGTCTACGCCATTGGCGCCTTCATGTTTTTTTGGATGAAACAACGAGGTCTCCTCAGCGTGCCTAGTTTTTTTGCAGGCGCTCTCGTTATGTTCGGTGGTGCATTTTTTCCGCACGTTTTTGCGGGGCATTTACCTCAATTAAACACAATGACCTGGTCGCCCTTGATTTTTTGCTCGATCGACGGGCTTTTCCGGACTCGACGCATGGGTTGGTCATTGGTCGGAATGTTTGCCGCCGCCATGCAGGTATTGGCCGGATTTCCGCAATACCTCTTTTATACCGCGATCATCGCCGGACTTTATTGCGCATTGCGGTTGATTGGTCATTGGAACTGGAGGCTGGCCGCCGCCTTCCTGAGCATCTATCTCGGCGGCGTTCTCCTCGCCTCCGTGCAATTATTGCCCACCATTCAAACTGCGCATGAGACGACGCGAGGGCTTCGGCTCCCATTTAATTTTGCGTCGATGCTTGCGTTCCCGCCGGAAAACTTTGTCACGTTGCTCGCGCCCAATTTTTTTGGCGAAATCGCGAAGTACTGGGGACGGTGGTACCTGTGGGAAACGTCGCTCTTCATCAGTGTGACCGGGCTGGCGTTTGCGATTTACGCGGTAATCTACTGCGAACGAGGAGCGAAATGGGTTTCCCTCGTTATCATTTTCATCAGTCTCCTGTTAGCTCTGGGCGTCTATACTCCGCTGTTCGGTTTCCTTTACGCCTGGGTCCCTGGTTTCGACAGATTCCGCAGCATTTCAAAATTTATCTTTCTCGCTTCGATCTTTCTCGCGCTCCTCGCCGCGACCGGACTTGATCGGTTGTTCCGGCAAAGAAGGGTTGAGACTGGATTTATCGCAGCCGTTTTCGGCGGCGCGATCTTATTAGGCATTGTCGGATGGTGGGCGGCGACCACGACGTCCTGGCCGGCCCGGATGAACGTCATTCGCGCCACAAACGAATCGTATTTGTTTCCGCAATTGTACGCGAACGCTGAATTTGTAGCCCAGTCGCAACATCGCGCGGCCGGGTCGTTTTTTTGCGCTGCGGGAGTCTGTGCGCTTCTCGGAATTATTTTGATCTTCGGCAACCGCAATTCGCGCGTGATCCTGGCTGGAGTGGCACTCGGAGTGGCGGAAATGTTTGCCTTCGCCTTTAGCACGCGAGCCACGTTCGACAGCGCAACCATTGTCAACGCCGAGAAAAAACGCTTTCTCGACGCACATCCGGGGGATTACCGCATCATCGATGTTACCAATCCAAACACAGCGATGATGATTGGCGGGCAAGATTTATGGGGCTATGACGCGACCGTCGTCCGGCGCTATGCCGAGTTCATGACTTGGACGCAGGGTGGAGATCCGGACAACGCGATGTCTTATGTAAAGTTCGTCCAGTTCGATCCGCTCTTTGCCATGTTGCGCGAACGCTATGTGCTGGCACAACATGGAAGTGAACTAGAAACGGCTGAGGCAGATGTTTCGCCGATGCCGCATTTGCAACTCATCTCAAAATACCGCCTTCTGCAAAATCGAGACGCGATTTTCGAGGCTTTGCATGCAGCGACTTTCGACCCGACTCGCGAGGTGCTTTTGGAATCGGAACCGCAGCCGAAACCAATAGCCGGCGAGAATAATGGCAGCACAGAAATTATCGCGGCCTCGACCGACTCGCTTACAATAGAAGCGAATGTAGACCGGCCGTCTATCCTGTTGATTACCGACGCATACGCCCAGTCCTGGCGCGCAGTCTCATTAGCCGAAAGTGCCCAATCGAACTACCAATTACTGCCGGCGAATTACATTTTACGCGCGGTGCCGTTGAGTGCCGGTCATCATCGTCTGCGCGTCGAGTACGTGCTCGTGTCCTTCGTCGTTGGAAAATGGGTCTCAATCGTGTCCGCTGCCACCTTTCTGGTGGCCTTGGGATTCTGTCGCAAGCATCATTTCCGGTTCAACGGTTTAACGATTTAACGAGCTGTCAGCCGCAGAGCACGTCGAAAGACCGCAACCAGCCAACGGTAAAGAAACCGAACGGCAACGCCAAAAGACATTTTCGATTTCCCGCTCGCGCGATCGTGGAAGGCAATGGGAATTTCCCGCACTCGCAAACCCGGGCCCCCGCGGATAATCGTTTCAAACACTATTTTGAAGCCGATTGTCGGTGGCGCAATTTCCATTAATCGACGACGCGGGATGGCAAAAAAGCCGGCCATGGAATCGTGTACCTTGGTGAGGGGATAGGCCACGCCTGAGGCCGTGCGCGACAGCATTCGCCGCCACAGTGGCCAGTTAGGGGTCGAGCCACCTTTTAGATATCGGCTGCCGATTACCATGTCGGCGGTTCCCGTCTGCAAAGGAATCAACAGATCTGCGATTCGGTCAACCGGATGGCTCAGGTCCGCATCCATCACGAGTAACAAATCTCCTTTTGCCTCCCTCGCCCCCGCCATGATCGCCGCGGCCAGGCCTCGCTCCGCCGGATCTTGCTCAATCAATCGAACTGCATGATCTCCGGCGAGGGATCGAATGATATTGCGCGTATCGTCAGTGGAATCACCATCGACAAACAGGATTTCACAAAAAGACGCGCCTGTGGCGACGATGTCTGACACCAGAGCGGCAATATTTTCCGCTTCATTTCGGGTCGGAATGATGATGGAGAGCGATTCGGCGGCGGGCGACATGCAAGGATTTGGTGCTGCGCGCCGAAAGCTACGGGCGCTGTGCCTCAATCGCATTAAGTGTTTCGCGTGCGATCGGCTCGTTAGGCACGAGTTGCAACACCTTTTGCAGATGTGCGATTGCTTCGTGATTTCTACCCAGGCTCGCCAGGAGAACTCCCAGATTCCGGTGTATCGCAGGGTGTTCCGGTGCAATCTCCAGCGCCTTCTCGTATTCGCTAATAGCGTCTTCGTATCGATCCATCGCTTTTTTCCTGTCCGCTTCGGCCGCAGCGACTGCGCCCTCCTCCGAGAGTCTTTCGGCCAAGTCGTTAAGACTGTTCCCAGTGATGGTCAAAGCATTACCAAGGTTCGTTCGCATGATCGCGGCGGCTGACGTGTTTGCCGTGGAAGACTTTTCCTCCTTTAATCGCAAGCCCTTGCGGTACTCGGCGATGCCCTCTTCAAACCGGTTAAGTCTGCAGTAGGCTAGTCCAAGCTGGTTATAATTGTCCGCCAGCTCAGGTTTCAGTTCGACAGCGCGTTCGAAATGCTGCGCTGCTTCGGCGAACTTTCCTTGGTTGAAGAAAAGCTGTCCGATCCGATTGTGACCTTGCCAGGCATCTGGATTTTTCGAGAAATTATCCTGCCAAAGCGTTTCTTCATTTCGATAAACTTTCGTCCGCGCCCAAGTATAACTCCCCATCGCACCAAGGAGGAGAAAGACAAAGACTCTGCCGGCAATCCTTATTTCACGCCGCCGCGACGCCAGGAGACGCGCCATTCCCGTGCTAAAAAGAGCAATTAAAGAAATGTCGGCGAAGTATTGCAAATGATCTGCCACCAGCGTTCCGCTTCGAGCGTAAGCCATGCGTACTAATCCGACCACCGGCAGCAGCGCGACGATGAAGTAGGCAAAGGCAAAGAAAAGGCTGCCTCTCCAGCGACTGCGCCAGAACCAGAGAAAAACCATCATACCAGTGAGGGCGATTAAAGGCAGCCATTCCACGAGGGCGGGAAAATCGAATCGCCAACGCGGGTAGACGGTCATCAGCCGAACCGGCACGAAGACTTGCTTCGCATACCACCACATCGCCATTGCGGCATTCGTCAGTCGGCGATTGAAAGGTCCAAGAACGACCTCTTCCTCGCCAATGCCACGAGACTGAAACCAGATCGTTATCAGGCCAAAGACAATGGCGACCAAAAAGAATGGCAAGGTGCGCGCGATCTGCGAGTAAATCCACGAGCTTTTGTGGCTGGGCCCTGGTCCTCGATGCCCCGACTCGTTAATCCCGCGGGTCGAACTTCGCCACCAGGCAAAAAGTAAAAGCACAACCGGCAAAAACACGACCTGTGCCTTGGCAAGCAAAGCCAGAATGAAGCTGGCAAGGGACAAGAAGTAGGCCGCCGCCGGATGGATCGTCCTGCGATCGGTGAATTCAAGGAACAAAAAAAACGAAATTAGCGCCCAAAACATCGCCAGCAGATTTTTCAGCTCCGAAATCCATGCGACCGATTCGGCGTGCACTGGATGAATGCCAAAGATCAATGCTGCGAGCCACGCCCCGGGCAATTCGAGCCGACGCAAGACGAGCCAGAGCAGAAGGGCGTTGGCCGTTTGCAACAGGATGTTGAAGGCATGATAGCCCGCCGCGGCATGACCGAACAGGTGCCACTCGACCCAAAACATTGTGTTCGTTAGGGGGAAATAATCCGCCGTTCGGCCGAAGAACCAGATTTCGCGCAGGCCCGAAGCGGTATGCAGTAAGGGATTGGCGGTAATGAGCGGTTCGTCATCCCAAACGAAGCCGCCGCCTAAAGCTGGCAGATAAACGAGCCAAACGCAGGCGACAATTGCCGCGATCTGTCCCGCGACACGCCAGGCGTTGGAACTCTTAGAGGCACGAACTGGTCTGGTCCGCGGCCGTGATTTCATTTTCACCGGAGACATTAAAGATTTAACCACCTCTTTCTATTTGTATTTGGACGCGCTTTTGTGAAACTGAAGTCTCGCTGAGAGTTTGACTATTTAGTCCACGTTTGTGCGGTTCAACGAGCGTTTAAATCCCCCATTTACGACCGCGACGCCGGGCGACCGATTATCACGTGCGGCCATCGTTGCCGTCTGCCTCGGTCTAACCATTGCCGTTTGGATTGTCTTCGGAAAGACGCTTGGGGCCGGCTTCGTCAATTACGACGACAACACCTACGTCTATGAAAATCCGAAAGTCACTTCGGGCGTAACGGCGGGCGGAATCACCTGGGCATTCAACCGGTTTTACTCGAGCAATTGGCACCCCGTGACCTGGCTGTCGCACATGCTCGACTGCCAGTTTTACGGACTCAACGCTGGAGCACATCACTTCACGAGTGTGTTGTTGCACACCATCACAGTCGTCCTCCTGTTTCTCGTCCTGTGGAAAATGACGGCTGCTGTGTGGCGGAGCGCATTCGTGGCCGCAGTGTTCGCCATTCACCCTTTGCGCGTCGAGTCCGTAGCCTGGATCGCAGAACGGAAAGACGTGCTGAGCGGTTTATTTTTCGTCCTGACGCTGGCCGCTTATTTATCCTACGCGCGCAGTCCGTCGCTGTGGCGCAACTTGCTGGTGACTGTCGTTTTCGCTCTAGGACTGATGTCGAAACCGATGCTGGTAACTCTCCCCATAATTCTTCTGCTGCTGGATTGGTGGCCGCTCCACCGCTGGACGAACCGGACGCCCAGTCGGCAGCTAGTTGTTGAGAAGATCCCGTTATTCGCTCTTTCGGCGGCATCATGCGCTCTTACGTTACTCGCGCAAAGATCAACCACCGCTTCGATCGAACGGCTGCCTTTCTCCTGGCGCGTGGAGAACGCGGGCGTCAGCTACATCACATATATCGGACAGATGATTTGGCCGCATCCCCTGGCTCCGTTTTATCCCCATCCCGAAGATCAATTGGCGATTTGGAAAATCGCGCTCTCCTTCCTGCTCCTCGTCGCGATCAGTGTTGCCGCGATCCATTGGCGCAAGGAGCGTCCTTACATCTTCACCGGCTGGTTTTGGTACGTCGTAATGCTGACACCGGTCATCGGTGTGATCCAGGTGGGAATGCAGGGGCACGCCGACCGCTACACCTATCTTCCTCATATCGGCATCTACATCGCCGCCACCTGGGGTGTTTGTGATGTCGTCGTCGCATCGCGTTGGCGTAGTCTCATTTTAACCCTTGGTGGCGCCACCATCCTCAGCTCGCTCGCGTGGGTTACCCGTGCCCAGACAAAATACTGGCAAGACAGCGAAACGCTCTGGAATCACGCGCTCGCCGTGACCCAGGATAACGACATCGCCCATAACGGACTGGGTGACATTTTCTTCGCGCGTGGCGAACTAGAAAGGGCAGTCACCGAATTTCGCGCGGCCTTGTCTCTCCGTCCGGATTCTCCTTACGCTCACAACAACCTCGGAGTGGCATTAACGAAAACCGGGCAGATTGATGAAGCAATTGTTCACCTTAACACGGCCGTTCAGACACTGCCGACTCACGCTACTGCTCATTTCAATCTCGGAAATGCGTTGCTGCAAAAAGGTCAGCTCGATGCAGCGGCCGTGCAATTCGAACAGCAGCTGGAACTCCAACCAGATCATGTGGGCGCCCGTTGCAATCTAGGCACGACGTATCTCGAGAAAGGCGAGGTGAACCAGGCAATGGAGGAGTATCAAAAAGCAATCAAGCTTCGGCCCACCTATGCCGATGCCCACTACGATCTGGGAAACTGCTATCTGCAAAAGGGAGACGCCGAACTCGCAACCCACGAGTACGAAGCGGCCATCCGCCTGGCACCGCGAATGGCGCAGGCGCGGAACAATCTCGCGATCATTCTGTTACAGCAAGGGCAGTTGGATCAGGCGATATCGCAATGGGAGCAGGTCCTCGGCTTTGATCCGGATAACACCGATGCTTTGAACAATTTCGCCTGGATCCTGGCCACATCTTCAAATCCGTCGGTCCGGAATGGCAGCAAGGCACTGCAGCTTGCAAAGCGACTGGATGCTCTCGCCCCGAAAGCCGATGCAAAAACGCTGCGAACTATGGCCGCGATTTACGCGGCGAATGGGCGATTCGACGAGGCCATTGCGGCCGTCCGCCAGGGTTTGCAATTGAACCCCAAACAAGCCAACGACCCCTTCGCCCAAGTTCTGGAGGCAGACCTTCAGCTCTATCAAAACAATACTGCGATCAATGAGCCTGATAAGATGAACTCCGCGTCGCCGCGGTGAGAGAGCGGCCGTCTTTGCATCGCCGCTCAAACACCGTCACGCTGCGGTTTCTATTTGTGTTTGGGCGCTCTTTTGTGAAGGTCAACCACTGTGAGAAGCATGACCGGATATGGCCGGGCCGAGATGGATCACCGCGGCACCAGGGTCAGCGTCGAATTGAATTCGGTAAATCGAAAGCAAAACGACATTGTCATAAACCTGCCGCGCGACCTGGGCGAACTTGAGCCACGCATCCGGCAGACAATTAATGAAAATATTTCCCGCGGGCGCACCAACGTTCTCGTGGCGGTTCACGATGCCCTGAACGGGGAGCGCAAACTTGCCCTCGATACCGAGCTGGCCCGCTCTTATCACGAAGCAATGCGAGCTTTGCAGAAGGAGCTGAGCGCTCCGGGCGAGATTACGATTGGCACAATTCTACAGGCCCCCGGAGTTTTGCGCCTGCCGGAAGTGACGATCGCCGCACAGGACGCGTGGCCGGCGATCGATCGCGCACTCCGCGCCGCTTTGGCCGATCTGATCAAGATGCGCGAGAGTGAAGGCAAACATCTGGCGAAGGACTTGATCCATCGTTTGAAAGCGATCCGTAAGAACCTGAAAGAAATCCGCACTCTTCATCCCGATGTCATCAAAAAATATCGCACGGCGCTGCTCGACCGGATCCAAAAGGCCGGCGTGCCCATCGCGAACGATGACGAGCGGCTTCTCAAGGAGATTTCCTTTTTCGCCGATCGCGCTGATGTGTCGGAGGAACTAACCAGATTGGAAAGCCATCTCGCGCAATTCGCCCATCATCTTCGCAAGAACGAGCCGGTTGGGCGAACCTTGGAATTCATTACCCAGGAGATCTTCCGCGAGCTCAATACCCTGGGGGCGAAAGCCAATGACGCCGCCATCTCACAACGGGTGGTGAGTTGTAAAGCTGAGCTGGAAAAAATCCGGGAACAAATTCAAAACCTTGAATAAGCACTTTAGCCGATACGGAATTCTTTTTGTCATCTCCGCGCCTTCCGGAGCGGGCAAGACAACGCTTTGCGATGCGTTGCGACAAACACCCGATTTCGTTTATTCGGTTTCCTGCACAACGCGCCCGGCCCGCGCCGGGGAGATCGCCGGCGAAGATTACCAGTTTCTCAATGAATCGGATTTTCTCGCTCGCGTGAAAGCGGGCGAGTTCCTCGAGCACGCGAAAGTGCATGGGCATTACTATGGTACCTTGCGTAAATCGTTAGAGAGTAATCTCCGAAATGGCGTGGACGTTTTGATCGATATCGATACCCAGGGAGCGGCCACCATTCGTAACTGCAAGGACGAGTTCATCCGGCAATCGCTGGCCGACGTTTTCATCATGCCGCCGGATCTCGAAGAGTTGCGGCGGCGGCTGACGAAACGTGGAACGGAGACGGCAGACCAGATCGAGCTGCGTCTGGTCAACGCCGCGCGGGAAATGACGCTTTGGCAGGAATATCGCTACACCATCATCAGCCAATCGGTGGAGGAGGATCTGCAAAAATTCCGTCACATCACCGGGGCCGAACGTTATTTAAGCCGGCGACTGATTCAGAAATAAAGGCGACCCTGCGATGCAGAAGAGCTCAAAACGCGCAAACGAGACTCCGGAGGAGGAGAAACTTGTCCGTCTGCAGCCGGCGGCCAAATGTGTCGTCCTTGGCATCACGGGATCAATCGCGGCATACAAATCAGCCGAACTGACCAGTCTCCTGGTGAAGCAGGGTCATGAGGTCTTCGTTGTCATGACGCAGGATGCAACGGAATTCATCACGCCTTTGACTTTGCAGACGCTGTCGAAGAACCCGGTCATGACAAGTTTCTACGATGAGAAGGAAAATTGGAGACCCGGCCACATCCACCTCGCGGATCGCGCCAACCTTCTTCTTGTCGCACCAGCCACGGCCAATGTGATCTCCGAACTCGCGCACGGCCTGGCCGGCCATCCTCTGGCTGCCATCGCGCTCGCGACGCGGGCTCCCATTCTCATGGCACCGGCGATGAACGGAAAGATGTGGGATCATCCGGCCACCCAAGACAACGTGGAGAAGTTGAAGTCGCGCGGTGTCGAGTTTATCGGCCCCGAAGAAGGAATGCTGGCTTGCGGGTATGAAGGCTTGGGTCGGTTGTGGAAGGTGGACGAGATTGCTTTTCGTGCGGAGTTCCTTCTCGCCCGGCAGGAAAACCTGATTGCGTGAGATTCGTTATTACGGCGGGGCCGACTCAGGAGCCGATTGATCCCATCCGTTACCTCAGCAACCGATCTTCCGGTCGAATGGGCTACGCCATCGCCGAAGCAGCGCTCGAAGCGGGCCACAGTGTGACGCTCATTTCCGGACCGGTCAGTCTGGCGCCGCCAAAGGAGGCAATCCTCATCTCCGCCCGAACGAGCGATGAAATGTTCCAGGCCGTGCACAGGCAGACGGGGCAATCCGACGTACTGGTCATGTGTGCAGCGGTGGCCGATTACAAACCGGCCGCTGTTTCCCCGCAAAAAATCAAAAAGCGGCGAGAACCTTTCTCTCTCGAATTAGTTCCAACCGACGACGTTCTTTCTTCGCTGACGGCAGCACGCCCATTTCTCGTTATCGGCTTTGCCGCCGAGACAAACGATCTGCAGAAAAACGCGAAAAAGAAACTGCGCGAGAAGAATTGTGATCTCATCGTGGCTAACGACGTCAGTCGCGATGGAGTAGGAATGGAAAGTGCTGAAAACGAGGTCACACTTTTTTTTCGAAATGGAAAAACGAAAGATATTTCGCGCACATCCAAAACAAATATCGCGCGCGAGCTCGTAAAAATAATTTCAAAGATGAAGAAAAACGTTTGACAAAAAAAACGTGGTGACTACTGAACTCGGTGAGTGAAGTCATTGAAACTCTTCACAAGCCCTCCGCATCCGCGGACCGAAAGGGGGGAATAGTCGATGGCAGCAAAGAAAAAAGCAAAGAAAGCCGCTAAGAAAAAATCAGCGAAAAGAAAGAGGCATTAACGCCCAACGCTGATCACGGTCTCGAAAGCTTCGGGACCATAACCAAACTCAACCCGGGAGGAGAATTTATTTTCCTCCCGGTTTTTTTCTACCGCGGCCCATTGGTGGAACGCGCTCTCCGAGCGCGTTGGGAGGAGTGTGCGGCTGCGCCGCCAAATGTTTAGCATCGTCCTCGGAGAGGCCGATCCACCTGGGTGGACGGCGTGCGGCGTATGATAAACAAGAGAGCGAGCGGCAGATCTCGCCGGAGAACTCCCGGTCGACGGCAGAGAACCGGACCGCGAAACAATTTGGCAGCGCCCAGCCTCGGACCCTATTAGTCTGTTCGTCATGACGCACTATCTCGACGCTGCTGAAAAAGCGGCGCGTGCCGCCGGCGAGTTGCTTCGCCAAAACTTCGCCCGACCACAACAGGTAAACAGCTTCGAAGCGCACGACATCAAACTGGATATCGACGTTCAGGCGCAGCAACTCATCGGCGAACTGCTTCTCAAGGAATTCCCACAGCACGCGCTTTATGGCGAAGAAGGAACGGTGGGCGACCAGTCGAGCGAACATCAGTGGGTCGTGGATCCGCTCGACGGCACGGTGAACTATTTTTACCGCATCCCTCATTTTTGCGTCTCAATTGCACTGCGCTACAAGGCCGAGATCATCGTCGGCGTAATTTATGATCCTATTCGTGAAGAGCTCTGGAGCGCCCAAAAAGGCGAAAAGCCCACCCTCAATAACGAGCCTTTCCGGGTGAGTGATCGCGCCGATCTGTCCGAATCTGTCATCTCGGTGGGACTTTCGAAGACCGGCGTGACGATCGACTCGGGAATGCCGCTTTTGCAGCAGATGGTCCATCGCGCACGCAAATGCCGTTTGATGGGAAGCGCCGCGCTGGACATGGCCTACGTCGCCTGCGGACGTTTTGATGCTTATATAGAACAGGGAATCAGTCTGTGGGATGTGGCGGCCGGCTGGATTCTGGTCGAAACCGCGGGAGGCACCGTCGATATGCGCCCGAGGCAGGATATGAAGGACAAATACAGCATCATTGCATCCAATGGCGTGATCGACTTAAAGTTGTGACCTTATGATTCGAAGTGGAATTGGTTACGACGCGCACCGCCTGATCGAAGGCCGAAAGCTCATCCTTGGAGGGGTAGAGATTCCCTATGAACGTGGGCTCGACGGACATTCCGATGCTGATGTGCTTTCACATGCCATCGTCGATGCCCTTCTGGGCGCAATGGGGGAAGGCGATATCGGCCAACACTTTCCGAACACGGACGAGGGAATTCGCGGGATCAGCAGCTTGGAAATTCTCCGGCATGTGCGCACCCTTCTGGCCGAAAAGAATGCGCGCGCCACCAACGTGGATGCCACCGTGATTGCGGAAGCTCCGGTATTACAACCGCACATTGCTAAAATGCGCGCCAAGATCGGGTCAGCCCTGGGTTGTGATGCTTCACGCGTTAACATCAAGGCGACGACGAACGAAGGAATGGGAGCAATAGGTCGCGGCGAAGGCATGGCTTGTATCGCAACAGCTGTGGTTGAAGATCTCTAGAGCGCCGCAAAGGCACGGTGGCCAGCAGAGATGAAGTAAGGGAGTGTTGGAGTCGTGGAGGAACGGCTCCAAATGTTCCCGGTCATTCCTCCAGCACAGCATCATTCCATCACGCCTCTTTCGAAAATGTCCCTCCGCTTTTTTAATACCTATTCACGCCAGCTCGAGGAGTTCGTACCCCTCAATCCAGGCGGCGTCACGATGTACACGTGCGGACCCACCGTTTACAGCCGGGCGCACATCGGAAACTTTCGCGCTTACATCTTTGAAGACCTGCTGCAGCGCCACCTCGAACTCCGGGGCTTTAAAGTTCATCGCGTCATGAACCTGACCGACGTGGATGACAAGACAATCCGCGGTGCACGGGAGGCCGGGATCTCGTTGACGGAATTCACCGCTCAGTTCAAACAGGCCTTTTTCGAAGATATCGACAGCTTGCGAATCAAGCGCTCGGACAGTTTCCCGGCGGCGACTGATCAGCAATACATCGACAGGATGATTGCCATGATCAGCGAACTTATCTCACGCGGACTGGCCTATCAGGCGGATGACAAGTCGGTTTATTACCGCATCAAGAATTTCCCGGATTACGGGAAGCTGGCGCACATCGATCTGACCCAATTGCAGTCGACCGGGCGGGTGAGAAACGACGAGTACGACAAGGAGCACATCGGCGACTTCGCTCTTTGGAAAGCGCGGGACGAACAGGATGGGGATGTCGGTTGGGAAAGCCCGTGGGGGCGCGGCCGTCCCGGATGGCACATCGAGTGCAGTGCGATGGCGACAGCGTTACTCGGCGATCAAATCGACATTCATTGCGGCGGCGTGGACAATATCTTTCCCCATCACGAAGCGGAGATTGCACAAACGGAAGGCGTCACGGGAAAGCAGTTCGTGCGCTGCTGGATGCACTGCGAGCACCTCCTCGTCGAAGGTCAGAAAATGTCGAAATCGCTCGGGAACTTTTACACGCTGCCGGATGTTCTCGCGAAAGGCTACAGCAGCCGCGAAGTGCGTTACGCGCTGCTACGAGTGGGTTATAAAATCCCATTGAATTTCACGTGGGAAGGAATGAAGGAGGCGCGGGAATCGCTCGCTCGTATTGATGATTGGCTGGAGCGGCTGAGAAAGGCCGCGGCGAACAAAGACACCGGGTCGAAAGCAACCACGCATTTCGAGCCAGGCACTCAGTTTGAAGAAGCGCTCGACGATAATCTTAACGTTTCCGGTGCGCTCGGTTTTCTTTTCACCGTCATTCGCGACACAAATCGCGCGCTTGACCGCAATGAACTCGACGCCTCCACCGCGAATGGATGGCTGGATTGGTGGAAACGAGTAAACAGCGTGCTCGACGTTGAAGGCGACCGGGGCGAGCCTGCCATACCGGCGGAGATTGCGACATTGGCGGCAGGCCGCGAACAGGCGAGACTGGCGAAAGACTGGAAGAAAAGCGATGAATTGCGCGATCAACTTAACGCTCGTGGCTGGGAGGTTCGTGATACCAAAGACGGGCAAAAAGTCACTCAACGCGGCGGTCCCTAGCTCATAACATGATGTTTTCTCCCGCTGAATACCTCAATCTCGCGCAAACTGCGCACGCGAAATTGTTCGAGAATCAGAAGTATGTCTGGGACGCTTTAAAGCAGATCGCAAGTTATCTGCAGTTCCGCCTGAAACCGGCTGTGATGGGCGAGCTGATTGGTAAACCGTTTGTCAGCAATCATGTCTTTGTCGGCGCGGGAACGATTATCGAGCAGGGCGCGGTGCTAAAAGGGCCGGCCTGGATCGGAGAAAAGTGTCACGTCCGCAGCGGTTGTTATGTGCGGGAGAACGTGATCGTCGGCGACGGAGTGGTGATGGGAAACTCCTGCGAATTCAAGAACTGTATCTTGTTCGATGAGGTGCAGGTCCCGCATTTCAACTATGTGGGGGATTCCATCCTCGGACATCGGGCTCATCTTGGCGCGGGCGTGATTCTTTCCAATGTGAAGCTGGATCACAGCGAAATCATGGTCACGACGCCGGAAGGACCAATGGCAACGGGTCTGACAAAATTCGGCGCCATCGTTGGGGATCGCACTGAAATTGGTTGTAACGCGGTGATCAACCCCGGCTCGCTTCTCGGGCGCGACAGCATTGTTTACCCGTGCACGAGCTTTCGCGGCGTTTTACCGGCGGGCCATATCGTACGGGTGCAACAACAGCTGCAAGTTTTGCCGCGACGCGATGTTTAGCGCTTTGTACCCAGCGGCTTAGCCGCTCCCGCCGGTCGAACTGCAAGTTCGAATCCTACTACTACCCCGCACGCGGCCAGGCTATGCTGAATTTAGGGCGGAAGCTCGAGAATCATGGCGGATGGGCGGGGATTCGAACCCCGGGTGCCTTTCGGCACACACGCTTTCCAGGCGTGCACAATAGACCGCTCTGTCACCCATCCAAAGGTCGACAATTTTGCTCGCGGAGCTTTTGTAGGGGAAGCTGTTAGCTTCCCATTTAGTGGGACGCTAACAGCGTCCCCTACAGCTGCAACCGGCGAAACAATTCGTCGAGTGGAAGCTGGATGCCGATAAAAAACTCACCGAAATCCGCATACTCCGCGCTGACCGGATCGAACCGCATTTTATAAACGATCGCCTTGATCTGAAAGGTATCACGCGCGAACAGAGTGACGCCCCATTCGGCATCGTCCAGGCCAGTTGAGCCGGTGATTAGCTGCTTCACCCTGCCGGCAAATTCCCGTCCGACGGTGGCGTGGCCTTTCATCAAATTCCGGCGTTCCTGATAGGGCAACGCATACCAGTTCCGATGTTCGCCGCGGCGCTTGACCATATTATAGAAGCAAACAATCGGCCAATCAGGCAGGGTTGGGTAAACACGATCCTGGCGATAATGTTTCATTCTTTCCTGAAACGTCTTCATCGCCTCAGCAAACTCCGGCGTGTTCGGTTTGATATTTTGATCGTGCGCGAGAGTCTCGGCGTACTCGTCCTCGGTCGTCAGGTATTCGCTCTCCTCGGTCAGGGAGAGGTAACTGTAAACGGGCGTCAGGACATCGGGTCCAAGGGAGAGCGAAAGTTGCTTGTCGATCCGGTTCGCATTGTGCAGGTCGGGCGTAATCAGCATGAAGCCAAGATCGGCTTTGGGCGTGACTACACTAAGTGTGAGCAACTGGGTGGATTCCATTGCCCGAATCTCCTGCACCAGCCCCGCAAGTTTTGTTTTGGCCGTTGTCTGTTCCGCACGAGTCAGCAACTGCCACTGGCCGTGCTCCACCCGGTAATACAAATGCAAACAATGCCAACCCGCCTCTGGGACGAGCGCCGTATTCTTGTCCGTCATCGATCTAGTTTCATCCGCGCCAAGATGAGGTCAAGCCAGCAGGGACGCGATCTCTCTCACTGAGCCGGCGTTTTCGCCGGCAGATGGGCGAGACAATATTCCTCCCCATCGCTCGCGACGCGAAATTCGAGGTTGGAATCGGTCAATTCCGTCGCGCCACAAACGGCGCATTTATGCAGAGCTTCGGCCTCACTGCGGGTAGCACCCTCATAGCGCCGGCGTCGCGTCGACACGTCGCGGCGCTGGCGTGCGTCGTGAATGATCGCGGGTCCGAAGAAGATAAGGTAGTTGCTGAAGGCGGCGACGACAGCCATTCGATAGGAATTAGTGCCGATAAAAAAACCGCCCAGCAGCAGTGCCGCCATGATCCAGGCGATCCATTTCACCTTAAGCGGGAGGATCAAAAGGACGTAAATGACTTCATCGGGATAAAATCGGGCAAAGGCGTAGAACAAGGACGCAATCAACATGCTGTTAGAAAAAACGCTGCCGAAGAAAAACGCGGCCACCGTTGTCCCGATCATCCCCAGGAGGAAATAGACGGTGAGCCGGAAAGCGCCAAAGGCGCGTTCTAATCCGTCGCCAATCCACCAAAGAAACCAAAGAACGAAGATGATAAACAGCGGACTCGCGGTTTGAGGAATGAAAATGTAGGTAACCAGGCGCCATAATTCACCGTGCCGAATCCGCCCCGGATCGAGATCGAGAATGGAAACGTATTCGGGATTGAGCCGGACCAGAATAAAGACGAGCGCATTAAAGCCGACGACGATGCGAATCAGTCCCGGAATCGCGAGAAATCCCAGTCGGCGTTCAAGTTTATCGAGCCAGCTCATGCTGGCGCCCACGGTAAAGAAGGCAGAAACATCTTCAAGCGAATCACGCTCGATGCGTTGACACACTCACGCGCGAAAGTCTAGCTTGCCCGCATGGATGACTCGGCGCAAAAACACACGCCACTTTACGAAGAGCACGTCCGGCGCGGCGCAAAAATCATCCCTTTCGGTGGCTGGCTCATGCCGGTGCACTACAGCAGCATCGTCGAGGAACATCACGCCGTTCGGAAAAACGTCGGCGTGTTCGACATCTCTCATATGGGACAGCTGATCGTTGAAGGGCCCGAGGCGCATGCCTGGTTAAACAGCATGCTGACCAATAACGTCGATAAACTGGAGGTGGGCGGCGGGCAATACACCTTTCTGCTGAACGACGCCGGCGGCATTATTGACGACCTGATCATTTATCGAATCGATTCGGCCAAATTTCTTCTCGTGGTCAACGCGTCGCGCATCGACGAAGACCTTCGCTGGCTGAACGAACATTCCGGCGCCGGCTTCGAAATTAAGAGTCGCAGCGACGATTTTGGCGGAGTGGCCATTCAAGGCCCCAAAGTGGTTGACTTGTTCGGCGCCATGCTTACGGACGGCAGCGAACTTCCTGCCCGAAATCAAATTCGAGATTTCGAGATCGAAGGAATGCCCGTGTCTATCGCACGCACGGGCTACACCGGTGAAGACGGGGTTGAAGTTTTTTTCCTGGCCCGCGACGCCGCCCGGTTCTGGAATCTGGTTTTGGAAAAAGGCGGAGCATTCGGAATCAAACCGTGCGGCCTCGGATCGCGCGACACCCTGCGCCTGGAAATGTGTTATCCCCTGAACGGTTCCGATCTTTCGCCCCAACGCAATCCAATCGAGGCCGGGCTCGGCTTTTTTGTTGATCTGACCAAGCCAACGTTCAGCGGTCGCGAGGTTTTATTGAAAGTGAAAGAGAACGGACCCGCCCAAAAATTGGCTCCGTTTCGGATGACTGGAAAAGGGCCGCCGCCGCGCCCTCATTATTCGGTCATCGACAACGGCGACCCGGTGGGCGAAGTCACGAGCGGCACACTTTCGCCGAGCTTGAATTACGGGATTGGAATGGCTTATATCGATGCACCACACGCCAGGACCGGCACAAAGATCGATATCGAGATTCGCGGCCAAAGATTTCCCGCCGTCATCGAGAAAAAACCGCTCTACAAACCATCATGAATGTTCCCGAGGATTTATTTTATACCGAAAGCCACGAATGGATTAAACGCGAAGGCGACAATATTCGCGTCGGCATCACCGATCACGCCCAGGCAGAGTTGACTGATGTGGTCTACGTCGAGCTGCCGAAGAAGGACAGGCAAGTGGCGACAAAGGAGGCGATTGCAGTCGTGGAATCGGTTAAAGCCGCGAGCGATATTTATGCCCCGGTAAAAGGCACGGTCGTAGATGCAAACAAGGCCCTGGAAGGAAATCCCGCGCTCATTAATACCGATCCCTTCGGTGAAGGCTGGATCTATGTCCTTAAAATGGAAAACCCGGACGAGCTCAAGAATCTAAAGGATCCCGCCGCCTACCGGACGCAAATCGGCGGCTAGACGGACGAGAATTTGTTTCGAAACGGCCATCTCTCGCTGGTGCTCGGGATGATGGATTGAAGCCTCGTGCTATCACCGGGGACGGCGAAAAGCGCGCCGCCCCCAGGATCAATCTTTACCAAACAAGAGCTGCTCCACGCCGCGTAGAACTTCTTCCACACGGATAGGGGCCGCGAAAAAACTGTATCCGCTCAGGATTCCG
The DNA here is from genome assembly GCA_041167085.1 of Verrucomicrobiota bacterium. Lineage (GTDB taxonomy): Bacteria > Verrucomicrobiota > Verrucomicrobiia > Chthoniobacterales > UBA10450 > DATFCK01. Next base: position 132,216 of record JBEEGV010000008.1, read on the forward strand.
CCGGAAATCATCTGGCTTTCCGATTTCAGACTACTGAGAGAGACTAACGGTGTAGCTCGCAAAGCGGTGTCGGTTTGCATCTGCCGGGCTAATTTTTCGCGGTCCGAGCTATCTGCCATTGTATCGAGCAAAATGAGATCGGGTTGAAACGAGCGAGCGGAATGCAGGGCAAACTGGCTATCGTGTTCCTCTTTGATCCAATACTTGCCGGTCTTTTCCAGAGCGCGCTTGATCAGGCGGGTCACGCCGGGCTCCCGATCGACTAAAAGAATCTTCTTGGGGAATGTCATCACGTTGAGAGAAGACGGACTGTTCAAGCATCGGATGTGCCATTCCCGTCCTGCCGCCGCCCTGCAAACGGCTTGGAATAGGCAGGATCGAAGGAATCAGGCTTCGCGTTTCTCGCGAGCCGTTCCAGCCCGGCCGGCGTGAAGGAATGGGCCACCGCATAAGTCGCATTTTTACTTTGGCAGCGATGTGCTTAGTTTCTGGTTTGCTTATGAGCACCAAGGCCAAACCGGCCGCGACCGAAATAAACTTTGAAACAGCCATGGACCGGCTGGAGAAGATCGTGGGACAAATGGAATCCGGAGAATTGCCGCTCGAAGAACTGATCGTTCGCTATGAAGAAGGGATGAACCTGGTGAAAGTATGCCAGGAACGTCTGGCCAGTGCGGAACAAAAGATCGAGATCATCGCCCGAAATAGTTCCGGAAAACCAACGGTAAAGGATTTTGCGCCTTCGGGCGATAACAGTAAGACCGAGATAACAAATGGAGAAGAAACACAAAGTGACGAAGTCAGACTCTTCTGAGGCGGCACCAAACACGCGCTTGCTCGACGGAATTCGTTCGCCGGTCGATATCAAGGCATTGTCGGAACAAGATCTGCCTCAGCTCGCGCAGGAAGTGCGGGAAGAGTTGATCAAAGTCCTGTCGCAAACGGGCGGTCATCTCGGGCCCAATTTGGGCGTGGTCGAATTGACCATCGCGTTACATCGCGTCTTCGAAACGCCGCGCGACCGTTTTGTCTTCGATGTGAGTCACCAGGGCTACGTCCACAAGATGTTTACCGGTCGTCTCGATCGCATTGCGACCATGCGGCAATATCAGGGACTGAACGGATTTCTGCTCCGGACCGAAAGCGAACACGATTCCTACGGGGCCGGACACGCCGGCACGGCGTTGTCGGCCGGACTTGGCATGGCGGTGGGGCGCGACCTGCGCGGCAGCGATGAAAATGTGGTGGTGGTCGCCGGAGACGCGGCCTTGACCTGCGGAATCAGTTACGAAGCATTAAACAATGCGAGGTCGCAAACCAAACGCTTCATTGTCGTCCTGAACGATAACGAGTGGTCGATCGCGAAAAACGTGGGCGCCATTGCGAATTATCTAAACAACATCGCAACCAGTCCGCTCTATGCGCATCTGCATGAAAAAGCGGGCCGGTTTATCCAAACGATTGCGGGCAAGAGCGTTCTCGACTTCGCGCACAAAGTCGAAGAAGGCGTCAAGAACCTGCTTGTTCCGAGCGTTATCTTTGAAGAATTGGGACTGCGTTACTACGGGCCGATCGATGGCCACGATATTGGACTTCTCACCCGCACCTTCGAATTCCTGAAGACCCAGGACGAGCCGGTATTGCTTCATATTCTGACGAAGAAAGGCAAGGGCTACGAGCCGGCCATCGCCAAACCGGATAAGTTTCACGGCCTGGGTAAATACAAAATCGATAGTGGCGAAACCGCGCCCGCGCCAACACCGACCTATTCAGAGATCATCGGCAAAGCTCTGGCCAAGTTCGCGGATTCGAACCAGAAGATCGTCGCCATTACCGCGGCCATGCCAAGCGGGACCGGGTTGGGATTCTTTCAGGCCAAGCATCCGACACGTTATTTCGACGTCGGTATCGCGGAGGAACATGCTGCGCTTTTTGCCTGCGGTCTGGCCACGCAAGGGATGAAGCCGTTTCTGACGATCTATTCGACGTTCATGCAGCGTGCCTATGACATGATCATCCACGATATCGCTCTGCAGAACCTGAACGTCGCTCTTTGCATGGATCGCGCCGGCTTGAGCGGCGACGACGGCCCGACGCACCACGGACTGTTTGATATCGGATATCTTCGGCATATTCCGAATTTCGTCCATATGCAGCCCAAGGATGAAGACGAGTTCGTCGACATGCTTTGGACGATGGCGAACTACAACTCAGGTCCGATCGCCGTCCGATATCCGCGCGGCGCCGGCACCGGAGCGAAGCCGAAAGAATCGCCCCGGCTTCTCGAAATCGGCAAGGCGCAAGTCGTGCAGCATGGCCGCGATGTTTCCATTTTCGGGCTCGGCAACATGTTCGAGGTGGCGGAGGAAGCTGCCAGAAAACTGGAAGCGCAGGGGGTTTCGGTTGCATTAATCAACCCGCGCTGGATCAAGCCGATCGACACCGGGACGCTTGAATTTTTCGCGCGCAGCACAGAAGTCGTGGCCACAATCGAAGATCACGTTCTGCATAACGGTTTCGGTTGCGCCGTGATGGAGCATTTGTATTCCCAGGGAATTCATACGCCGGTAGTTCGCATTGGGTGGCCGGATCAATTTGTCGAGCATGGCACCATCCCGGTATTGCGTAAAAAACATGGCCTGACCGCAGATGCGCTTGTGGAAAAGGTGCTTTCGTTGCTGCGGAAAAAGCCCACCGCCCAGTCCAGCGCGGCTTGATCAATAAAAAGGGGCTGCGGCCAGACCATCCCACGTTCGGAAATGTCGAACCGGACTGAAGTTGCATGAGCGCGATTGAAGCCCGCGGTTTGACGAAAACTTACCGCACTTACCGCAAAGAACGTGGACTGTGGGGGTCGATCAAGGGTCTGGTCAAACGACATTACGATGAGACCCGCGCAGCGGATCAGGTCTCCTTTCAAATCGAGGAAGGCGAGTTTGTCGGCTTTCTCGGTCCGAATGGGGCCGGCAAGACGACTGTCCTGAAAATGCTTTCCGGATTGCTCAACCCCACTTCCGGCGACGCACGCGTTCTGGGTTTTATTCCGTGGGAACGTCGCAACGAGATGAAGCGCCAATTCAGTCTTTTAATGGGACAGAAGAATGCCCTGTGGTGGGATCTGCCCGCACAGGAGTCGCTCGAACTGAACCGCGCCATTTATGGCATCGACCGCACTCGTTTCAATAAAGTTGTCGGCGGCCTGGCTGAGCTTTTGGAAGTGGAGCACAAAATGAATGTCATGGTGCGCGAGCTTTCTCTCGGAGAACGCATGAAAATGGAGCTGATCTCCGCCTTGATTCACGAACCCCGCGTCCTCTTTCTGGACGAACCTACCATCGGCCTCGATGTCGTCAGTCAAAAGAGGGTGCGCGATTTCCTCCGCATCTACAACGAGCAACATCAGATCGTCACCATGTTGACCAGCCATTACATGCAGGACATCGAGGAGCTTTGTCACCGCGTCATCATCATCGACCACGGCAAGATTTTTTTTGACGGTCCGCTTAGCTCGATCATCGATCGTTTTTCCGGCCATAAAATTCTGAGCCTGACCTTCGACAAAGAGGTGAAGCGGGATTTTTCCATGTTTGGTGAAGTCATGGAGCAGACGCCTCTTTCCATTCAGCTGAAGATACCGCGCGCGCGCGTAACCGAGACCTGCCGACGCCTGCTCGAGGCGTGCGACGTTAGCGATATCAATGTGCAGGAATTACCCGTCGAAGACGTGATACGTCAGCTCTTCGGCGAACGAAGGACTCTGCACCAGACAGAGACGGCCAGCGCACAAGCGGTTGCGACCAACTGAGATCAGCGCCGCACGGCCTGTTTCAGCTGACTCGCGTAGGCTGGGTTAATTTCGAAAGCGGTCGCCGGCATTTCCGCCAACTGCACCTCTTCGTAATAAGGAATGCTTTCGACAAAACCCGCTGCGATCAGACTGTTCACCGCTTCGGCCACGTCTTCCAATTCCATGTGGGTCACATCCTGAATCTCGGCTCCGATAGCCCCTTCGGTAAAACCAATTGCCTTTACGACCGAGGCCTCACGGCCGCTAAGCTTGATAGCGCGCATGATCAACGAAAAAGCAGCTTCCATACCGATAGATTTGGCCGGGCGAGACGGCCACCCGCGCTGCTTGGCAGATCACAAACCGAAACTAGGCAAAATACTTCGCTCCATCGCATCGGCGAATGACGGATATTGCGGAACCCAGCCGACTCCGCGGAGTTTGTCATTACGAACGCGTTTGTTACTTCGTCCGCGCTTCGGATTCACGGGCGATTGACCAACTGGCGGGGCTGGGCGATTCAGCTTTTCGGCCAGCCAGAGATAGCATTCGCTTCGCCGGATCGGTGCGTCATCCACTACATTGTAAACTTGGGCTGGCTCACGCCGGGAATCGGCCAGCAAAAAGAGCGCGCTGGCCACGTCATCGCGATGGACCTGGTTGGCGAAGCGATCGTTATCCTTGTCGATGATGGCCTGGCCGTTCAGGAATTTCTTGAGCAGACCGGAGCGCTTCGGGCCATGAATTCCAGCGAGGCGCAGCACGATGCCGCCTCGGCTCAGGACGAGCTGTTCTGCTTCGAATAGCACCCGTCCGGTGTCGTGCCTCGGTTGCGCCGGGCTCTGTTCCGTCACCCATTCGCCATCATCCTGGCCGTATACGCTGGTGCTGCTCGTAAACAGAAATGTCGAGCCGACAAAACGATCCAGAAGATTGCGCGAACCATCAAGATATACCTGGCGGTACTGTTCCGCGTCACCTCCCTGCGTGCTCGCACAATGAATGATGATATCGAAATTCTCAGGTCGCGCGTTTATCTGATCTCTCCTCGCGATATCGAGTGGAATTACGGGGTAGGGTTTACGCAATAGTTGCGCAGACGATACGGCTGAATGTGTCCAGCCTTCCACAGCCCAACCTCCTTCGTGGAATAGATCCGCTGTGCGAGATCCGACATATCCACAACCCGCTATGAGAATCCTCGGCACGATCCGATTTCGCTATCCCTCCACCCCCGCAATTTCAATTTCGCCCAAAGGATCCGATTGGCTGGCGCGAATTTGTCTCAGACGAATCAGTTCCAACAGGGCGAGGAAGGTGACCACCATCTCGACCCGGGAGACGATTGACGCAAATAAATCCGAAAACTGAAGCCGAACGCCACCCGCGACACGGCGGAGAATGACCTCGATCTTGTCAGAGACGGTGAATTGCTCGTCGAACATCTCGCGCAAATCTTCCCGTGCTTCGACGCGTTTGATCACGTTTTGGAACGCATTGATGAGCTGGAAAATTCCGACATCGGCCAGACGCAGTGGCGCCGCGGCCACATCTAAATCAACCGCGCCAGGCCGGGCGAAGATTCGCTCCTGCTCCACGGCGCGCTGATGCAGCTCAGCCGCAGCCTCCTTGAATTTCTTATATTCGATCAGCTGACGGATCAAATCCCAGCGCGGATCATCCTCGTCGGCGTCCTCCTCGGGCGTTTGTTGATCGACCGGCAGCAAACTTCGGCTTTTGAGGTAGATCAGGTTCGCCGCCATGACCACAAATTCGCCGGCAAGGTCAATGTTCAGCTCCTTAAAAGCTTGCAGGTATTCAAGATATTGCCGCGTAATCCGCTCGAGTGAAATGTCGTAAATATCGATCTCGTCCCGTTTGATCAAAAAAAGAAGCAGATCGAGAGGACCTTCAAAAACGTCCAGCTTGACCTTGTAATCGATTTCCATGTCGGCGCGGCGATTCTATGGGGCCAGAACGGAATGTAAATCGCGCGGCGGGGGTTATTGTCGATCTGCGCAGCGCCGGTGCGCTACTCCGCCGCGGATTTTCGGTGAACCCAGACGCTATTCACGATTCCCAGCCCAAACATGATCATCAAAACGAAGGAGCCGCTGTAACTGACGAGCGGCAAAGGCACACCGGTAATCGGCAGCATGGAGATCGTCATGCCGATGTTTTGGAAGATATGCGTGAAGATGAGGGAGGTCACTCCCACCACGAGCAGCAGGCCAAACTGGTCCCCGGCAAAGAATGCAATAAAGAGACAGGTAAAGAGCAACAAGGCGAACCCGCCGAGCAGAAACATGCCGCCGACAAACCCCCACTGCTCACCGATGGCGGAGAAAATGTAATCGTTGTGCACGGCCGTCGCTGGAAGAAAGCCCAGCTCAATCTGCGTATTGGGCGCCTTAAATCCCTTTCCCGACCAGCCTCCCGACCCGATCGCGATAAGCGATTGGTTGATCGCCCAAGCCGCGCCTTGTTTGTCGATTTCGGGATCGAGAAACGCGGTGATGCGCTGCTGCTGATAAGGCTTTAGACCGAGATAAATCGCAAACGGCATCATGATGGCCGCGACCAGAACGATGCAGATTAAATAACGCAGTGGAAGGCCGCCGACGAAGAGCAGCGCCAGCAACACGGGCGCCCAGATAATGCATTCGCCCAAGTCTGGCTGCATCAAAATCAACAGACAGGGCGCTCCGACAATGGCGCCGCAAAGCAATAATCGAAGCATCGGATGCATGTTACGAAACTGGCTCAGAAACAGCGCCAGGACCATGATCCCGGCGACAACCGCCAACTGCGCCGGTTGAAAATTGATCGGACCGATATGAAGCCAACTGCGCGCGCCATAAACTTTCTGGCCGTAAAAGCGGGTCAAAATCAAAAAAAAGAGACCGGCCAAATACATCGGCAGGGCGCCCCAGCGAACCCAATGATAATCGATCAGGCTGACGAACATGAACGCGAAAAGGCCGACGACTACCCAGTTCGCCTGCTTCCGCCAGAACTCTGAAGCGACCGAATCTTCCCGCATATAGGTCGCGCTGTAGATGGCGATGACTCCGAAAACGGCCAGTGCCAGCATCGTCGCGATGAGGAGCCAGTTAAGGCCGAGAAGTTTTCGTAAAAACGGGGTCATTCGTGCCGATCAGAGGAGTCTGGGAATGAGGTTACACACGGCCTTCTCAACCGCAAACGGATGATCGGATCGGCGACCCCCGCGGGTCAAAAGTCAGAGCGAAATTGGCGAACGCCGGGAGGCTGGGAAGGGCTGAGACGACATAATCTCAAAACTGAAAAATCTTTATATAACATCTTGTAATTCAATAGTTTGTAAATTTGAGAAAAAATTAATCAACGCTCCATCTTGTCAGTTGGTCAAAGAATTCTACAATGGGTGGGCTCGTTCTTCACAACAGGGATTAAAGTGGCGATGGCAAAAAAAACAAAACGCAAGGTAGCGCGCCCGAAATTGCCGATGCAACGGCAGTTCAATCTTGCACACGAAGGCAAACATTTTGATCTCCAGCGCATCTTCGACCAACTGAACGAGCGCTACTTTAGAGGACGTTTGCGCGGTTACGATGTGCGATGGGGACGCCGACGCAAGCACCGACCGAGAGATTATTTCGTCTTCGGCAGCATTCAGGAAGAAGATCGCGTGATTCGAATCAATCCCCGGCTCGATCAAGCTTTCGTTCCCCTCTGGTTTTTGCGGTATGTGCTCTATCACGAAATGTTGCATTCGATCGTGCCGGACGAAGCCATGGCCGGGGGGCGACGACGGGTGCATACCGAAGAGTTCAACCGTCGCGAACGTCTATTTCGCGGTTACCACCGGGCGCGCCGCTGGGAAGAAGATAATCTGGCGCGTTTCCTACGCTGATTCGTTAGCGCTTCTGGGCCGCGGTGATATCGGAGCCCGTTTCAGACGGCAAGGGGGTCGTCGCCACGTTCTTTTTGATCAGGTACCAGAGGGTGGTCGCGAGCAACAGGGAGATCAGCTTCGCCCGCCAGTTTTTCAGAATCAGTCTCTTCATAAGTGCTATGCAACAAAATCTCCGAGATGCGCTGGCGAAATGTCTCCGGGGTGAAGTTCCGCTCAATCCGCCGCCGATGGCAAATTGAAATTGCGCCGGTCTCTTCCGATACGACGACGGCAATGGCATCGGATTCTTCCGTAATCCCGAGTCCGGCGCGATGCCGTAAACCGAGCGACCGATCGAGTGTCTCGCGCTGGCTCACCGGGAAAATGCAGGCAGCCGCGGCAATTCGGCCATTGCGTATAATGACTCCGCCATCATGTAAAGCTGCTTTGGGATGAAACAATGTCAGCAGGAGTTCCACCGAAAACTCGGCGTCGATGATCACGCCGGTTTCTTCGTAAACACGAATGGAGGTATCGCGTTCGATCGCGATGAGAGCACCGAATTGTTTGTTCGCGAGCTGGGTGACAGCTTCAGCAATGTCATGAACCGTTTCCCGTTTTTCGCTGGTCAGGGAGAAGATGGGATGGCCACCAAGTTCGGCCAGCCCACGGCGAAGCTCGGGTTGAAAGATGACCACGAGCGCGACTGCGAGGAAGACGGAAAAACTGCGGACGATCCAGCCAATCACAACCAGGTTCAATAACGTGGAGATCAGGGTCAGCGTCAGGAAAACAATGGCCAGGCCAGTCAACACTTTGGCTCCGCGCGTGCCGCGAAAGTAAACGTAGCCATAGTAGATGACCACGCTGAGTAGGATGATTTCGAAAGCGCTGCGCCAACTCTTGACCAAAAGATGTCCAATATCCTGGATCATTTCAGCATTCCAGAATGGACTCAGCCAGGCGAAGAGCAACCCCGCTTTCCTTTACATCATGAACTCGGAAGACCTGGGCCCCGCGGCCCCACAAAAATGCGGTTAGAGCCGCAGTCGCGCTGGCGCGGGAGGGAAGATCGGATACGCCAGTCAGTTTCGTGAGAAAAGCCTTTCGAGAAACACCTATCACAACGGGCCTGTCTTCAATCCGAAGATGCTCGAGATGACCGAGCAGCTGAAGATTATGGGCAAGCGTTTTCCCGAAACCAATTCCGGGATCAAACGCGATGGCCATAGGATCAATACCGCAGTTTACCGCGCGCACATAATGTTGTCGAAAAAAATCCGCAACTTCCGCAACAACATCCACGTAGCTGGGTGCCTCCTGCATTGTCCGCGGCTCTCCCTGCATATGCATAACGACAAAAGCAGCCGAGCGTTTCGCCACCTGCGTGCACATCCGCTCATCGCCGCGCCCGCCGGTTACATCGTTAACAATGACAGCTCCGGCATCAAGCGCGGCTTCGGCAACCTCGGATTTTGAGGTATCGATGGAAAGAAATACATTCAGCCTGGCCTGCAATTGCTCGATCACTGGTATGACACGGCGAAGTTCCTCCTCTATGGAAACTGCGGCGGCGCCCGGACGTGTTGATTCGCCGCCGATATCGATAATTTGAGCGCCATCGGCGACCAGTCGGCAGCCGTGCGCGACTGCTTTCTCGACCGAGAAATATTCACCACCGTCTGAAAATGAATCGGGTGTCACGTTGAGCACACCCATGATCATGCCGCGCCGGGACAAATCGACCTCGCGGCCGGCGATCTTCCATGTCCTCCCCCCCATACTAAATGAGACTAGCACGGCGGAGGTCTTATTCGAAGCCAACGGATTGTGTTAGATAGATCAAGCAGGCCGCGCGATATATTGTCTTTTTACATGAGCGGAACCAAAGAGGAGCTTAAAGAGACCGTGTTGGGGCTGATGCGTCGGCCTGATTACCGGCCACTTGATAAGGTTGAAATTGCGCGCGCTCTCGGCCTGAACGCGACCCAACGGACCCACCTCCGAAGAGAACTCGGCGACCTTGAGCGGACCGGTGAAATCGCCCGGATCAGGAAAAATCGCTATGTCCTTCCCGCTGAAGCCGATCTCGTTACCGGCAAGATATCCATTCATCAAGCGGGATTTGGTTTTCTCGTGACGGAAAAGCCGGGTGAGCGGGATATCTTCATCGCGGCCGAGAATACCGGGACGGCAATGCATGGCGATCGGGTCGTGGTTCGGATCAATCACGATGCCACACCGCGACGAAAGGATCGGGCCGGCCGGGCCGAAGGGCGAGTCATTCGAATTTTGGAACGAGCCCACGACACCATTGTTGGAACGCTCCAGCATTCAAAAAATTTCTACTATGTAGTTCCGGACGATCCGCGACTGGTTCACAACGTTTATGTCCAACCCATGACCGGGGATGGGTCCCTTAAACAGACGCCGCGGCCAAAGACCGCCCCGGCCGTAGGCGACAAGGTGGTTACCCGGCTGATCTCATGGGAGTCACGGCACGTTAATCCCGAAGGCGAGATCGTTGAGGTGCTCGGCCCGGCCGATGGGCCTGGCGTCGATCTGCTTTCGATCATCCGGAACTACCATCTTCCCACCGAATTCCCGAAAGCGGTCCTGGATGAAGCCGCCCGAATCCCGCAAAGCGTGGATCCCAAGCTGATAGAAGGGCGGGAAGACCTTCGGGAAAAGTTTGTCTTTACCATTGATCCCGATGATGCGCGAGATTTCGACGACGCTGTTGATGTCGAGAAGCTCAGTCGCGGGGGTTGGCAGGTGGGCGTGCATATCGCGGACGTCGCGGCTTACGTCACGCCGGGCAGCGCGCTCGACCGCGAAGCACGGCAGCGCGGCAACAGTGTTTATCTCCCCGATCGGGTCATTCCAATGTTGCCCGAACGATTGAGTAACGGCGTCTGCAGCCTGAACCCGGACGTCGATCGACTGACCCACTCTGTTTTTGTCGAGTTCGACAAGAACGGAAACGTGAAAGCGGCGCATTTCGCCCGGAGCGTTATCCGCAGTGCGCGGCGCCTTACCTACAAAGAGGCTTACGCCATATTAAAGAAAGAACCGAAAGATAAACTGAGCCAGCGTCTCCATGAGGCCTGGGAACTGGCCGCCTTGCTTCGTCGAAAACGATTTCAGCAGGGTTCCCTCGATCTCGATTTTCCCGAGGTGAAAATCCGCCTTGATGCGTCAGGCAAACCGGTTCGCCTGGAACGAATTGAAAACGACGAATCGCACCAACTGGTCGAAGAATTCATGCTCCTCGCTAACGAATTGGTCGCGCGTGAGCTAAAACAGCGCGCGGTTCCAACCATCTACCGTGTGCATGAAAATCCCGATCCGGAAAAATTGTCGGAGTATCGGGAACTCATTTTGAGTCATGACTTCAAGATTGGCGATCTGACGAATCGCGCCGAGTTGCAGCGTTTCCTCGCTTCGATCAAAGGGAAGCCGGAAGAACCAGCGCTCAAAGTTGGATTACTGAAAAGCCTGAAACGTGCGCGTTACCTGCCTCAACCAGTCGGTCATTACGGCCTGGCGAAGGTAAATTACCTGCATTTCACAAGCCCAATCCGGCGATACGCCGATCTCATCGTGCATCGTGCTCTGGCCAGCCGCGGCCAATCCCGCGGAACACAGGGCGACATGGGTCAACTCGCCGTTCTTTCTGAACACATCTCGGCCACCGAACGCGTCGCGGCCGAGGCCGAGATGGAAGCGGTGCGCATGAAGAAGCTTGAATTTTTCGAGCAACAACTGACGGACCGCAATCCGCAGATTTTTCGCGCGGTTATTGCCGATGTTCGAAATTACGGATTGGTGATCGAGCTGCCCGACGTCGTGCTCACCGGCTTGGTTCATGTTTCATCATTAACGGATGATTTCTATTCTTTCGAGGCGACGCAGCGCAAACTGACCGGGAGAAGATCCCGGAGACAGTTTAAAGTGGGGGACCAGATCCAGGTGTTTGTCAGCCGCGTCGATCGCTTCAAACGCCAGATAGATTTTGCGTTGGCGGACGAGCCGAGGCGGCAACGCCCCCAGCGCGAGCGCAGGAAGCGCTGACTTTTAACGCAAGCCGCGGCGAAAGTTGCGGCGAGACCGGCTGGCCGACCGCAGAATATGCTTCCATTTCGCGAACTTAGGACAGTAAACTCCCGCCCAATCGAATGGATAATATCATCGAGGCGAAAGAGCTCCAGATCGAGCGCAAGCACTTCCACGTGGAATTCCGGGAAAACGACCGCGGAAAATTCCTGCGCATCACGGAAGAGGCGCATGGTCGGCGCAATACCATCATCGTGCCGAGCACTGGCGTGGATGAGTTCACTGCTGCCATTGGCGAGGTGCTGGCCGCGGCTGAAAACGCGCCTGCCTAACCCAGCCATCCTCCCTTAACGAACCAAGCCCCTTTCTGCGCAAAGGGCCATTGGATGCGCGTTGACACCTCAATACGCATTATTAGTTTGCGCTTCCCGCCCGCTCAAAATCGTATGGCCACGAAAACCAAAACTTCCCGACGTCCTTCGGCACCACGAACGAAGTCCGCAGCACGATCACATTCCCCGGCGGCCCGTAAAGCCACGGGCAAACGCTCGAAATACGTCTATTACTTCGGCGATAGCGTTGCCGACGGTGGGGGCCAAATGAAATCACTTCTCGGCGGCAAGGGCGCGAACCTCGCAGAAATGACCCGAATCGGACTGCCCGTGCCCCCGGGATTTACGATCACGACCGAAGTCTGCACCTATTTCTATAACAATAAGCGCAAATATCCTCCAGAGCTGCAGGGGCAGGTCGCCACCGCGTTGACCAAGGTCGAACATTCAGTCGGCAAGAAACTCGGCGACAAAACACGGCCCCTTTTGGTCTCTGTCCGTTCCGGGGCGCGTGATTCGATGCCGGGAATGATGGACACAATCCTCAACCTGGGGATGAACGATGAGGTCGTGGAAATCGTGGCGAAACAAGCGAACAACCCGCGGTTCGCCTGGGATTCATATCGTCGGTTTTTGCAGATGTATGGCGATGTGGTTATGGGGGTGCAGAAGCGAGCGGGAGAAGATCACGAACCATTCGAGAGCGCGATTGAGCGACTGAAGGATGAGCGCTACGGCAAACATGACTTTCCGGACGTCAAGTTGACGGTGGCGGATCTGAAGGAGCTGGTAAAACGCTTCAAAGCGCTGATCAAAAGCCGGACTGGAAAATCATTCCCGCAGGACCCGAAGGAGCAACTCTGGGGATCGATCAGCGCGGTCTTTGGCTCCTGGATGAACGACCGTGCGATTGTTTACCGCCGCAAATATGGCATCCCGCATGACTGGGGAACGGCCGTCAACGTTCAAACCATGGTCTTCGGCAACATGGGCGATACAAGCGCGACGGGAGTGGCGTTCACGCGCGATCCAGCGAGCGGCGAGAAGGTGTTTTACGGAGAATACCTGATCAATGCTCAAGGTGAGGACGTCGTTGCCGGCGTGCGCACACCGCATCCGATTGCCGATCTCGCCAAAGAAATGCCGGCGGCCCATCAGGGCCTGATGAAAGTTCGCGCAAATTTGGAAAAGCATTTCAAGGACATGCAGGACCTTGAGTTTACGGTCGAAGACAATCGTCTCTACATTTTACAGACACGTAACGGCAAACGGACCGGACATGCCGCCGTCCGCATCGCCGTCGACATGGTCGAAGAGAAACTGATTTCCAAAAAAGACGCGGTCAAACGTATCCCGGCGGATTCCCTGGCGCACTTGCTCGCGCCGATCTTTGATCGTGATTCGGCGCGGGACGCCAAGAAAATCGGTAGCGGTCTGGCAGCCGGACCAGGAGCAGCTTCGGGTCACGTGGTTTTCAGTGCCGAGGAGGCAGTCGCGCGTTCGGAAAAAGGAGACAAGGTTGTTCTCGCTCGGATCGAAACGTCTCCCGAAGACTTGCGTGGGATGATTGCGGCAGAAGGGATTCTGACGTCTCGTGGCGGCGTATCATCGCACGCCGCGCTGGTCGCCCGGCAAATGGGTAAAGTTTGTGTCTGCGGTGCGGCCGGAATTCATATCGATTATCAACGACGCACTCTCAGCGCGAATGGCACCACCCTGAACCAGGGAGATTTCCTCTCCATTGATGGCACCAGCGGTGAAGTCTTTGCCGGCGAAGTGAGAACTGCGCCGTCTGAGATCGTCCAGGTCCTGGTCGACCGGTCGCTCCCGCCAAAGAAAAGCGAAACATTCCGCGAATACGAAAAGTTAATGCGCTGGGTGGATGAGTTCCGCACTCTCGGCGTGCGCACTAATGCCGATACGCCAGAACAGGTGCGAAACGCCATCGCCTTCGGCGCGGAAGGCATTGGTTTGTGTCGGACCGAGCACATGTTCTTCGAAGGCAATCGCATCGATGCCATGCGGGAAATGATTCTGGCGACATCAAAGGAAGCGCGGGCCAAGGCGTTAGCGAAGCTGCTTCCTTATCAACGCGAGGATTTTGCCGGTATCTTTCAAGCTTTGCGCGGACTTCCCGCAACCATTCGGTTCCTTGATCCTCCTTTGCACGAGTTTCTCCCACACGATCATGCCCAGCAATTAGAACTCGCGAACAAGCTTGGGGTTCCAGTGGAAAACATCTCGCGACGGGTGCGCGAGCTGCATGAGTTCAATCCGATGCTGGGACACCGCGGTTGCCGACTCGGCATCGTTTTCCCCGAAATATCCGAAATGCAGGCTCGAGCCATCTTCGAAGCGGCGGCGCAGGTGCAGAAGAAAGGCATGAGCGTAAAACCGGAAATCATGATCCCGCTTGTCGGCTTCCCGCGCGAATTGAAACTCCAGATCGAGGTCGTCCATCGCGTAGCGGAAACGGTGGCCAGGGAAACGAAGTCGAAGTTCCATTATTTGGTCGGGACAATGATCGAGATTCCTCGTGCTGCGCTGGTGGCAGATGAGATCGCGCGTGACGCAGAGTTCTTCAGTTTCGGCACGAACGATTTAACCCAAACGACTCTCGGAATGAGCCGGGACGATTCCGGTACTTTTCTGCCGACCTATACCGAGCTGGACATTGTCGATACCAACCCATTTGCCTCCATCGATCAAAAGGGTGTGGGCCGGTTAATGGAGATGACGAGGGATCTGGGCCGTAAAACGAGGCCGAAAATTAAACTGGGTATTTGCGGAGAACATGGCGGCGAGCCGACCAGCGTGAAGTTTTGTCATCGCCTCGGGTTGGACTACGTCAGCTGCAGTCCGTTTCGCGTGCCGATTGCGCGCCTGGCCGCGGCACAGGCTGCCCTCGCCGCCCAGGCCTAATTCGCCGTTCGCAGACGATAAAGCCATATATCGGGACCGAAAGACGAACGGGCGGCACTGATCAACTCGAATCTGCCGGTATCCTGGTATTCATTCTGGCCCAGTTGCGGGTAGAATTTTACCGGCAATGAATCCTCGGTGCGGAAGAACACCAGGTGGCTGACATGCTCGCTCCGAAGATACCGTTCGAAATCGTCTGCCGTTTTGCTGGCCGACCGAGGAACGATCTGGGACCGTAGAAACCGGGCCGGAGGTTGATGGGCAAGAACGCGAATCGCCACGTCGTCCGAGAAACAATGGGATGAAATTTCGCTGGATTGAAGCGATGCATCCAGGTCCTTCGCAATTTTCTGATGCGCCTGAAAATCCTGGACCACGTGCGCCACGGTGGGTACCTGCGGTTTCATCACCCAGACGGACAAGACGACAGCAAATATTCCAATCGATTTCGCCAGCCAGCGCCACTTCGCCTTTTCGACCGCCAACTGCAGCAGCCAGGCAAACAACGGCAGGCCTAAACTGAAGCAGGCCAGACCATATCGCGGCAATAACACCGGTTGGCGTTTCGTCAGGTAAGCCACCACCAACAATCCGGTGAGGCCGATCCCGTAACCAACGATGACGGTGGCCCCAAGTTTGCCGCGATAATCAACACCGGTAATCCACTGCCAGATCAAAACGGCGGTCGCCGCAATGGAGCTCAAAAAAACGATGCTGTTTGCGCCTACCAGGAAATAGGACACGTCCTGGTTAATGTCAGAGAAAACGAACCCGCGGCGGGTCGGATGAAAATCCATATAGGCAGCGTGATATTGTGCCCGATCCGCGAAATAGGCGAAGGGATCGCCCGTGGCAAGGTAGCTTATGGCGAACCAGGTCAGGGGCGGGACAAGGAGGATTGCAACGACGCCGAGGGACACCCGGCGTTCGCACAGAAATTGAATCGCGGGAATGACAAACAAGAGCGCCCACGCTTCAATCCGCAGCCCCTCCGCCAGCGCAGCAAAAATGGCCGCCAAAATCCATTGTTTACGTAAGGCAAACCAAAGACTGGCCAGAATCATGCAACTATGCGGCACATCCGTCATGCATGCTGCCGAATACAAGATGTGGAGCGGGGCCAGAACAATCAGTGCAAATGCCAGCCACGCGTAGGCCCGATTCTGCGTGATTTCCCAGGTCAATGCGAAAACCAGAACACATGCAGACGCTCCACAGAGCAGGCTTACAATTTTCCCGACAGCGATCGGATTGTGCACAAACAGATTGAGAATCGCGGAGAAGAACTGAAACAACGGCAACCAAAAACCAAACAGATCGGTCACATGGAAACTGCCGCCCGCAATCCGGCCGCTCAGATTCGCAATTGCTTCCGCATAAGAATATCCGTCCTGCTCCGCGTTCGGTAATAACACGGCGGCGGCTACGCGGCTGGCGATCGCAATTCCCCAAAGCACGACCCAGGTTGAAACCGGCACCGACCGCGCGCGATCGAGCCTGGCCACGGATTTATTGGTGATCAACGCCGCAGTGGAGCTCATGAACGGTGAATGGGTACGCGGCCGGGGAAACGCCTACTTCTTGGCCGCTTTTCGGTAAGCCAGCCATGCCGTCCAGGCGCGTTCCCAATTTTGTTTCAACGCCCAGCATCGTGCTTCCAGAAAATGAAAATATGCGGGCGAATTCGACCGTTCGCTAAAATGGCGCGCGATATTAAGAGCGTCGTCGATTCGGCCCTGGCGCACTTGTGCCAGGTAGAGCGCGTATCCGACACCGTAGTTGTCGGGGTTGGTGGAATAACGTTTTTGCAAATCCTCGAGCGAGGCGTCCGCTGAACTGCGCGGCAGGGCTACAGCGTCACCAAAGCGCTGCGTCAAATCGTAGGCACCGTGAAAATCACTCTTACTCGCCTTGTATTTTGCCATCCCGAGCCATGCATAATTCAACCATTCCGGATGGCGTTGAATTTGGAGCGACAAATCGTTCAGGTCACCGTGCTCTGACCACAAATCGAAGAATGCGAGTTTCTGAGTCTCGCCGAGCGTATCCAGCTTCGGGTCAGTTTTTAGTAGTAGATCGACCCCCTGCCGAAATGGCTCACCCTGAAGACGCCCTAGATAAGAAAGGGCAAGATCGGGTTGGCTAAGTCCAACCTCTTGCAGAATATGACCTACCTCGGGATTTCGCAGCGTCGCATTCGTCAGCATGCTCGCGAACACTTCAGGGCGGTGGGCGCCGGCCTTGCGCAGAGCATCACGCCAGGCCGTCGCGGCCAGAATCGGTTGCGATGAGAGCCAGGCGTTACCTTCCGCCACCGGAAGTTCGTAAGCGATCGGCTCGAGAAACCGGGCTCGACGAAAATCATCGAGAGCGTCAGGGGTCTTGTTTACCGCGACTTCCGCGAGGCCACGGAAAAAATAGAGCTGCCAGTCCAATGGCGCCCAATCGATTGCGCGCGTGGTCATTTCGATCGTCTCGCGAAAATTGCGGCTGCGATTGTCGATCGCGGCAAGGAGTTTTGCGTTCGACGCCCCGACCGTGCCCGGAGCGAGAAGTTTGCTGCGTGTCTGGACGACCCACGATGTGCCGGCAATCATCAATAAAATACCAAGGACGCGGAAACCGAAGGCGGTAGAGCGGCTCGGGATTAGTCGAAGCGGTCGATGTAAGGCGAGACCCAATAGAAAAATCCCGGTCATCGCCGTTCCCAGACGATGGGCGGAGACATCGACCAGTCCATGGACCGCGAATACGACCGCGCCGATCAATGCCGCCAAACGGAACCGCTGATTGGTCCCTTCCTGTAACGGAAGAACACGCCGAATGATCAAAGCGGCGCCGATGACAGTCAGAACAACCGCCGGCCAGCCGACCTCCGTCCAAAGCCAAAGCCAATCGCTTTCCGGGTGTAAGGAACGCAATTCGCTAATTGATTCCTTCCGAAAAAAGGCGAAGACGGAGTCGAAATTTCCCAGACCAATTCCGCACCAGGGTGAATTGCGAATGAGCTGAAAGGTGTCGCGAAAGATTTTCCAACGAAAATCGGTCGAAATTCCCGGCCCGGCGCTACCCCACTGTTGGAACCGTTCCAGGGTTGAACCGCCAAGGATCAAAATGGCGCTGATTAATAAAAGGAGAAAAGAAACTCCTAGCGCGATTCGCGCGCTCGACCGCTGACGCAACGCCACGGCAATGATCCAGAGAGTACTTCCCCCAACCAGAATACCGATGCCGGCACGGGAGAAGTTGTAAATAATTGCGGCGGTAAGAACTCCGAGACCGATCACCCAAACCACCCAACGGATTCGACCGTGCCGAAAATCATCCTGTCCACACGCCAGCAGCACAATGGCCGTGATGCCAAAAAGGTCCCCGGTTTGGTTTCGATTCGGGAACGGTCCAAAACCGCGCGGATTAATCCAAAAAGGGAAAGCGGCGTGCGCCCAATACATTAAAATCGAAATTCCGGCGAGAAACACGATCGACGTAACAAAAAGCCTGAGAAGGACCCGGACCGAACGCAGTTCGAGATCTAAAGTGGCAACCAGATAAAGCCAGCAAACACCGCCGACAAGGCTCACGTAGGCTCCGGCCGTGATCCAGGGTTGAGGGGAAACCAGCCCGGACAGATGGATGCCAATGTCCTCCGCAATCGCCGTTCGCCAGACCGGGAAGAAAAACCAATGGGACGGCAGAAAGGCCAGCAATGGCAACAACACGAACGCGGCGAGGATGCCGTTTGTCATCAGCCCAAGTGAGACACGCGGCGGGCGGACGACCAGGTAAAGTCCGAGCACGGTGAAGACGATCCCTTCGGCCCATTTTTGCGTACCGCCGCCGAGGAAACAGGCGAGGGCCGGGAGAAGCGCCACGACAGCGTGATTCAGCCGCGTTTTCGAATGACCCTCTCGCTGCCGCCGTTGATGTAACTCGCTGGATTCTGCCATTACCGGATGAACATTATCATGGTATAGGATTAGCTGGTTTAGTTCGCATAGTCCTGCCGCAGCGCCTCATATGTCTGGTCCCAGCTTAGCACGAGTTGAAGGCGCGCTGCCATCGCGTACTCTCTCAACGATTCGACTGCCATAACCATGGTTACGCAACGGACCGAAGGTCTCTACCGCGTCTTCGTGCTTTGCCAGATTCTCATCGTGGCGCTGCTCTTTTGGTTTGGCGTCTGGATCATGGTCACATTTTATGCTCCCGCTGTGGCAAACCTGACGTGGCGCCGTTACAGCATTTATTGCGGCGTGCTCGTTCTGGGCATGACTTTGGAAGCGCTCAGCCGGTCCAAGAATTACCTGATCCGCGACGAATTGCTCCGACCTCACCGGCTCAGCTTGCGGCAGACCATTGCCAGCGTCGGGCTGCTGGTCGTCTACCTCGTTGCCGCCAAGGACGCATTCATCTCCCGAATTTTCTTTTTCAATTTCGTCCCATGGTTGTATGTGGCTCTGCTCTTCTCGCACCATTACCTGCCCGGACTTTTAGCGCGCGGAATATTCCGCCGCGAAGAAAAAACGCTTCTCGTGGGCCGGCCGGCCAAAGCGGTTCAGCTGCGAGATTGGTTGCGCCGCAAAGCAGAGATCGGATTGCGCACCGTCGGAATGATTTGCGATGGCAACCTCGAAGAAAATGAAAGCGACCTTCCAGTCCTGGGCCGGCCCGAACAGCTCGAGAAAGTAATCGGCGATCATGGAATCACCCAGGTTATCCTGCTGGAGTTTCCTCTCTTAAATGAAACAAATCAGAACATCATTCGAGTCTGCGATCAGCTCGGAATTCGATTGTTCATTCTGAGTGATTTGGAGGAAAGGTTGCGACATTCCGTGACCCACTTTGAAGACGGCGGCTTTCGCTTCATCGGGTTACGCGAAGAGCCGTTGGAAAATCCGCTGAATCGTTTTTTCAAGCGGGTGATCGATCTGTTGATCGCCATACCAGTGATGATGGTGGTCTTCCCAGTCCTGGCGATCATCGTTTTCATCGCGCAACGATGGCAATCGCCCGGCCCTCTTTTTCACGTGCAGAACCGGGCCGGCATGCAGAATCGGCAATTCAAGATTTATAAATTTCGAACGATGCGGCCCGATCATGACCAGGAATCGCAGCAAGCCCGTGACGGCGACGAACGGGTTTATCCGCTTGGCAAATGGTTCCGCAAACTCAGTATCGACGAAGTCCCTCAGTTCTGGAACGTCCTTCTTGGCGACATGAGTATCGTCGGACCGCGTCCTCACTTGATTGAGCATAACCATCAGTTTTCTCGGTTCATGGAGAACTATCACGTGCGGACGTTCGTGAAACCAGGGATCACCGGCCTCGCTCAGGTCCGCGGCTATCGGGGAGAAGCACGCAACGCTTCCGACATCGAAAACCGGATCACGTGCGACATCGAGTATCTGGAGAATTGGAATCTCTCTTTGGAGTGCGACATCATTTTGCGGACCCTGGCGCAGATCCTTTTTCCGCCGCGCAGCGCCTACTAATCTTCAGGACGCGGAGACCAACGACGCCAGTTCGCCGGCAAACTTCTCCATCACCAGAGTTTGTTCGAATTGGCCGACATATCTTCGACCGGCCCGACCCCACTCCTCCAAATCAGAGCGCCGGCGGGCAAGGTCTCGCAGCGCTTCCGCTAATTCTTTGGCGTTCCCGGGTCTGATATTAATTCCGAATCCCCCCGACTTCACGGCTTGGGCCAACGCACTCTCATCGTCTGCGACGGTGACAACAGGCCGCGCATGCGCCAGCGTCACCAACAGCTTGCTCGGGAAAAACGCATTCCCGGAGCCGCTCTGCTGCGTGATAAGCGCGATGTCGCCGTCCACCAGTAACTCCTGGTAGTCGCGACCGAATTTGAGCGGCAACATCGAAACGTTGTCCAGGCGGCGCTGCATCACCTCTTGTTCCAAGGCCAGCCGTTCCGCACCATCTCCACACAGGATGATTCGAATGTTCTTATCCGAGGCAACCAGCTCCGCGGCCTCAAGAAGAATGGTAAGACCCTGTTTAACGCCGAGGTTGCCCGCATAGACGGCGAGAAAATTTTCCGCGGCAAATCCATTTTTCGCCCGAAATGCGCCGGGCGCCGGAACCTCGCTCACATTTGGTAGAACGATCGTGTTGGGAAAGAGGATCAGTTTCCTCTCCGGGACACCTTTGCGGCGGAATGCATTGAGGATTTCTTCACTGATACCCGAAACGCGCGTTGCTTTTTTGTAGGCAAACGACTCCAAGCCATAAAGCAGGCGGGTAAACCAGCCAGCCCGCAACATCCCAAGCCCAACCGCGGCGTCCGGTTGTAAATCCTGAATATGGAAGACAAAAGACGCATGCTTGATCCTGGTCAGTAACCACGCGGCTGCGCCGAGAAGCAGTGGTGGCGAAACGACGATGTAAACATCGGCACGGCCCAGGAACAGGAGACGGAGCGCCGAGGAAAGAACGAACGTTCCTTCGTGCAAAATCCGCTTCCAAGCCGAGACACGTGCGGGAACAAAGTGCCAGCAACGATAAACGCGCACGCCATTCACTCTGTCGTCGCGGTAGAGATGATACCGATCTTCCGCGCGCTTACGCCACGCCGGGTAATAGGCGAATGTCGTCACCATCTCCACGTCGTCGCCGCGTCGATCCAGAAATTCACAGAGCGCGACGTTGTGCGGCGCGATCCCGGTTACTTCCGGCGCGTAGTTGATTCCCCAAACAATAATCCGCATTGCTTCGTCACTCGCGTTCGAGATTAGCGGAACGTAACTTGAAGAAAGGCTCCTCTTTAAATCGTGATCCTACGTGCCCGACGTGTGGCGCGTCACCGATGGCCGCACCTTGATAACGCGACAGGGATTTCCAGCCGCCACAACATCTTCATCCACATCCTTTGTTACGACAGAACACGCGCCGATAATAGAACGCGCCCCGATGGTCACTCCCGGCATCACGAAAACGCGCGCACCAACAAAGGCATCTTCGCCCACTGTGATTTTAGCGGTAACGAGCGGTAACGCCTCCTGACTGAAATCATGACTGCCGGTGCTGAGATAGACTTCCTGGGCGACGGTAGCCCGCGCTCCGATTTCAATCTCGCCAAGGCTGTTGGCGTTGGTCCGATCCCCGAGGAGAGAGCGATCGTGCAATGTTAAATTCCAAGGAATAGAGATCCTGGCACGCTGGTGCACAAATGGAGTACCATCAATTTTGGCCCCAAACAATCGCAGCCAGAAAAGGCGCCATGGATTCAACGGTTTCGGCGTCCACGCGCACATAAGCGTCCAGGAATACTCCCAAAGCAGCCGAAGCATTCGATCGCCCAGCGGCCAGGGAGATTCGAAAGCGGTCGATTGATCCGGCTTAACGAGTTGTTTTTCTCGCATGAAAATGACGGCGCGGATCATGCAACAATGCATTCATTCGCGCCATTAGATTTATTTTGCGCATGTTCCGGCAAAATGCCGGCAAACGGTCCAGAGCAACAATTTTGCCAATGATTGGAATCATCGTGTCGGCGAAATGGGCAGAGCAGCATCATGAGGGGCCGGTTCCTCCAGGATGTTGAGTAATGAATCCACCGCGCGGTCGATCTCAAATCGATTGGCGAAACACCGCCCGGCCGCCGTCCGCATCAGGTCGCGTTGGGCGGAATCCGTGTTAATCCAGCGCTCGATCAGCGATTTCGTTCCAGCGAGATCGTCATTATCCACGTAGCCAGCCTGATCAGTCTCGATCTCGCGCCAGATATTTATCCGATTCGAAATCAGCACCGGCACACCGACGGCAAGCGCTTCAACAACCGCCATCCCGAAATTTTCCTGGTGTGAAGGCAGAATGAGAGCGTCCGCGTTGACCAACGCGCTCTGCTTCATCTCTCCGGTGAGCATTCCCGTAAAAATGACATTTGGTTCCACTCCGACACGAGCCGCCAGTGCACGTAACTCTTGTTCCCATCCGATCTGGTCAGGGCCGGCCAGGGCGAGCATCACCTTTTCTGCGCCTTTGGAATTTGCTAAAGCTTCTATGGCAACATCGCAGCCTTTCTTCGGATGCAGCCGTCCAAGAAATAGAAGCATCCGTCTATCTCGGATTTGTGGGAATTTTTGCTTAAATAACTCCTTCACGTTGCTTGTAGTGGCCGGCGGCGTTTGGATCCCGAGAGAAGACACTTTTTCCCGATAGCTGTAGAGCCAGAAAGATTCGGCCGCCTCGATTCGCTCCTCTTCCGACGTGAAAATTACAGCAGCCGCATCGCGTAGAACCCGATATTCGGCCCAGGGCCAGTAGCACCATTTTTTTAGATGTTTGAGCGGATAGGTTCGCTTGAACCATGGATCAAGCATCCCATGCGGAAAAACATAATAAGGTATGGCCGATCCGGCGAAATGCCGCCAGACGGCAAGATTTGGGTATTGCCATAGACCATTGACGATCACCCGGTCGTAATCCCCACCGTGTCGTCGCAACCAGGGCAACAGTGAGCGGGAATATTGATAACTCGTCAGGCCTCTCCCGATCGCGTGCACTCTTAATCCGATACTTGCCAGCCATGGCGCACCTGGATCATCCAAGGCAAGGAGATGGACGTCGTGTCTCCGGCTAACGAGTCCTCGACTCAAAGCAATTACCGCCGGCGCAACGCCACCGACGCTTGGATCGAGCGTGGGCAGGATCTGCAGGATTTTCAAAGGATTAAACGACAAAGCCTTCGGTCCGCCGGAAATAGGCATAGTCCTGCGGCAACGTTTTAATAGGCCTGGCCGGGACGCCTCCGTAGAGCTGGTAGGAATCAGTAAAGGCGCGATTCAAGAGAGACTTTGCGCCCAGCACGGCAAAGTTGGGTAAGATGCTGGCTGGGAGCAACACACAATTCGTTCCGATGAAGCAATAATCCCCCACTCGAACAGGGGCGGAGACCTGTCGGTTGTGCTCGAGATCGATGCTGTGTGTGAGGATCTGCGATTGAAAACCGGCCACGGTCGTAAATCGGCCGATGACAACCGAATTCGTGCAATCGATCAGGTGGCGATTGGTGATGGCGGCGTGCTCTCCCACGATCAGCTGGGGAACTCTGTCTTTTTCAGCGCCAAAATGAGCCGACGTCCCCAGAGGAAATCCGGTGATCCAATTGCCGCGACCAATGTAAGCGTGTGCTTTGAGATGCAGGAGATCGAGGCTTTTGCAGATGGTAAAGTGACCAATGCTGCTTCCTTCCTCCATGATCAAGCGCGTCGCCGAAATCCAACAAAAACCCAGCCGACACGTTGGATGAATCGTGTAACCGAACTGCGTTTCAAGAAAGGAACGACGCAATTGGAAGGGAAGTAAGTTACTGAAAAGAAACAGAAGCGCTCTCATACTTCAGCTCCGAGCCGCCGATAAAGATCGATATAGTGCGCGATCATTTTCTTGGCCGAGAATCTCTCCGCATTGCTCGAACTTTTTTCACTCCATACCGCGCGTTCAACCGGGTCGGCCAATCGCAATAAATCGGTGGCGAACCCTGCTTCATCATCCAGTGCATGATACAAGCCGGCATCACCCGCGGCTTCCGGGAGCGGCCCTGAGGTAGAACAAATCACCGGACAACCACAGGCCTGAGCTTCGATGATAGGCCATCCGAAGCCTTCATAGCGCGACGGATACAAAAGGGCCACGGCACAATTGTAAAGTGCTTCGAGCGATTCACTGCTCGCATTCGCGACCTGCCTGATCCGATCTCTGACTCCGAGTTCTTCGGCCAGGGCCAGCAGTTCCGCTTCCAAAGGATCGCCGGCGAACACGACCTGTCCTTTCCATTTTTCTTTGATCAGGGCAACAATGCGGAGGACGGCACCTCGATTTTTCCGGCGCAAGTTCGACCCGACATGCAACACAAAAGGCAAAGAGAGGTCGAGCGATTGCAACTGGGCGAGTCGCAATCGTGCAACCTCTGTCGACAGCTTTTTGTATTCGTAATTTAAGCCGAGCGGAACGACAACCAGTTCTGGATGACCCGTTGTCCCGACCAGGCGTTGCGCGTCTGCTTCTGTCGCACGCGAAGCGCAGGCGATAACGTCTGCTCTCCGTAACCCCCGTAGAATCCATCGCTGCAGGATTCGGCCAGTCACTGAAGCTGGGCAATCTGTTTCTTCACCGAGAGCTCCGCGCACCGCCAGCAAATCGTGGCACGTAATGAGAACGGGCGCCGGACGGCAGCGCCGAGTGTAAACTGCGTTTGAATGATCGCAGATGTGAACCACATCCGGTTGCTTCGACAGCTTTCGCCTTAAGCGAAAAGGAAACAGGATGTACTTGTCGACATAGCCGAGCCATTTCGAAAAAACACGGCCGGGGAGCGGTAAATTGCCCAGCACTGGTTCCGGACACACCAGTTCCGCTTCAATACCACCGGTGGTTAACCCCTGCAGCATCATGTCACCGAAGCGCTGCATACTCTGCTGTTGATCGGGCCGATAATTACCGATCAACAGAACCATTGGGCTGATCTTGTGCGGCCGAGGTTCCGTGCAGCCTTTCGGCGTAGGCGGAGCGACCACGGACGGCTTTCATTCCGCCTATCTTCGCCGGTAACGCGGGCGGCGGCACACCAACCAGGTCCAAAGTTGGTTTCGTGGCCGCGAGCGCAAGTCCCGACGCAAATACAGCAAATCCTAAAATAGTAGGCTGACCAAATTGACCGCTGATCATCGGCAGAAAGGCTGAACCGAAGATCAGGAGCGGCAGCAGATTACCGGCTTTGACCGACTTGATGGCGATCCAGCCGATCCAAAGAACAAGACCACAACGCCAGGCCAGGTAGGCGACCCCGATTATAGGACCGCTTTCGAGAATGATGCGCGGCCACTCTCCCTCCAACAGGAGGAAAACGCTGCGGCCCGTCAAAAATTTGGCGCCGGCATTGGTTCCGATACCGAGGCCATAACCAAACAGCGGCGCTCTTCCCAAAACGAAAAAACCGTCTTCAAAAGTAGATAAGACCCGCGTCACCAGGCCCTGCCCAATCGATTGTTCTGTCGCCTCCGCGACCTCGGCAAATCGTGTCGACATGACATTAGCGCCTTCCCTAAAAATTGGGGTTTGAGTGACAATGAAACCTAAAACTACGGCGGCCAGCAGCACTCGGCCGAACCGATTGACGACGTCCGGGCGAAAGAAAGCTACAAGCGCCAGTAAGGCAATGACGACGGCGCAGGCACCCACCAGGGAGCGGCTGCCTGAGACCGCAATACCGATGAGAAGAGCTACACCCGCGACCAGCAACAACCAATTTTTATAAACTCCCCGGTCCAGCACCGCCCACACGAGATAGCCGGTCGCGAGCGCGAAATAGGCAACCACACCGACGACAAACGAAAACGGCCCGGCGGTCCGCACCTTCCCCATCGCTGACATTAGCATCTCACCTTCACCACCCGCAGTGCGATTGACCAACGCATCCGGCGCGGCGCGGAATTGGGCGATCATGAGCAGAGTCATTGGGATCAGCAGAATAAGTATCCACCACCCAAATCTCTTTACATCTTCGAAGGTCAGGACACGCGCGATGATAAAGATTAAGGGCAAATGAAAAAAGTTGGCATGAACTCCGTAACCGGTAACGGCGGCGATCTGGAGAGGCGGCAGGTAGGGCCAGAGTCGAACAAAGGTTGCAAATACGGTCAGAAATCCCATCACGGCCAAAGCAAAGACCCAGCCATTCCGCGGGAATACGCGAGCGCGGAATGAAAGAAAATAAATGGCGAGAGCGACCGGATCGCGAATAACAAGCAGGGGATTCGACAAGTCTGGAAATACCCACTTGCGCAAGGCCCCCTCGATCAGAAGAAGCCAAAAATAAAGCCAGATCAGGTACCGGATGTAGTTCTGGGCTCTCTCTGCCGGGGTGATGGGCTTCATTCGTGTATTAGGCGGCGAGCCGCGGCGACGATTGTTTCACCATACGAATGCCAGGTCAGGTCCCGCGCTCGCTTCTGCGCTGCAATACCCATGCCAGAAATGCTAGTTCGGTTCGAGGCAAACCAACTTATGGTTTCTGCAATCTTCTGTGGTGAGCGGATCGGGACGAGAAATCCCGTCTCGCCATCAACGACCAGGTCATCCCCGCCGGCATTTTTCGTTACGATTACGGGAAGTCCACAGGCCATCGCTTCCTGTTGCACCAGGGCCCTGCCCTCCACGATCGAAGGGAGCACCAGAACGTCGCAGCTTTGCATAAGCTGCAAGACCTCGGCGTGCGGCCTCGGCGGCTCGTAAATGAAGTTCTGAAATTGATCGCGGTACCAGCTGAGCGGGCGCAACAGCGAACCCATAACGATGAGTTCGATCTTCGTTGAATTGAGCAGTTTCATGGCTTCAAACAGATCCGCCAATCCTTTACGTTGAGTCAGAGCTCCGGCAAACAACAGGCGCAAAGTTTTATCTTCGACGCGAGTTGCCATATCGCGCTCGACCATGGGCGAACCGAAAGGAACCACCACACAGGCTGAACTAACTCGCTTTGCCTCAGGCAAAGATTCCATGACAAAATTACTGGGGCAGACGACCAGCTCGGCGAGCTCCATTTCTCGTTTCTTGCGCGACAATTTCTCGGCCGAATCCCGTGTCGCCAAAAGAGTCGGTTCCCACTCTGGATAACGCTGAGCTTCTTCGCCGAGCAGCCGTTGCGCGGTTTCCCAATAGGCAATCGGAAGATCGTAGATTCGGCGTAAACCCAAATCGACCGCGGCGCGAAACAGCTCCTCGGCGCAATCTTCATAGGCATAAACACATCGCAGATGCGCACCGTAGGCACCTTTGCGCAAGCGGCGGGCAGCTTCTCGATCAAGGCTTCGCCAAACCTGATCGATGCTGGCCCACCCGGTTTCGTGCTTGGTTAGGCGACCGATTCCGAACGCATTTGCGATGAGTCGGACCGATTCGCGCAACGGATGGATATCGATCTTTTCCGCGGGCAGCTCATAATTGCGCCGAATTTTCCCCCGGATGTGATCGCTTAGATAAGGATACGAGCTTTTCGACCAGCCAAGCGTCGTAACAAATCGCTCGAGCAAGCCAGCCCCCTGCAGCGCGTCCAGGACAGCACGCACATTCGCGTTCCCGAAGGGATGCGTAAGTAAAACCATGGCAGCCAAGTTCTACGACTTTGCCGCCAAAATGCGGCGGTAGGAACGCGGATAAAAATCAATCGGCTCCATTTCTGTCGCCAGCTCTTGCTTGGTCCGCTCGGCTCGGTCCGCGTATTCTTCCTCGGTCATTTCTGAAGCTCTTTCGAGGAGACGGGCCAAAGCGATCGGATTATTCGGTTCGCAAACCAGGGCATGGCGCCCGCCCGCCTCGGGCAAACCGCCATCACGCGTAATGATGCAAGGCACGCCGAGGTGTCGCGCTTCCACCGCGGTAAGGCCGAAATCTTCATTCGTATGCGGCGGTACAACCACCCATCGGGCATTCTGCATTTGCCGCGCTTTTTCTGTTTCGTCGACGAATCCGGTGACCTGAATCCCGCGAACGGGAGTTTCTCTGAGGCGAGCTTCGATCGGTTTTCGCAAGGGGCCATCCCCCATGAGGACGAGCGGCCACGATTCGCGATCAAGATCGGCTTTCGCGTAAGCTGCGATCAGAGTTTCGATTCCCTTGTTCGCGATCCATCGACCGACAAAGACGAAACCGCGACGCTGGAGCGGCGGTGTCCAGCCCTCGGGCAGTTTCGACGTAGTCGGAACCTTGCGGCTTCCTGTCCGTCGACGCTCTCCTTCCCAGGTTTTCCAAACGAAGTCCGAGTTATACCAACGTTCGTCGGCCAAAGGTGCGCTCGCTCGCCAGAGCAACCGGTGCAAGGTCATTCGGCGCGGCATGTAGTTATGGATCGTCAACACGATCGGCTTTCGAAAGAGCTTGGTCAGGAACACCACGTCGGGCGAGGCGTTCTGCAAATGCACTATGTCGGCCCATTGGATCGCTTCAGCGAGCTCGTGTCCGGCGCGGTCGACGAACATGACGGCTTCATGTCGTAGCATCGTCGCCAGGCTTGGATGCAAAGCAAAGCCTTTCACTTTTTTAAAGCAAACCTTCACTGAAAAATCGGCTTCGCGATGCACAGCATCGGCCACAGCCAGGACGAACGCCTCGATACCGCCGTATCCGCCCTGACAAGGACTAACCAATAAAACCTTTTTCTGTTTCAAATCCTCCACAATCAACTATCGGCCTTACTGAATTCATTCGGATCTAGAGCTGCCGCGAAGGACGTGGCAATGACTGGCCAGGACGAAGCCTGCTCTTGCCAAAGGTGAAGACGTTCCGCGCGATTCTTCAACTCCTCCTCGGACAATCCACGATGCAATTCCCGCGGGGCCACGAGCCAGCACACCGGTTCGGGTTTCGATACATCGGCGAACTCAGCCAGAATGTTCAGTTGATGCGCCGCGTAGGCCATAAAGGTGCCGGATTTCGCATAACTTAGCTCGCTTTGCCCGAAGAGGCCGAAGGATGCAGTCGCCAGGGTTGCGGATATTTCCTCTTCGGAAGTCCGGCCACGTTGCTCGAAACCTTCGCGCAAGGGCAAGGAAGCGAGCAACTCGCGCTCTTCCTCATCGAACCGCGGATCGGCGTTGGCTCCGATTGAAATGATTTTCGTAATTTGTCCCGCCCCGGCCAGAGCTTGCAGATCCTGTCTCATCCTTTGCAACGTGCGCAGTCTGTTTTGTTGCAGCCCAAAAAGGACGGTCCATCCCGGTGTGCGCGAACTGCGATCAACACGGGACGGGCGGATATTTGAGCCGACCGGAAGAACACGGATTGGCGCACTGCCAGATAACGCACGGAGATGATCGAGCTGGCTCGCTGTGCTCGTAAAAACAACATCGCTTGATTCGACCAATCGTTTCAGCGCCCGGCGGTGAAGCCATTGCACCACAAAATGTTTGCTGATGATCGGCCGAAAAGCCCAAATCTCGTGGAGCATTACGACCAACCGTCCACCCGTTTTCTGTTTCCAATCGACCAGGGCCTGGAGGAGTGCTCTGGGAAATCCCAGCCGATCGAAACCATACGCACTGTATTGCAGCAGAACCTTGCCGCCGCTTTGCGGCAACTGCCGAAAAATTGCAGCCCGATGTCGGGCCAATTCTTCCACCCGATATTCGCTGGCGGACGCGTCGTTGAACCCTCTGGATGGAACAAGCAACCTCAGGTTTTCGATCGTGCCCAGGTTTCCCAACAAGAAGAGAGTATAATCAGCGAGACCGCCGGCGCCGGGTTTTAGCTCTGGAGTGATAACGACGAGCTCCTCCATTAGTCCGTTGGCGTAAGTGCCGATTGATCGGAGGCGATCTCAGAAATTCTTCGAGCGATCACATCCCAAGCCGCATTCTTATCGTACCATTCGTGCAGCGATTCCGTTCTCTCCCGCAGTTCGCCATCGGAAACCGTAGTGACCTCGCCTGGCCGCACCGCAAACGAGAGCGGCACGGATTCAGATTTCCATTCGCTTACGATCGCACAGCCGTGAGCGGCATAGGCCATGAATGTGCTCGATTTACTCCAATTTTCCGGTCCGGCGTTGCTCAGGGCAAACTGTGCACTCGCTAGAAGCCTGGATATCTCAGCCGGCGGCATTTCACCTTGAATAACCACACTCGCCGGATTGGGATAGGTTTCTATCAACCGATCCGACCGCCGATCGAATTTCGCATCGCGGGGCCCGATAAGATGAAGCCTCGCGAGATGACCGTTTTTCTGCCACGAGGGAATTTCACGATTGAACATCTCCAGGGTTTGCCACCGGCCAAACGGCAATCCAAAAACAACAAATTCAGTTCGCTTTCGTTGCTGGACCGAGAACTCGGAGGGTTCAATGTTTGATCCAACGGGAACACGATGAACATCACGCCTTCCTGAAATTCTCTCCAGCTTCGCCACGTGCTCGCTCGTGTTGGTGATGAGCGCGTCCGCCAGCCTGGCCAGTTTCCGAATGACACGTTCGTTGCCAAGATTCATCCAATAATGCCTGGAACTGAATGGAAGCTTCGGAGGAATTTCGTGAAAAAGAACGGTTAACCGGCCAGCGGGACACTTCTGTTTCCACCTGGACAGAACGGCCGGCAACCAGACCGGACTTCCGTAAGCGTGATAAGCCCGGCCGGCGTAATGAAGCAGCACATCCACCGGCCCGGCATGATCAAGCGCGCGCGCCAGGTTTCGTCCGTTTCCGTTGAATTCGACAATATCGAGATCCGGCAGCGCCATCGACGATTCGGAGGCGCCATCGATAACGACAAACTTTGGCCGCGCCCCGCCATCAGGCCAATGTTTGTGTAACAACCAACTGTACGTCCCGATTCCGCAAACATGCGGCGGAAGTCGTGTTGTAATGATGACGAACGGTCGGGTATTCACGACATGAGGAACTTGCAACGATCCAGACGGGGGTGCGAAATCCCTTCTCTTTCGGAAATTGGGACCCGAAACCCGGGAGGTGACAGCCGAATAATCACATGCAGGTATTTATTGTCCATACGATGATCCCAAAGGCACCAGCAAAACGAGATGCATGATATTCATATGAGCGTTGCGGTCGTGACACGTAATCGTCCCACGAGCCTCGAACGCACTCTTCAGTCACTGCGGGCACAGGATAGACAGCCTTGGGAAGTCATCGTCTCGGACGACTCTGATGACAATCAGATCGAGCATGTCAAACGGATCACTGACACATTCAGCTGTCAGTATCTGCGCGGACCGCGTCGCGGTCTCTACAGCAATCGCAATCACGTTGCTCTGGCTTGTCGCGGAACTCACATCCGGACGATGGATGACGACCACGAATTCCCTCCCCGCCATTTTGAATATTGCCTGCGCGCCGCCGCTGAAGATCCCGCGTCGATCTGGATTATTGGCGAGTATTTGCCAACACAACAACCGATGACTGCGCCGCCGGAGTGTCCGGGGCAATTGCATCCCCGTGGATTCTCTGTGCGCCCGGCGGACCCCAACGATTGTTGGGCGATTGCCGACGGTGCGACGATCTATCCACGGACAGTTTTCGATCAGGGCGCACGACTGGCCGAAGGATTTCGGTTTGGTGCTGCGTATTTGGAGTTTGGCAGCCGTCTGCACTGGTTGGGTTATCGAATCAGGCAAATCGCCGGTACCTTTGTGATCCATCATTATGAAGCGTTGAATCGATCGTTCTCCGATGCCGAAAGCGATATCTCCTCGCGGTTTTTCGCAATGCTGTGTCACTCTTTTATTTATCAGCCAACCCTCCACAATAAGTTCCTATCGACTTTGCAAATCGGACGGGAAAGCCTGGTCTATCCTGGCCTGGCCATCCCGGCAATTCGCGCTGCTCTGAACGAATACCGGCGGCAATTGCAATTCTGCGCGACCAAGGGGAAGCAGGAATCTGACCGTCTGCCAGCAACCGCTGAGAGTGAAAACTGAGATCAGCGCTCACTTGTTTTAACCAGGGCCTCACGGTAGGAGCGCAGAGTCTCCTCGGCGATTGTGGGCCAAAAGAAATCCCCTGCTGCGCGGATGCTGGCCTGAACGAGCGTCTCATAAGCGGGCAGATCAAGCTGAAGGATTTTGATCAGGGCGGCGGCAAATGCCTCAACGTCTCCGTTAGGCACGAGCAATTCCGGTAATCGGGACCGCAAAATGTCCCGCGGACCAGCGGCCTCAAAGGCAACCGTGGGAATGCCTGCGGCAAGTTGTTCGAGAAGGGCCAGGCCAAAACCCTCGACATAGCTCGGCAAAGCGCCCACGGTACAATCGGCCAGCAGCCCGGGCAGCTCAGCCGGTGAAAACTCTGATATCACTTCGATCCGATCTGTCGATTCGCCACCCAGGTCGGCCAGAACTTTGTCCGCTTCTACCATCGTGCCCAAAAATCGGAATCGCGCGTCCGGCACCTGTCGCCGCACCGACCGTGCAATCTGCCCCCAATCCCCGGCTCCTTTACGCAAAGCCCACATGCCGATAAAACTGATTGTCTTTTGGCCCAGCCGCGTCGCCGGACTCCGCGCGACTTGTGCAAAACCATGACGATCCTGCGCGGTAAGGCCATAAGGCTGAACCAGGAATGGACGAACGCCAATCTCCCGACGAAGATCTCCAGCCTCTTCCTCGTTGGGGAGGTTAACGAGATCAGAGAGGCGAACCGAAGAATCGCACCTGCGTAACATCCAGTGTCGGATGAGAGAATAGATCCATTTCCCCAGGAATGTCCCGGGAGCCCGCCGCGGCCAGCGGCGGGAGGCCGTTCTTTCGAAACGGTCATAGGTTTGATGCCAGCCAACAGACCGCGCGACCAGCAATCCGGTGAAGTTGAGTTTCTTCTTCGACATCGGCAATGCACCCGCCAGTGCGTCAACGATGTCGAAGCGTCCGGCGTTCTTCCGGACGAAGGCTGCGGCGCGATACGGGAATAGCAAAAGACGAAGAGCAAGCCGGCGGGAAGATGTCCGTCCCACCGGGAATGCATCCGCCAGACTGAAGTGTTCAACGGCGTGGCCGGCGGAACGCCATTGTTCTGCCAGTTCCATGTAAATGCGCGCCGCCCCCAGTTGAGAATTCCACTCGAGATTCAACACAATGAGGATGCGCAGTGGCTTCGACGCCGTCTCGGTCGCGGTTGCGCTCAACATGTCAAACTTGTCCAAAATTTGTGCCTAACCGGATTGACGTAATGCCGCAGAGCCACGCCCGGCCCCGCATATTCATCGGCGTAGACAAACTGGTCGTCCAGTTGCAGGACATACTTCGCACGATCGAGAGGCTCCGCCCTATTATCGTGCATTGTCACGTGAGCCATGGTCTGATTTGTGAAGAAATCCGGTTCGCCATCCATTTCGAGAAAGCGCTCGATGCTACGGGACCAATCGATCGGCTTGAACAAGAACAACACTCCTGTGTTCACTGGTCGCGCCTTTTCCCCCGGGTCACGCAGAATTCGTTCGTCCCCGGCAAAACCGCAATCCGGAAGATAGAGTGCCGGTGCAGAAGACTGTAGAAGATGATTCACATCATCCGCCCCGGGGAAAAACAAAACGTCTGAATCCAGGTAGAGTGCCGGACGCTGCCGGGGCAATGACATGATCAAACCCAGCTGTTTTCCGGTCGGATGGGTTCGCAGATAAGACGAAAGCCGAGGATCGATATTTTGAGACGGCGCCGGCAGATCGGCAACCGTTACCACCGGGTCTATCTGCTGCAATAGGTCGATTGCGCGTCTGGAATACGTCCCGTCAGAGACGACGGTAAATTGCTTAGGTCTTCCGGCATGCTTAAGAAACGACCGGATTGATGCCACCTGCTCCGGCAATGCACCTTCGCCGGAATAGGAGAAAACTTCGACCGGAATTTCACGGCGAAATTCGATTCGCCGCCGGACAATGAACGGCAGCAGCGCAAGATACGTCTGGCGCCACAATCGGCCTTGCGCGCGCGCTAAATGGTAGGCGTAGTTCGGCATCGTCGTCGCTAGGAATGGACATGCCGCAGACCGCGAAATCCGCGATAACTTAGGAAGATATTAAGGAGAAGACTCGGTACCGCCGAGATGAGATTAAAGACGAGAACACTACTGACCCGCGAGAAATCGGTGAAAGGGATAAGTGCGATTTGCGTGACCAGTGTAGCCGGAATGTAGAGCCAGGAGCCGGCTATCCATGCCTTGGCCGAGTTCAAAGACCAGAGTGCTCCGGCAAATGCGTTAAGGACGGCGCTGGCCACGATCAGCAGTAATTCCTCCCGTAAATGTGAATATTTGCTCCCGAGAACGAACAGAAACTGATCGGGAAACAAAGCAGCGAGGCATACGACGACCAATCCAAACGCCCCGACTCCACCGACGATACCAATATAGAGTAACCGAAGCTTGCGCGCAGTATGGGCGCGGGCAAAGGCCGGAACGAAAATGTTGGTCAGCAGATTTCCCAACACGGCAAAAATCATGGCCAGACGACCGAGCGCCCCGACCTCCGCCACCGAACTGGCGCTGTGCGCGAAGATGCTAATGAGAAAAACCGTAATCTGACCCTGAACACAATAGAACGCAGCATTCGGCGCGAGCTTTCGAATGAATCCCACGATCGCGTGACGATCCTCTGCGTTTTGCGGGGCGGTCAGATCGACTACGCCGGCAACATAGTGACGGAGTAGAAACCACTGCAGAAAAAACGCGACGATGGCCGTGCCAATCGCGACTCCAGCGTTCAAGAGGTAGAGCAGCGCAAGCAGGCAAAGAAGCCGCACCACAGCACCGCTGAAATCAATGCGTTGAATCCGGCCGACATCGGAGCGGAGCCTTGGCACAACGCTCAAAACACCAATCGAAAGCTGGGGAAGGAGGCCGATCAACACGAGGAGGACCAGAACCAAGGCATACCCGACGGCAGCCCCGTTCCTAACGAGCAGGAAGTACACGACCGGCGTGATCACCAGAATTGCCATGACGGCCAATCTTTTGCGTAATCCCAGGGCCGTATTAATCAGCTGTCCAAACCGATAGGGATCCTGCCAGACCCGCCCTCCGATCGAGACAACGCCGATGCTTACTCCGATGTCAGCGAGGAGATTCATCGTTCCCTGCATCGTGTTAGCAATCGTGAAATAAGCATATTCCTGCTGCGACAGACTGCGGATAACAAGGATGCCGCTCAGGAACCCGAGGACCTGCACGATCGTTTGGACGATGGCCAGGCTGCCAATCAGCCTGGCGTGATATGCCGCCCGCCGAACGAGCGGCGCGAAATTCTCATCCAGAGGCGGTGGAGATGGACCGATAAAGCTCATACCACTTATGCAACACGACAACAATGAGCTGCCGAAGTGCCAATGGGAATTCTTTGCTTTGCCCGGCCACCGGAAGCCGGTCGATCAGAGAAATAGCGATATCGGCCAGTCAAATCAGTCGACCACTCGCGGCCGCTAATGCGGCCAACTAGACGCGATTAGCTTCGTCCGGGTGAATGAGGCCCGTATTCAGCGCCTCCGTCTCGCCCCCACCCGTCGGAGTGTTGTAGTACTCTGAATACTGGTAGTAATAATATTCAGGAAGAGACGTATCGACGAAGTTGAGAATGACGCCCGGGACGTTTACCTGCCGGTTGTAAAGCAACTCGAGCGATTTTTTGGTTAGCCTGGCCGAGGTATAAGAAAGGCGAACAACGAAAATAGTCGCATCGATTTTGGGAGCGAGGCTTGTCGTATCGTCAGCGGCCAAAACAGGCGAGCTATCGATAACGATGTAATCGTAATGGTTATAAATGTCTTTCAGCAACGTATCCGTCGAATCTCGCAAGAGATGCTCGCTCGGCTGGGACAGTGTCTTGCCGCGTGGCAGAACAAAAAGGCTTGGATACGCCGTGGGAACGACAACTTCGCGCCAGTTCACTTCCTGTTTCAGCACTTCGCAAAAACCGATTCGTGAGGAAATGCCGAAAGCCTCGCGGAGAGCACCTCGGCGCAGGTCGGCGTCAATCAGCAACGTCCGCGCTCCGGAGAACGCCATCGTGATCGCGAGATTAGCCGAAATGGTCGATTTCCCTTCATTAGGCACAGCGCTCGTGATCAAAAAGGTTTTCGGGCGCGGACCTTCACACGGCATGAAAAATATGGAGGAGCGAACGTTACGGTACGACTCGGCGAATACATGTCGCGCGTCATCCGGTTGCAGCAATGTCACTTTGCCCTTCGTCTTTTCCTTTGGAATCTGACCGAGAACGTTCTCCGAGAAATGATGTTGGAATTCTCCAAAGGAGGCCATCCGGTCGTCGATACGATCCAGTAGAATCAAAATGGCTAGGCCGGCGAGCGCGCCGCATCCAAGGCCAAGCAACAGGCTTTTGATCAATCCCGGGCGCACCGACATCGGGGTCGTTGCGTTCTCCATAATGGAGACCTGATCGCCGCTGTCGACTACTTGTGAGACGTCGATTTCTTTCAGGTTGTTGGTCAATCGATCGTAAAGCGTCTTCAGCCGGTCCACTTTGCCTTTGACTCGATTGAACTGGGCCAGTCGCTGACTCAAATCGAGGGCCTTTGCTTCCCATTCCTTGATGTTGGACTGCAGATTTTCCATCTGTTTACCGATCGATTTGCGACGCGTATCGAGCTTCTCGACCGTGTCTTGTCGGTAAAGATCAATCAGCCTTTCGGCTTTGGTAATCTCGTCATTTAATTTTAGAATTTTGGGATGCTTCGGACGGAGATCCTTGCCCAGAGTGTCTCGCTCAGCTTTAAGAAGCTGGACCTGCTGTTTGGCTCTCAGGTAATCGGCTTCCGGACCGACATCTGAAAAAGGCAGGCCCTTGTCGTCGCCGCCATCGCCGGACGGTGAAGCTTCGGTCTTGTTTTGCGCCCGATCCAGGTTCTGATCCAGATCGAGCAGATTCAGTAAGTCGTACTCCGTCTTCAGTGCGGCGTAGTCGCGATTTAATCGAACCAGATAGGCTGCCGCGCTGTTACCCTCTTCCTGGATAAAGCCGATGTTGTTCTGTTTCTGGAAATCGAGCATTTCGTCCTCGGCGGTTCGTAAATCTTTTTCCGTTTGAATGAGCTGCTCGGTGATACCGCTAATCACGGTGTGGCCTTGTTCTTCCCGCCGGCCTTTTTTGAAGTCGAGATACTTCTGCATAACCGCATTCAGATAGGCCTGGGTGTATTCCGGCGTACTACCGATGGCGGTGAGCTC
The DNA here is from genome assembly GCA_041167085.1 of Verrucomicrobiota bacterium. Lineage (GTDB taxonomy): Bacteria > Verrucomicrobiota > Verrucomicrobiia > Chthoniobacterales > UBA10450 > DATFCK01. The sequence goes on from JBEEGV010000008.1 coordinate 169,886, forward strand.
AAAAATGGAAGTCCGCGGCTTTTGCACAATGGTCAATTCGACATGGACGGGCGGCATCTCTGGATGGGTGGAGCGAATCAGAGCTTCGGCATCCCGCTTGACCTCCGCGCTCTGCATCAGTTGAATCTGGGTGCCGTAGAAGTTGACTGTATCCTCACTGTAAACTGCGCCCTGGCTGATGTTGAGTTTGCCAGCGAGAATCATTTTGCTGGTAGAGGCAAACGAGGGCGGAGTTTGGTAGATGAGGAACGCCTCCACAAACAGTCCAAGGCAAATCGTTAGGACCGGAATCCACCAACGACGCAAGAAAAGCGATCGATACCGGTGCAGACGCGTAATAAACGCGTTCGACCACGAACCAGGGGATGATTTTTCCGCGACGGGAGGCTGCATAATCACATGTTGATCAACCGTTGCGGCACATAAATCTGATCGTCCGGCATCAAAATGACATCCTCATCGCTATGTCCCTCTTCGATGACGCGTTTTAGATCGACGGTGAAATCCTGACCTGTTTTGCGTGTGACCTTTACCTTGCGTTTGTTCGCGAAATCTCCGAAACCGCCCGCACGGATAACCGCTTTGCTTACGGTATAGCTTTCGTCGGGCGGAATCTCCTGGGGACCCTGGCCCCGAACCGAGCCGTAGACGTAAATTCTTCCGCGCGATTTCTCACTCACCCGATCCACCGCAAGAATGACTGTGGCGTGATAGTAGTACTCTCTTTCGAGGAGACTCTTAATACTATAGGCCAGCTCCCTGCAGGTACGGCCTTGCGCTGGAACCAGCCCGACATAGGGCACCTCCAACTCGCCGTTATCGTTTACACGCAGCCGTTGCGATTCGTTATCCCGGTCCTCGACCACTCGGAAACTTATATAATCATTCGAGCCGAGCTTTTTCTTGTCGTCCAGCACTGACATGGAGTTGGTCCGAAGGACCGTGCTGGTCGTAGGCGGCAAATCTGCCGCCGGCGTTTTTTCGATAATAGGCGGAGGCGGAGGAGGCGAAGAATTTTCCTGAGAACGTCTCTGCCCGTAAGCCGCCGAAACAATTACCGCGAATAGAACTGCATAAGCCCCGAATCTCATTCCCTCGTCATGCCTTTAGAAACTGTAAGTACCATCCAATGAAACTCGATTCTGCCTGTAATCGCGGAGCGCAACATCCGAGTCTTTCTGCGTATATTGATAACGTAAGCCGAGCGTGACGTGGGGAGTCAGCTGATATCCAATGGTGAGCGCGCCGCCATAGCGATGAAGGTGCTCATCAATAAAGCCACCTGAGTCATCCGCGTCTTCATAGAAGAGTTCCGTCGAAAGCAGTGTGTTCCGAATAATGTTCCATGACACAGTGTGACGAATGTAATTCAAAGTGATGAAGTTCGAATTCACGCCGAGTTGACTTTCATGCCCGGCGCTGAGCGTCTGCCGGATGGAATTGTTCAGGCGGTGTGAGATAAGGACGTTAGCGTAATAGTCGGAAAGGTCGCTAAAGTCGGCGACGATGCCGGTATGATCAAAATTGATTGCCTGATAACCCCCGGCTACGCGCAACTTCAGATTGGTTGTCAGTTGCGTTTCAATAAAAGCCCCGATGGCGTAATCGGTGGAATCGTTCAGCACATTTTGATTGTAGTAATTGAACACGGCATACGACTCGAGGCCGACGCCGGTTGTTCCGGTGGCTGCGACCTGAATTGTGCCGGAAAGCTCCTCTGCATTCCGGTTGAGGTAATCGAAGGCAGAAGTCGTGGAAACGTAGGTGTAATGGTCGTAGCCCAGAGTCAGAATGGCTTTGTTCAAATCCCAAAGCACAGAAACACCACCAGTGTTTTCGAACCTGCCGTAATCGACCACGTTGCTTAGCGCCGCCTCAGCAATCGGGTCCTGCTGCAGGGATGGGCGATCGTGGATGTTAATCCGGAAATCGCCAATAAAAATGTCGAACGCCAGTTGGGACCCGGGCGAGATCAGGACGCCGTTCGTATTCGCGTTTGAGTGATCTACATATAAAGCATAACCAACTCCGAGGTCGAGAGTCAGCGTATTGATCTGTGTAATTGGCCAGATGGCGTTGAGATTGATCTGCGGACGAAAGATCACATCGTCCTGCTTGTTCACTTCAGCCAAGTTAATATTATCGTTGTACTCGACGCCGACGGTCGCGCTCACGCGGAAGCGGACCGGACCAAGCAGAAGATTGTAAGGCAACCGATTGATGTCCTGCTGACGCGCTTCCGAAGCCGCCTCGCCGGCGAGTGACGGCCGGACGGCATCCTGCGACCACGTCAAGGTCGGCGCACAAAGCAGCGAAAGTGCACAAAGCATGGCAATTCGCCCGCAGCGGTAGTAGGACGAGCAGGAATCAGACAAGTGGGTCATAGGCGAAAAGCGAGTTTAGGTTAGCAGTTGTGGTACCACAGTAATTCGTATGTAGAAGTACGAAAGGAAACACACTGGCACAGGGCACCAGTCGCTCCTCTCTTGCAATCATTGGTTTGGTGGACGGGTTTCGCGAGTTTGGTTCCGCACCCCTTTTAATAGTGAGCAGCCAGCTGAGGCAAGCTGAAATTCCAACTGAAAAACGGATTTAAGCACCTTGCCGCGCTGCGGGGTTATCGGCAGATGAAAATCCCCCAACTGGCCCGGTCTAAGCTCCAAACGGCCGTATGCGCCAGTTCTCCTTCAAAGCGCGGCAGATAGCCACCGCCATGATGGGAATTGTGACAATCGTCGGAATTCAAGCCGCTTTCGCTGGCCAGGACAATTCTTCTGGGACTCCGAGTGCTATAGCAAAGGACCCGCAGCGAATGAATTGCGGCGCAAAAATCGAGTGCACGACGCCGGACGGTCACGCCGGCCATGTGTCGCGATTGCCGGCATCGGAGCCGGGAGCGACAGCGTTGATCATGGAAGATGACACTGTCACTTGTCTATTGCAGGAAGGCGAAACCAATTTCGTCATTGAGCTTCCGCAAGCTCCATCACTGGATCGATTCACCTTTCTTAATGAGAATGCCGCGGCCAAGGGCGAGCTCAGAATCGCGGTTTCAAACCACCGTCTTTCGCCGGACAGCACCGGTTGGACCGATGTTGAAGGAGTCATTCCTTTTGCGCACAAGCGTCTATTCGGAGTTTCACTTCTCGGCATTGAAGCGAGATACGTAAGACTTTCGTTTCACGTGGAAAAGCGAACGGAAGCGAAAGCACTAGCCAAACTTTCCGAACAACCATCCGCTGATTTGAACAAAGGCGGGGCTGAGACCACCGATCGCTTTAAAACTTCACTGTTTGAAGAAGCGCTGAATTCAAAATTCACCGAAGCATATTCCAGAGGAACGCCGGTTCTGCTAAGCTGCATTTCGCCGTCAGTCGCGCCGCTGTCCTTTACACCGGCGGATTAAAGCGGCGTCTTTCGTCCCGAGAAACGCAATCACGAATCAGCGTCATCGCGCCTAAACGCCGAAAATCGCTGTTCCATTTACCAAGTCCGACACAGCCTTTCCGTGTCCCTGTTTCTTAGCCGTTCGCGCGACACGAGTTCACGTCTCGATGCCCTATCCGGTGAAGCGATCGAGTGCTTCTCCGATTCGCGAATTGGCGTCGATGACGATCGCTTTCTTAATCCTGAGATTTCGTGAAGCGACGCGGAGCTTTCACCCATAAATTATGAACGCAGCAATATTTTCCGCATCTACTACAGCCAAACGAGCGGCATTTATTCGACTCCAGACAGAGGCATGGAACTAGCTCCGTTTTTACATGCCTTTGATTGTTGTGTCGCATGGGATTCGCCACCGGGAAAGCAACCTTGACACCGGCCGCACAGCCAAGCGGACGCAGCAAATCACAGAGCGTAGATCAACACCAAATTATCAAACACAATGAAAGTTGCTCCATATTGGAAAATCGTCCGGCGCAAAGCAGTGATTATCATACGCACCTTGCCCGGGCTACGAACGATGCAGTTCGGGATTGGGATGTAGCCACCGGGCGCCTTCTCTGGCCACAAGGGCTTGAGAATCTGCTCGGCTACGAGCAATCCGCGATCGAGCAAGAGATCGGGTTTTGGAACGAGCACATCCACCCGTCGGATCGCACTCGTGTTCTGACAAGTATCCACGAAGCCCTCTCCAGTGACACGGAATCCTGGAGCGGCGAATATCGTTTTCAGAATGCAGACGGCAGCTATCTGCAAATGTTGGAACGCGCATCCATCGTCCGTGATGAAGCGGGACAAGCCATTCGCTACGTTGGCTCCCTCATGGACGTCACAGCCCGCAAACAATTGCAGGATCAGCTTTGTCGTTCACAAAAAATGGACGCATTCGGTCAGCTCGCCGGCGGAGTCGCACACGACTTTAATAATTTCCTGACCACGATTCTCGGCTACAGCGACCTGGTCCTCAGCGAACCCGGCGTAAAGGGGACTGCCGCAAATCACATCGCCGAAATCCGCAAAGCCGCGGACCGGGCATCGATTCTTGCCGCACAGCTCCTCGCTTTCAGCCGGCGTCAGGCATTGGAACCCCATGTCATGGAGGTGAACTCTATCATCACAAACCTGGAACGATCGCTCCTGCGTCTTCTTGGCGACAACATCACCGTCGCGTGTCATTTGCATCGAGAAGAACAAGGAGCGCATCTCAGAGTAGACGCGAGTCAATTAACCCAGATTATCCTCAACCTCGCCGTGAACGCGCGCGACGCGATGTCCGACGGCGGGGAACTGACGTTGCGGACGGCCACGGTAACGATCGGCGACGATCAGGAGCAGGCCGCGGGTTTGGAAGCATTGGCCGCAGGCAACTATGTTGTCATCGGCGTGAGCGATAACGGCACTGGAATGAGCGACGAAGTAAAGGCGCATCTGTTTGAACCCTTTTTCACCACCAAACAGGACGGAAGAAGCAGTGGTCTTGGTCTCGCTACCAGCTACGGTATTGTTTGCCAAAGCGGCGGACAAATTCGCGTGGCGAGCGAGCGAGGCACAGGCACAACGGTGGAGATTTATCTGCCCAGAGTAGCCGCGCCCGCCGCGCCTTCTTACAAGAAACCGAGCAGCAAATTGCTGCCCCCGGGCACCGAGACCATCCTGGTTTTGGAAGACGATATTAGTGTCAGACACATTTCCGTGCGCATTCTTCGGGGCCTCGGTTATCAGGTTTTGGAAGCGGCCAATGGCGACGATGCGCAAAGGTTGTTCTCAGAAGGTGCCAGTGGTGAAATCCACCTTTTGCTCACAGACATGGTGATGCCGCAAATGAGCGGTCGCTTCTTCGCCAACTGGCTGCGCAAGGCCAGTCCGCAGACGAAAGTCGTCTTTGTCTCTGGATATCTTGAGGAATCCTTGCACCCGGGAGATCGCCTGGAAAACGGCATGTTCTTTCTGCCGAAACCGTTCGATCCAGAGCAGCTCGCCACCACGATCCGAGGGGCACTAGACGCGTAAGGGAGTAGGCCCGCTCTCGTTGCGCGAATGGCTCGAAAACGTTGCCTGCCTGCGGGTCACGGTATATTGGAACTTTCGTGGTTACGTTTCAGGACATCGAAGCGGCACGTGAACGCATTCGCGGCGCAGTTTTTCACTCGCCGTGCCCGCCGTCGATCCCGTTAAGCGAAATCACCGGGATGGAAGTGTACTGCAAGTTGGACAACCTGCAGCGCACGGGGAGCTTTAAAGAGCGCGGCGCGCGAAACGCACTTATCCAGCTGACTCCGCAGCAGCAAAAGCGTGGCGTCATCGCCGCGTCGGCCGGCAATCACGCTCAGGCCCTGGCCTATCAAGGCAAGTTGCTCGGCATTCCCGCCACCGTCGTGATGCCGCAATTCGCACCTCTTATCAAAGTCAACAATTGTCAAAAGCTTGGGGCCAACGTTGTCCTGTCCGGAAAAGACTTCGGCGAAGCAAAAGCGCGCGCGCACGAAATCGCAAAAGCGGAAGGTCTCGCTTATATCGACGGCTACGACGATCCCGCCATCATTGCCGGCCAGGGAACCATGGGACTGGAGATTCTCGAGCAGGTTCCCGATTTTGAAGTAATCATAATTCCGGTCGGCGGCGGAGGATTGTTAGCCGGCGTTTCCCTGGCGATCAAGACCGTCCGACCGCAAGTCACTGTGATCGCGGTCGAAGCGGAAAACGTGGCGAGTTTTTCCGCCGCTCTCGAAGCCGGTAAACCGACCAAAATAGCGCTTCACCCCACACTCGCGGATGGCCTGGCCATTCCTCAGGTGGGGACAAATGCCTTTGCCATCGCAAGACCGCACGTAGACCAGGCAGTCACCGTAACCGAAGAACAAGTGGCTATTGCCATACTGCGCCTGGTCGAACTTGAGAAGGGCGTGGTCGAAGGCGCTGCGGCTACGCCATTAGCGGCGTGCCTTTCCGGCAAGCTGAAAGAGTTCGCCGGGAAGAAATGCGTCCTTTTGCTTTGTGGAGGGAATATCGATCCAAACGTCTTAAGTCGCGTCATCGAGCGCGGCCTTGTCGCCGATGGAAGATTGGGGCGTTTTATTGCGGTAATTAGCGACCGTCCAGGCGGGCTGGCCGATCTGGCCACGCAAATCGCCGCCACAGGAGCGAGCATCAAACAAGTTGTACACGATCGCGCTTTTGCCAGCTCTGACGTCTCAGCCGTGAACGTCCTCTGCACGGTCGAGACGCGAAATCACGAGCACCTGACCGGCCTTCGGGCTCAGCTCAAAAGTCACGGCGTCGAGACATACGACGCAAACTAAGTAGCAGTCGGCAGGGCGCCGGCCGGAATCCAGACAGCCGCCACGCAGCGTCCCTGGCAGCTTGCGCTACATTCTCTGTTCCATACCGTCATCCATGCATTTGCATCAGGGAAATTTGGCTGAAAGCACACGCGACTTTGATTCTTTCGCGCGACGCCATATTGGACCGAACGAGGAACAGATCGGCCAGATGCTGAGCGAACTTGGATTTCAGGATCTCGAGGCGTTGATCGATGCCACCGTGCCGAAAAATATCCGCTTTGATCGGCCACTGAATCTGCCGAAGCCCAAATCCGAGGCTGAAGCGCTGTCGGAATTGCGAGCCGTCTCGATCAAAAACACCGTGGCACGTTCGTTCATCGGGGCGGGTTATCACGATTGCGTGACGCCACCGGTAATTCAACGAAACGTTCTGGAAAATCCAGGGTGGTACACCGCTTACACTCCATATCAGGCGGAACTCGCCCAAGGTCGACTCGAAGCGTTGCTCAATTTTCAGACGATGATTGCCGATCTCACTGCGCTCGACGTCGCGAATGCGTCGTTGCTGGATGAAGCCACCGCTGCGGCTGAAGCGATGACGCTTTGCCATGCCGTTAGCCCGGAACGGAAGCGCTTCTTTGTCGCCACCGATTGTCATCCGCAGACGATCGAAGTCATGCGCACGCGTGCCAAACCGCTCGGCATTGAAATTAAGGTGGCCAATCACGAGCAATTCGAATTCACCGACAATGTTTTCGGCGCTCTATTACAATATCCGGCGACCGATGGAGCGATCCGCGACTATCGCAAATTCGTCGAGGCAGCGCATGACGCCGGAGCGCTGGTCGCGGTCGCGGCCGACATTCTCGCTTTAACGTTGATTCAACCGCCCGGCGAATTCGGAGCGGATGTGGCCGTCGGCAGCACGCAGCGTCTGGGAGTACCTCTCGGGTTCGGTGGACCGCACGCCGCCTATTTCGCCACGCGCGATCAATACAAACGCCACATGCCGGGCCGGCTGGTTGGTGTTTCACATGATGGCGAAGGCCGCCCCGCCTATCGACTGGCAATGCAAACACGCGAGCAACACATCCGCCGCGACAAGGCGACCAGCAACATCTGCACAGCGCAGGTTCTCCTTGCCGTCATCGCGTCGATGTATGCGGTCTATCACGGACCGGAGGGGCTGCGCGCCATTGCTCAGCGCATTCATCGTTTAACAACCAATTTCGCCAATGCTTTGAGCCGGGTTGGTTTCAAGACGAGGCATGAAAGCTTCTTCGACACGGTTTGTATCGAGGTTGAATCGAGCGAGGCCATCTTAAATCACGCACAAAACATAGGCTGCAATTTGCGTGAGCTTGAACCCGGCGCTGTGGCGATTTCCTTTGACGAGACAACGTCAGAAACGGACATCGATCTGCTCATGTCGATTTTCCGCGGCCCACCTGCCCGCGATTTTGCCAAGGAGGAAACTGACTCGCCCCCATCGCGCATCCCGCAATTCGCGGTGCGCGCTTCGAAATTCCTGACCCATCCCGTTTTTAACACTCATCGCACCGAGACCGAAATGCTGCGCTACATCCGCCGGCTCGAATCGCGAGATTTGTCGCTTTGTCATTCGATGATCCCACTGGGTTCATGCACGATGAAGTTGAACGCGACGGCGGAAATGTTTCCCATTTCCTGGCCGGAATTCGCGCGCCTGCATCCGTTCGCTCCGCGCGATCAGATCGGCGGCTATCTGGAAATGTGCCGACAATTGGAACAATGGCTCGCCGAGATCACCGGTTTTGCGGCAGTTTCCCTGCAACCAAATGCGGGTTCACAAGGCGAATACGCCGGCTTGCTGGCTATTCGACAATTTCATATGTCGCGGGGTGAAGCACATCGCAATGTCTGCCTGATCCCGCAATCGGCCCACGGAACGAATCCGGCCAGTGCCGTGATGGCGGGTTTCAAGGTCATCGCCGTCGCCACGCTAAAGGATGGAGACGTCGACCTGGCCGATCTGCGCGCGAAAGCCGATGCGCACGCGCATGATTTGGCGGCGCTGATGGTGACCTATCCCTCAACGCACGGCGTGTTTGAACCGACGATTCGCGAAATTTGCGAGCTCGTTCATTCCCACGGCGGACAGGTTTATCTGGATGGCGCGAACATGAACGCCCAGGTTGGTCTTTGCCGCCCCGGGGATTACGGCGCTGACGTCTGCCACTTGAATTTGCACAAGACGTTTTGCATACCGCATGGGGGTGGCGGACCCGGGGTAGGCCCAATTGGCGTGGCCGAACATCTTGTTCCCTTTTTACCGGCACATGCTTCTCTCCAGCGTGACACACAAAACAACGGAGTCGGCCCCGTGGCAGCGGCACCGTATGGCAGCGCGAGTATTTTGACGATCTCGTGGATGTACATTCGAATGATGGGCGCGGCCGGGTTAACAAAAGCGACCAAGGTCGCTATCCTTAATGCGAACTACATCGCCAGACGGCTGGATCCGCACTTTCCTGTTTTGTTCAAAGGGAAGCGCGGATTAGTGGCACACGAATGTATCGTGGATCTCCGCCAGTGGAAGGCGACCGGGATCGAAGTCGAAGACGTGGCCAAGCGTTTAATGGACTACGGTTTTCACGCGCCAACCGTCTCATTTCCAGTCGCCGGGACGATGATGATTGAACCGACCGAAAGTGAATCGAAACCCGAGATCGGTCGCTTTTGCGATGCAATGATTTCGATCCGAGGCGAAATTGACGAAATAGTGAGTGGAAAAGCGGATCGACAAAACAATGTCCTGAAGAACGCTCCTCACACAACGAGACAGATCGCCGCCGAAAAGTGGGATCACCCCTATTCGCGAAACCAGGCGGCCTTTCCCGCCCCCTGGACGCGCGAGCACAAGTTCTGGCCGGCGGTTGCCCGGATCGACAACGTTTACGGCGATCGAAACTTGTTCTGCTCCTGCCCGCCGATCGAGGAATTCGACGACTCGGAAAAGTCCGCAGGTTAGATCGCCGTCCTTCGCCGCTAGCTCAGTTTCACTGCTTCGCTCGGCTGGCCAATTTCCATTTTGTCCACCACGGCTCGAGCGGTGTAGGTCAGCTGGCCGGATTTGCCCGGTGCAGTGTCAATCGCAGGTGTGCGGAAGAAAAAACCGACTAATTGGGGTTGTGTTTCTCCCTCGCTCTGGCGGTAAAGATTTATCCCGGAAACTTCACCGCCCGCCTTGCGAAACGGTATCGTCACTAGGTCTCCCGTCCGCCGCGGCTTGCCCAACTCGGCACGGTAATTTTTCGGGTCGATCTTGCGTGACATGATCCCAAGACGCCGTCCGATATCTTCGGTGTAACTGCTATGCCCCTTGATTCGCTCGACCCGAGCCTGCCGGCGCGTGTCGATGCCCGGGTGCACGGGCTTGGGCGCGTTCGCTTCGTGTTGCAGATCCACATAAGAGCCCTGTGACTGACCTTCCAGCACGGCGCGGGCAGCGTGACCCGGGTTGGACTCTATTTCCGGTCCGAGCGTTTCAAGAAGATAAACCGCATACATCGAGTCGTTCACCGCGTTGGAAATCTCTGGTCCACTAAACCCCAGAGAACCGCCAATGCCCGGGAACTCCGCGGCGAAGTTATTGTGCCATTTGATCTGTCCGGCTCGATCTGTCGGATAGTAAGATTTGCTCATGGATGCAAAGTTCTACCGATCTTCATAGCGGATCAAAGTCCCGCGCGTCAATTCAGATCGCCGGCGCGCGATACGGATGAGCTCTTCTTACGATCCCGCTTGCCGCAAAATAAATTCGGCCAGGTCCCGACTTCCCGAATCGGGTGCAGTCTGCAGTGCAAGCAGCATGCTCTCTTGATCTTCCCTGGAGCGATTCTGGCCCAATTTAAACTTCGCTTCGATTCGCGTCACTGCGATGGAAAAGCCCACGATCGCCTTTAGCATGGCATCCAGTTCCTCGTTGGAGAGCGGAATCGTCCAGGGCGCGGCCATCGTCGCCTCATATTTAGACGTGGTTTCGAAGACAATCTCTTTTAAGGCAGCCTCATCGACAATCGTCGGAACACCATACACGTGGACGGTCGCATAGTTCCACGTCGGTACCGTGTGCTGGGTCACGTACCAGGACGGTGAGATATAAGCGTGTGGTCCCGGAAAAACACAGAGAACTTCCTCGCCCGACGCGAAATGGCGCCACTGCCCATTCGCTCGTGCCATGTGACTCCGAAGCACTCCGATCCTGCCCGCAGCTTCATCGAACAGAACCGGCAAATGACTGGCGCAGAGTCCCTCCGAATTTTTCGTAATCAGCGTCGCGAAGCCGTGCGCGTGAACAAACTCCTCGATCTTCTTTCGATCATCGATGCGATTAAACGGAGGCGAGTACATACCTCATGAACTATGGCTGCTGCTGAATCTTCGCCGTTAAATAGGCCGCGAAATAACCGGCATACTTTTTCTGCAGGTCGGCGCGCTGCCAATCCTTGCCCGTTAATGTACCACGGCAGTTGGGCGCGCCGCAGTGGCATTTGACGGAGTAATTGTCGTCGTCTGTCGTGCACCAATCGTGTGTCAACTCTTCACCGGCCCGAATCGGGCGCAGGGCGACAAAAGTGATTTCACCCCGCATTCCCAGATTGGCAGCACAGGAATGATTACTATAAAGCATGGAAGCTTCACGCTCGTCCACTGTTACGGGAGCAATATACAAATCATCGTCGATCTGAATTTCAACGGGGCCGAGGACAGGTGTAATCTCGCGCCGCAGGAAGTGGCCATCGACGATGTGGCCGCCCTTGACCGCAACGATCTCATCCTTGGCGATATCGGCCGTGGCAAACAGGCCGCGCCCGTGAATGTTGCTCTCACGCACCTCGGTTTTCGGTGAACGGTAAGAGAGTGGCGACATGGATTTATTAAAGTTCTTAGCTTCGGCGTGTCCGATGTCTAGTTGTTCCCGATTATGTCCGGGAATTTTTTCGCTGGGGCACGCCAGCGGGATGCCCTTTGTTACGGAACAATTTTATAAAGATGTCCGCTGCCGATGTCGCAAATATAAAGTTCGCCGCTGGCATCCTCGCCGAACGAGGAAGGATTGCTCAGGCGGAAGCCGCCCACCCGCGTCGGAAAAAGCTGCGTAGTAATATCCTGAAAATTGGACGCGCTCGTCCCGTCATAATCCAATGTGAATATTTTCCCGGCGACGTAATCGCCAAAAATGTATTTGCCTTGCAGGGCCGGGATGGCACTGCCTCGATACACGTAACCGCCTATGACAGTGCCGCCGACCGAGCGCCCATAATCGAGGATCGGGTCGACATTGCCAGGCGGAGGCGCGCCACCCACACCGGGAGTCGAAATCGTCCCCTCTCGCAGCCGCCACCCGTAGTTTTCACCGCCGCCAGGATTTGTCGGCTGCTGGACATCGACTTCTTCGCGCGTGTTTTGGCCGACATCCCCGATGAAAAGGCGACCGGTCTGCTGATCGAAACTATCGCGGAACGGATTACGCAGACCAAAGGTCCAGATCTCGTGCCGAAATGTCCCCGAGGAAGCAAAGGGGTTGTCCGCCGGAATCGAGGCCGTGCCCAAAGCTGTATTGACATGAATCCGAAGCATTTTTCCCAGCAACGTGACATTGCTTTGGGCATTGCCGCCCGGTTCGATATGTCCTGTCCCCTGATCGTTACCGGAGCCGCCGTCACCGGTTGCGATATAAAGATTGTTCTCATCGCCCGAACGCGGACTAAAGTCGATCCATCCTCCGTTATGGTTGGTCTGAGGATGATCAAACCGGATTAGAATTTTTTCGCGCGTTTTGTTCCTCTTTTTCTTTTTCCCGGTTGCAACCTGGAATTGGGAAACGTGGGTTACTCCGTTTCCAAACGCCCCGCCCGGCACAACAAAATCAAGATAGAACTTTCCGTTGCTCGGATAGTTGGGATCGAATGCCATCCCAAGAAGTCCCTGCTCGCCCGAAGTGCTGGTAAGCATTCCCTGAATATTGAAAAACGGTTTGGGGTCGAATTTGTTCGTCCTCAAATCCAGACGGAGGACCTGGCCCGTCTGTTGGACGACAAAAATATGATTTACATCTCCAGGCGCGGCCGTGACGAACAATGGTTGCGTTAACCCGGAAGCGACAAGTTGCGCCGTAAAACCCGGCGAGGTCTGCGAATTGGCCGGCATCGCCGCGAACAGCCACGCAGCGATCCCAAGGGCGACGAGATTGCGCGTCAAACCCGTATCTATCCCCGCGCGCGCGCCCATCATGTACCATAACTGGCGAACTCCGTTCGTCCAGCGCCTCCCCACAGAATAAGGCGGCCGAGCGTGAAGACTGACGAACGTTTCTCCATTGCGGCATCATCGTCACCGCTCCAGATTTTGATTATGAAGACGCGCCAGGCCGCTGTCGTTTTTATTCTGGTCACGGTCATGCTCGACATCCTCGCGATGGGGCTGATCATCCCGGTTTTGCCCAAGCTGATCCTCGATTTTCTCGGAGGAAAGATGACCGACGCCGCAAATTGGAACGGCTGGTTCGCGCTGGTTTTCGCGCTGATGCAATTTTTCTTCTCACCCTTTCTCGGCGTTATTTCCGATCGCTTCGGCCGGCGACCGGTGATTCTGTTATCGAACCTGGGTCTCGGCCTGGACTATATTGTGATGGCGCTCTCGCCTTCGCTCAGCTGGCTTTTCCTCGGCCGAATCATTGCCGGGATCACAACCTCGAGCATTCCAACGGCGATGGCCTACATCACCGATGTGACCCCGAAGGAAAAACGCGCGGGCGCTTTCGGACTGATCGGTGTTGCGTTTGGGGTCGGTTTCGCGTTTGGCCCGGCGATCGGCGGTTTGTTGAGCCAATCCAATCCCCGCCTCGCGTTTTGGGTGGCGGCCGGTCTCAGCCTAACGAATTGGCTTTGGGGTTATTTCTTCGTCCCGGAATCCCTCCCGGCGGAACAACGAAAGAAATTCTCGCTGGGCCGGGCCAATCCCGTCGGCTCGCTCGTGCTGCTCCGCTCACATCCGGAACTGTGGCGACTGGCCACTATTCAGTTTCTTGCTTACGTCGCACATAACGTTTTTAGCGTGTGGGCGCTTTACGCCATCTATCGCTACGCCTGGGATCAGGTGACCATTGGCATCTCGCTTATGATCGTCGGCGTTTCTACCGCCATCATCTCGGGCGGCTTGACGGGTCGAATGGTGAAATACCTCGGCGAGCGACGCACTCTCTACACCGGCCAGTTTTTCGGCGCCGTTGGCATGTTTGCCGCAGGCGCAGCGAGGACGAGCGCGAGTTTCCTCGCTTCGATCCCGATCATCTCGCTTTGGAACGTTTCAATGCCCGCCGCGCAAAGCATGATGACTCACCGGGTGAGCGAACGCGAACAAGGCGAATTGCAGGGCGCCCTGCAAAGCCTGCGCTCCATCACCTTCATCATTGGACCGGTCCTGTTTTCGCAGACGTTCAGGTGGTTTATCGATCCGATACATTCCATACACCTGCCGGGAGCGCCCTACTATCTCGCATCAGCATTGCTCTTCGCCGCCATGATCATGTCCACCCGGATCAAGCAACCGGAGACAGTTGCAAGTTCGGCAACCACGCCGGAAATGCCCGGGTTGGTTCCGCCGGACCTGTAGCTACGGCCGCCAAGCGCGGACATGTGCGGCATGACCGCAGGGGCACTCGCCCTGTCGTTTTATTTACTCGAGTTGCCCGAGAGCGGCGACAACGCCTTGTTCATTCGGACTACGGCCAATGTCAATCCGTTCGGCAGTGGAACATCCACGCGCTCGCCGGCAGCATATCCGCACGCGGTATAAAACGGTATGCCTGGCAGCGTTGCCGCAAGCTCGATTACCTTGAATCCAGCTACGCGAATCGCCTTCTCGCACTCCTGGAGAATGGCCCGGCCGAGTCCGCGCCGGGCGTGGACTGGATCCGTAAAGAAAGCGCGAACGCGGGCGGCATCGTGCGTGGGATCAAGTTCGGCGTTATCGCGAGTCGTGTGGTGATCGCTGCCAAAAAGTGTTTGGCGCTTGCTCCAGCCGCCACAGGCGATCAGTCGACCGGATTCTTCGATGACATAGTAAGTTCCGTCGTGGATTAACTGGCGATCCACGCCAAAAACCGAACCCAGCGCCGCGTCCATTTGTCCGGTCGAATATTGAGTTGCCGACAAACTGCGAACCGAGCGCGGGATCAATTTGTCCAGCGCGGGAATATCTGCTTCGCACGCCGGACGGAGACGCCAATCTGTTCTCATAAAGATCGGAACTTAATCTATGGACAGCGGAAACCGAGCGTGATCGGCCAACGCGACAACCGTGAACAACGTTCGAACGCCGCCGGATACACTCCCATATCCCTCTGCCTTGTCATCGTGCGCGATATGCATGAAAATCAATGCTCCTTATGCCGCGACTGCCCAGACAAAATTATCCCGACATGGAACGAATCATCGAGTTCGATTTCGTGCGGGCGACGGAGGCGGCGGCGTTAAACTCGTTGCGCTGGCTCGGACGCGGTGAGAAGGAGAAAGCCGACGCGGCGGCCTGCGACGCGATGCGCGGCATGTTCGACCTGATGAACATCTGCGGCGAAGTCGTTATCGGCGAAGGCATCAAAGATGATGCACCCGGTATTTTCAAGGGGGAGCAACTAGGAACATGGTTACCCGGATCTCCTCAATTCGACATTGCCATCGATCCGATTGATGGCACGACCAACATCTCCAAGGGCGCGCCGAACTCCATCAGTTGCATAGCGGCGGCAAGTCCGGAGCAAGGGGTGAAGGTCGCGCTTCGCGACGTGCCTTCTTTTTATATGTCCAAGCTCGCCTACGGGCCGCTTGTCATTCAATACACGCAGAAGCGGGGCGATACACTTCACATCGATGCTCCGATTCCCGAAACACTCGCCATCGTCGCCCGAGCCGTTGATAAGCGCGTCCAGGATGTGGTCGTGATGATGCTCGATCGACCGCGGCACAAGGAAATGGTCGAGCAAATTCGCGGATGCGGTGCGTCGCTGCGCATGATTGGCGACGGCGACATCGCTGCAGCCATGGCGCCGGCCTTACCCGATAGCGATGTCGACCTCTATATGGGGATTGGTGGCTCACCCGAGGCGGTGCTGGCTGCCGCCGGGATCAAATGTCTGGGCGGCGACATGCAATGCAAAATGTGGCCTCGCGACGAAAAAGAGCGCCAGGCACTCATCGACGAGGGTGGCGAGAAGGATCTTGATCGTGTTTTTACAGCCGACGATTTGGCCAACGGAAAGAACATCATCTTTTGCGCCACCGGCATCAGCGACAGCGCGCTTCTCCGTGGCATCAAAACAAAAGGGGCAGCCACCGCGGTCACCCATTCAATTTTGATGAGGGCCAAAAGCAAAACCGTCCGGTTTATTCGCGCACAACACAATTTGCAGAATAAAACTATTCGCCTCCGCTCCGACAACCGGGAACATTTGATCTGAGGCCGAACGCCGGAGAATCAGCCATACGCCCGGGTTATCTCTCTGCTAGACACCGCGCCCTGGCTCTGTTCAAATCAGGAAAAACCCGCCATGAGACAAATACCAAAAACTGAATTGTCGCCGGACAACGGCGCCGTCATCGACACAAAGTGGACACTTGGCTCCTTGAGCTATCACGCCTCCGGCGCCGGAAAAGTTCAGGTGGAACCATCGAAAGAGCTGATCCGGCTGCCGGAACTGGTCGTTTACGACCATGTTGGCTTTAAGGGAGCGTATGCGCGCACTCATTTGAGTTTTCATTTTATCGGTGATTTTTGGAATGATCGCATCAGCTCTTTGATCGTCGTTAGCGGCGTCTGGCGTTTTTACCGGGATGAATATTATAAAGGGGATCATTGGGATTTGGGCCCCGGCTACTACGAGTCTTTTTTTACCGCAAAAGGGCCGGATGACGTCGTCAGTTCCTTTCAGGCTATTGCGCTGACGTAAAAGCATAGATAGCTGCCCTTTAGCAGCTCGAGGCGACGCCTTAGCCGTCCTCTGCTGGAATAGTTTCCCCCAATTCGTCCCCGGACGGGCCCAGGCGACTCGACTGCGAGCTATCATCTTCAACCCCGAGCGGGCGTCAAACAGGGCCGGGCATTTCATTCAAAAGTTGTAAAATGTCTTGACCGTCGACGGTCAGTTTCGCTAGCATCGCTCCCTTGTGTGGGACTACGTCCTCAGGGGCTGACTTGTCGCTGCACGGAAAGAATAATCAGGACAAAAGGAACATGAGGACAAAAGTTACATTCGCTATCATCGCGCTGGCCTGCGCAGGCGGCTCAATTCACGACGCACATGCCCAAGGTGCATGGGGCGGCGTGACAGCAATGACTCAAGCTCGTGGTGCCGCCGCAGAGGGGAGTATTCTCGGAAAGCTTTATCTCGCAGGCGGGTGGACCAGTACCGGCACGGCGGCGGATGTGGAGATTTATGACGCCGCGAGTGATTCCTGGACTTTTTCCATGACATCCATGGCAAACGCGCGAGCTGACATGGCCGTCGGCGTGATCGGCAACAAGTTGTACGTGGCCGAAGGATGGAGAGACAACGACGAAACCAAGGCAACGACAGATTTAGAAATATATGATCCCGCGACCGACATGTGGACCACGGGCGCTTCCGCATCAGTTGCACGCGGTGTTGGAGCTTCAGCCGCCATCGGGACTAAACTTTATCTAGCCGGCGGAAGAGCCGCCTTCGCGGATGGTGCAATCGGCACTCTGGAGATCTACGATTCGACCACTGACTCCTGGTCCACCGGCAGCGACATGCCGACGCCCACGCAGGTCTGTGCCGGCGCAGCAATTGATGGAAAATTCTACGTGGTCGGAGGCGGCACGCTGCCGGCTGGCGGCTCAGAAACTTTGACTGGGGCATTGCAGATTTATGACCCTACGACCGATAGCTGGACGACTGGTATGGATATGCCCACACCGCGTACCGGGCTCGTTGTGGACGTTATTGACGGGAAATTATACGCCATCGGTGGCGCGACAACGGCCGGATTGACTGGTGTCGTGGAAGTCTATGATCCGGCAACGGACAGCTGGAGCACAGCGGCGTCGGAGCCTACAGCAAGATTTCAGGCTTCCGCAGGCGTGGTCGATTTGGTCCTTTTTGTATCTGGCGGCGGCGCTCCGAATGCGACCACTTCGGTCGACGCATTTTCGCCTCCGGCGATCGTCGACGACTCCGTTACTGGGACCGGTCACAATCAGTGGGATTATGATTCGAATTGGTCCAGCGCACCGAACCCGGCCGCCTTTCAAGGGGATGAGCATTACGCCTTTGCTACCGACGCCATCGCGCATTTTCGGTTCAGCGGTGTCCAGATCCAGATCTCCACGGTCAATGCATCGGACGGCGGATACATCGGATTCCAACTGGATTCAGGCACGGAGCAGGTTGTCAGCACCTATTCCCCGACGGTCATGGGCAACACGCTGTCTTACATCAGCGATGCGTTGCCGTTTGGTGAACACGATCTCAAGGTTCGAGTAGTTGGTAATCACGAGCCAGCCTCCAGTTCGAACACTGTCATCGTGGATAAAGCGGAGGTTAATCCAACCCCGGGTGCGACGACACCTACGCCATCGCCGACGCCGACGCCTTCTCCCACTCCGACACCAACGCCGACTCCGACGCCTACGCCTACACCAACTCCTACGCCTACACCCACGCCGACTCCGACTCCCACACCAACGCCCACGCCTACGCCAAGCCCGACTCCCACACCAAGTCCAACTCTGACTCCGAGTCCGACGCCGATACATACACCGACGCCGACACCTACCCCCAGCCCGACACCGACTCCCACGCCGACCCCCACACCAACTCCCACGCCAACGCCAACACCCAGCCCGACCCCGGCGTCTACGATGATCAATGACTCAGTGACCGGTACCGGCAACAATCAATGGGATTATGCCGCAGGCTGGTCTACGGCTTCAGCAGCATCGGCTTTCCAGGGTGATGAGCATTATGCTTTTACCGCGGGAGTCGCCGCGCACTTCCGATTTTCCGGTACTCAGGTAAAGATCTACACCGTCAAAGAAGGCGACGGTGGATACATCGGCTACTCCCTCGACGGCGGTCCGGAGCAGATAATCAGCAACTATTCGGCGACGACAACGGGAAACGCACTCTCGTATACGAGTCCCCTGGTAAGCGCCGGTAACCACGATCTCGTGATCCGGGTTGTCGGGAGCAAAGAAACAAGTGCTACTTCCAACACCATTACCGTCGATAAGGCCGAAGTTTTCAATAATCCTCCGCCTGCTTCTCCTATTCTCGCAGGGACGGTTAACGATTCAGTCACCGGAACAGGGAATAGCCAGTTTGATTATGTCTCAGGCTGGTCTATGGCATCCGCTGCGACGGCCTTCCAGGGAGACGAGCATTACGCGTTCACCAATGGTGTGATGGCTCATTTCCGATTCTCCGGCAATCAGGTGAGGATTTATACCGTCAAAGAGGCGACCGACGGATTCATCGGTTACTCGATCGACGGAAGCGCCGAACAGATTATCAACAACTATTCGGCAACCACGACAGGTAATTCCCTCTCTTATGTGAGCCCGATTGTAGGCTCTGGAAACCACGATCTCGTCATCCGAGTGTTCGGCAATCACGCGGCTAACTCCAACTCGAACACGATTACCCTCGATAAGGCTGAGATCTACAACAGCGCGCCTACTCCTACTCCTACTCCTACTCCTACTCCTACTCCTACTCCTACTCCAACTCCAACTCCGACTCCAACGCCTACACCCACGCCCACGCCCACGCCCACACCAACGCCTACACCTACCCCCACACCAAGTGCGACTCCTACCTCGAGCCCAACACCAACTCCCGTGTCGACCCCGAGCGTTACGGTGCTGGCTTCCCCAACGAGCGTGAACGAAGGCTCAAGCGCGGTCTTTACGATTTCGCGGTCGAATGTCGATCCGTCTCACTCTCTCACGGTCAACTATACGATGAGTGGTGGGGCGACGTTAGGCTCCGATTACACTCTGAGTGGCCCGGCCAATCACGTGGTAATTCCCGCAGGGCAAAGTTCGGCCACCGTGACGTTCAATGCCATAGCTGATCACGTAAAAGAAAAGACTCAGCGGGGGATTATGAATCTTGCCGCGGGGACAGGCTACGCCGTGGCCGGAACGCACCAGTCGGCCACGATTGCGATCGTTGGGCAGCAGTAATTAGCGAACTGCCTACCGCGCCAGAGTCGGTCTGCCCAAAGGGCAAGATCGGTTAGTCCACGAATAGACGTCGTTCTTTACCGTAGGGAAAGATTTCCGGAATGTCTCCCGCGCGGAGGCGTTGTTGCACAGAGCGCCAAAACTCGGCTTGGAACAAGTCGCCATGATCTTCCATCAGGACGGCGCGAGCGGCCTCCGGTAAAGCAAGGAATCTCGGAAATTCCTCCGGGAAAATATCGTTGTCGCGGACTGAGAACCAGGGTTCGGCCGCCAACTCCTCTTCATACGTGGTCGCCTGCGGCAGATCACGAAAATTGCAATCTGTTACGAAACAAAGCTCGTCATAGTCGTAGAAAACGACGCGACCATTGCGCGTAACTCCGAAATTCTTCGTCAGAAGATCGCCCGGGAATATGTTTGATGCCGCCAGATCCTTCATTGCCTGGCCATAATCCCGCGCAGCTGCGACTGTCGCATCGACGTTCGCCTCGTTAAAAAAAATGTTGAGTGGGCGAATACGTCGCTCGACATAGGCATGCGCGATGACAATGTCTTCGCCTTCAAGGCGCACCGTATCACTCGCATCGCGGTGCAAGTATTCCAATAGGCTGGCGTCAAAGCGCTGCCGCGCGATGCGCAGGTGCTCGAATTCATGCGCCTCAATCAGCCTGCCGGCGCGGTCATGTTCGAAGACAAGGCGGTAGCGACTCAGGACATCCTCACGCGTCGCGTCCTTTGGAAAATCGAATCGATCTTTGATGAGTTTGAAAACCACATCGTAACTCGGCAGCGTGAAAACCAGCATAACCATTCCGGGAACACCTTCGGCCAGAACGAACTGGTCGTTCGAGTTGCGCAAATGCTCGACGAAATCACGATAAAACTCGGTCTTCCCATGCCGATGAAATCCAATCGCAGTATAAAGGTCGACGCGTCGTTTGCGTGGCATCAACTGCTCGAGAAAACGAACCAGTTCGTGTGCGCATTTCACGTCCACGCGAAAATAGGAACGTGTATACGAGAACAAAATCGCCAGGTCGCTGTCTTCGTGCAGAACGGCATCGAGGATGATTCCCCTCTCGCCTGGATGTCGCAGGCAAAGAGCGATCGGCAGAGCGATCGCGGGATCCTTTCTGTCCGCGAGCCGGCCAACGAAGAAGGCACCAAAGCCGCGGTAGAAAGCAGTAGCGACGATTTCCAGACGCCAAGCTCGCGTCCCTGACCGGTTAATACTTTCAGCAAACTCCTGCTTGAGACGTTCCGCCGCTGCATGCGCCGCCGCGCCAAGGTCGTGCCAGCATTCCGATGAGAAACCGCCGGCCGTCTCATCGGTTAGGGCCGCAATCAACACATTTTCAAGGTTATCACCAGCATATGCGCGGACACTTTGACCCGAACTGCTTGGGGGAGAATCGAAATCCGTATCCACAAACTCGATCGCCTGATCGACTCCTTCCGTGGCAAAGACGCGCCGGGTTAAAGAATTGAAAAAACTCTCGGCAATTTCCCATGCCTGCGAGCTAATAATCAGGGCTGAATAAACCGCCTTGATCGCCGCCCAAACACTGCGGTCCTGCAGGCGCGAACCGATTAACTCCCGAATCTGTTTGGTCAGATTATCCAGCACCCTTGCGTAAAGATGAAGTCGCGCGGCCGCATCAGCATGCGATCCCGCCCAGTCACGGGCCACGAAACGTTCCCGGGCTCGAAGCGTAATCTGATGAAACTGAGTTTCGTAATCACGAAAGGCAGCCTCAACCGCATGCGCGCAAAGCGCGGCAAGACGGCTATCCGTTAGCGCGCTCGAGCCCGAACCAGCTCCGCTACTGCTCATGAACCGCCGAGAGCGTGCGGACCAGGCAGTTTGCTCGTGCCTTCAATGAAACTGTTCCTGCTCAGTCGATCCGGACAAGGCGGCGGTGGACGTTTCGCCACCCGCGATCACCCTGGCGACCTCGTCAAAGTACCCGGTCCCCACCTCATGTTGATGCTTGGTCGCGCTGTAGCCGGCGCGCTCCGCCGCAAATTCCGCCTCCTGCAACTCGGAATATGCCGCCATGCCGCGATCGCGATAACCATGCGCCAGGTTAAACATGCTGTAATTTAGCGCGTGAAAGCCCGCCAGGGTGACAAATTGAAATTTGTACCCCATCGCGCCGAGCTCGCGTTGAAATTTTTCGATGCTCGCACTGTCGAGTTTCTTTCTCCAATTGAATGAAGGCGAGCAATTGTAGGCGAGCAATTTGTCCGGGTAGCGGGAACGGATGCTCTCGGCAAACTTCTTCGCTTCATCCAGACTGGGCTCCGCCGTTTCGCACCAGATCATGTCAGCCACCGGAGCGTAGCTAAGTCCTCGGGCGATGGCCTGGTCGATCCCTGCGCGGACGCGATAAAATCCTTCAACCGTTCGGTCGCCGGTAAGAAATGGCTTGTCGCGTTCGTCGGCATCACTGGTCATGAGCGTCGCGGCGTTGGCATCAGTTCGGGCCAGAATAACCGTGGGGATGCCGCACACATCTGCGGCCAGCCGGGCCGCGCTCAAATGGGTTAGAGCAGTTCGCGTTGGCACCAGCACCTTGCCCCCCATATGACCGCACTTCTTTTCGCTCGCGAGCTGATCTTCCAAGTGAACCGCCGCCGCACCGGCTTCGATCATCGCCTTGACCAGCTCGAAGACGTTCAATGGACCGCCAAAGCCGGCTTCGGCATCGGCCACAATGGGAGCGAACCAGTCGATTTCGCTCTGTCCTTCGGAATGAGAAATCTGATCCGCGCGCTGTAACGCCTGGTTTATCCGCTTGACCACCGCGGGAACGCTATTCGCCGGATAAAGGCTTTGATCCGGATACATCTGACCGGCGAGGTTCGCATCGGCCGCAACCTGCCAGCCGCTGACGTAGATCGCCTTTAATCCCGCACGCACTTGCTGGACCGCCTGATTCCCGGTGAGTGCCCCAAGGGTATTGATGAACGGTTCGTTCTGCAGCAGCGCCCAGAATTTCTCCGCGCCGCGCCGGGCCAGGCTATGTTCGATGACCAGGCTACCCTGCAGGCGCTTCACATCGCCTGACGAATAACTCCGTTGAATACCTTTCCAACGCGGATCAGAACTCCACGCCGTCGTTCCTGTTTCTTTTTGTTTTTGCATTGCCGCCGCGGTCAGTTGAGCTGCTCGTAACCGGGCAGCGTCAAAAACTCGACGAAATTCTCGTTCGTCGTAATCTCGTCAAACAACTTGCTCGCCGCACCGAATTTTCCGGCGGCAAACCGTTTTTCGCCCAGCTGACTTTTAATCTTTGCCATCTCTTCCTCCAGAACCGTTCGAAACAGCTCCTTTGTCACCTTACGGCCGTCGGTCAGAGTTCCGCGCGGATGGCGAATCCATTGCCACACCTGCGCGCGCGAAATTTCCGCAGTGGCGGCGTCTTCCATCAAATTGAAAATCGGCACCGCACCGTGGCCGCGCAACCACGCCTCCAGATATTGCACACCTACGCTGACATTGGTCCGTAAACCTTGTTCCGTAATCGGTTCCGATGGTTTGAAGTCGAGCAGATCGCGAGCCGTGATTTGGACGTCGTCGCGCTTTTTCTCGATCTGATTGGGTTGCGGCATGATTGCATTGAAGGCATCGGTCGCGAGTTCAACCATTCCGGGATGCGCCACCCATGTGCCGTCATGCCCGTCGCGCGCCTCGCGCTCCTTGTCCGTGCGAACCTTGGCGAATGCCTCGTCGTTCGCGCGGGCATCATTCTTGACCGGTATCTGGGCGGCCATGCCTCCCATGGCAAAGGTGTTTCGCCGGTGACACGTCTTGATGCAAAGGAGCGAATACGAATGCATAAAGTGCGTTGTCATCGTGATCAGCGCACGATCGGCCAGAAGAAAATCGCGCTTGTTTCGAAACCTCTTGATACAGGAGAAAATGTAATCCCAGCGGCCGCAGTTCAGGCCGGCGGAGTGATCCCGTAACTCATACAGAATTTCGTCCATCTCGAAGGCGGCGGGAATAGTTTCGATCAGCACCGTGGCCCGGATGGTCCCTTGCGGAATGGCCAGTTCCTCCTGGGCCATTTTGAAGACATCGTTCCAGATCCGCGCCTCGAGATGACTCTCCATCTTTGGCAAATAGAAGTAGGGGCCGCTGCCGCGAGCGATGAGCTCTTTTGCGTTATGAAAGAAAAACAATCCGAAATCGAATAACCCTCCTGAGACCGGCTTGCCATCTACCAGCAAATTCTTTTCGACCAGATGCCAGCCGCGCGGTCTCGGCATGAGCACCGCAACTCGCTCATTCAATTTGTACTGTTTCCCCTCCGGATTTTTGAACTCGATCGTGCGCCGGATCGCGTCGCGAAGATTAATCTGACCCTCCACCATGTTGCGCCAGGTTGGGGCGTTAGCGTCCTCGAAATCGGCCATGAAAATTTTCGCGCCGGAATTGAGCGCGTTGATCACCATCTTGCGGTCGGTCGGTCCCGTAATTTCAACTCGTCGATCGGTCATGTCGGCGGGAATCGTGGCGCACTTCCAATCCGCTTCCCGGACACGTTTCGTTTCCGGGAGGAAATCGAGTTCTTCACCGCGATCGAGGGCGACCTGGCGATCCAGCCGCTTTTGCAGGCACTGCAATCGTCGCGAACCGAAGGCGCGTTCGAGCTTCGCGACAAAGGCGAGGGCTTCAGGGGTCAGGATCTCGTCAAATTCCGGCGTTCTTTCGCCGCGAACCTCTATTCCTTGTCTTCCAATTGATTCAACCATGTTGCGAACTGCCATGCGCAGCTCTTCAAAGTATTGTCATCGTTACAACCTTTGTCACCGGATGTTTTGCGGCCGTATCTCGGCGCGGCAAGATCCTTTCCCGTCAACGGCCTTCGATCGGTTGCACAAATGCGGCAATCGCCTTCAGAATCCGCGCATCGACATCCTCTTGTTTTTCACCTGCCGCGGCCAGATGACGTTTTCCCACGATCAGCGAATGGTCCCCGCCGTCGACGACATGAAGAGTATTGGGCGCGCTCATTCCGTGACGCACATTTTCCAGCAGATCCAATGGGCAAAGCGGATCGCGCGTTCCCTGCACGAAAAGAATCGGGATTCGCAGCTGGCGCAG
Source organism: Verrucomicrobiota bacterium (assembly GCA_041167085.1). GTDB lineage: Bacteria > Verrucomicrobiota > Verrucomicrobiia > Chthoniobacterales > UBA10450 > DATFCK01. Next base: position 194,972 of record JBEEGV010000008.1, read on the forward strand.
GATTCGATCCCGTAACCGCGTGGGATCGCCCGCACCGCACAGAGGATAGCCAAGACAGATCACGCCGGAAACCTTCTCTTCCAGTGCGACATGACAGCCAATTCGCCCGCCCATACTTTTGCCGATCAGAAACACGGACTCATCCGCGGCAGGTTGCATCTGATTCAACGCAGCGCGATGCGCCGCCACGAGTTGCGGAAGCGGGTCAGGCCTTCTTCGACCCTCGCGCATATAAGGATAATCAAAGAGTTCCGTGCGCCCGATGCGGGCGAGGCGCTCCTTCCACGCCTGCATCCATGGATGCGTGGACGGCGCACCCGCGCCCGTCGCGAAGAGGAAAACAGGCTTCATCACCTTGAATCAGATTCAGGCCGGTTGGATCAGCGCGCTGAGACGTTCGAGAAAGGAGGCCTGAGCAGGGTTGATTCTGCGTTTCGCCTCTTCCAGGGGAAAGAAGTTCGCTCGATCGACTTCCGGAAACGACTGGCGTTTTCCAGAACGTGGCGGCCACTCGATCTCAAATGTGTTCGAGGCCACCCTGAAATCGTCTTTCAGATCCCCCTCCAGCGCCCAGGCGTAGACGGTTTTGCCCCCTTTTTGTTTGACCGATCCAAGGTCGATCAATTCTCCAGAAGGGATTAGCCCCAGCTCTTCCTCGAACTCGATTTTGGCTCGTTCACGCAAATCCTCGTCCGATTCCACCTCGCCCTTGGGAATCGTCCAGGCGCCATCCTCTTTATTTCGGAAATACGGACCGCCCGGATGAACGAGCAAAACCTCAAGGCCGCTCGGTCTCTTCCGGAACATGAGCAATCCGGCACTGGTGGCAGAACGCATGATTTCCCTGCGCTGCGGCGTTCGCGGTCAATAACGGCAGAGAATGCCGTTACTCTTCGCCGTCATAATATTCCAGTGGATCCGATCGCATCAATCTGCGTTCGGGCGAACGGACGAGCCATTTCTTGCTGTCCGGATAGTAGCACGACTCACCAACCGGGTTATCGGCCAGGACATAGATAATAAGGTCCTCCGACCCGGTATTGCGTAACTGATGCGGCTCGTTCGGACCAAAAATAAAAGCGTCACCCTCTTCAATCGGTGTTGTTCCTTCCTTGTGCCGGACAACACCATTGCCGGAAACAACATGGTATAATTCCCATTGCGCGCTGTGCAGGTGATGGGGACAGGGTGCCTTTCCCGGAGCAATGCGCAGAATTTCCAGATCGAACGGCTGTCGCTCCGCCAGGTCCGTCGATGTATCTTTGCGTCCCAAGGCAATCGATACACTTCTACCCGACCCGGCGAAGTTGCCCTTTGGCGAAGCCCAGGAGTCTTCCTCGATCTCTTTGATGTTCACTTTGCGCATGCTGTCGATTCCGCTATTGCGCGAGTAAATAAATCGCGCTCATCGCCACCAGAAAATAGGGCACCAGCGTGGCTGCACCCGGGTAATCCTTCGCCATCCGCTGGCCAAAGAAGAGGCAAACAATCGCAATCGCGGAAAGCACAGCACCGAAAAACGCGGCCCGGCTATCGTGTTTCGCCACGATCAGCAGAACCCCAGTCGCACTTAAGATTCCCGCCGCAAGCTCCAGAATAGTTAAGACAATGAGAAGCAGCGGCACCATTCCCGCGAAAACGCTTTTAGCAAAATGTCCGGTCAACCAATCAACGTTGCCCCGCCGATCGACGACCTTATCGAGACCCGATTGGAGAAACAGAATCGCCAGGAAAATCGACGCCAGAATCTGGAGAAGATAGATTGCGCCGTCGAGCGTGTGCAGAGTTTGCATGCAACCATTTAGCACGAGCCGCTCGACGTTTGTCGAGTCTGCAAGGCCGGCGAAGCTCCACCGCCCGCGAGAATCACATGATACCTTTGCGCGTCGGCACACGTTGCGGAGATCGTCGCGACGATTATCCCACGCGTGTTCCAAAACCGGTATGGCGTGATCCCAATTTCGGGAAGATGAAGTTGAACGCAGAAGAATTTACGCACTTATAACCTGCTCACTATCTGATATTTACCACTAATCTCGGAGTTGGGCACAACGCTTGCAATCGGTGCATGAACAATGCGCTTCGCTCTCCTGCTCTTGATCGTTTCAATTCTGACATGTCGCGCGGAAGAGCGCGCCAGCGGAAGATGGGAAGGTTCAGTAAAAATCCCGGAACGGGAACTTAAACTGGTGGTCGACCTCGCGCAGCAAAGTGGAGATAACTGGACCGGCTCCATCATTATTCCAGGACTTGGAGTTAAGGGAATGGCGCTGGCCGATATTTCGGTAAAAAATGCCGAGGTCTCGTTCGCACTGAAAAGTCCCGGCGGACGGGGACTGGATGCCACGTTCAAAGGGAACCTGGACGCGACTGGCGCTCTAGCCGGCAATTTTGTGGAGGCTGGAAATACGGCACCATTCATTTTGAAAAAAACAGGAGAGGCGCAGGCGGAAGCCGCACCGCATAGCACTTCGCTGGCGAAAGACTTCGAGGGAGAGTGGAAAGGTGAGTTTGAACTCTTCGGTTATCCGCGACATGTCACTTTGAAACTTGGCAGCGGCCGAGAGGGGGCGACGGCAGAATTAGTCATTGTCGGAAAGAAGACAACCAATGTGCCGGTCGATCTGATCGAGCAAGAAGGCGAAATGGTGAGTATCGATTCTCACGAGGCCGGAATGGGATATGAAGGCCGGTTGAACAAAGAAACGCACGAGATCAAAGGAACATTCGCGGCAGGTGGAATCGAGCTGCCGTTGATTCTGCGACGCACACAATGAACATCATCGAAACCATGTTTGACGGTTCACGCCGCCCATCTCTTAAAAACGTTGGCGGATTCACCCGTTTTCTCGTTCTCGTTAGTCTAAGCATGGCAGGTGTTTGCCAGGCACAGTCCATGTTCCGCGGAGACCCGTCTCATTCCGGTACGTTTACCGGGAGCGGTCCGCGCCAATTCCACCGAATGAAATGGAAGTTTGCGACCGGCGATCGAATTGTTTCTTCGCCGGTGATCGACAACAAACGGATCTATTTCGGCAGTGATGACGGTAACATTTACGCCGTCGACTCTGACACCGGGCATCAAATCTGGAAACGCGCCACGAAAGGCCCGGTCTCATCCACCCCGGCCGTGGCGGGCCAAATGGTCTACGCGACAAGCTACGACGGAAAATTATACGCATTGAATCCTGAGACCGGCGCAGTGAAATGGAAGTTTGCCACCGGCGGCGAGAGGCGGTTTGAGGCGAAAAACCTGCATGGCCAGGAACCAAAAACGCAAACAATCGCCGATGCGTTCGACATATTCTTATCCAGCCCCGTGGTGGTGAATGGTGCAGTCTATTTTGGTTGTGGTGACGGCAACCTTTACGCGGTCGACGCAAAAACCGGCGAGCAACGTTGGAAATTCAAAACCGGTGACGTGGTCCACTCCTCGCCGGCTTATGCCGATGGTGTTTTATTCTTTGGAAGCTGGGACAGCTACTTTTACGCTGTTGATGCCGTGACCGGGAAAGAGAAATGGCGGTTTCACGGAGGCGAAGACCCCCTCATTCACAATCAGGTCGGCTTTCAATCGTCGCCCGCCGTGGTTGATGGCGTGGTTTATACCGGGTGTCGTGATTCAAACTTGTACGCGCTCGATGCCGGCACTGGGAAAGAAAAGTGGCGCGTGTTCAACGAATTGAGCTGGGTGATCACGTCGCCGGCCGTGAACCAGGGAAAGGTTTATTTCGCGACGTCCGATTCCAGTCTCTATCACGTGGTGGACGCCGCGACCGGGAAACCGGTTTTGCGACAACAAGGCAAATCCTACATGTTCTCGTCGCCTGCGATCGCCGGTGACGTGGTTTACATCGGCGTTCTGAATGGAACGTTCGAAGCGCGCGATGCCAAGACTGGCGAACTGTTGTGGGATTTCCAGACCGACACAGCGAAGGAAAATAAAGGCTGGGTCCTGACTTCGGAGCGAAAACTTAATCAACCGTTGCTCTTTTACTCCAACTGGCGCGAAGCGCCCCTGGTTGCGACGGATCGAGAATTCGGGATCGGAGCGATCTTTTCTTCGCCCCTGGTCGCCAATGGAACGGTCTATTTCGGGAGCTGCGACGGTTTTCTCTACGCGATCGATTAGCCTCCGATCCGAGGTCGTTCGAAATTAGCTGCGCCGGTCAGGGTGTGAATGCGATCGCGCTCAGTGACCGGAGTTGACGGTATCACTCCATTTTGACTTAAAGTAGCTGGTGAATCGAATTGCGATCGCAGGCGGAGGCGCCTCCGGATTCTTCGCAGCGATCGCCGCTGCCCGGAGTGGTGATTCGGACGTTTCGCTCTTCGAGCGCAGTTCGCATTTTCTATCCAAGGTTCGGATTTCCGGCGGCGGCCGCTGCAATGTGACGCACGGGTTGTTCGACCCACGCATGTTTACGACGCGTTATCCGCGCGGTGAACGAGAATTGATTGCGCCTTTCCATCGATTTTCCGCGCGTGACACGGTGGCCTGGTTTGAATCCCGCGGCGTTCAGCTGAAACAGGAACAGGATGGACGCATGTTCCCGGTCACGGATTCGTCGGAAACCATCATTGATTGCCTGCTGGCGGAAGCGAAGAGCGCCGGCGTGCAACTCTTCGCCGGCAAGGGAATACAAAGCGCAAAGATCAAGTCTAACGGTGAGTTCGACCTGGAGTTGAGTAACGGCAGTTCGATGCTTTGCGATCGATTGCTCCTCGCGACGGGTGGCGCACGCAGCATCATCGGCGCCGAGATTGCGCAGTCGCTCGGTCACACGATCGAGCCACCGGTCCCCTCTCTTTTTTCCCTGCACGTGCCGGCGCCATGGCTGCGCTCGTTACCGGGAATATCGGTGAGTGATGTGCAAGTATCGGTCGGAAAATTGCGAGAACGCGGTCCCCTGCTCATTACCCATAACGGAGTGAGCGGTCCGGTTATCCTGCGATTGTCAGCCTGGGGCGCACGGGCGTTGCATTCCTTGAACTACGTTTTCGCAATAAAGGTGAATTGGATCCCGCACCTGAATGAAGCGGATCTGCGGGTTGAATTGGTCTCGCGCAGAGAAACACAGCCGAACCGGCGAGTGAGCACCTCACCGCTGGGCGGTGTGCCAGCGCGGCTCTGGGAACATCTGGTCCTGAATGCCGGTATTCCTGCCGGAACAATTTGGACGTCGTTGCCCCGCGCCGGAGTGACCGCACTCGTTCGTCAATTGCGTGCAACCGAGCTTAAGGTCAACGGCAAGACGATGAACAAAGACGAATTTGTTACTTGCGGCGGAGTGCGTCTGCGCGAGATCAATTTCAGAACGATGGAAAGCCGGATTACGCCTCATCTTTATTTTGCCGGTGAACTGCTCGACATCGACGGTATAACCGGCGGCTTCAATTTTCAGGCCGCATGGACGACTGGCTGGATCGCCGGAAATGCGATGGCCAATATTACCGCGCCAATGATTTCATGACGGAGCGACGCAATCGGGAGAGCATGGCGGTCGTACTTCAGGAAGTCCGTGACGTTTATGCTGACCTGGCGGAACGCCCAATCGTGCGAAATTGCACGCGCCGGACGGAATGTTGTCATTTCAAACTTACTGGTCGCACGCCTTATCTGACCAAAGGAGAAGCCTTGCTCGCGGCGAAAGCGCTGCGGGCAACGGGCCGCAAATCGTTGCCGGAAAGTTCCAGTGCAGCCTGCCCGATGCTTCAGCCCGGTACCGGTAATTGTTTGATCTACAACGATCGCCCGTTCGGGTGCCGGACGCATTTTTGCGCCGCGGCCGGCGGACCTTATGCCCGCCGCGACGTGCTTGATTTGATTCGCCGCCTGGAACAAGTCGATGTGCAGCTCAACGGAACGGGCCCTCGAATGTTGCCGCAGGCAATAGCCGAAGCGCTCGAACTGCTTCCCTAACCCGGAACACCCAAAAACATCTCACTTATGAAAACACCACGCAGCGCCCACGAAGAAACAAATGGAATCGTCTATTTTGCCAGGATGTTGGACAAGATTCGCCTGAACGCCGCCGGCGATCTCGCCCCGGAATATCTTCTCGGCACGGCCGATCCCACGTTTTTTGACGCTCGCTGCACAAAATTTCTGCACGTCGACTACGATGAGTTGAAACGCAAAACCCTGGAGGGGGGCTCTAACGAAGAAGTCCTGCAGTGGTGTTTTGGCAAAGGTCGGAAACCTAATGCCGAGGAGATCTTTGTTTGGAACGCTTTCCTGACCAAGCGCGGCTGGCGCGACGAAAGCAGCGAGGACTTGCAGGCAGACAAGAAGAAACTGGGATGGGAAAATCGTGAGGAAATTCAAACCTGGGTCGATCTGCAGGATGCCGACGAAGGCAGACCCTCCAAGTACTCCTAGAAGTGTAAAAGTCGGAAATTTCGTCGCCTCGACTTTCTTCCATACCATTCCGGCGCCCTCACTGGCGCTTCGAGCGGGAGAGATGGTTCCTTCTCCCTCCGGGAGAAGGTTAGGGTGAGGGCAGTTCGCGCCGAGTTACATCGCGATTTTTACTTTTTGAAACCGTTTCTAGTGCACGGGAGTAACTTTTCTTCTCTCTCGGAAATCAGAGAATGCCTTGATGAGTCGTCGTTCCTCCTTCAGTGATAGATTGCGAGTATGACTGCCACAGAGAAAATTTCGCCCACTTCGGTAAAGGACGCGTTAAAGAAGAGCGCCCCAGTCGACCTCATCCAGCTCCAGGGATGGGTCCGAACGCGACGCGATTCGAAGGATTTCTCGTTCATCGAACTGAATGACGGCTCATGTTTGCGCAGCATGCAGATCATTGCCCGGAACACGCTGCCGAATTACCAGGCGGTTCAGAAGCTGACGACGGGCGCTTCTATAATAGTACGCGGCGCCCTGGTCGCCTCCCAGGGTAAAGGACAGAACTGGGAGGTCGTTGCTGAAGAAATCGAAATCATCGGTGGCGCTGACGATAGCTATCCCCTTCAAAAAAAGGGCCATACTCCGGAATTTCTGCGGGAGATCGCGCACCTGCGACCGCGTTCCAACCTGTTTGGATCGGTCTTCCGCGTTCGGAGCCGGCTGGCGTTTGCCATTCACGAATTCTTCCAAACGCGTGGCTTTGTCTATGTGCACACGCCGATCATTACCGGAAGCGATTGCGAAGGCGCGGGTGAATTGTTCCGTGTGACTGCGATTGACCCCAAGGCTCCGCCCAAACGCCCGGATGGTGAAATTGATTACAGCAAAGACTTTTTTGCCCGCCCGACTTATCTGACCGTCAGCGGTCAGCTTGAAGCGGAAGCATTCGCCCTTTCGCTGTCGAAGGTTTACACCTTTGGCCCAACCTTTCGGGCGGAAAATTCCAACACGTCGCGCCATGCCAATGAGTTCTGGATGATCGAGCCGGAAATGGCCTTCACTGATTTGAATGGCAACATGGATCTGGCGGAGGAGATCGTGAAATATCTGGTTCGCGATATTCGGGCTAACTGCCCGGACGAGCTGGGATTGTTCGCCAAATTCGTGGACAAGGAATTGCTTGAGCGACTCGACTTCGTCGTCGATCGGCCCTTTCAGCGAATCACTTACACCGAAGCAATTGGACTGCTGAAAGAGAGCGGCCAAAAATTCGAGTTTCCGGTCGAATACGGATTAAACCTGCAATCGGAACACGAACGCTGGCTCACGGAAAAACATTTCAAATGTCCGGTCACGGTTTTCAATTATCCGAAAGAGATCAAACCGTTCTACATGCGGTTGAACGATGATGACAAAACGGTTACGGCAATGGACCTGCTCGTGCCGGGAATCGGAGAAATCGTCGGCGGGAGTCAGCGTGAAGAACGGTTCGATGTGTTGGAGGCAAACATGCGCCGGCAGAAAATGGATCCGGCGGTTTACAAATGGTATCTGGACCTGCGCCGCTACGGCACCGTCCCACATTCCGGTTTCGGCCTGGGATTTGAGCGCATGCTCATGTTCATCACCGGGGTCTCAAATATTCGCGACGTCATCCCCTTCGCTCGCACACCCGGCAGCGCCGAATTCTAACGCGTGGTGCCTGTTAGATACCGAATCTGCAAACTATTATCGAGATTTGGGACTTGCTATAACGACGACCGGGCTAGATCAAAAGTGGCACTGGCACATCCCCAGGAGAGCGTGAAGCCCGAGCCTCCGTGGCCGTAGTTGTGAATGACGGTTCGCCCGTCGACGAGTTGCGCCTCGTGCAAACAAACTCCTGATTTGCGAAACGGTCGAAGCCCGACGCGTTCGCGGAGAACTGCTGGTTTCTCAATGTTCAGGACGCGACTGCATTCGGCAACGATGCGTCTTGTCGTCGCGGGATCGATTTCACGGTTGTCACTCACTTCGTTCGTTCCGCCAAACAGACAATCGTTCGCGCGCGGAATTGCATACATCAGCGGCGATTCGTCGCAGACCACAGCATGGCGAATATCCAGCCTGGGGACGATCGCGACCTGGCCCCGATGCGGCTCCAAGTCGGCATCTGGCACCAATTGTTTCGCACCGATCCCGGAACAATTGATGACGATCTCGAACTCGCGCGCGACGCTGTTCAGATTTTCCACGTGTGCAGGCGCGTGGATTTTACCGCCGGCGGCAAGGAATCGATTAGCCAGGTAATCGAGATAGATCGTGGTGTCGGTCAGAGGCACATGCAACGTAAAACAACTTGTCAAACCGGATGGGAAGAGATCATGGGCGTTCCCCGCATTGGTTGCAGGCGCCGGCCGCTCCAGCCGTCGGGCACCAAGTTTGTGCGCCCATTCGGGGATGTTGACTTCGCCGGTACGCGCAAATGTCCGCAGTTCAATCATCGAAACTCCTGTTCCGGGCTGGCGGCTCAAATCCTCCAGCACCTGGTAGGTCGCGAGCGACCATTGCAAGACGGCCGCAAACGGTTCGGCATCGTAAGGAAACCAGATCGCACCGGCGGCCGCAGATGTTGTCTGCTGCCCCATCTCCTCCGCGATGATAACGGTGGAATATCCCTGCTCGGCGAAAACGACCGCGCACGTCAAACCGGATACTCCGGCACCGATAATAGCCACACGTTTCACGCTGACCGAGCGTGGCGTGCGATGAAATTGCCGCCAAGCTTTTTCCTTGCTAGCGTCTGTTCCTCATCGCTCAATAGATGAAGCTTATCAGCTTTGGGAAAACCGTTTCCCATTTCATCATGAGGGAAAAGCCGCGCGAGTTTAATGAGGCGATTGTCTCCTTTTCGCAAAGAAACGGATTTCTGCCAAATCACTCGTAACCCGCGGTTCGCTCCGTTACATTCATTCCGATGGTTTCATTGAACGGCGAAAGATTGGCGGAAAGGATTTTTGCCGGGGAAAGGATCTCGGTCGACGAGGGTTTGGAACTTTACCGGTGGCCACTGGCGGAGCTCGGCGCTCTGGCCAATGTCCGCCGGGACCAGGCGAAAAAGCAGAGTTATGACGGCCGCGGAGGTGAGATCGTGACCTACATCGTCGATCGAAACATCAATTACACGAACGTGTGCAATGTTTACTGCAAGTTCTGCGCTTTCTACCGGACCGAACGCGATCCGGACCATTACGTTCTTTCGCTCGACGAAATTGACCAGAAATTAGACGAACTTTCCGCCGCGGGCGGGGTTCAAATCTTAATGCAAGGCGGACATCATCCGAAGTTGCCCCTGCAATGGTATCTCGATCTTCTGCATCACATTCGCGCGAAATATCCACACATTAACATCCACGGATTTAGTCCACCCGAGTTTAACCATTTCGCCGAAACGTTTCGCATGCCGCTGCGTGAAGTCATTTCGCTTTTTCGGGAAGCAGGCCTTGGCTCAATCCCAGGTGGCGGCGGGGAAATTCTGGTTGATCGCGTGCGCAGCAGGATTTCGCCGCTGAAATGCGATTCCGCACAGTGGCTCGAAGTCATGCAAATCGCTCATGAGCTTGGATTAAAATCGAGTGCAACGATGATGTTTGGCCACGTCGAAACGATTGCCGATCGCCTCGAGCATTTGCAGCGTTTGCGTCAGCAACAGGATCAGAGCGGCGGCTTCACCGCTTTCATTTGCTGGACGTTCCAACCACAGCACACTGTCTTGAAGCAGACAAATCCAACCGGCGTAGCGGAGTATTTGCGAACTCAGGCGCTGGCCCGGATTTTTTTGGACAACATTGAAAACCTGCAAAGTTCGTGGGTCACACAAGGCCCGGGGATTGGCCAGGTCGCGCTAAAATATGGAGCCAATGACTTCGGATCGGTGATGATGGAAGAGAACGTCGTGAGCAGCGCCGGGACAACGTTTCGTCTCGACGCCGCCCAAATTGAGTCGCTTATTAGCGCGGCAGGATATGAGCCGCGACGCCGAAACAACTGGTACCAACTGTTGAACTAAATCCCTCGGCGCGTTGTCTATAGACAGGCCCGCCACCCGCTGCCTAAAAATCACGCCTTGACGATTGCCTGCTTATTCCTCATATAGCCGCCTGTCCCGCGTGGTGTTCCCCGCGGGACTCGCCATCTTGAATGCTTAGCTTATGACACAATTTTCTGGTTTGAATTGCGACCGGTGGGCGGTCGCGTTGGTGGCGGCAGTTCTGATATTGCTGGGGCCGATATCAGCGCGCGCGCAACAGGGGCCTCCGATTGTTCGTTCGATCGACGTCGAGTACACCGGACCTGCCACCGTGAGCAAAGAACGCATCCTTGCGCAGATCCGCACGGCGGTCGGCCAGCCTTATTCCGATCAGGTGGTGGAGCAGGACATTCGCCAGCTTTACTCCACCGGCTCAATTCGCAATGTCCGCATCTTTGCCCAGCCGGACGGCGAGGGAGTCAAAGTGACGGTCGCGGTGCAGACGCGTTCCGTGGTGCGCGAGATCGAGATCGACGGCACGCAGGGGATTGGCGTGAAGAGAATCCGCAAAGAAATTGCAATCAAGATCAACCAGCCGGTTAACGAGGAAGCACTGGAGAAGGGTCGACAGAAAGTGATCGATGTCTACCGGGCACACGGCTTCAACGATGTGAGCGTGCAATTCCGGGTTGATCCCATTGAAGAAAGCCGCGGGACGTCGCGCGTCGTCTACACCATCGATGAGGGCGTCAAGGGAGCGGTCCGCACCGTGCATTTCGAAGGAAATACGCATTTTAGCGATCAGACTCTGCGCAAACAGATGAAGACGCGCGGGAAAACGGTGATCAATTTTTTTGATAAATCGGGCCGCCTGGACGAGGTGCAGCTCCAACAGGACCTCGATAGTGTTAAGGAATTTTATCAGAATCACGGCTACATCGACGTCGAAGTGAAAGACGTGCGCAAAGAGCGCGAGAAGGGCCCCATTCGATTGGTTATCGCAGTCAACGAAGGCCCTCAGTACCATGTCGGAAGGCTTACTATTTCAGGCGAGAAAAATAGCAGTGAAGAAAAAATTCGTTCGGTAATCAAAATGAAAGAGGGCGACGTTTATTCGCCCAAGCAGCTGCACGATGATGCCAAGGCGATTGCCGATGGATACGGCTCTGGCGGTTATGTCGACCTGGTCGTCTCCCCCGAAAGTTCTCCGGGCGGCACGGAGGTTATCGATCTTCACTACAAGATTGAAGAAGGCACCCGCTCGTTTGTGCAGCGGATCAATATAATCGGCAACACCCGCACGAAAGATAAAGTGATCCGCCGCGAAGTGCTCCTCGCGCCGGGGGATGTTTTCAGCACGGTTCGCGCCGACGTTTCAAAGAAGCGGTTGGAAAACCTCGGCTACTTCGCAACAGTCGAAACCTATCCCGAGGATAGCGGCGTGCCCGGCCGCAAAGACCTGACCATTCAAGTCCAGGAGAAGCGCACCGGTTCGCTTAGCTTCGGAGGCGGATTTAGTACGATCGATTCCCTTCTTGTCTTCGCCGAGTTGACCCAGGGAAATTTCGATCTGACAAACTGGCCGGGCATGACCGGCGGCGGCCAGAAGTTCCGACTGCGCGTTCAGGTGGGGACGGAACGCAAAGATTTAATTCTCGCCCTGACCGAGCCCTATTTTCTCGATCGTAAGTTCTCTCTCGGCGGACAGGCATTCTTCAATGAGGCGAACTACCTCAGTTCGGTCTACGACCAGAGAGACTACGGATTTTTCATCGAAGCGCGGAAGCCGATTAACTCCTTTATGTACGGATCAATTGGTTACCGCCTGGAGGACATCGAGATCTTTAACGTCTCTCCTGGCGTCTCTCCGGAAATTCTCTTCGAGGAAGGTTCGAGATTGAAGAGTTCGATTTTTGGGAGCCTTGTCTTCGATCGCCGCGATAGTCCCCTTCTCAGCCGCACCGGTCAGCGCCTTTCGATTACTCCCTACGTCGCCGGCGGTTTTCTGGGCGGGGACACTCAGACCTATGGCATCGACGCCGAGGGGTCACAGTACTTTCACCTGCCGGGCGATCTGATCCTCTTGTTCAACGCCGAAGCCGGCGTTGTCGATACGTGGGGCGGTGCTCCGGAGACTGTCACCAACGGCACCCTGACATTTCCAGGCGTTCCAATTTACGACCGGCTCTATCTTGGCGGCGGCAACAACCTCCGCGGTTTCGCGTTTCGCGATGTGGGCCCGCGCGATAAAAGCGGAGAGCCTCTGGGCGGACAATCCCTCGCCCGTGCCACCGCGGAACTTACCTTCCCAATTGCAAAAAATATCCGGGGCGCCGTGTTTTATGACACCGGATTCGTTAACGCCGATCCGTACGATTTCAGCACAAATGACATCGCTTCTGACGTGGGTGCCGGATTACGTCTGGACTTGCCAATTGGGCCATTACGAATTGATTACGGCATACCGATTCAAAAGGACGGCCGCAGCGGCGGAGGACATATCAACTTCAACGTCGGCTATCAATTTTGAACGAATCTTGAAAACCGCGGTCTAAGGCCGTCCAACCACCAACTGTCTCAAATTCTATGAAAAAGATCCTTACTATCGCCCTGGGCGTAATTCTCGCGCTTCCCATCGTAGCGCACGCTCAAGGCACGAAAATCGGCACCATTGATATGGCTCGCGCGTTCAAGGAATACAACAAGACCAAGGACGCCGAGGCGAAGATCAACGAAGCCAAGACCGCGGCCAAAAAGGAATTTGATGAGCGAGCCGACGCCTACAAAAAGGCGCTGGACGAAATCAACAATCTAAACAAACAACTCGAGTCTTCCGCATTAAGCGCCGACGCCAAGACGAAGCTGGCCAAAGATCGCGATGACAAGATCGCGAACATCAAAAATATGGAGCGCGAGATAACCGAATTCCGCCAAACGCGCGAACGGCAGTTGCAGGAACAGGCACTGCGCATGCGTGAAGGCATTGTAAAAGAGATTACCGATATCGTGATGGAAAAGGTTAAATCAAACAACCTGGACTTCGTTTTCGACAGATCCGGGATGAGTCTCAATGGCGTGCCGCTCCTGATGTATTCCAAAGAAAATGTCGACATTACGACTGACATCATCACGGTTTTAAACAAACCGGGACGTTCTTCCACTTTAGCGCCGGAGAGACCAGCGACGGCCGCTGCCGTTTCAGCGAGCCCAGCCAAAGCGACAACTCCCAAGCCGTAATTATTTCAGCTTCAAAAAACACACGCGAGTCTCCCTCGCGTGTGTTTTTTTTCGTACTGCCCTTCTTCTAGTTCTACTAGCGACCCGATGGAACAGGAGCCCAGTCGATCCCGCGCCGTCGCAGTGCGACCGCGTCACGGATCGCAAACTTTCCAGGCCGTCGCCGCTTTCCTGGCAATTTCTCTCGCATGGGCCAGCAGTTTAGCGGCTGCACCAGACTGGTTTTCGACCCTGTCAAAAGAGCCGCCGGGCAATTTTCCGCCTCTGCGACCGCTGCGCGCGAAGTACAACTTCGGTTGGGGGGGAATTACCGCCGCCACCGCTGAAGTGCAATTTTCCCGGGTCTCACCCGATCGATTTCAGGTCAAAGGCACCGGACGCACGAGCGGATTGGCACGGGCCTTGTGGAGGTACGACGTGCTTTATTTGGCTTCGACAAATGCTTCAACCTTGCAACCAATCGAGGGAACCCAGACCGAGACGGTCCGCGCCAAAAAGACGATTACCCATCTGCAGTTCAGCAGCGCGGGCGTAAGTCGAACCAGAACAGAAGGACCGGGAGCCGTAGTCACCAAGACCAAGGATTTCAGTTTGCCGAATCTTTTCGATTTACCATCGGGCATGCTTTATTTGCGCAGCCAGCCCCTAAAGGAGCGCAGCGTCGAGCGGATCGTGGTTTACCCGACGACATCGGCCTACCTCGCTACCACGACGGTGCTTGGACATGAAAAAATTTCCGTCCGCTCCGGGACCTACAATGCGATCAAAATGGACCTGCAACTGAAGAAGCTTGGTAAAGACCTCGATCTGCAACCGCACCGTAAATTTCGCCGAGCCACGATTTGGGTGTCAGACGATCACGATCGGTTGATCTTAAGGATCGAAGCCCAGATTTTCGTCGGAACCATCTTCGCCGAGCTGCAATCCGTTCGCTTCGAGGAAGCCAAAATCTAGGGCCTTTCGCCGTTACCTGTTCGATCAGCGTAACTACGGGCGAACCCACTCGCCCCGCACGACGGGCTCCGGCGGTTTCAATGGACGACGCGGAGCGAATACAGGCGTGTGCGCGCCAGGCAGCAGCTCCAGCGCAGCGAGTGTCTCCAGATCCAGGCGGCCGGTCGGACGCAAGCCAACACGCGCCTGGTATGCTCGTATCGAGAATTCCATCGCTTCACCATAAGCGCCGTCGATCGGAGCCTTGAAAAGGCCGCGACTGGCCAGGAGTCGTTGCGCATCCGCGATCACCTTGCGTTGCACTTGCAAGGACGCGTTTTCGTACGGGGTCGCGACAAAAAGATCACCTGGCGCAGGCACAGACTGCCCCGCATTCGGTGCCGATTGGGGCAGATCCCGGCCCGGTGCGGTAAAGGGCTGCGTTTGGGTTGGAGACGTGGCACCGTTTGATGGCGCCGCATCATCACGAAGATCGGCCGCATCCGCAACCGGCGAACGCTCGCGAGCCGCAATCGCTGGAGATGTAAGTGGCACGGGCTTTACCGATGCCGAGGAACCCGAGTTGATCGATCGCAGAGTTTCGTCGTTTAATTCGCCGTTAATTTGCAAGCCATTCCGAATCTGATAGCGGCGAATCGCCGCAGTAGTATCCGCATTTTTCTCGCCTGTGACTTCGCCGTAGTAGAATCCCTGATCTTTGAGTGTTCGCTGCACATTCTCAACGGTTTGATCGGCGCGAATCTGCACCAGCAGCAGCAGCGATATCAGCAGGGTTATTTTCCCTGTTTTCATTTCTTGAATTTTTTGGACGCTTTTAGCGACATCTTATTCGGTTATTCGGCCGCAGGCTGGGGTCGAACAACATGACGATCTTTCAAAAGGTCCCGATAACGAATGATCCCATCCCCAATCGCAGCGGCCATTTCTTCGCGGTATCCGACATCGGTCAGTTTGGCTACATCCTCCTTGTTTGTCATGAAACCTCCTTCGACCAGGACAGCCGGGTGACGGACATTGGCCAGGACAAAGAACTGTTGCGCTTTTGTTCCACGATTAACGGCGTGGGTGTGTGAGACCAGCGCCTCCTGGACGAATGCGGCGAGACTTTGGCTTTCCTCGTTCGGTATCTCCTCCACAACCCGCTGCAAAAACGGGAGCCAGGATACGACCGACTGGCCCGCGCTCATTTGATGTTCAGCGTAGTAGGTTTCGATCCCGGACGAGACCGGTTTGTTCCCTTCATTAAAATGAATGCTGACCAGGACGCAGTCTGGGACCCGGTTGGTCAGGGCAGCGCGATCTGCCAGGGAAATGTAACCGTCCCCAACGCGGGTCATCACCGTGGCAAGTCCCTGCGTTTGCAATCGCCGTTCCAGCCGCTGCGCGACATCAAGGGTGAGATCTTTTTCGAGCATACCGGCGCACATTGCGCCGGAGTCCTGGCCGCCGTGGCCGGGATCAATCACCACCACGGGGAAAGGCTCGGCGGGCTGCGATGGCAAACTGGCGATTGGTTTTTCTTCCCGCGGTAGCGAGTCCAGCCAGATGCCTGATGCGATCATCAAAACCAGGCCTGCCCAGGCAAGCGCATCTCGCATTGATGGTGGCGTTAGAGGCGCCCTCCGCATATCGTCTCCGCCGCTCAGGAGGAAATGGATGGACGCACTTGCTCATCGGACAATGAGCGGTAGCGGATCGCGCTTCGGGCATTGCGCTCGAGCACAGCTGCTTCAATCCCGGCCGTGGCCAGTTGTTCCTGGCGATGTTGAACAATAACCGATCGCTCCGGCAATTCGTGCGCCCCGTCCTCTCCCACGGTCAGATGTCCGATACTCCAGGCATCAAGAGCGAGATTGATCGCAGCAGCAAAATCTCCGTCGACTCTGTGTTCCTTTTGCAAAAATAACTCCATTAATTCCGTCGACCGCCGGCTCGCGCTTAACACCGCGTAATTAGAGCGGGTTTGCGAAACGCCGCTGCCGTTAGCGGCAATCGCGCCATCATACTCCAGGCGAAGAAACAAATCCTCTTCCGGCCTGGCCCCTACTTCGGCAAAGAGTAGCCGAGCCAGATACGGTGGACCGTAAATCTGTTCGAATGCGGTTTTCATCACCGGACTGAGAGAATAATGGGCCAGCCGCCGCAGGGAGACGTCGGCAGACGAACGGGTAAATCCTTCCGTGCTGGCCAGCTCAATAGCGCCCATGCGCAGGCGCTCGATATCGCCCGGATGCCCTATCGCGCCCATGGCAATGCGGTCGTAAATTTCAAAGATTTTCTGACGGGCGCGTCCGAGCGTCAGAAATAAAATCCCTTCGCGATACCCGACAGCAGCAATCGGGCTTCCCGAAGCCAGCTGGGTCTCAATGTACTCGCGCCGGTTCGCGATCGCTTCCACCCAACGATAGGGTTCCTCGATCATGCCACCGATTTCCTGAAAATATCCGCGATTTTTTCTTCGGACAGATTTTGAATACCCTCACTGGAAACGGTTTTCATGATCGGGAAAATCTTTCCGCTCCGATCGACCCCGCCAGTGGCCGTATCGGATTCAGCGGCCGTGTCGAGGGCGCGCAAGGCAATCCTGATCGCCTCTTCTTCGCTGCGCTTCTGCAAGGGAATGTCTCCCCATTTATTTTCATAGTAAAGAATGCCACGCACCGCCGGGGAGCCAGAACCGGTCGCGGCATAATCCGCCGCTTCAAACTGCGCGCCCATCGCATCGTAAAAATAGAGCCGCGCAGCACCTTCAGATCCACCGTCGTAGGTGGCGAAGATCGGCACGACCACGCCCACACCCTGCATCACGAAACCGAGATTATCGCGCAACAGTTTGGAGAGAGCGCGCACCTTGCCATCCACACTCATCTCCTGCAGTTGGGTTCGGCGAAAATATTGCAACGAATGTTCGAGGACGCGCCCCATTTCCCACGCAGCCGAGGGCACCCCCGCGATTGCCATCAGGGAATGCCGATCAATTTCCAGGACTTTATCTGCGCGATCGTAAACCACGGTGTGCCCGGAGGTGGCGCGGCGATCGCCCGCGACCAACACACCGCCGGCGAATTTAAATGCCAGGATCGTGGTGGATTCGGTTTCCCCGATCGGGTGCGCATCGGACCGCGGAAACCGCGCACCGGCATCGAACATCTCTCCGCGAGGATCGAGGAGCCCTTTCCGTCGCAAAATCGCGGGGAAATCTTCGCCCGCGCCTGAAAAAACCTGGTCAAGCGCCACAAAAAAAGGCTCCACTACTGGCCAGTGCGCTGCCGGTAGCGCTTGGATTGATTAGGATCAACTTTCCGCATCTTTTTAAGGAGATCCTTCGTGTCCGGTCTCGCTATATCCGGTGCCCGCGGACCGTCCCCACCATCCCCCTGTTTCGGACCCCATGGAACTGGATCGGACGGCTTCTGAGTACGTTCTGGCATTCAAAAAAGCTAAGGGAAAATAACACGAAGGCAAGCGGGGCAGGGCTCCGGTGGAGGGCGCTTGCCTCGGGAAGCCGCCAATGTCAAAATTCGGGGGATGAAGTCCATTGGTTCAGCTTTGGTTGTCCTTTACCTTGCGGCACTGAGCAGCGCGTTGCTCTCCGGGCAAACGCTTGCTCCAACTCCGGCCGTTTCGCCGGATGCGACGAAGCTGGAAGCGATATCGAAGAAGATCGACGAACAAAATGCAAAGATCGATATGCTTTCGCAGGAGATCTTGAAACTCGAACAACAAATTTCCAACATGCGGCCTGGCGTGATTATCGGAGAACCGACGCCGTCCGCCTCAGCCAGTGTCGGTGCGACTGAGTCGCCACGACTACAAAACGGCAATTCACACACTGTCGCCCGCGGTGAAACGCTGACCTCCATCGCGAAGATGCACAATGTCACGGTGAGCGAGCTCCAGAAATTCAATCACATCGAAAACGACAGAAAACTACAGATCGGCCAAACCATTCTGATCCCCGGAACACCGACGCCGGCCGCTGCAGTGTCCGCATCGCCCCCTAACGGCTGATGGAGAACGCTTCAAACCAGCGTTGGTTTTTACGGAAACACGAAGACGGAAGTGTCTTCGGCCCTCTCTCCTTGGATCAACTGACCCGATGGGCTTTGACCGCACAGGTCGCGCCGCACGATGCGATATCCTCGGATCAACTGACCTGGATAAAAGCGCCCATGCTGCCGGAGCTCGGCATGGACTGGCTGGTGGAAATGACAACCGAGCAGTACTATGGGCCGACCACACTGGGCGCGATCCAGGAATTTATTCGGTTAGGCGAGATTAATGGCGAAACTTTTATCATCAATTCCTGTGATGGGAGCCGCCACCAGGTTCGCGACGTACCGGCTTTGCTGGAGGCCGTTCCGTTAGCACTCGACAATGAAGCCGAGGAACAGGAGACAGACGCTCCTGCCGGGCCCTCCGCCGCAGGGATCTCCATCGACTTGCATGAGCGCATCCGTGATCTCGAACAGACATTGCAGGAAGAGCGTCGCGCACTGGAAGAGGCGGACGAACGTTATCGGCAGCTCGAGCAAAAGTATCAGCAATTGCTGGAGCAACAGGGCAGCTGATCGGTCAAGACCGGAACCCCGCAATCGCGAGCGTCACGGGCGATCCAGGGGAGAAACTTCTTCGATATCTCCGGGCTGAGGAGAATCTTGCTCAAGCAAATCGCGGACAAGTGCCGGTTCTTTGCTGCCCGTTTCCAGCAGACTTTGACGACAGAGCCGAGCATAGTTTCCTCCGAGAGCGATCAGATCCCGGTGCTTGCCGCGTTCCACGATTCGACCGCGGTCCAGCACCAGGATTTGGTCCGCACCGACAATCGTCGACAGGCGGTGCGCAATCACGATGGAAGTCCGATTCGCCATTAAATGCTCGAGTGCTTCCTGGATCAAACGCTCGGTCGCCGTATCGACACTCGCGGTCGCCTCGTCCAGGATGAGAATCGGGGGATCTTTCAAGAGGGCCCGCGCAATCGACACACGCTGTTTTTCGCCGACACTGAGTTTTACCCCGCGCTCGCCGACAACGCTCTCCAATCCGTTCGGCAAACGTTCGATAAAATTCCGGGCGTTGGCCGCATCGACTGCGCGCCAAATCTCCGCTTCGTCCGCCTGCGGATTCCCCATCAACAGGTTTTCCCGGATCGTGCCGTTGAACAGAAAACTCTCCTGTGTGACCACACCGACTGACTGGCGCAAGCTTCGCAGGCTGTAATCTCGAATCGGTTTTCCGTCGATATAGATTTCGCCGCTGGTGAACTCATAGAATCGCACGAGCAGATTCACCAGTGTTGATTTTCCCGCCCCGGTTGCTCCGACCAAAGCAATTTTTTCGCCGGGCTGCGCCCGAAACGAAACATGGCTCAGAGCTGGAATCCGATCGGCATAGCTAAAACTGACATCTTCATACCGAATATCTCCGGCAATCGACGGGACCTGCCGGGCATCCGGCAAAGCAGACTCAGGAGCTTCGTCGAGGATTTCAAAGACACGTTCACCGGCTGCGCGTCCCGCCTGCACGAGTTGGTTCAGTTGATGCAGACGACTGATCGGATCGTACAAAAATGCCATCAGCATCAGGGAGGCAACCAGATCTCCAATCTGCATCGCGCCAGCCAGAACAGCATGACTGCCGAAAGCCAGAACGGCGATGGCGCCGCCCGCCTCGAGCAACGACATCGACGGACTATAGATTGCCCAATACCGCATCACGACGAGCGTGGCCTGACGCAGTTGGTCGCTGACACCGTTGAACCGGGCATGCTCTTCTCTTTCACGGACAAAACTTTTGATCTGCCGAATGCCAGACAGATTGTCATGCAGGAGGGAATTCATGGCCGACGCGGCGCGACGTTGCAGTCGATAGCGGCGGTGCGCGGTCAGGGTGTAAGCCAGAGCGCCGGCAAATAAAAACGGGAACGGAGTCAGAGCCAAAAGCGCCAATTTGGCGTTCATGTAAAACATCATCGCTACGACAATGATCACCTGCAGGACCGCGACGACACCCTGTTCCACGCCGTCGATCAAAACGCGTTCGACAGAATTCACATCTTCCAGGATGCGGGTCATCAAATCGCCCGTGGCGCGATTGTCGAACCAGCGCAGAGGCAGCAACTGAATGTGTGAGTAAAGGTCGCTGCGAAGATCAAAGATCACTTTTTGCTCAAAAGTATTGTTGAGCAAAATGCGCAAGGCGTTGAAAACATGCTGAACAATAAAAGCTGCCGCCGCGAACAAGATTAGCGGAAGCAACTTCTCCGGATGATGCAGACGGACCACATCGTCTATAATCCGCTTGGTCACGGCCGGAAAAATGATCACCATGAGCGTGCCCAACACGGCACAACTGATGGTGCCCGCCGCGAGCGCGGGATATCGCTTCAAATAGGCAAAGACGCGCCAGATGGTTTTCACCGCATGCAAACTCGGTTACCCCCTCCCGCGCGCAAGTTAATCAGTATGAGAAATCCAGGTTCCGCCATACCCCCGGCGGCTTTGCCATTGCCGTCGAACCGAAGGTAGCTGAACATCACTCTTAAAGAATGACGCCCTTCGAAGGATACAATGTCGACCAACTGACCCGCGTCCTCACTTTTTCAAAGTGGATGCTCGGAATTTGCGGCGCCATACTCGTCGGTGTTGCTATCTTCAACCAATGGCTGGCGGCGCGGATTCTGCATCTCCAAGAGGAGCAGAGAGCCGGGGCAGAACAGCAGCTCAGTTCGTCCCAAACCGAAGTCGCTCGCGCCAATTCCAAAGCGGCTGAACTAAACGCGGAACTGGCTCGTTTCACCGCCCCGCGACGTTTGACGGACGAGCAGATCGCGTCGCTGCGTGAGTCGCTTCCGAAGGGGCCTCACGGCAAAGTCGTGATGGCTTCACTCAAGGTCGAGAGTGACGCCGAATCTTATGCGGCTCAGATTGCGAAAGTTCTGGGCGATGCTGGTTTCGATGTCACGACAACCAAGACTGTGTGGCTGCAACTGGCGGTGAAAGGTATTTACCTCTGCGCGCGAGACGCTTCCTATGCGCCCACGCACGCTGTCCACCTTCAGCGTTGTTTTCAATCCGCCGGGCTGCGCCTGCGCGCTCATCAGGATAAAAAGATGTACTCCGATATGGGAGTGCCGGACGATGCAATTATTTTCGTAGTGAGCGGTCGCGAATAAAAGGACAAAAGCTGTCGGTATGCGCATTATGATTCGATTAATTTCCAGGTTGAATTTTCTGTTTTTGATCGTTTGCAGCGCCGATTTTCCGCACGTTTCCGCGCAGCAACCCCTCCCGGCACCGAGTGCTGCTTCCGCATCCGGCGGACTTTCGCCAACCGCATCTCCTGGAGGTAACGCGAGCTTTTCGCCGCAAACGCTGGCCGACCTCGAACGGCTGCGACAGGCTGCGTCGACCAGTGATTACGCGTATCGTCAGGTCGCGCACCTTTCCAATAACATTGGCCCGCGCCTCAGCGGATCCGTTCAGGCGGCGAAGGCCGTGGAGTATGTCGCAGCCGAATTAAAAGCGATCGGCTGCGAGGTTCAGCTCGAGAAAGTGATGGTGCCACACTGGGTCCGTGGAGAGGAGACAGGCGCGTTACTTCAATATCCCGGCCAGGCGGAAAATAGCGCGCAAAAGGTCGTTTTATGTGCGCTCGGGGCGAGCGTGGCGACACCGCCGGAGGGTCTGACGGGTGAGGTCATCGTGGCTGGAACGTTCGACGAACTCAAGGCGCTGAGTCGAGACAAGGTTGCCGGCAAGATTGTTCTTTTTAATTATGCGTTCGATAAACAGATGGCCGCGGAAGGTCGCGGCAACGAGGCTTATGGCCAGGCGGTTGTGTATCGTTCCGATGGCCCGTCGGCCGCCGCACGCCAGGGGGCCATCGCCTGTCTGGTTCGCTCGGTCGGTGGAGCGGAATATCGCCTCCCGCACACGGGGCAAACGCAATACGCCGACGACGCTGCTAAGATTCCCGCCGCCGCTGTCACCGCGGAAGACGCCGATCTCATCGCGGCTCTCAGTCGCCAGGGACCGGTCAAAATAAAACTGGTCCTGACACCACAAACCTTGCCGGATGCTGAAAGTTACAACGTGATCGGAGACCTCAAGGGAAGTGAGCGCCCCGAACAGGTCGTGATTGTTTCCGGTCATCTCGATTCTTGGGACCTAGGCACAGGTGCGATCGATGACGGGGCCGGTGTCGCCGTCTCGATGGAAGCGGCGAACCTTGTTCAGAAACTTCACTTGCGTCCGAAGCGAACCATCCGGGTGATTGCCTGGATGAATGAAGAGAACGGCTCAATGGGATCAAAAACGTACGCGAAAGATCATGCGGCTGAGATCGCGAACCACTTCGCCGCCGTGGAAACTGATAACGGCGCGGGCCATCCTCTGGGAATCAATGTGAGAGCGAGCGTAGAAGTGAAAGCGATGCTTACACCGGTAAGCACAGTTTTGCAGAAGTCAGGCGCAGGAATTCTGGCAATGACCGAACACGCCGGGGCCGATATTGAACCGCTCGAGAAAGCTGGCGTGCCGGCGTTCGCTCCGATCCAGGACAGCCGCTTTTATTTTAATTATCACCATACCGCCGCCGATACCCTCGACAAAATTGTGCCCAAGGAATTGGCCGAGAACTCCGTTGTGATTGCGGTCGCCGCTTACGCCCTGGCGAATTTGGAGAAGCCATTGCCCCGGGCGCCGAAGAGTAACTAGCGACAGAGGTGGCTGTTGGTTATTCGCTGCTAGACGCATCCCTTTTTCGTATAACTCGGCGGTCCTCTCGCTGGCGTTCGGCCGTGCTCTGTTCGCATTTCATTAGAGCGCATCTTTACTGGCTTCCTCGCTTCGGTAGATTTCGAAATGTCCGTTTCGGAAGAACAGGTCAAAGAAGCACTCAGGTCGGTGCGGTATCCGGGATTTAGTCGCGATATCGTCTCGTTTGGCCTGGTCAAGTCAGTCACGGTCGCGAATGGCGATGTGAAGGTTCAGCTGGCGCTCGCGACCAATGATCCGAACGTGCCGGCCACGATTAAGCACGAGGCCGACAGAGCGCTGCGTGCCCTCGGTCTGACCGACCCGAAGGTCCTCATCGATATTCATGCTCCGCCGACCGGCGCAGGCACAAGCGGTGTCGGCGCCACGCGGATTCCCGGGATCAAGCATGTCATTGCCATCGCCAGCGGCAAAGGCGGCGTCGGAAAATCAACCGTGGCCGCGAATCTGGCGGTCGCGCTCGATCAAACAAAGGCGCGCGTCGGTCTTTGCGATTGCGACATCTACGGCCCGAGCATGTCGCTCATGTTCGGCACGCGCGAGCGTCCCATGGCCACGGAAGAGAATAAGATCATTCCGGTCGAGCAATACAACCTCAAGCTAATGTCGATGGGTTTTCTCCTGGACGATGCATCCCCCGCAATCCTGCGCGGCCCGATGGTCACGCGATACACGCAGCAATTTCTGCGACAGGTGGAGTGGGGCGAACTCGATTATCTTATTCTCGATCTTCCGCCGGGCACGGGCGACATCCAGCTCACGATTGTGCAGACCGTAGCCCTTACAGGCGCCATCATCGTCACCACGCCGCAGGAAGTTGCGTTGATCGACGCGCGCAAAGCCGCGACCATGTTCGATAAGGTTAATGTGCCGGTGCTCGGACTGATCGAAAACATGAGTTTCTTCATCTCACCCTCCGATCATAAACGTTACGATATTTTCGGCAGTGGCGGCGGCGAGCGTGAGGCGAAACGGTTGCGCGTTCCGTTGCTCGGGCAGATACCAATCGACATCGCCACGCGTGAAGCAGGAGATCGCGGCATGCCGATCACGGGGGAAAAGAGCCAGGGACCGGTTGCCGCCGAGTTTATCCGTATCGCCCGCCTCCTCCGCGAGGAACTCGAATCAGAACAATCTTCCGCGAGCGGAGTTAAATAGGTATGCCCGTTGCTTCGTCCCACTGAGGACGGACCATCAGTTTTTGTTGACCGATTCTTATTTTTATGGAAAAAAGTCGCGACATGCCTTCAACGCAGGAGGATAAGTCGCATTTTGTTAAGAACTCGGTATTGTACCGTGAATTTCTCGCTGAGCGCGAAGAAATCCTGAAACATAAATGGATCGAAAGCGAAAAGGCAGGAACGGATATCGGTTTTGAAAAAGCTTTGCTCGATTGGATTTTAAAACATCGCTCAAATTGGCGTGAAAAAAGAATGAAGGAGACCCGCGCGGAAACGAAGGCAGTTTCCTGACCATTTTCTTAGTTCCTTTAACGCGATCCCGCGAGGTCGCAAAGGAATGTCATGACCGAATCGACCAAAGATACTTCTTCCCTGGATGGCATTGTAGTCCTTGATGGACCGGCCATCGCGCGAGCATTGCGTCGCATCGCGCACGAAATTGTTGAGGCAAACCCGGATCTGTCCTCGGTGATCCTGGCCGGGATCCCCTCTCGCGGCAATGAAATCGCTCAGCGTATTGCTGCCTCTATTCGTTCCATTCAAAAGGCCGACGTTCCAACCGGAACAATCGACGTCGCCATGCACCGCGACGACGTGGGAACACGCGCCGACCTGGCCATCGTGCGCGCGTCGAAACTTCCCCTGCCACTGGAAGGCCGCACTGTTATCATCGTTGACGATGTCCTTTACACCGGCCGCACCGTGCGGGCGGCCATGGATGCGATTAACTCTTTTGGCCGACCGGCCCGAATCCAATTCGCCGCTTTGATCGATCGCGGGCATCGCGAACTGCCCATTCGCGCCGATTACGTCGGCAAAAATCTGCCGACTGCTCAAAAGGAAAAAGTTCAGGTCCGGATCGGAAGCGAAGAAGGACCCGATGGCGTGTGGCTGATAAAAGAATGAGCGGGCGAACGCGATCGCATTTTCCGGGGAGCGCAGGCTGCCAGCCTGCACAGTTCGGCAGCTTGCCGAACGACATTCTCACGACGCCAAATGGCACCCAAAAATGTTCGCGGCAGGCTGCCGCGAACTGCAGGCTAGCAGCCTGCGCTCCCCAGTTATGAAAGCGCGCTGGAATCGAAAAGATCTTCTCGGCCTGCGCGAATTGTCGGCGGAGGAGATCCTTTTTGTTCTCGAGACAGCCGACGCCTTTAAGGAGGTCGGCACGCGTGATGTGAAAAAGGTGCCGACGTTGCGCGGAAAAACGATGGTCAACTTCTTCATTGAGCCAAGCACTCGAACCCGGACTTCATTCGAGCTGGCTGCCCTTCGCCTCAGCGCCGACGTAATCAATATGTCAGCGAGCACGTCGAGTCTGACCAAAGGCGAAACACTGAAGGATACCGCGCGTAACCTCGAGGCTCTCCATGCCGATATTCTCGTCCTGCGCCACAGTTCCGCCGGGGCACCGCAGTTTCTCGCGGACAAAATCAAGGCCAGTGTCATCAACGCCGGCGACGGTGCACACGAACATCCGACCCAGGCATTACTCGATCTCTATACCATGCGTGAAAAACGTGGAGACATCGGCAAACTTCATGTCGCCATTGTCGGAGACATTCTGTTCAGTCGCGTGGCGCGATCGAATATTTTTGGACTAACGAAGTTAGGAGCGCGGGTAACGCTGGTCGGACCGAGCACACTCGTGCCCCGTGCCTTCGAGCCACTCGGTGTCGAGGTCTCGCACAACATCGACGACGTGCTGCCCGAGGTCGATGTCGTGAATTTGTTGCGCATCCAACATGAACGGCAACGCCGCGAATATTTTCCCGGGATCGGCGAATACACTGCGCTCTTTGGCCTGACCAAAGCGCGAGCGAAACTATTAAAACCGGATTGCCTGATCATGCATCCCGGCCCGATCAATCGAGGCGTGGAAATCGATAGCGAAGTCGCCGATGGATCTCGCAGCGTCATTCTCGATCAAGTCACCAACGGTCTGGCCGTGCGTATGGCCGCCCTTTATCTCTGCGGAGGAATTGCGACATGAAAAAAGAGCGATCGATATTCGCTCTGGGGAGCGCAGGCTGCCAGCCTGCAGCGTTCGGCAGCTTGCCGAACGCAGTCCCGATCGCTCCAATAAGTGTGAACAAGCTTTGGCGGCAGGCTGCCGCCAACAACAGGCTGGCAGCCTGTGCTCCCCGGAAATGAACGCGAGCATCATTCGTAATGGCCGCATCATCGATCCCGCGAACAAGCGAGATGAAGTCGCTGATCTTTACATCGAGGACGGAAAGATCGTTGGGTCCAAATCCGCAATCCGCAATCAAAGCCAGTCCGGCTCGGACCAATCCGAAATCGAAGAGATCGACGCCAGTAATCTCATCGTTGCCCCCGGTTTGATCGATATGCATGTTCACCTGCGCGAGCCCGGATTCAGTCATAAGGAGACGATCGAGTCCGGGGCGCGCGCTGCGGCGGCCGGCGGCTTCACCACGATCGTCGCAATGCCAAACACTGCTCCGGCCGCAGATAACCCGGGCACGATCGCGTGGATCAAAGATCGGGCGGCGGACTGCTCGTGCGTCAATATTCTGCCAGCCGGTGCCATCTCCAAGAATCTTGCCGGAGAAGAGCTCGCCCCGTTGGGATCGCTCGCTCAGGCCGGCGTGGTGGCTCTCACGGATGATGGCCATTGCATTCAAAATCATGAGCTGATGCGACGCGCCGTCGAGTATGCGCGCATGGTGGATCTGCCGGTCCTCGATCATTGCCAGGATTACGATTTGGTCGGCAACGGGGTGGTGCATGAAGGTTATTGGAGCACTCTGCTCGGGTTGCCGGGCTGGCCTGCGGCTGGCGAGGAGGCAATGGTGATGCGGAATATTTTACTCGCCGAACTCTGCGATCACCATATCCATTGCCAGCATATGAGTAGCGCCGGCAGTGTGCGATTGCTTCGGGAAGCGCGTGCGCGCGGAGTCAAAATCAGTGGCGAGGTGTGTCCTCACCATATCGCCATGACCGACGACGCGATCCAGAATTTCGACAGCAACTGCAAAATGAATCCACCGCTTCGCTCGCAGGGGGACATCGATGCCCTTCTCAAAGGGATTGCCGACGGCACATTATCAATCCTGGCTTCGGATCATGCGCCCCATGCCGCGTTTGAAAAGGAGGTCGAGTTCGATCACGCGCCCTTTGGCATTGTTGGATTGGAAACCGAGCTCGGATTATTTCTGAATCTCCTCGTGCACAAGCATCAGACGATCGACATCTCCCGATTGGTCGAAATGTATACCGTAGCGCCGGCCCGGTTGCTCAAGATCAATCGAGGTACACTGTCAATCGGCGCGCCGGCCGACATCACCTTCATCAACCCCGCACTGGAATGGATGGTCGATGCAGACAAGTTTCAGTCAGCCTCCCGGAATTCGCCTTTCCAGGGATGGAAACTAAAAGGACGCGCAGTGCGCACGATTGTCGGCGGGAAAACGGTTTGGGAACTGTAGCGGCGGTCTATGACCGCCGAAAATATTTAGACCGGCGCTCATAGAGCGCCGCTACAACCAAGCCTACAACTACCCGCTATAGCCGCCGCTGATATAATTCTCGAGATGAGCAATCGCAGCGCTTTGGCACGAAATGACCCACTTCACGAGGTCGCCGATTGAAATAATCCCCACCACTTTATCATCCTCCACCACGGGCAGATGGCGGATACGTTTGTCTGTCATCAGTCGAAGGCATACCTCGACCGCCTCGCGCGGCTGGACCACTTTTAGATCGGTCGACATGATCTCCGAAACCGCCGTCTCCCTTGAGCGTTTGCCGCGCAACACGACCTTGCGAGTATAATCGCGTTCGGAAAACATCCCGACCAGCTTGTCGCCATCCATTACCAGAACGGCACCGACATTCTTTTCCGCCAGCATCGCAATCCCGTCATAGACGCTCGTCTCGGGAGAGATGGAATAAATCTCCGTGCTTTTCTGACTCAAAATCGCGCTGATGTTTCCGCTAACGTCCATGAGTTGAATTCTGCCGAGGCGATGTCACTCCATCATAGGCCATTTGGCGGGACCAACGCAAGCCTCGATCCGATCGATCGGCTGGCGACTGCGTCTGGGCCTGAGGTGGGACAAAAGGCCGGGCGCGTTGCCCAAACGCCTTTTTGTCATGTCGAGCGCAGTCGAGACATCTTTTACTGCTAGTGATTGTTGAGAATGAGAGATTCCTCGACTTCGCTCGGAATGACAAAAGACGATCAATCGCGCCTGGAATCTTGCCACCGTTGGACAACACCCGACGCTCGTCTCTCTCGTTACCTGACGGCGGCAAACTTCTCTTCGATCAAGCGATCCAGGTGGGCTGCAATTGCGGGGTGATTGAGGCGTTGGATCACTTCGTTCAAAAATCCGGTGACGATAAGGCGCTGCGCCACTTTCACTGGAATCCCGCGGGAGCGGAGGTAAAACAGTTCGTCCTCGTCGATCTGGCCTGATGTCGCGCCGTGAGTGCAACGCACATTGTCGGCCAGAATCTCCAGACCGGGCATTGAGTTGGCTTCCGAATCGTCGCTTAAGAGAAGATTGCGCACCTTTTGGTAGGCGTCAGTGAAATGCGCGTGCGGTTCGACCCGGATCAGGCCGCCGAATGTGCAACGGGCGCGCCCGTCGAGCGCGTTCTTATAAAGGAGATCGCTGGCGGTATGAGGCGAGATGTGGTCCTGCAACGTGCGCGCATCAAATTCCTGGTCGGCCGTAGCAACGGACACGGCCAGGAGATCGCTCCGCGCTCCCTCACCGATTAGGCGGCTGAGACTTTCGAACCGGGAATATTTGCTGCCCAAATTTAGATTAAGGCTCAAAGCAGAAGCATCGTGGTCGACCGTTGTCGTATTCATTTGCAGGGCACGCACATTTTCACCCCAGCTCTGAGCGCAAACGTAAGTGACCTTCGCGCCGGGACCGGCGATGAGATCGTTGACGCCGCAGGCAAAGCCGCCCAATTCGCGATCGACCGAGCGAAATGATTCAATGACGGTGACTTTTGCCAATTCATCAGCCACGAGCAACAAATGCGGAAAAACCGAACCGTTCTCACCATGCAGCCAATGGTGAATTTCGATCGGTAATTCGATTTCCACACCGCGTGGCACAAAGAGAAACGTCCCGGTTGAAACCTGGGCCTTGTGCAGCGCGGCGAATTTGGCCGAGCCGAGCACGGTTGGTTGCGACATGAAATGCTTGCGGAAAAGATCGGGATGTTCGACCAACGCCCGCTCCAGCGGCTGAAAAATCACTCCGCGTTTCTTCAATTCATCCGCGATGACATCGCGCTCGATCAGCTGATCGCCGGCAAAGACGAGCCGGGCGGCGACTTTATCGAGCCCACGCGATCGTTCTAAAATCGCGCTGCGTTCGTCATCCGGCAGAGTTCCGCTGAACTTGAAGGGCGAAAGATCGAGAAGGTCGACGCTGGAAAATCGCCAAAGTTGATCTTTGCGTGTGGGAGCTCGAAGTGAAGCAAACTGCTCCCATGCCTGAAGCTGCTGCTCGCGGAACCAATCGGGAAAACCGCGGGACCCCATCGGCCCGGAAAGGATCGGCCCGGCTATTTGTTCATCAATGGTGGTTGCTTCTGACGACATCTCGTTCTTAGACGGAAACGGCGGTCTCGAGACCGCCGCTCGTTATATAATTCCGCGGGAAAAGTTATCCGACTGAGCCTTCCATCTCCAGCTCAATCAGGCGTTTGAGTTCCACGCTGTATTCCATCGGGAATTGACGGACGAGATCGTTGACGAATCCGTTCACGCTCAAGCTCATGGCCTGCGCTTCGGTCAATCCCCGCTGCT
Organism: Verrucomicrobiota bacterium; assembly: GCA_041167085.1. Classification (GTDB taxonomy): domain Bacteria; phylum Verrucomicrobiota; class Verrucomicrobiia; order Chthoniobacterales; family UBA10450; genus DATFCK01. Next base: position 225,285 of record JBEEGV010000008.1, read on the forward strand.
GCATGTAAAAAATCTGTTCGGCGCTGACCTGGCTGACGCTGGCTTCGTGCTGCACCGCGTTGCCCGTGCCGCGAACAGTGATGGCCGGATAAGTATCCGTGCGCGAGGTAGAGTTGATCAAGAGAGCGTCGCACTCGGTGTTGTTCTTGCAGTTCTTCAGGTGCTTGGGCACCTGGACAAGACCGCGATAAGTCGCGCGCCCTTTACCGATCGAGATCGATTTCGAAATGATGTTCGAAGTGGTTTCATCTGCGGCGTGAACCATTTTGGCGCCGGTATCCTGATGCTGCCCATCGTTCGCCAGCGCTATGGAAAGCACTTCACCGCGCGCCCGACGGCCTTTCATGATCACGCCCGGATATTTCATGGTCAGACGCGACCCAATATTGCAATCAATCCATTTCACCTCGGCGTCTTCGTGAGCGAGACCGCGTTTGGTCACGAGGTTGAAAACGTTGGCACTCCAGTTTTGCACCGTGATGTATTGCAGCTTCGCCCCTTTCAACGCGACCAGTTCCACCACCGCGCTGTGCAGCGTGGCCGTATTGAACTTGGGAGCGGTGCAGCCCTCCATGTAGGTCAACTCCGAGCCTTCATCGCAAATAATGAGCGTCCGCTCAAACTGGCCAAAGTTTTCCGCGTTGATTCGAAAGTATGCCTGCAGCGGATGCTTCACTTTGACACCCGGCGGCACATAAATGAATGAGCCGCCGCTGAAAACAGCCGAATTCAATGCGCTGAATTTGTTGTCGCCGATCGGAATCACTTTGCCGAACCATTTCCGGAAAATCTCCGGATGCTCCTTCAGTCCTTCCGTCGACCCGACGAAGATGACACCCTGTTCGCCGACTGCTTTCTTGATGTTTGAATAAACCGCCTCGCTGTCGAACTGCGCTTCGACGCCGGCCAGAAACTTGCGCTCCTGCTCCGGAATTCCCAGTCGCTCAAAGGTGCGCTTCACATCTTCCGGCACATCTTCCCAGTTGCGCTTCGGCTGCACGCCACCGCTCAGGTAATACCGGATTTTATCAAAATCGATGGCCTCGAGGTCCTTGCTTGCCCAATGCGTCGGCATTGGTTTTTCCAGGAACGTCTTTAAACCTTTAAGCCGAAATTCACGGACCCAATCGGGGTCTTCTTTGATGTCGGAAATGTAGTGGATGGTTTTCTCCGACAAACCGGTTCCCGCATCATAAGCATGCGTGACGTCGTAAGAAAAATCACCAATGTTCCGGTTAATGTCGACTGCTGATGTTTCCGTTTTCATTGTCGATCCTAGTTAACTGCCATTTCGCGGCCTTCTTCTCGCGCCCAATCGTAGCCGCGTTCTTCAAGCTCAAGCGCCAACTCCTTGCGCCCACTCCGCACTATACGTCCTGCCACCATCACATGCACGTGATCCGGCACGATATAGTTCAACAACCGCTGATAGTGAGTAATCAATAGAATTCCAATGTTCGGCCCTCGCATGGCGTTCACACCGTGGGCAACGGTTTTCAGTGCGTCAATATCGAGACCGCTGTCGGTTTCATCGAGAACCGCATATTTCGGCTCGAGCATCGCCAATTGCAGAATCTCGTTCCGTTTTTTCTCGCCCCCGGAAAAACCTTCGTTTACCGAACGCGACGTGAAGGAGCGATCCATGCCGAGCAGCTCCATCTTTTCATACAACCTGGCGTAATAGTCCGTGGCCTCCAATTCCTCGCCTTCCGGCAGGCGCGCCTGAACGGCCGCGCGTAAAAAATTCGCGATCGTTACGCCCGGTATTTCACTCGGATATTGAAAGGCCAGGAAAAGACCGTGCCGTGCGCGTTCATCGGGCGCCATTTCGAAAAGGTTTTCTCCATCCATCAGCACCTTGCCGCTTGTCACTACGTAATCGGGATGACCGGCCAGAACTTTTGCCAATGTGCTCTTGCCCGACCCATTCGGCCCCATAATGGCGTGCACTTCGCCCCGGGGTACCCGCAGGCTCAGTCCCCGAACAATGCGCTTATCGGCGATGGTGGCATGCAGATTTTCGATGGCTAATTCGTTCATACGCGACATCCAAAATATAGACGGCTTTCGCTCTTTAGCGAATCGCGGGTCTCTTAGTTGATCCATTCAGGCCAGCGCGTCAGGTTGCGATGCGACTCTCTCATAATCAGCAAGTTACGCATCATTTTTCGACCTAAAAGGTACCATAGGGCATCGCAATTGCTCTAAAGAACGCGTGACAACCCTGCCCACCGGCTACCAAACCGCCAAATTCCATTACCAGGCCCCGCAATTTTGATGACTAATGACGACCCACCAGAGTCGGAAATGCCGTCCCGCACTTCCGTGGCTAAGGCCACGAGCGAACTCAACAACCTGATCCAGATCATATCCGGCACCAGTGCGGCGCTGGAGGGAATGCTCGAGGGAAATGAGATGGCCCACGAGTATTTCGACGCCTTGCGCAGCGCGGTTGCCCGGGCCGAACAGGTAGCTGTCGACCTCGCTTTTCAAGCCGGCGGATCAGCCGAGAGAATACTTTTACAGCCGGAAATCACGCCCTACGCCAGGGTAAAGAAAGCCGCCCCGGTCATGGCAACGAAGCAAACCATCCTCGTCGTCGACGATGAGGAGGTGACGCTGGTGCTGATCGAACGGGTCCTACGGGACGCGGGTTACGATGTCGTCACGGCGAATTCGGCTTTCGATTGTCTCGATCTGTTCCGTGTTCATCCCCATCGCTTCGCCACAGTTCTGCTGGATCTGAGTCTGCCTTTCATGGATGGAGAAGAGACCTTTCGACGGATTCGCGACATGCGAAGCGATATCCCCGTCCTGCTCTGCACGGGATTTATTGAGCGGGAGAGGCTCAGCGATATGATGTTGTCGGGACTTTCCGGTTTCTTGCGCAAACCGATCGCACCCGATGAAATTGTGCGGGTCGTACGATCGACGCTGGAAGGCGTAAGGTATAACCGCGACAATCCGAACGCGACCGCTGAGGCGGCGGGTTAACCGCGCCTCGACTCGACGTTGGAGACCGGCACCGCTGGTTTGAAATTGCGCTTTGCCATGCCGCGAAGTAACTGTCTGTGATCTTCACTCCAGGCTTGGCACGGAAAAGAAACGTGCGAGTGCCCCGTGGTGTAATGGTAACACAGCCCCGAACGCTTTCGGGGTTATTCTTGGTTCGAAGAAGACGAGGAGAGAAATACCAAGCGGTTTTTTCAGCTAAATGAGTCTGCCTGGGTTTCGGCATTTTGCCGATTGCGCTTTAGTTCAAAAAGGTCAATCTAAAATCTCCATCGAAATACCCCGTGGTGTAATGGTAACACAGCGCCCTTTGGAGGCGTTATTCTTGGTTCGAGTCCAAGCGGGGTAGCCACTAAGTGAACCATAAAGAATCCTGAGGTAAAACGACGCTGCAATTGCCGTTTACGGCGCGACAAAATCTGTTTCGGTCGAAATGGTCGCTTCGCCTTCGCTCTGTTGTAAGGCCTGCTCCACCGCCCGCCAGGCAAGCATGGCACATTTGACCCGCTGCGGGAATTTGCGCACGCCCTGCATCAGTCGAAGGTCCCCTAACATCTTCGGCGCTTCGGCCGTTTCGTCGGTCACCAGATCGCGAAAGGCGGCGAACATCTCCATCGCCTCCGCGCGGCTTTTCCCTTTCAATTTCATCGTCATGAGTGATGCCGAGGCCTGACTAATAGCGCAGCCGTGTCCGGTGAACTTGATATCTTGCAACCCGCCATCGGCGCCAAAGTTCACGCCGAGATGAATCTCGTCGCCGCAGGCGGGATTATCGCCATGCACCCGCACGGCCGCGTCGGCGAGATCGCCAAAGTTTCGCGGCCGACGGGAATGGTCGAGAATAACCTCCTGGTAGAGCTCTTCGAGTTCCAGATTCATGAAAAGAAACGCACGGCCTCGCGCAGGATTTCGATCATTCGATCAATTTCCTCCGTCGTGTTGTAAAAGTAGAAGCTGGCGCGCGTTGTGCCGGGCAAATCGAATCTCCGCATCAGCGGTTGGTTGCAATGGTGCCCGCCACGCAAAGCCAATCCGTATTGGTCCGCGAACGTGGTCAGATCGTGCGGATGCACAGCTTCCATCACAAAACCAACCAGGGCGCCCCGCTGTACGAATGGTCCGAGCACGCGCATCCCCGGTAATTCCGTGAGCCGTTCTATGGCATAACGAGCAAGATACGAGTCGTGTTCGAAAATTGCGGGACGTCCGATCTGCTCAATATAATCGACGGCCGCGGCCAGGCCGACGGCGCCGGCGATATTCGGCGTTCCCGCCTCGAATCGGTGAGGCGCCTTCTTAAATGCGCTTTTCTTTAAGGTAACACTGACGATCATCTCGCCGCCGCCATGCCACGGCGGCATCGAATCGAGAATCTCGGCTCGTCCGTAAAGCGCTCCGATGCCGGTAGGCCCACACATCTTGTGTCCGGAGAAAGCCAGGAAATCGCAACCCAATTCCTGGACGTTTACCGGCAAATGTCCCGCACTTTGCGCGGCATCCACCAGCGTGACCGCGCCGACAGCACGCGCCTTGTGACAAAGCTCGGCGACCGGATTGATCGTCCCGAGGGAATTTGAGATGTGCGTGAAGGCGAACAGTTTCACTTCCGGCGTGAGCAGCGAAGGGAGCTGCTCGAGTCCGAGAGTGCCGTCGTCGGAGACCGGTACGAAACGTAAGACGGCGCCGGTTCGCTCAGCAAGCAGTTGCCATGGGACCAGGTTGCTGTGGTGTTCCATTTCTGTAAGAAGGATCGCATCTCCTTCGCGCAGAAATTTTCCACCCCACGCCTGTGCCACAAGATTTATGCTTTCGGTGGTCCCGCGGGTGAACACGATCTCGTCGGCGCTGGCGGCGCCAAGATAGTTTGCCACCCGCTGCCGGGATTTTTCGTACGCTTCCGTCGCGCGCGAGCTCAGCTCGTGCAAACCGCGATGGACGTTGGCGTTTTCATGCTCGTAATAATGACGAAGCACATCAAGCACGGCGCGCGGCTTCTGCGATGTCGCGGCGCTGTCAAAGTAAATCAGGGGATGTCCGTGCGCCTGCTCCTTGAGGATAGGGAAATCCTCGCGGATAGCCTTCCAATCCACCTTGGCATGCCCGGGTTGCTGCACATTCTAATTTGCTCCGCACGCCCGCTCCGCGCCACTCCATTAAAAAACGGTGCTTAAGCTTCGCCGAACATGAATTTAATCTTGCCCATACGAGTCGCAGGTTTGCCACCTCGGCCGTTAGGCCAAACCACACAAATCGACCCCGGGCGGATGCCTGGCAAAAGCGGCTCTGCCGTGCAGCCTGACGTTAAGACTGTTTCGATGGCGAAATAGCGCTCCCGGACGTCAATTTAAAAGGGCTGATGGCGTTCCTTCGCCGGGCCACGTGACAGCGTGGGCCCGGATGGGGCGATCAAAACCTTTTAGGATGACTTCCCCCAGATCCTCGAATGGGAGACCTTTGCCGATGCATAATTCGGCAACCACATTTGACACCAGAATTTGTTCCGGTAGCGCGTGAGCGCAAAGCCGTGCGGCCAGTTGAACGGTCGATCCAAAAAGATCGTCATGGTGCTCGACAGGTTCTCCTGCGGCAGCACCGATTCGAAGTTTGAGCGGGCATTCGCGATTCATTTCACAATGTTTAGTTAACTCGCGCTGAATTCGAGTGGCACATTTAATGGCAGCGGCCGCCGACACGAATGACGCCATGATGCCGTCCCCGGTATGCTTGACCTCGCGACCGCCTAAATCGGCCAGGGCGTTCCGGACAATGGTGTCATGCACATGGAGCAAATCCATGGCCGCCTCATCTCCCACCTGTTGGGTCAGCGTCGTCGACCCGACGATGTCCGTAAACAAAACCGTTCGGATTCCGGGATCTCGTGCATCGGCTACGCCACCCGGAATCAGGGCTGCCCCGACCGCATTTACTTTACCACCGCCAAGAAAACCTTCCGCGAGCTCGGGTTGTACCTCAATAATCTTTTCGGCGACCATGCCGTGGGCTTCACGGTGAACATGATTCGCTGCCTCCGCATTTGGCGCATCAACCAGACAGAAAGCCTTGCCGCAGCTGTCGTTAACCCAATACTTGAGATAACTAACACCGTACTTCTTCTGCACTTCGAGATCGGATGCGTGCGCCTTGGCGACATCTTCTGCCGTCATCCCGTGAACCTCGTGAATGTCCATGTATGTTGGCATAGATACTTTGCAGGGCGGCAAATTTACCGTGACGTAACGTGATGCACAACGTCGATCTTGGCCGGGTGACCAAGCGAGTGCGATGCCGGCGAACGAACTTAACGCACGCGATTTTATCTTGACGAATTTTCGGTCGTGAATCGATGCTTAAAATCCCTCGACATCGTCCAGGAGGAATTGATGACTGCGGCTTCCAGTTCCGTACTGACCCAACCGCTTCTTGACCGGTGGCGCGAGCGAGCGCCCGGCTACGATCGCGACAACGCATTCTGCCTGGAACACTTCACCTTTGATTGGGGAATTGGCAGGTCGCGTTTACGGCCGAAAAAAACGCCGGATGATCTGCCGGGCGTCTTCGTCCGATTGGCGGCGCGGTTTCTTGCGCTTCTGATTCTGGTCGCCGCTCTGATCGGACCCTTCGTTCGAGGCCTGTGCCTCCCCGTCGCTCTGAACAATTGCGCCGCTTTCACGGTAGATATTAGTTTTCCCATTCGCCTCGAAAGTAACTCCGGTCAGTGTGAGCTGACTCTTGGCATACGCGCCGACGCCGAAGACCTGGTTCCCGGCCACACGACAATTCTGCAGCGTCAACGTACCACTCATATTGCTCTTCTTCTGCATCCCGCTCTGCGCGCCGCGCGAATTATTTTCGATTTGAGAATCGACCGCGCTGGCCACTGCCCCGCCGTAAACGCACAGGCCATGCTCGCGGTTTCCGATCATGGCTGTCCTGCTTAAGTTGAGCCGCGTCCCGCGATCGAGGGCCACGGCGCCTTCGCTATTTTCACGACATTCAGAATCCGAGATGATCGCGCTGCTGCCGGCGCAAACACCAATGCCCGTCGTGTTGCGCAGAAAGTGACAATGCTTTGCCTCGGCCGTGGCGGGCAGGCCTTTGCGATCGCCCACCAGCAAACCAACCGTGCGCGCTCCGGAAACCTCGGTCTCTTCCATGTCCAACCGGGCGCTCCATACCACGCCCACCGCATACGAGGCTGAGGTGTTCACGCTCGAATTTCGAACCGTAACGACACTGCCCTGGCCATTTCCGGCAATCGTCATGCAACCTAAAATCAACTCCCCGCGCGTTTGTAATCCGTTCCCGCTGAAACGGCATTCGTCGATTTCGATTTTCCCTCCATTAGTGGCCACCACGCCTTGCCCATTCGACTCGAAGGTGTCCCCCTCCAGTTTGGCAAAAGCGGAGCCCTTCACCTGGAGCAGTCCGCCCGCCGAGTTTCCTTGCACCGACGAAATGCCGTTGTCTTTAAAAAGACTGTTTGTCAGTGCCAGTGACGCGGCATCGGCCGTATCGATGCCGGCCGGGTTCGATGCGAATCGACACTGATCGGCGTCGATTCGTGTCTTGTCGCCGGTTAACGCGATAATCGCGCCACGACCTGAGCGGGCGCCGTTGCGTTCAAATGCGCAGCCGTGGAGCTCGCAATTAGAGCCGTTCGACACTCGAAGTCCCGTCTGCGCGTCGGTGAAGTTACATTGGGTAAAATTCCCCCGCCCCTGTCGGCCCAACTGCATTGCTGTCCCGTTACTTGCCGAAAACGTGGAATTCGTCGCTTTCACTGAAGCACCTGCAGTCGCTGTCACTCCGTAACTGCTGCTCGACGCAATTTTGGATCCGTCCAACTGCAGCTCGGCGTTATCCGCGATCGAAATCGCGGCCGCTTCGCCAGTGCCATTGAACATGACCTGCACATTTTCAATGACGACACCTTTGGAGCGGACCGCGATCACGTCTTTCGTGTCGCTTTGGATGAAAATCTGACCGCTGTTCTGTGGATCTCCGACAATGTGCAACGGCCTATTAATCGTGACGCCGCCCTGATAAAGTCCCGGACGCAACTTGACCGTTCCGCTTTGCCCGGCACCGACGATCAGATCGTTCAAGTTTGCCATTGCGACCGGGGCCGTCGGGGAGCCGGACGCGCTTTCCGCGGGAGAAGCCTGCGCCGGGGGAGTCGGCGTTGAGTTTTCGGTGGGCGGGGATTCGCGACCGGTTTCACTTGAAGCCTGGCTCGGACCCGGATTTCGGTGACGCAGACTAACGGCGAGAATGATGATAAAAAGGAGCGCCACACCGGCAAATACAGGCCACGGTACTGCCTTAACTAGTTGCGCAAAACCCGGTAACGAAGGTTGGAGCGTCTTATTTCGCTCTTCGGCCTTTGACTCGAGTTTACCTTCCGGCACAGCTGACGGCTTGACCTTTTCCGATACAACCACCGACTCAACAGCGGATTCCGCGCCGCATTCCGGGCAGTGAGTGTGCTTCTGCGGATCGTAAACCCGTCCACAGCTGCAACGGATCCGGCTGGTCATGGCGAAGATGTCGGTGCTGCCTCCGGCGGCGAGCTTCGCTGCTGTTGGCGACGTTGTTGTTGCTGTTTCAGCCTTTCAAGCAAGGTGCGCCGCTGCTCCTCCGAGATCGGGCTGGCACTCGTTTGCGCGGCCGTAGGCGATGCAACCGATGGAGGCGGCGCGCCTTTCGATAATCTGGTCCATTCCGCGTCGCGCTCCTGTTGCGTTGCCTCCTTGAATGACACCCTGGCATCCGGCTCTCCGGTGAGCGTTCCCAGCAATGTCCAGAAGCGCTCCGGCGTTAAGGCGACCTGCGGGATATCAACTATCCACTTGCCGTTTTCGCCAACAACAACCCCATCGACGGAACCGGCAATGCGTCCCGCCGGATCGCCCGCGAGTTTCGCATACACTTTATAATGAACACTCGCAGGTGAATCGCGGACCAGCCATGAGGCGACGCCGCCGATCCAGGCCGAAATATCACCCGGCCAGTACGCAGAATGATGCTGCTGATTGGGATTGAAAGGAGGATTGGAGCGTTTCTCGTTACCGACAACAACATCATCCTGCAGATAAAGATCAATGCTTTGCCGCGGATTAGTTGCGATCATAGTCAAAAATGGCCGCCGCTGATCGAGGCTGCGCTGCAATTCCTGATTCTTCTTCGTCAGGCTCTGATTATCCGCCTGCAGTTGCTGATTTTGAGCGGCGTACTGATTTACCTGACCTTGCAGTTCCTTGATTTGGTCCTGCAGTTTCTGGGAAAGATCGGACATTTGCTGAGCGAACGCCGAGCCTTTCGCCGCCTCCTTTAACCGCTCCATCTGTTTGACCAGCTCGTCGGTATTTGCCCGCTCTTTCCGCAAATCTTCCTCGCTTGCCGGCGGGTTATAGTAGGGCAGTAGAACCAGCATCATGAAACAGAAAGCGCCGAGCGCGCCGCACAGAATGTCGAGCAGCGACATGTTAAAGATGTTGACCTCGCGCGAGCGCGCCCTCATGAGTTTTTTTCCTCCGGCGCGGCGTAGAGGCGATTGATCAGGTTTCGCAGGGTATAATCACCGGCGCCGTTCAATGCTGACTCTTCCTGTTCCTGAACGAGATGAAGGAGAAAAACCAAAATCGCGCTCTCAACCAAAGCCACCATCGTGCAGTCGAACCCGACTCCAAGAGTTCTTGCGACCTCATGCAAATCGAACGCCTTGCTCGTATCGCCCGCCGAAGAGAGCGATGCCCCTAACGAGTAAACCGTGCCGATGAAACCGAGTGTCGGCACAACCCAGGCAATAAACCGCACCAGGCCATAGCGGAGATCAACCCGGTGCCCCATCAGTTCGAGCTGCTGATTCATCACTCCGGCTGCCTGTTCCACCGACGAGCTCGATTGGAACTGCAAAATGGCAAGGTTGATCAGGGATGGCAAAAAGCCGTTTTCGCGATCGAACAGGTTCGCAACGCGCCGCCGGATCGGTCCAAGATCCCGCGAGACGAGCACTGTGCGATCGTCTTCCGGCAAAAACTGCGAATCGAGAAACCCTTTCTCCCGAATCGCGATCCGCCACCGCACGAATAGTTCCCCCAGTCCGACAAAGAAAATCACATGCATGATGTTCTGGATCGTGAACGGGTAGAGGAAATGGACCGAGGGATGATCAAGGATCAGCACCGCGGCACGCCCGGAAAGCGCGAGGGTCAGAAAACCGATAAACAAAAAGCTCGCTAGCGTGGCTAGGACAATCGCCGTGCTACGCTGCGGTTTTTCCCAAAGCGTGGCCAGGCCCGGCCCGAGGGCACCTGTTCTCGCGCCGACGCTGGCAGTGGAGTTCACCAATCAGTGTGGCTCCTCCTACAAAGCCTCCGGAGGGCGACCACTTTGCCTTCGCCCGGCGGATTCAGCATTGCCGACGCAACCATCTTCTTTAGAGCCTCCTCAAGCGCGATCGACCAGCTCATAAAAGAGAACCGCCGCCGCCTGGTCAGAGGTTAGAAAAACCGAATATGGCAGGCAAGGTCATTCTCGCCGAAATCCGGCTAAAACGACGCGCCCGCGCAACTTAGGCCCGCCGTTCGTTTTTAATCTGAAGGAAACATGACCTCGAGTGAATGTTTTGAGACGCGGAGTAGTCTAAACGATTGCGACTTTCCGCAGGGAAGACGACCGACGACCATGCCTGCTTGAACTATGGACCGCGAAATTTTCCTGGAACATTACTGTATTAACGGCAACGGGGAGCGAGCGCCCATCGGCCGCAACGGGCCCGCCAAAACTTATAGAGCGTCGGATCGTCAGTCTGGCGCGCCCGTAGCTTTAACGCTTCTTCCCATCGCAAGCATCGATCCGTCCGAACGCGAGCATTTTGAGGAAAAAGCTCGTGCCGCCACTTTGCTCGACCATATCAACATCGCCAGGACGGTCGCCTTCGGCACCACGGACGAGCACTTCGTTTTCGTCTCTGAGTATCCGCAGGGAGAAACGGTGCAGGAATGGATAACGGAGCACGGTCCGATGCCGCCCGATGCGGTACTACGTATCGCCTTGCAAGTCCTCGCCGCACTGGGTGCCGCCAGCTTCCACGGTTTAACTCACCCGGCAATCGAGCCTTCAAATATCATCATCGTTCCGGGGAAGACGCTCGAAGGCGGATGGCCCTTCGTAAAGTTGATGCATTTCGCTCTCGCCGGTTTGAATGGAATCCCGCCATCGCCGGAAGAAGATGTCGCAGGCTCAGACTTTGCCAGCCCGGAACAGCTCCTGCGCGGGACCGTCGATTTTCCGGCAGAGATCTATTCCCTGGGGGTAACGATGTGCTTTCTCTTAACCGGCGTGTTTTATTCGGCGCAGCCGCGCTGGCCGCAGACGAAACGTTTCGCCCGACCCTTGCGAAATTTAATCGCCAGGACGCTGGCCGACACTCCGTCGGACCGACCTCAGGATCCGGTTTTATTTGCGCTGGAGATACGCAATTGCCTGTCCAAAATTGAACGACGCCAGGTCTTGCAACAAAAGGTGGGAATTCCTTTTGCTCCAATCGTGGCGAAGCCGCCGAAAACATTAAAAGTTCACGTTAGAGGAATTTCGAAGAGTCCAATCCAGGATGGGCTTTCGCGCATGCCAATGGATCCCGCTCTGGAGGCAGAGCGTGAACTGGAGACTCGAACCCATCGAAGCTGGATTTTACGCGGTGCCTTAACCGCCGCGGCAATATTACTCGGCCTGGGGATCGTCGCGGCATTTCTTCTGCCCGAAGACGTAGTCAGGCGGGCTTTTCAGAGAGACAGATCGGTTAAGACCATCGGTGTTCCCATAGGAGTTCCGGACGCAGTTCCGGTCGCTCCTGCCCCTAACGACGCTCGCCTCGCGGCAAACAATGCTTCTCCAGCAGGCGGCGCACCGGTTCAAGCAAATGCGGCGAACAGTTCACCTGGAGCAACCAAATCTCCGCGGGCGGCTGCGGCTTCGACTTCGGCTCAAATGCCCGCTTTGCAATCAACATCCATGCCTCCTCCTCCGGTGGCTAACGCAAACCCGGCCGCGGTCGCTCAAGCCGCGTCGGTGGGGCGAGACTCCGTCGAGCCCGCTCGAATGGCTCCGCAAAGCCTTGCCCAAACTCCTTCGGATACGCCGGAGGTAGACCGGCATGACCCCGCAGCGCCAACCAACCTTCCACCGACCAATGACGAACTTGTCTCGGCCGCATCAAACTCTGCTGCGCAACACAGCTCCTCCCCCACGCAAATTGCTTCCAACAATCTTGAGACACAACCACCCCCACCGGCGCAGGGCCCTCATGAATCCGAAGCGCAGACTTCAAGTGCAGCCGCGACGGACCAGCAACCGGCTACAGCCGACAACAACGCCGAGCCGGATCGCGCCGGCGAAGCAGAGAATAAGCAGGCAACCCGGTTGAAAGAGAATCAATCATCTTCCTCTAGTGTCGCTGCCGCGAAAACGCGTGGCAAGGTGTCCGCCTCTGGCACTAAAATAGCAAGACGGTCGGCCGAATCTTCCAGGAAAACACGTCTTAGCGAATCGGCGGGACCCAGACCGCAGTCGCGGCCGGGGCGCAGTGGGACGATGCGCGCTCGCGTAGTTGGCATGACTCCAGGTGGGAATTTGATTTTGCGAATGCCATCCGGCGAACTCGCGTTTGTGCGGCCTCGTTCCGCCAACAACGAAATCCAGGACGGACCTCCTCCGCCACGACGAGTGATCATCCAACGCCAAGAGGAGCTGCCACCGCCCCTGCAGCCTTTCCGCCTGGACCCTAACGACGATTAAGCAGGGGACGTGGCTCGTCCATATTTTACCGCTGAGAACGCAGAGTAACACAAGCATCCTGACCGGCGGGACGGCCGTACTACTCAAATGTTGCGGGGTCGCTCAGTCGCCTTCAATGCGCCGAAGCCGACGCGCTCGGCAACGGAAAGGCGAAGGTTGATGTAGCCGATGCTGATGGAGTATTCGCTTGCGCCGGTGATGCCGCGGCGGTAGCCGTCGGCGTCGGTATGGGAGACGGAGATGGCGTAGGTGTGGGTGGCGGCGGAATAATGTTTTCCCAGTGATGCAACGGAACTGTTGCGCCGCCGATTTCATCCACCAAACTCTGGCAGCGAGCCTGAATTTTATCCAAATCAGGAGGCCCGAATGGCATCTCCGCCGTTCCGGGAAAAATCAAATACGTCACTTTAAGTTCGCTCACAGGCCGATTGTAAGGCGTGGCCACATTGTTGATCTCTTTGGCGATCCGCAGCGATGCCTCGCCGGTTTTGTCATTCGGGCCGATGTCGCCGACCAGGGCCGGATAGATGGATTCGCCAAAAATAACGACCGCGTAGTCCCCCACTTTCGGTCCGTCGTGGGACCGCGCGAAGGCACTTGGAATCACGATATACGGATCGGCCGCACCGATCAGGCAGCTGAATTTTTTCAGGGTCGCTACTTCATCGCGCAATTGCGTAATCGCGCTGCGTAATTCACGCTTCCGTTCGGTGGATGTTGTTTTTGAAGCGAATTCCTCTTCTGTCCGTCTCAATCGTTCTTCAATTGCCGGCTGATAGGGATTTGGCGCCGGTGTCTTCTTTGGCCATCGGTAACTCGTGAACGGCTTGAAATTGGTCGTGACCGCAGGCCCGGCCGGCATGCGATCGGAATCGGAACCGTCTGCGTCCACATCCATGTCGGCCTGGAGCAGAAGAGCTCTTCGATGACTTTGCGGATGCCGCAGTTGCAACACCGTCTGGCAATCGTAAAAATTGTGCCGCGACAGAAGCTGATCGAGCCGGCCGAGATTGTCGCGCAGGACCCTTACCTTGGTCGCGTAAAGAACCTCGAACAACGGTGAAACCGATTCGGGCCCAATCATCGCGCCAAATCCCGGAAACAAGGTTCCGAGCTGCGGACTGACCTTGGCCAGCTCTTCAATCGTTTTATTCGGCGATGGCAAACGCGCCTCCAGTTTCAAATCGAGAACGTAACTTTCGGGATCGACTCGTTCGGTCGCAGCATCCGCGCCCGGCGGAGTATTAACAGTCGAGTGCAGCGTCACGCCGTTAAACAACTTCGCCGTATCGAGTTTGCCGCTGATCACCGGCGCCTTAGTTGGACTGGGCTCCGGCGGGGGCGGCGTTGGTGACGAAAGGACGTCCGGCGCTGCAACACGCTGCAATCTTTCAAGAGAAACCCAGCGGTAGATTATCGCGGCGAAGATCAGAGCCGCCACCAGCAGTACCAGGCGCCGCCACGTCCTCAGGCCGGAGGTTGCCACGCCTTTATTTTCGCAACCAGGCGACCACCGCGACGACAATCCCGATTGCACTTAACATCGTCATCAGCCCAGCCGGCATGACCCGGCCGGTGCGAACAAATTTCGGTATGAACTGGCCGGCCAGAAGCAAAGAAACAATTAACCCAAGGCCAAGCCCGAGTGCGCGATGCTCCGGCAGGCAAAATCCGGCGGCAATAAGCAAAATACCGGAGATTGCCCCGGCGATAATGGAAATTGTGCTGCCGGCTTTGAGATAACCAACGATGCCGCCGACAATCGTTAGGACACCAAAGACAATGAAATAAATTTTGGCGGGTCCGATGACGTTCATACTGCCGCACCGTTAATCCAACACCCTCCCGCTGTCCAGCAGGGTCCTTTTCGGAATAGATAGGCGCGCGAAGAATTTCGGAGTCGGGGGATTGATCAGGTTCGCGGGCGGAAACTTCAAGCCGACCGAAGATTACGACCTGCTTTCTGCCACAGCGGGAATACTGATCGCCCGAACAGATGAAACAAATGCCACAGCTAACCCCAGCACGCGCAACCAATCGCAAGCCACCCACCGTCGCGCCAGCCGCATCAGCTCGGCGTCGCTTTTCACGATCTTCCCAGAGGCTGCGCCATAGAGTTCATGGATCATGGGCCAAAAAACGGTGGGGGTTAACACCCAGGTAATAAAAAACATTATTACTGGTAACCACAACCACACACGATACTTCCACGGCATATTCCATCCGCTGATAAGCGCTCCGAGAATCCCGACCAATGCCGGCAGGCTTAAGGGCTGGAAAAAATCCCCGGGGTTCATCGGAAAGCGAGGACCGTAGGGCATGAGAGCAAGCGACGCTGGTGGCGCTGCGCTCCAGGCGCCCGCCAGTATCAGCAGATCGAAAAGTTTGGCGCCCAAGCCGACACCCAAACAGAGCACCGAAATCCACAGAAAGACCCGCATCAGGCGCAAGCGCAACGACATTTCCGGAATGGAATAGTGGCTGGCCATATCAATATCTCAACTGCCTGGGCCCTGAATCATGAACGGAACATGAAATAAACGGCGCCCACCAAGCAAAGTCCCGCCCAAAGATAATCAAGTTTGAGCGCCTGATGCATGTAAAAAAATGCGAACGGTGCAAAAACGGAAAGGGTGATGACCTCCTGAAGAATCTTGAGCTGGCCGAGGCTGTATTGAGAATACCCGATTCGGTTGCCCGGCACTTGAAACAGATACTCGAACAGAGCGAGTCCCCAACTCAACAGCGCCGCTACATACCACTTCCTGTCATTCAGATTACGAAGGTGCGCATACCACGCGAAAGTCATGAAGACGTTTGAGATGACGAGGAGGACAACGGTGCGGGCTATGACAGGCATAAAAAAATGCGCTCGGTTTAGGTTTATCGGGAGAAAGAGATAAGCCACGAGCTGGTGTGGTGGCAAACACTCTGAGGCTGGTTCGCAGTGGCTGTTGGCACCGTGGACTAATTACTTGGCCTGCCCATTTGTCGATTAGCCTTGCACGACGACGGCTGCGGTCAGATGTTCGTGCGGCATGAACCACGGAAGTCGAACGATCGTAGCGACGTTTGTCTCCGCCGTTTTTCTTTGGACCATCGTCCTGAGCGTATCCCCAGCATTGCATACGGCTATTCATCCGAGAGCGGCGCAAAGCGAGCATACTTGTGCAGCGACTTTGCTCACTTCAGGTTGTTGCGATCACGTCGCGCCTCCGCCAGGCATTGATTCTCCGTTAGGCCTCAATTCCTTCGGCATGATTCCCGCATTGTTCCCGGAATCGGTGTCATCGCTTTTTCTCGGAGCCAGCATCTTCGAGCACGCCCCACCTGTTCCGGTTTGAACGGTTGACTTCCCCGCATCCGGCGGGTAACGACGGCCAGCGCGTTCCTGTCGTCGTTAGTCAACGCGCGCGAACGCTTCATGTTCGAATCTGTGCCCATTCCCTGAACAGGATTTTTCATGACAAAGTTCGTTTTGGCGGTGGTAGCCATGTGGTCCATTGCGCTGGCTCATGCGCAAGAGGCTACGCGTGCTCCTGCCGCCTCAAGTTCGCCTCCAGCTGCGGCAGCTGACCTGGAAGCGCTGCGCCAACAAGTGCAGTCGCTGACCGATTTGGTAAAGACGCTGCAACAGCAGGTCAAAAATCAGGAGGCGACCATGGAAAAGGCGAATCTGGGCGGCACGCCGGCGCCGACCTTGCCGCAGAACCCGGAAACCGCGAACGCAGTGGCCAACGGACCGGCCGAGACTTCAACCCCAACCGCGCCATCACTTTTCCCGACGGAAGATTCGGCGGTTGTGGCAACGGCGCCCTCATCGGCAGGCGCGGCAACAAACGCGAGCACCGGGACTGGCGCATTTCCAACGACAGATTCCGCCGTAGTCACATCAACGAGTGATTCAACCTCCGTCGTATCAGGCGGCTCATCGTTCACCGCACCTATCGGGATCGGTGGCGGCAAGAATTACATGAACATCTCGTTCGACGGGATGTTTGCTCTGGCCGGATCATCCGCGCGAGACCTCAGTCACATTGAGGTGGGCGATCACGATCCGCAACAACGCGGATTCAATGCTCGAAACCTGGAGCTCGCCCTGGATGGTGCAGTCGACCCGTACTTCGAAGGTTTCGCCAACATCGTGTTCAAGCTCGACAATGACAATCAGACATCGGTCGAAGCTGAAGAGGCGTTCCTACAAACAACGAATCTGCCGCTCAATCTGCAATTGAAAGGCGGTCAGTTTTTCGCCGCTTTCGGCCGAATAAATCCGACTCATCCGCATACCTGGGATTTTGCTGATGCGCCGCTTGTGGCCGGTCGTTTGCTCGGCCCGGACGGATTACGCGGCGCCGGCGCGCAGGTTTCATGGACGATGCCGTTGCCCTGGTACTCGCAGTTGCTTCTCGGCGTCCAGAACGGACGTGGCGGGACCGCTTACTCATTCCGTAATCCCGGAGACAATGGAATCCTCTTCGATCGGATGACTAACGACCGTGAGCTTCGCGGTCTCGGCGATTTTGTCTGGATTCCCCGCTGGGAAAGCTCGGTTGATCTAACTCCAACTCAGGTGATTCTCGGCGGTTTGTCGGGCGCATTCGGTTCCAATGATACGGGCGCGCACACGCACACGCAGATCTACGGCGCGGACTTTCTTTATAAATGGAAGAGCTCACATGCGGAAGGCGGTTTTCCGTTTGTGAAATGGCAGACGGAATTTATGTATCGCCGATTCGAAGCCGGTCGCGGCGTGGACGACGCCTTCCCGGTCGCGGAGACGTTTCACGATTGGGGAATGTATTCCCAAGTGCTCTGGGGTTTTAAAAAAGGCTGGGTGGCAGGGTTGCGCGGAGATTATTTGCATAACACCGACTCGCAGTTCACCGATGATCCGGACCGCCAAACGCGTTCACGTATCAGCGCGAACCTGACCTGGTATCCGACCGAGTTTTCGAAGCTTCGCCTGCAGTACCAGCATGATTTTCTCGAGGAAAACTTCTTTCTCGCCGGCCGTGACGTGGATTCGGTGTTCCTTCAGTTTGAGTTCATTTTGGGCGCGCATGGCGCGCACAAATTCTAACGAACGAAGTTTCCCAACTATGAAAAAAATCCTGCTCATCCTGTCCGCGACTTGCAGCTTTGCGCTGGGCGCCGAGGCCAAGCTCAACGTTGTCGCCACTCTTCCCGATCTTGGCTCGCTTGCCCGCGAAATCGGGGGCGACAAGGTTACGGTCTCGGTTCTGGCGAAACCGACCGAAGATCCCCACTTCGTTGATGCGCGGCCCAGCTTCGTCGTGGCATTGCGCAACGCGGATGTCTTAATCGACGGCGGCGCGGAACTTGAGATCGGATGGTTGCCGCCGCTCTTGCAGAACGCGCGCAATCCGAAGATCGAAACCGGCAAACCGGGCCGCGTCAACGCATCGCAGGGCATTCGGTTGATGAACGTTCCGACAAACGCAACGCGCGCAGCGGGCGATGTTCACGCTCTCGGCAATCCGCATTTCATGACTGATCCGATTATCGCCAAAGCTGTGGCACAACATATCGCCCAAGCGTTTTCGGCCGTCGATTCGGCGAACGCTTCATCCTACGACGCCAACGATAAGAACTTTGAGGCGACAATTAACGCCAAACTCCAGCAGTGGGGCGCCGCCCTGCTTCCCTATAAAGGGCAAAGCGTCGTCGCTTACCATGATTCGTGGCCTTATTTCGCTCACCGCTTTGGCATCAACCTCAACATCTTCCTCGAACCAAAGCCGGGCATTCCGCCTTCGCCGTCGCACTTGGCCGAGGTGATCGAGCAAATCAAAGCCCAACACATCAAAGCGATCATCGTCGAACCTTTTCATGACCGGAAAATTGCGGAGAAGGTGGCAGGCGCGACCGGCGCAAAAGTGGTCGACTTTGCACAGTACCCAGGCGCTCTCCCGGGAACCGACAATTACGTCAAACTGATAGACAAGTTGGTTTCCAATCTGGCGGCAGCGCTGAAATGAACGTTCAAGAAGTGGCTACAACAACCGAAGAGCCTTCACCCCAACCCTCTCCCAGGCCCTCATCTTTAATTCTTCTCCCAGAGGTAGAAGAGACGAGAGATGGTCCCTTCTCCCAGGGGGAGAAGGTTAGGATGAGGGTGAATGTCGGATTAGTTGCATGGCGAACTTCACTTTTGCAATCGCTTCTAATGTTGGCAGGGCGCGATACGCCACTCATTGCAAATAAAGACGGACGGCTCGGAGATCCGTCCCTACCTGATTTATGTGGGAAGTAATGTTTTGGCCCATTGTGGCCTGCGTCCTTTTACCCTGGCTGCTCGTTTACCTCGGGCTTCATGTTGTGCAGCGCGGCATCATTTTTATCGACATCGCCATGGCGCAATTGGCTTCCCTCGGCATTTGCGTGGCCGTGTTGATGCAATACGAACCGGAAAGTCTTGCCGCCTACGTAATTGGAGTCTGTGTGACGCTGGTCGGAGCCGCCATCTTTGCCATTACCGCCAAGCGCACAACGCAGGTTCCGCAGGAAGCCATTATTGGCATCGCTTACGTCGTATCGGCGGCCGCGGCGATTTTACTCCTGAGCCGTTCTCCGCATGGCAACGAAGAAATCCGAAACATGCTCGTCGGCGATATCACGGTGGTGAGTCCGGCGGAAGTTTGGAAATGTTTCGCTGTCTTTGCCGCCGTCGGCGTATTGCATTTTGTATTGCGCAAAAATTTTCTGCTCATTTCGTTCGCGCGCGATCAAGCTGAGAAGGGCGGGTTTCGAACCCGGTGGTGGGACTTCCTCTTCTACGCGTCGTTCGGATTAGTCGTGACCATCTTCGTTCGCGTTGCCGGGGTGCTTCTCGTTTTCAGTTACCTGATTGTGCCGGCGGTTTGCGCGGTGACGTTGGCCCGATCGATCTCGCTGCGTTTGCTGATCGGCTGGGCGGTATCTCTGGTTTGCGGTGTCGGCGGTCTATTCTTTTCCTACTGGTGGGATCTGCCTTCCGGAGCGGCCATCGTGTGCACGTTCGGAGCATTGCTCATTCTCATTTCAGGGTATGCGCTCGTCCGAGACGCGTAGTGTGCCGTATCACTGGAGGCGTGACAGGCGTCTGGGGAGCGCACGCGCCTCGCGTGCAAACGCCAGTCCGGCTCGGACTTTCGGCGCCTCGCCGAAACAGGCTTTGCGCTGGCGTGGGATCAAAGAGAAAGTTTGCAATGACGAGGGCGCCATTGCCAGCACGCGAGGGGCGTGCGCTCCCCAAACCGAAGCCGCGTCCTTCCCCTACTCACGTTTCAACTGAGTCAGCACACTAGAATTGGCCGAACGACTTTCTCAACCTTTAATCTGAGTTACGTTCGGCAAATGCAGCAGGCAGATCATTCTGGATTTCGGCACTCGCACGATTTCATGCTGGATAGCGCGTCGGCGGAGCGCCGCACGCGCATCGTTATCGGCATAACGGGCGCGATGATGCTGCTCGAGATCGTGGCCGGTCTCGCTTCCAATTCCATGGCGTTGCTGGCCGATGGCTGGCACATGGGCACTCACGTCATCGCGTTCCTCATCACCGCTGCCGCTTATTACTTTAGCCGCCGCCACGCGACAAATCCTTTGCACAGCTTCGGCACGGCCAAGATCGGAGTTCTCGGAGGATTTGCCAGCGCCGTCATCCTCGCCGTCATCGCCCTGCTCATGGCCGGCGAATCCATTCATCGATTCTTCGCGCCGCTATCAATCCATTTTAATGAAGCGATCGGTATCGCTGCGCTCGGACTTTTCGTGAATGTGACGTGTGCATTGGTTCTCACTCACGGTCACGGACATACTCACACTCACGGGCATCGGCACGATCATGAGCATGAAGATTCCGGAGGAGCGGCACATCATCAGGATCTGAATTTGCGCGCGGCTTACGTGCACGTGCTGGCTGACGCGTTCACTTCGGTTACCGCCATCAGCGCGCTCCTGGCCGGAAAATTCTTTGCATGGGGTTGGCTCGATCCGGCGGTGGGCGTTCTCGGCAGCGGGGTCGTCATGTCCTGGTCTTACACTTTGATTCGCGACACGAGCGGCATTCTCCTGGATCGCACCCCCGAATCATCCGATTTGCCGGAGGAGATTCGCCGCGCGGTGGAGAGCGATGGCGATTCCATCGTGACCGATCTGCATGTTTGGCAGGTCGGCGCAGGAAAGTTCGCCGCCATTGTCTCGATCGTGGCGCACGAACCCAAAACTTCGGACCAATACCGCGGATTGCTCAGTCAACATAAGGAACTGGTCCACGTTACGATCGAGACACAACATTGCCGGGAAGATCACGAATCCTTGGCGGATTCGTGAGATCTTCCTCGATGACACAAGACATCTCGGGAACGAAGCAATGCAACGCCAGATAATTATTTGGCAGGTCGTCGCCGCGTATGGCTTTGCTGTCGCTGGCGGCCTCGTTAGCGCGTTTCTGCGCCTGTCGCACCATGCGCTTTGCCGATTAATCAGTCTGGCCGCGGGCGCCCTTCTCGGCGTGACTCTCTTTGCCATTTTGCCGGAAAGCGTCGCCATCACCAGCTGGTGGGCAACGGGACTGGCGGCGCTGACGGGCTACGCTCTCTTTTTTCTCGTCAGCAAATATGTGCACCATGTTTGTCCCGCCTGCGCTGCCAGCCATTTCGACGCCGACGCCGCGAAACATTTTAGCGACATCGCGATAGTGCTAGTGGTTGCTCTGGCGATTCACAGCACCAGCGATGGAGTGGCCCTGGGTATCGCCCAGGAAAGCAACGCCCATGAAGCCGCGAAATGGTCGTTGTTCCTCGCTTTGTGCATTCACAAACTGCCGGAGGGACTCGCTCTTGGAAGCCTGTTGATCGGCGCGGGGTTCCGACCAATGCGAACTCTTCGCTGGGTCGCGGCAACCGAAGCGACCACCCTCCTGGGCGGTGCCATCGGCCTTTTGTTCCTGGCTAGAGCATCAACCTTCTGGCTGGGGCTGATCATGGCCCATATTGGCGGTGGATTTTTCTATTTGGCAGCGCATGCGGTTTTGGGGGAGATGATGAAACACGGGAAGCAATTGGTCGTGACCAGCTTTGCCGCCGGCGTTGCGTTAATCGGCTTTTTGAATATTTGCCTGAGGATGTTTACGCCCTAACGATTCTTTTCCAGCCGTGCATTCATTCCATTATCAGGACCAAAAACTTCACAGCGAAGCCGTCGATCTGACGGAGGTCACCGCGCAACACGGCACGCCGTTGTACGTCTACAGCGCGGGCACGCTCCTCGATCACTACCGGCGGCTTGATTCCGCCCTGGCCCCGCTGGATCACCTGATTTGTTACGCAGTCAAAGCGAACTCGAATCGCGCTATCCTGAAACTGCTCACAGCGGCTGGCGCGGGGTTCGATGTGGTCTCGGGCGGCGAATTATTTCGCGTCCTGGCCGCGGGCGGTGACCCCGGAAAAACCACCTTTGCGGGGGTCGGCAAATCGCAATCGGAAATCGAATACGCTCTCGAGCAAAAGGTTCACAGCTTCAACGTCGAAAGTGAAGAGGAGCTGGATTACATCAATAAAATCGCCGGAGAGAAAGGGGCGCGGGCTCCGATCGCCCTTCGGATCAATCCCGACGTCGATCCGCATACTCATGAGTACGTCTCCACCGGATCATCCGAGAGCAAGTTCGGGATCGCTCTCGAACGCGCTCCGGCCCTTTACGAGCGCGCCGCCGGAATGGGCAACGTCGAGATCGTCGGCGTGCAGATGCACATCGGATCGCAGATTACCGAGACAGCTCCCTTCGTTGCCGCCATCGCCAAAGTGGCGCCTCTGGCCAGGGAGTTGAAGTCGAAGCACGACATCGAGTTTTTCAGCATCGGCGGCGGGTTAGGCATCGTTTACGAATCATCGTTCGCCAGCGGCAGTGGAGAATGGTGGAACGACCCTGCCGGGAGAACCAGGAGCGAAAGTGCGTTGACCATTCGGCAGTATGTCGACGCGATCGTGCAACCACTGCGCGAGCTCGGGTTGCGGATCTTACTCGAACCGGGACGACTGCTGGTCGGTAACGCGGGCGTACTGCTGACCCGAGTGCTTTATATTAAGACTACAGGGCGAAAGAAGTTTGCCATTGTCGATGCCGGTATGAATGACCTGATTCGGCCCGCGCTTTACCACAGTTATCACGAAATCGTGCCGGTCCGTGAACCCTCCCCTGGCCAGGCAGCCGAGAAAATCGACATCGTCGGACCGGTTTGCGAATCCGGGGATTTCTTCGCGCTCGACCGGCCGATGCCGAAAGTCAGCGACGGCGATCTGCTTGCGATCATGAGCGCCGGCGCGTACGGATTCACCATGGCATCAAATTACAATTCCCGCCCCCTCCCGGCGGAAGCACTCATTCGCGGCCACGATTTCGCCCTGATTCGAAAACGGCAATCGATCGAAGATCTGGTGCGGGCCGAGATCGATCCCAATTGGAGCGAAACGATCTGAAATGGCCACTCATCTGGACTGAGGGCAAGACGTCTCGAACTGGATTTTGTCGAACTTAACGCCGCGCTTCTCGGCAAACCTTTGAAGAGTGAAATTGCCCTTCTCATTGCCCCATATGCTGGTGGCGTGGAAACGAATGAAGGAATCGCTCAGGCGCGTCCCTTGTAGAGGTGCTTGTGCCAAGCACCTGTTTTATGATTTCGGTGGTTGGCACAACCACCGCTACAATTACGGTGCTTCCAAGCAACGAGTTGTGGAGTGATCAGGTTCCCTGTCGTGGACTGATAACAGCCCGCGCTCCTTTTGTTGGCTCCACTTGCGGTTTTTCGTTACATGCATAAATAGTTTCTTCCCTGCCACATGAAACATTTGTCTCTTTGTCTCTTCCTCTTCGTCGCGCTCGCGACCGGTGCGTCCGCTGCTTCGCGCGGCAAGGGGGAATACGTCCTCCTCGTCGGCGGCCCTTCAATGTATGAGTGGGAAAAATACAAACTTCAGCCGCACGATCATTGGTGGGCTAACTTCGTGCGGGCGGCCCGTATCCGGACCGAGCAGATCCAGGCGCAATACGGCAAGGATCAGACGATTACGTGGCTGATTTACCGCCAGGGCTATGTGGATCGGGCGGTTCAGGAGAAGCAGGATCTCATCTCCCACATCGATTCGATCCGGGACAAGTTCGGCATTCATCTGGTCTGGTTCGATCGCGGTCGGGAGGTAATCGATTATCTGAATCACGGACAGCCGCGCGAACAGGTCAAGATCGCCGGATTCGAATACTTCGGGCATTCGAACAAGGCCTGTTTCATGTTCGATTACAGCAATAACATCGATAGCGCCTGCAAATCCTGGCTGCACGAAAAGGAATTGCGCACCATCGATCGGCGTGATTTCGCGCATGGCGCCTACGTCAAAAGCTGGGGCTGTCACACGGGTGAAAGCATGTCCGCCAAATGGTACACGGCGACGGGAGTCCACATGATCGGTGCCGTCGGGAAAACCCAGTTCATGATGGAAGAGCTGCCGATTCTGACTTCTCAGAACGGCCGATGGGTCAACTAATTGCGGATGCGAATTGTAGCGGCGGTCTATGACCGCCGTCTGTGCCGATATCTGCGAAAATCTGTGTTAATCTGTGGCTGAAGCCGGCTTTCGCATTTAACATCGCGGTCACGCGATGAAACTCGATCAGCTCCGGGCGCTTTATCATCAGCCGCTGTTCGATCTGATATCAAAGAGCCGCGCCCTGCACCTTGAACATTGGCGCGGCGAGGAAGTCCAGCGCTGTAGTCTACTCAGCATCAAGACGGGCGGCTGCAGCGAAGATTGCGGGTATTGCGCGCAATCGGCGCATTATTCGACGGGCGTCGAGCGCGAAGAATTGTTGCCGACAGACCAGATTGTCTCGGCGGCGGAGCGAGCGCGGGCGCAAGGCGCCACGCGTTTCTGCATGGGTGCGGCGTGGCGCGGCGTGCGCGACGGAACGAAGAATTTCGAGCGTGTTCTCGAGACCGTCCGGGCCGTGAGCCAGCTCGGCATGGAAGTTTGCGTCACGCTTGGCCAAATCGGCCCGATCGAAGCGCGGAAGCTGAAAGAAGCCGGCGTCACGGCTTACAATCATAACATCGACACATCGCCGGAATTTTATCCCGAGATCGTGAGCACACACACCTTCAACGATCGCCTGAACACCATCGCCGCCGTGCAAGGCAGCGGGATCTCGGTCTGTTCGGGCGGCATCATCGGCATGGGCGAATCGGTCGACGATCGATTGCGTATGGTCGAGGTGCTGAGCGAGTTGAGCCCGCCTCCGGAAAGCGTTCCGATCAACTGCCTGATGGCCATGCCCGGGACACCGCTGGCCGATCAACCACCGGTCGATGTTTTCGATTTGATCCGGTTGATCGCTATCACCCGGATCGCGCTGCCCAAAGCGCGGGTCCGTCTGGCGGCGGGTCGCACGCGAATCTCACGCGAAGGGCAGGCGCTCTGTTTTTTCGCCGGCGCCAATTCGATCTTTTTCGGGGATAAGCTTCTGACGGCCGAGAATCCCGCGGCAGACGCGGATGCTGCCTTGCTGCGCGAGCTAGGAATCAAAATCGAAGCAGGCCCACCGATCCGGGAGGGACGAGCTTGCCTGCCGCGCCGAAGCCGAGCGAAGGCGGGTCTCGTCCCAAAGAGATCAACTGCTGACACGCGCGTGAGTTTCGGATTGACCGGAACCGGTTTACCTTCTTAAATCTTTTCTATGAAAACCGTCCTCGGCTGCCTGATGTGTCTCGTTCTGACAATCTCACAGGGCTTCGCGATCTCAGGCGGTCCTTTCGGTGGCGGTAGCACACAGGTAAAGGTGACGGGGACCTATGCTGGCGTGTTTATTCCGATTCTGACTGTACTGGATCCCGGGCCTCCTCCGGTGACTGTGCCTGACAACTCGCTCGCCCTCTTTACTCTAAGCGTGCCGTCACAAGGTTTGGCAAAAGGAACGGTGGCTATTTTCAGGAATGGAAGAGCGTATACCGGGGATATCCAGGCATCAGCAGACCCGGATTCGGCCAAGGTATCGGGTGTTATTTCCGCGATCCACACCCAAACGGTTACACTTCCTAACAGTACGGTCACATTCGTCTACAACGACTTGGCGAACGGTTTTCTCCTCGCCAAAGCGATAGCCAGTAACAGTACTTTTAGCACCTCTGCTGTGCTCTTAAGGGGCAACCAGTCTTCGATCGAGTACACGACATCATCATCCGACTCCAGTGCGAATAGCGGCGGCCCCATCCGTTACAGAGTTCACGGCTTCAAGCAATCGGAAACGACTAACTAGTTTCACGGCCGCTGTTGTCTGCGCGGCAAAAATCATTTGTTGAAGCAACCTTTGCGAGTCGGCTTCACGGTACTTGAAGTCTTCGTCGCGATTGCCGTAATTGGCATTCTCGCGATCCTCCTGCTGCCGGTGTTTTCTGCGATGCGGTCCCGAGCACAACGTGTCCAGTGCACGGTCAATTTGCGAAGCCTGTATGCAGCGGCAAACCTTTACCTCAATCAGAATGGCAGCTGGCCCCAAGTTCCCATACCCGATTCCGACTCAGACGACCAGGAGTACGCGACTGGCTGGATCGCCGCTCTTTCACCGTTCGGGGTGACACAAAAGAGTTGGATATGCCCGCGAATTCAGGAACTGCTTCAAGATCCAGACCTTTCGAAGCCAGAAAATGTCCGTGTGGATTATGTGGCCACTCCGTTTGATGATAAGCCAATGACGTCGCGTCAGTGGCCAACGCAACCTTGGTTCGCTGAGACGGGGGATGTCCATGGTAATGGGAACCTGATAATCTTCACGGATGGCAGCATTAGCGACTTGAACACCGTCGCAAAGAAGAACCCTCAGCAATAAGTCCACACATAAGGAACTAGGCAAACATCCTTCATCTGCGAGCTCGGCTCCCTTTGTTACCGATTTGCTTGCTTCTAGAACGGCTTTTGGCCAACATTTGCCTGTGCGATTCCGCGTGCGGCCCTTGATGGCCAGATGGTGTTGGAATTTTTACTCTCCGATAAGAAAATCCTTGTGCGGCCATGATTAACTGCGAATATCCGCATCTCTAATTCCCCTCTTAGAATGACTCTTTCCATTTCCGGCCGTGTCAGGTTCGATTGCGCACTCCTTCTCTTTTGCCTGCTCGCAACTTTCAACGCCTGGGCTGCGCCTACCGTTGGAGCGGACCGAACTCAACTCACGAGCAGCATTAAGCCTGTCGCTGTGGCGGCAACCGCACCCAGCACGGCGGAATTGCAACAACCGATGGAGTTGATGGTGACACTCAAGGTCCGGAATTATTCCGAGTTGCTCGGCCGCATCGCAAAAGGCGAGATCATTCGTGCCAGAGAACTATCAGATAAGTACTATCCACTCCCGGCAGATTACCAAGTTCTAACCAATTGGTTAACTTCCGAAGGATTCACGATTACCAAAACAGATCCCAACCGCCTTGCTGTTTTCGTATCGGCGCCGGTATTCAAAATACAGGAGGCATTACAGGTCAGCTTCGGAAAAGTCGTTGTGGGGAACCAGACCTATGTTTCGGCCTTAACGGCACCGATCGTGCCGGCCAACCTGACCCCTGCATTAGTGGGCATCAATGGACTCCAGCCTCACATTCAACTGCACAAACATTCGCAGCGGGTAACTCCGCGGTCGAGCCGATTGCCAGCCCAATCAGGCGGCCTGCGCCCGCTTACGGCCGATCAACCGCCGTTTCTCGTCGGCGAAGTCCTCAAAGCCTACAACGCCGACAGCCTCACCCTTACCGGCCAGGGAGAAAAGATCGCCGTAGTTATCGATACTTTTCCGGCGGTGGCGGACCTTACACAATTTTGGGCGCTCAACATCGTGCCGCAGACCCTCAACAATATCGAGTTTGTTCAGGTAGTAAGCGGAACTCTGCCTGCGCCTTCCGAGGAAACAACATTGGATGTGGAATGGACAAGCGGAATCGCATCCGGAGCGAAGGTGCGGGTTTATGCAACTCAAGATCTTTCGTTTGTGCATGTGGATCAGGCGTTTCAACAGATTTTGACTGACCTGCCTAACGAGCCAACCTTGCATCAGCTTTCGATCAGTCTGGGTGGAGGTGAGAGTGAGGTTCCGACAAGTCAACTGGTCGCCGACGCACAATATTTCGCGCTGATAGCTGTCCAGGGCGTGAGTATTTTTGTCTCATCGGGCGATTCCGGATCTAACGAGGGCGGCTCTCTTCAAGTCAGTTATTTTGCTTCCGATCCGAGCGTCACTGCGGTCGGCGGTACCAGCCTTTTTCTCAGCACTTGCTCGGGAAACACGCTTTCCGAAATCGCGTGGGACGGATCAGGCGGCGGAATTAGCACTTTCTTTTCTCGTCCGGACTGGCAATTAGGATCGAGCTTGCCCCCCGGCACCACTCGGCTTGTTCCCGACGTGGCATCGGCAGCCGATCCTGACACTGGGAGTGTCATTATTCTGAACGCCGTTCAGGAGCAAATTGGCGGCACCAGTTGGAGCGCCCCGGTATGGGCGGGGTTTTCGGCGTTGATCAATCAAGCCAGGGCTACCGCCGGAATGGCACCGGCCGGTCTTCTCGGTCCAAAGATTTATCCGCTTTTGGGCACGACGGCATTTCGGGATATTACCACCGGGAACAATGGCGCGTATTCTGCCCAGATTGGCTACGATTTGACGACTGGGCTCGGCGTCCCGGTTGTGGCCACCTTAGTTCAAGCTTTAAGCGTAGGACCAACCCCGCCCCAAGCACCGCCTCCGCCTCCGGCCAACGCGATCGGGGAGATAATCAGCCCAGATTCTGCATGTCCGCTTCTGTCATCTGCCGTAACTTTCACTTGGACGCCTGGCAGTTCGACCGCGTATTGGTTGTTAGTGGGAAGCACTCCTGGAGCTTCAGATATTTTCAACTCCGGGCAGACCGGCGGACATTCCTCTGCCGTCTCCAACCTCCCAACCGATGGCCGAACCATTTTCGTTAACCTATGGTCCATGGTTGGTGGCGCTTGGTCGCGACCTCCCGAATACCAATACACCACTCAGCTTGGCGGTGTCGTGACTCCGGTCATCGCGCCAAGGTCCGGGATTTACAAGAAAAAGGTCCTCGTGAATATCGCCACTGCAACCCCGCAAGCGGCAATCTACTACACGACGGACGGCAGTACTCCAACCATAAATTCGCCTCCGTTTAAAGGCCCGTTCTTGCTGAAAAAGACCACTACAGTCAGAGCCAAGGCGTTTAAAACAGGCGTGCCCGAGAGCCAAGTAGCGGCAGCCACCTTCACTATTACTCGATAATTTCGGGCGGCACCCGAGGCTCTGGCTCGCGAACAGCAATTCGCAGCCGCGACACTGGCGTCACCTAAAAGAAATGCGGCGGCGCCCAGTACCCCTCGCCGCCGCATTATGCAACCAACCGTTGCCGCGAATGCGGCCTAATTGTTATTCGCTTTTCGCGTCCTGCACTTTCTTCATGGCGTTATGAAGATCCTGATGCGCCTGTTGCAGATCGTCGGCTTTCTTCTGCTGATCCGCGTTAAGCAAAGGGCGAATTTGAGCCATGGTTTTGTCCATGACCGCTTTTGCCTTTTGCATCGCATCCTGATGGATGGCGGTTAACTGCGGTTTCGCCTGGTCGAGGATCGGTTGAACCTTGGCCTTTTGATCGGGCGTCAGATTCAACGTCTCGCTCATAGTATCGAGGGGATTGCCATGATGCCACCCACCGGCATGGGGTCCCCCATTTGGGCCCTGGGCGACAGCAAAGCCGGCTGCAGCGATTGTGCCGGCGACTAACAACGTAAGTAAGTTTCGTTTCATTGTATTTCTATTCTTTCTATGGTTCTGACGAGCGCTTGTTCATGCTCTCGCTTCACCACTCACGACCGGAGGGGGGCCGCGGCGGTTACAAGATTCTTGCTGATAACTCGTCCTAAGTGTCTCTTCTGACTGTGCAGAGACTGGTCACTCCCGCGACCGGAGAGCATGGCGGGCGTTAATCGCCGCTACCATCCAGCCGAAAAGTTGTAACCGAATTCCATCGCAATCAGTCTAAGCCTATGGTGTGGAAACATCTCGGAATACATGCCTGAATTTGACGCACGCGCGCTGGTGGGAGCTGCGCTCCGTCATGATGATGAAGCGGCTCGCGAACTGGTTCGCCATCTATATCCACTTGTGGCGAAGGTGGTCCACGGCCATCGACCGCGACGAACTCCGGAAGAGGACCTTTGCCAAATGATCTTTATCAAAGTGTTTCAGAACCTGTCGCGTTTCTCCGGCAAAGTGCCCCTCGAACACTGGGTCTCTCGCATTGCCGTGAATACGTGCCTGAATCAAATCGCCTCGGAAAAGGCTCGTCCGGAACTGCGGCAGGCAGACTTGAGTGTGGAAGAAGAGGCTGTGGTAAATGATCTGGCTACTTCGCCGGAGGAGCTTGCGCCCGACCGAAGCCTGGCCGCCCGCGAACTGGTTGAGCATCTCCTAGAGACGCTCAAGCCGGCCGAACGTCTCGTCATCGATCTGCTCTACTTGCAGGGACACTCGGTCGAGGAGATAAGAACATTGACCGGCTGGAGTGCGCCCCTGGTCAAGATTCGCGCATTTCGTGCACGGCAAAAGATGAAGCAAAGATTAGCAAAGATTTCGGCAGAAGAGAACAGATGAGCCCCATGGATTCCCCTATCGATCGGCTACTACGTTCGGCCGGACGCTCGGCAAGGCCGAAACCTGCTTCGCCGCCCTTCGGATTCGAGACGCGAGTTGTCGCGCAGTGGCGGGCAGGGTCATCGAATGGCAACGGTGTCGCCCGCCTGATCCGGCGAGTCGCGATTTTAGCCGCGGCCGTCATTGTCGTTTCCACCACGGCGACGATTCGCGAATTCGCCCGGACGCGCGAAAACATCGGGGAGCCGCTGGCGAACGAATTTGCGATCGCCGATTCGGCGATTCAAAGTGAATTCTAAAAAATGACCGGCAATTTAAAATGGAAGCTGATCGCGGGGTTCTTGCTCGTTTTCGTGGCCGGCGGCGTGACCGGAGCGTTCTTCGCCGCAGCCACGGCACGGCATTACTTTATGCCTCCACACCGGGGAATAGCGGCTCAGACAATGCGTGAGCACCTTCGTGCTCAATTAAAATTGACCCCGGAACAGACCGCGAAGATTTCACCGGTCATCGAGAAGGCAGGAGCGCAGTTGGAGCAGATTCGAATGGAAACAGAACGACGCGTGCACGAGACCTTCGCGCAAGTGCATCGCGAGATCTCCGCAGATCTAACAGACGAGCAGCGCACGAAGTTTGAGCGAATGCGCCGACGCCATCTGCAATGGCAACATCGCATGCATCCGCGCGGGCCGGACAGCGGGGATCCGCCGTCCCCGCCCCCGCCGCCGTAGAAGCGTGGGCTATTGAAGATCCGGCGTCTGATGCGTCGGCCCTATAACGCTTCCGCAATTTCGCGCAGAAGAGTCGGGCCCCGAAAAACGTAACCGGTATAGACCTGCAGTAGCTTTGCGCCGGCTGCGATCTTTTCCTTCGCTGATTCCGCGTCAACAATGCCACCGCTGGCAATGACCGGAAGAGACGAGCGGGCAGTGATTTCTCGCACGAACGCGGTTGATTTCGAAAGCAATGGCGCGCCACTCAGACCGCCGACCTCGTCGCGATCGGAGGCAACGGCCGAGTGATCGATCGTCGTATTCGTCGCGATAATTCCAGAGACATTATGTTCGGCGCACGTGGCCAACATTTCGTCGAGCTCATCCACGGCGAGGTCGGGCGCAATTTTAATGAGCACAGGTTTGTTGCTCCGGTTCTCTTCCGCAATCGCGCGCAGTAGGACAGACAAAGCTTTCCGTTCCTGCAGAGAGCGAAGCCCCGGCGTGTTGGGCGAACTGATATTCAGGACCACATAATCGGCAAATCGGCGCAGCCTGCGAAAGGAGTGTAAATAATCGGCCGGCGCCTCATCGATCGGCGTTGTCTTTGATTTTCCGATGTTGATTCCGATTGGAATTTTCGGCCACCGTCCGTTTTCCTGCCACCAGCGCAATCGATTCGCGACCACGTCGGCGCCATCGTTATTGAAGCCGAGCCTGTTGATCAGAGCCTGCTCTTTGGCAAAACGAAAAATACGTGGCTTTGGATTCCCGGGCTGCGCCCTTGCCGTCACCGTGCCGATCTCGATGAATCCGAAGCCAAGCGCGGCCCACGCCGGGAGTGCGACGCCATTCTTGTCAAATCCCGCCGCCAACCCGATCGGGTTGGGAAATGTCAGGCCCAACAACGTCGTCGGCCGAGGCGGCGGTCGAACCTTTTCCAAAATGCGGAGGAGCGCGTCGGTCTTGGAAGCAGAGCGCAACATCCGAATGGAAAGGTCATGCGCCGTCTCGGGATTCAAGAGAAAGAGCAGCGGTCGAAGAAGGTTTCGATAGACCGTTTCGGCTGTCATTTGCCGATGCAGAATTGATCGAACACGGAATCCAGGACCTGTTCCACATCCGTGGCGCCAATAATTTCTCCAACAGCTTGTAGCGCTCCTTTCAGATCCACCACCACGTATTCGGGCGCCATCGCGCGCTCGACGGCGGCACGGGCCTGCTGGCAAAATTCCAGTGCGCGGCGCAAACAATCGTGATGCCGCGCATTAATTGCGACGGCATTTTCCGAGCTCATTCTGCTGTTGGTGATTCTGGCGAAGAGGTTCTCCTCCAGCGTTCGGAAGCCTTCTCCAGTCCGGCATGAAATGCGTAACCCGTCGACCTTCTGCCAATCAGGATGCTCGGGCAGATCGCTTTTGTTCAGGAGAACGATTTCGTTTCCTTCTCCGGATACGACCGCAAGGTGCGCCGGCTTTGGCGCGCTCCGATCGACAATGTGAAGACGAAGATCGGCCTGTTGCAACGATTTCTCCGTTCGAGCCATTCCTTCCCGTTCGACCGCATCGCCCGATCCACGCAAACCCGCTGTGTCGAACAGTCGCACCGGAATCCCGCGAAGATTGATCGCCTCCTCGATCACGTCCCGAGTCGTACCGTGGGTTTCGCTGACGATTACCCGGTCGTGGCCGAGCAAGCGATTGAGCAAGCTCGATTTGCCCGCATTTGTGGCACCAAAGATAACAACGCGGATCCCCTCCCGCAGAATGCGGCCTTGATTCGCGGTCGCCAGCAATGCGGAGATTTTCTGTTCTACCAAATCAAGTCGTGAACCGACTTTTCCTGATCCGTCGGGCTTGATGCCTTCCTCTGGAAAATCGATCGAAGCTTCATGATGCGCAAGCAGGGCAACCAACTCGGTACGGATCTCCCTGATCCGCTGGCCAAGCTTTCCCTCGAGCTGTTCGGTGGCGGAGCGTAACGCGAGATCGGTCTTAGCCCGAATCAGATCGATGACGGCTTCAGCCTGTGTCAGATCCATTTTTCCATTCAAAAATGCCCGCTCGGTAAATTCCCCCGCCCGAGCGGCTCGTGCGCCGGCATGCAAACAAGTTTCAAGAACGCGGGCCGAAACCAACACGCCTCCGTGGCAAGTGATCTCGACCAGGTCCTCCCCAGTGTAACTGGAGGGCGCGCGATGCACGGAAATCATCACTTCGTCGATCAGATAGCCGGCGTCGCGGATGGAACCGAATTGTTGCACGTGCGAAGAAAGCGCCGCCGGTTTCTTGTTGCCGCAGAAAATTCGGCCGGCAACGTCAATCGCCTCGGGGCCGGAAATTCGGATAAGCGCGATCGCGCCTTCTCCCGCAGGAGTTGAAATGGCCGCTATAGTATCCCCGGCCGTTAATCCGCGAGCTTCCTCGGCTACGCCCGATGATGTTTCGCGAGGACCTCCTCCAACGCTTCGATGCATCGTTGGTTTTGTTCCATTGTTCCTACGGAAATCCGGACCCATCTCTTCAAGTTGTAACCTCTCAGCGGACGCACAATCACTTTGCTGGCAAGCAATTCTTTAAAAACGGAAGGCCCATCACCCACGTCGACCATGACAAAGTTCGCCACACTCGGCACAAATTTCAGCCCCATTGAGGCAAATTCCTTCTCCAGGTAAGCGCGTCCGGCGTCCACGGTTTCCTTTGTTTTCCGCTGGTGCGCATCGTCGGAGAGTGCGGCGAGCGCACCTGCCAATCCGATGCTATTGACGTTAAAAGGTTGTCTCGTTTTCTGAAGAACCTCAACGAGATCACGTCGCGCGATCCCGTAACCGATCCGCAGTCCGGCCAAGCCGTGGATCTTGGAAAAGGTCCGCAGAACGACGATGTTTTTTCCCTCGCGCACGTATCTCAGCGTGTCAGGTGCGTGGTCGAGGAATTCAAAATAGGCTTCATCGAAAACGGCCACAACATTCTCCGGCAAATGGGAAACGAAATCATCGATTTGTTGCTGTGAGATCAATGTGCCGGTCGGGTTATTCGGATTGGCGATAATAACGAGGCGTGTTCGAGGTGTAATCGCCTTCAACATCGCCTCGACGTCGTGATGATAGTCCGGACTGGCGGCTTCAATCGGTCGCGCGTCGAACAGCGCGGCGATCAGTTTGTAGGCCACGAACGCGTAAGCGGACATCACGACGTCATCGCCCGGCCTAACGAATGCATGTGCGAGAAACTCGATGATTTCGTTGGAGCCGTTTCCGAGCACGATGTTTTCGGGCGCAACCTGAAGCCGGGCAGCCAATGCCTCGCGCAAATAGAAACCGCCACCATCGGGATAAAGGTGTGCGTTGATCAGAGCATCGCTCATCGCCTTGACCGCTTTTGGCGAAGGTCCCAATGGGTTCTCATTTGACGCCAGTTTAGTGATCTCCGCGGGATCGACCCTAATCTCCCGGGCAGTCTCTTCGATCGGTTTACCCGGCTCATAGACTGACAAACCGCGGAGATGCAGGTTGGCCAGGTCCCAGATCGATCTCATCGCCCCAGTCTAGGCAAGATTACCGTCCAGCAAAAGCAGATCGTCCATCTCCGTTGCCCGGTCGCTCGTAAATAAAAAGCTTGTTCCCTTGAGTCTGTCCACGAAACGTACCAGACGTATGGACAGCCACCAATTCTTCGCCGATACCGAATTCCTGGGAATCACTTGGAACGCATGGAAGATCGTCGGCTTCACCGGTAGCCTGATTTTCGGAGTGCGCTTTCTGATTCAATGGATCGCATCGGAGCGGGCTCGCAAGAGTGTCATCCCGTTCGGATTTTGGGAGTGCAGCGCAATCGGCTCACTTCTGACCTTGCTTTATTTTGCGATTTATCGGCACGACTCCGTTGGCGTTTTGCAAACGGCCCTGCCCCTTCCGATTTACATACGCAATCTTTACTTCCGCTACACCCACCATCGAACCACGCATCCTGGCGCAGAACCGCGCTTGGAAGAATAATCAACAGTGAGAAAAGGAACGGCGCGCGTGCCGTCAGCACGCGCGCCGCTGTGATCCTCTGATTGTTAGGTGAAGCTTCTAGTGAAGCGTCATGTCAGGATTTGACTCGTCCTTACAGTGCCCCGGTCCGGTTTTTCCTCCGTTGTAGTTATCGAGGGTCTGAGCCATGGCAGTACCTTGATTGTGTCGAATACCGGTCGGATTGCTCCCCAGCGGATAGGTCTGGAGGTAGCTGTCAGACGATGTAATGGTCGATGCCACTGCGCTGCCATTTGCGCCTTGCGCAATGTTGAGTTTGGCCGCGATAAGCTGATGGATGAGGATGTAGGTTGAGTCACCATTCGACGGCGACGTGTTCAGGATCGTTAGCAACTGCGCTTCGGTATACGTGTTGCCTCCAATTGTCAGGCTCTGCACCGGCCAGGCGTTCGGATGATTTTTCCAATAGCCTTGGGTGTAGGTGCAGCCTTTTGGTGTCGGGCTCGGCGTAGGGGTTGGTGTCGGCGTCGGAGTGGGCGTGGGGGTCGGCGTCGGAGTCGGTGTGGGTGTTGGGGTCGGTGTTGGAACCGGTGTCGGCCTCGGTCGCGGATTTGTGCAATTGAAGTTGAAATCGGCAAACCGATTTGCCTGGCTGCTGCTCTGCAGACAACCCGTTGTGGGCTGCTGAGCTACATCCCACACGAACCAGCCGGAGCCGCCGTCGAGGACGTTCTTGCCACTGGCGCCAACGCCCACCTGGAAGCAATGCATCGTCGGCGCGATAGTCAGAATTGCACCGGCATTCGCGCCGGTCCCGGTCAGCGTTCCGCTGAAACTGCTGTAGTAATG
The DNA here is from genome assembly GCA_041167085.1 of Verrucomicrobiota bacterium. Lineage (GTDB taxonomy): Bacteria > Verrucomicrobiota > Verrucomicrobiia > Chthoniobacterales > UBA10450 > DATFCK01. Next base: position 261,321 of record JBEEGV010000008.1, read on the forward strand.
CCAGGTCGAGGGATCGACCGTTCCCTGCGTCGGACAAGGCGTCGCACTCGGATCCGGATTCGGCGGCGGAACAACATAGCAGCACGGATCAAGTTCCAATAGCGGGTTGCCGGGACAGAGGCTGGCCAAACTCGGATCGGAAGCGGCCGTTAGACCGGTGAATGTAACGTTAACATCCCACCCATAGCCGGGCTGAAGCTGGCTTTCCAAATGACCGGTTAGGGTCGCCGAACTGACCATGTCTTCGTCGAACAAACCAGCCGGTGAAAAGATGTACTTGAATCCATCCGTGCCCGCCGCTGCGCCCCATGTGCTGAGGTCACACTCGGGAGCAACTATGGTGCAATCCGCACTCGGAAGGAAGACGGCGTGACCCGAGAAGCATGGCGGTGCGAATGGATAACATTGATCCGCGTCCGCAGCGACGATATCGCACTGCATCGGCGTCGGCTTCGGCTGCGGTGTGGGAGTCGGAGTCGGCGTTGGAGTGGGCGTAGCCGTGGGGCTCGGTGTCGGGGTTGGTGCAGGTACAGGCATGCCATTTAAGACCAAAGCCCACTCTTCGAATCCACCTCCGGTAAGAATCACGTCTGAGGTCGTGTGGCTGCCAAAAAAAACATACATGTAGACATAATCAGTCGGGAGCGCACCGGCGAATGCCGACTTGGGAATGTAAGCGTACATGTCCCCCGACCCGCTGCCGCTGTTCCGGGCAGCATTCATAAGCACGTAGTCACCCGGCTTGAAACTAAAACGCAAGGTTCCGAGAGTGCTCACGCTTGCCGTGGTCTGACTTGCCATCGGGGAAGTATAAAACTGCAATTGGTCGAGCGAGATGAGCGATTTCTTTCCGCCGGGCTCGTTAACGTCGAGCAACAGTTTGAAATAAGCCACGCCGCCGATATTCACTTCGGACGTCAGGAGATCTGAATAGAGAAGGTCGTGGGTCCACGGGCCGGCTTTATCATCAAATGGTGTGCCGCCGGAAGTATTGTAGCCCTGTTCGGTCGGAGTATTCTGGACGCGAAGGAAGGGTTTGATTACCCCGGTGCCGGTCGGCTGCTGGGTCATAAAGTCGAAGCGTGCAGTGCCGCCGGGGGCTCCGATGATCGTGCCGGTGTCGCCGTTAGCAAGGTCAACCACTTGTGCGTGAACGGCAGTGGTGGCTAGGAACAAACTAATGGCCGACAACGTTGCGGCGGCGAAGGTTTTTTTTGAGCGTGGGATAATCATCTGGATTCCTTGGTAGTTATAATTGGTCGTCAACTTGCGCCCGTCGGCTTCCGGCGGATTTTCCGCCTTGGGATCTGGGGGATGCTGGTAGGAATAAAGCCAGAAAAGTATGGTAATTGTCAAGATTATAACTACACAAGGATCCCAGAATCCCCGTTTTCGCCGCCTTCACCGCCTCATCTCGCGCGCAGAACCGTTCTCTCCGCCTCCCGCACATTTAGCGTGTCGCTCTAAACATGAGCGAGCGAACAGCAGCCTGGACCTCGCGAAAAACAAGAAGGGCGGGCAACTTGCGTCGCCCGCCCTTCAATCAGGTTAGAGTGAGAACTAGTGCCCTTTACCCTTCCTGGGGGTCGCCGTTGGAGTCGGTGTGGGTGTGGGCGAAGTCACGGGTCTTGGTCCCGGTGCACTGCAATTGAAATTGAAATCCGCAGTCGTTCCTCCCTGCTGGAGCCTGAAGGAAGGATTGGTGGGCTGGCTAATGATCGCGTAGGAAAACCAACCTGATGCTCCGTAATCAACGTTCTTGCCACTGGCACCGTTTCCGACTTGGAAACAACCCATACCTCCGGGGGAGATACTCACGACTGCGCCGGCATAGTTGCCGGTCCCAGTCAAAGTACCCGACGCCCCACTGTAGAAATGCCACGTTGAGGGATCGACCGGACCGGACGGCTTGTAGCAGCTCGGTTCAAGTTCCTCCATCGGCATGCCACACGCAGTCGTGGTAAAACCGGTGAAAGTAACGTTCACATCGAAGCCGTAGCCGGGGTGCAGCGTGCTTTCGACATGGCCGGTAAGGTTAGCCGTGTCATTGAGGTTCTCCACAAATGAGCCGGCCGGGGAAAAGACATACCTGAATCCGTCGCTCCCCGCCACTGCACCATAGGTAGCAACGTCGCACGGAGCCCCGAAGATAGATGTGTCTAAGTTTGGAAGCCAAACCGCGTGGCCGGAGAAACACGCTGTCGGGAAAAATGGATAACAACTGTCCGCCGGTGCTGCCACCGCATCGCACTGATTGGGACGTGGTACAGGAGTTGGCGTTGGCGTCGCGGTCGGGGTGGCCGTCGGAGTTGGAGTTGCCGTCGGGGTCGGAGTTGGAGTCGGAGTTGGCGACGGTGCAACATTTAACACCAGAGCCCATTCCTCGAAGCCACCGGCGCTGGTCAGGTCGGCGGCCGCGTGCCCGCCAAAAAGGACATACATATAAACACAGTCGGTGGGCAAGGTGCCGGCAAAAGCGGAAGCCGGGATGTAGGCATACATATCACCTGAACCGCTTCCGCTGTTACGCGCAGCGTCGATGATTATGTAATCGCCGGGCTTAAAACTAAAACGGAGCGTGCCGAGGGAACTCACGTTGGTCGTCGTCTGGCTGCAGGCCGACGAAGTGTAGAACTGGATCTGATCGAGCGAGACCAGGGATTTTTTACCACCTGGCTCATTGGCGTCCAATAGTAGTTTGAAATAGAGGGCGCCTGTGCTGTCGATCGTCGTTTGTGTGGCGAGCAAATCCGAGTAGTGAAGATCATGCGTCCACGGGCCCGCTTTATCATCAAAGGGCGTGCCGCCGGATGTATTATAGCCCTGCTCTAACGGAGTGTTTTGAACGCGAAGGAATGGCTGGATGACTCCAGTGCCGGTGGGCTGCTGGGTCATGAAATCGAATCTCGCAGTGCCGCCAGGTACACCTGTGATTGTGCCGGTATTGCCGTGGGCCAGATCAACGATCTCCGCCCGGCCGGTTAGGGCGGTTAGGGCGCCGATGCTGAAAACGATGGCGCAGAGCGTCATGGCCCTAAACTGCGTCGCTACGCTAAATGTGTTTCTCTTCATATTCCTCGGTCCTTATGACTTGATTGTTGGCTTCCCTAATTATTGATATTTTTACTGCCGCTTCTTATTGCCGGCCTTTATGGTCTTCCCTGAGATCAGGGCGCCAAAATGGGAGGGGCCTGTCAACAACAAAATGCCGAAAAGTCGAACTTTCGGGTTCGATCTGCCCTCCGGCGTTGTGATGGATAACTTTCGCAACAGTTGGGGGTTGCCCGGCTGTTCCATAAGGAAAAACAGATGATCGACTTCAGCCCCCCGCGCAGAGAAAGTCAATTTCCACGCGGGCCTCCCTCGTGTCATTTTTTGCCTCGCCCTGGGATTGACAGAAGGCGCGATTTTTTTCTTGCCTACCCAGGGGGATTTCGAATAAAAGCGAGGGGCCGCGAAACATTTATTTAGGGTGGCATAAAAATTGTCATTGACGTTGCGACGCGATTATGAGAATTATGGTAAATAACAGTAATTAACCGCCCCACGACAACAATCAAAACCAAACAATTACCTCGAACCGACCTTATGCGTAACCAATCACGTTTATCCCTCAAGATCGCCGCCTCCTGCGCTGCGTTCGCCCTCACCGCCTCCGCTCTCCAAGCCGCGATGCTCGATCTCGGCACCAGCGGCAGCGGATTCCTCGGTGGAGCCTACTTCGCCACCACCGATATTCAGCCCACCGGAACCGGTGTTTTCGACCCGTTTTTGACGGTTCAAGCTTCGCCTACGGAACAGGGCTATAACAGTGGGACCGGTAATTTCGACACATCGCGGGCACCCCAGTGGAACCACGAAATCCTAGTGTCTGATCTCCGTGCCACAACCATTAACGGGGTCAACTATTTTGGCTTCGTCGTCGATGTTAATGAGCCCGGCGGCAGCAAAGCGCCTATCTCGCTCGACGGCCTTAAGCTGTTTACCTCTTCCACCATTCAAAATAGCACCTCGACCGACAGCAAAGGCGTTTTCAACGGATCGCTCGGCAACCTGGTTTTTGATCTCGGCCAGAACACGCTGCATTACACTGACGCCCAGCACGGCAGCGGTTCGGGTGATATCAACATCTACATCCCGGTCTCTGACTTGGCCGGCGCCAAGCCAACCGACTACCTCTACATGTATCAGATGTGGGGCGCCGCAGACATTAGCGAAGGCGGCTTCGAAGAAACGGCCCTGCTTTCCGGCTTCGTTCCCGTCCCTGAGTTCGGAACGTTGTTCCCGATCATCGGCTTGATGGTGGCCGTATTCTCGACGCACGCTCTGCGCCGCCGCCAGATGCTGCAACTTGCGCGTCAGCGGGACCGCTAAATCGATTTCCACCTCCATTGTTTGGCCAGAGGCGACAGGGAAACCTGTCGCCTCTTTGCTTTTTGAGCGATAGGTCCGGATCCGACCGGGCTTCGCCCGCGAGATTGCGCGCCTACGTTATGACGACCACTGCCACGAAAAGATGCTGCCGCGAAAAGCCTGGTGAACCTTTTCGAAGTCTCTCTTGTTCGCCGTTACCCGAAACCGCAGCTGCGTGTCGGGCAAATTCAAGAACAGCACGCTTCGCTCGAATTCTACGCCGCCAATTTGGTAGGCAATCGTCACCTCGAATGTTTCGTGGCGGTTAATCAGTAGCGGGTTCTTTTCCGCGCTGACCAGCGTCACCCTCTCGGCGTTTGCGACCGAAGCGAGAACTTGGTCCTGCAGCGATTTCATTGTGGCCTCATCGAAGTTTTCCGGCTTTTCCAATCTGGATTGATCGATCACCCCCTCCGCCTGAGTGATGTTCGGAGGAGTAAACACAATCTGACTGGCGCTCGCGGCATATCTCCATGCCCGCGGCTGTTCATAGCTGATCTTGCGACCGTTCTCGTGAAAGATGAGCTGCTGGAACTTAATTCCGTCCAGAACACGCTCAGCCGTTGTCGGCGTGAAATCGATGGACCCGTAACAAGTCGCGGTCACGGCCGCCAACAGAAGACCGCACGTTAGCTTCATTATGGCAGAAGGAGAAGCTACCTTCAGGCCAAGGTCTTTAATTAGTACTGCAAATACCAGCGTTGTTGCTGGAGATACGCCACGGTCGAAACGTATCCGGGCACAGAGACCGGGTTGCCGCTCGAATCAACACTCAATTTTGTATCAAAAAACCAATTTTGCGTTGGCGGAAGATATACGTTCCCGCTGCCCCAAAACCCGGCTCCCTGAGTGCTCGCGTAGGGACAAATCATGGAGCCGTAATAAGTGAACGTTTTGCTGCTCCAGTCTTCGAGGAAGCGCACGAAATTTTCACCTCCGCCGCTATAATGCGATCCGTCACTGGCAACGTTGCCCGCGACCAACGCGGCGTTCACGGTCGTGTTCGAAGCAATTCGCGAACTGAGTCCGGCGCTCGAGTTGGAATCATTCCAACTGTTGGAAAGAAGCGTGATGGCGTCGGCGATGACCGACGCCGGCACGTGCGTATAACCGGATGCATCAGGATTTGAGGGATTGCCAGTGTTCGAAGGCGGTTCCACCGTCGAGGTCCGGCCGCTGTTGAAATCGCCCTGGATATAAACTGGATTGGGACTCGCGATCGTTAGGCCGGTACTAGGTAGCGTTGAGCCGTTAACGATACGAACAGCGCGATGGGTTGTAGAGTTTGCACTGGTATCGTTGATGTAAATGATGCCGTTGAATGGATCCTTCAGCGATTTAGTCATCCACTGCGCGACGTCGAAGTTAACGGTCCGCACCGTAGCCGATTCACGGTTGTCCTGGATACTGGAAGTCGCAACAACACCTGTGCTGGCGTTGGCGCCGATCGCGGCCGCAGCGGCGGCCCAAGCGCTGCTCTGCGGCGAATTGCCGTTTGGCTGGCTCGTGTAAGTCGCGCCTTCGTAGCCGATGCTCATCTTGCTGGTGCCGTCCACACTGATGACAATTCCCCATTTGCCGTCGGCAGTGGGATCGTTGTAAGCCTGGTTGTAGATTCGCTGATCTTTGAACGGATCCCCCGCCGGGCTAGGAGTGCCTGAGACCCAGGGCGTACTCGGTTTATCGACGAGCTCGTGATAGCCGTCGTTGTCGCTGTTGCCGTCAGTGGTATTGAACTTCGTCGTGTCCCACCCGAACAAAGAATAATATTGCTCATGGCCTGGCGGCAGGCCCGCGTCATACGTGGGCGTTGCAACATTTACATAACCGGCGTGCGGGGCATCGTTCGGATCGAACCCGACGGAATAATTTCCCTGGTAGGTTAAACGATCGGTAAATGCGAGTGTCGAAGCGGGAGTGACCGCTGGGTCGCTCGAGCCGTTACCAACATAGACGTTTGCATTGCTGTGAACCCAGCCGTTGAAATTTAAGCCGGCGTCCGGATGCAGTTCAAGGTTGCCATTGTACATCATGGCCCAGTTCCATGGAGAGGTGTAGCGCTTCTCGAAAATACGCCGCACTTTGGCCGTCAATGTAGTGGTAGTGGTCGCGCCGATTGATGGCATCGTCACGTCCGCGCTGGCCAGATAAAAATAGCTGAATGTTCCCGTCCCTGGGCCGGTGGCTTGCGGAGGCAGACTCCCAATGGGCAGAGCGCTCGTTGGTGGGTTGCTCGACGACAGCGTCACGAGTGGGTCGACTGCCTGCACACTGTAATTGGCGATCGTGGCTCCCGGGAATGAAGGAAAATTTCCCGGGCTGGGACTTGGGACACCGGAAAAAGCTGAGGTCGGAGGATTGGGTATAGATGACGCCTTGCAGACCTGGCGCCAGGCTGCAAATGCTTCGGAAATGCAGCCATCGCCAATCTCAACCGCATTGTTAAAGATACGATCGCGCTGCGCGTTTCGGCCGATGTTATTAGTATAATCGACAGCGAGGGCCACGAAGCCCCCGAGCACAACGATTACGAGCATCGATAAAGCGATGGTGCTACCCGCTTCTTTTGTCCGAAGTAATTGTATTTTCATTTGTTTACGCAAAGCTGCGCGCGGTACGGGACCGATCCGGCCAGGAGAGTGTTGACGGCTTTAAATTTACGATTGCTGTAGTGGGTGTCCTGCGTCGTCAGGTTGATACCGACATATTGCGTCGTCGCCTGGGTGAATGGGGTCCCGGATGCAATGTTTCGTGCAATTGTCACCGGCCAGGCCCCACCGGTGGGAGGAGGAGCGCTGGAGTAAAGGTTCAGTTTTCCGCTTTCGACCACGTAAGCCCAGCGGGTCGTGTAATAACAAATGTAGTAGGTGTTCTTCTTTGTCTTGAAACGCGTTTCCAGTGCATTCGCCGTCCAAACGTTGTAATGGCTTACGCCATTGCTTGTGACCTTCGTAATATCGTCCTCCATATTATAGTAGGGGAAGATGAGCCGCATTCCGGGTTGCGGCGCCGAGGCAGTGCCGGAATCAATCATGATCAGGTCGGGATTTCCGGGATCATTAAAGACATTGAACGGTCCCCCGTTCGGATCTGTTATCCCGCCCATACCCTGGAAAGAAACACCCGCGGATGGTCCGGTGCCGGCATCGGCATAAAAGGTGACGTTCGTGCCATAGGGAACCCAGGAGTTCGCCGGCGCCGTATAGGAACCCGGTGTGCGGTAATCGATGTGCCCGAGCTGCGGAATTGAGACCGCCGTGTGAATGCCATGCAGTAGTCGGTTGACGGCAATGCGTGATTGGTCGTGCGCCAGATTTTCGGCCGTGTTTTTGGCGTAAAGAATCGTACCTGAATTCATTGCATAATAGGCAATCAATCCCACGATCGTAACCAAACCGGATGCGACCATGATGTCGGCGAGAGTGTAGCCGGCTAATTTCTTTTTCGATCTCGATAATTTCATACGTCTGGCGCCCGGACGGTGTTCATTTTCACAGTGAAGGTTTTGTTACGAAACGTGTAACTAACAGTTACCGTTGCCTGGCGAAGATTAAGATTGGTCCCACTAATGGATACACCGGGGTCGACCACGTCCGTCTTGATCGTGCCCACGACGATCTGGTTGTTATTGCTCGGGTCCGTATAGATAGGAACGGTGCGGGAGCTGTTGTAAATCGAGTTCGGTGTGCTCGGGTCCGAATAGTAGCCTCCAGTCTGCAACACGTTGGGAGTCGGATAATCGTTGGTTATGGGACTGTAAGGACCCTTCGTCAGAATGAGATCGATCTGATTTTGGGCCAGTGTCTGTGCAATAGTGTAAAGCCGGTTAACGGAGGCGTAGTAGTTCAGCTGGCTAAGGCCAAAAATCACTGAGCCTGCGACGAGCGCAATGATCGACGCGCCGGCCATGACCTCGACGACGGTAAAACCGAGTTGAGCGTAGGGGCTGGAAGTAGCAGAACGTCTACCGAGACAATGGAGTCGCATAATTGCTATATTTCCTATAAGCACGTCCCATGCCTGTGAGATTGATCATAAGATGCATGCCAAGAGATAGTTAAGAGGCGACGTGAGTGGTCTGTGACGACGATTGCCCCAGTCGATTCGGGGAACGCCAGAAAAAGGCTGCTGCCAACTCGGAAACTGCCCAAATCACCGCGGCAGGATTCATCTCCGGTATCGGCGTAAAAGTGACGTCGCCGACGGCAATTTCTGATACCTCGGTGCGCCCGAAGTATTGCTCCAGGTGAAAGAAAAACCGGTAACCGGCACGTCAAAAGTTATCAATGCATTACCATTCGAGGATCCCGCCCCCGTGTTCGGCGAAGCAGCATTGCCGCCGAGCAATTGTGCCAGGCCTATGCCTGTGCGGTTCACGGCCGGGCCAAGGGTGATGTTTGCGGCGACATGGCTCCCATCGAGCGCGATGCCATAAATGTTTTTGATCTGGTCGTTGTTTGTTTCCAGATCGCGGTTAAGACCGCGACCGAGTAACGTGTAAGATTACGCAAATTCATCCTGGTAATTACGGAATTTATAAGCACCGGTCGTACCCCTAGGCTTGCTGACGCTTTCCAACCGCCCGTTCGAATCGCTCTTTGGCCCGCTTTCCGCTTTAAGAACGCTCATTCTGAATGAATGGACGTCTCCTAACCAGACGGCGGGGTAGCGGTGTCACCATTGTCATCGGACTGCTCGCATGTTCGATCCTGATGCCTCCTTCAACCAGGGGGGCCGACGCCGAGGGAAGCGACGCCGCTAACAACGCCAAGAACGTTGCTCGTATCAACTGCGGCACTCGGATCGACTGGATATCGCCAGGCGCCACCGGGTTGATCAACATCTCCAGCAGGGAACAAACCGCCTCTGCCGAAAGCCTCCTTCTCGACGATCAGACTTTGAATTGCCGGTTGTCCCGAGGCGATAACACGTTCGTTCTTACCTTGCCGCGGATCTCACTCCTCAATCGCTTTAGTTTCATCAACGAACAGGCCACTGCATCTGGTAGCGTCGAAATCTTCGTTTCCAACTATCGCCTGTCGCCTAACGATTCGCGCTGGCAAACAACGAACCAGAACGTCTTCTTTAGCGGTCGGCGTTTCGTCAACGTGTCACTTGTGGGGATCGAGGCTAAGTACATTCGAATCCTGTTTCATGTAGAGAAAGAAGGCGCAATCGCAGGCCTGGGATTGTACGGCCAGGCCACGTTGCAGGCATTCGCCAAGCAACAAAAAAACGACAAACAATCCGCGGTCAGCGTCGCCTATACGACACCGACCTTGTCACAGGACGGTTTAAACTTTAATTTCGCCAACGTTTACGCGAAGGCGCGGGTAATCTACACGAGCTCAGGCCCAGCCGACGGCGTCTACCGGATGATCGACGACGATTCCGCCACCGAATTCGCATTTGCACCGGGCGATACACACCCAACGGTCATTATTGAACTCGCTGAGAGCGAGCGCCTGCGAAGAATCAGCGCGGTCTACGAAATGGAGGCCGGTCAACTGGATATCTATCTGTTTAACCAGCTACCCGCGGATCGATCGGATTTTGGGGGCGCAAAACCCGTTGTTTCCGTGGCCGACGCGACCGCGGCTGGAAAAGCGGCGGCCGACTTCGATCCTCGCGGCGCGCGCTACGTCGCCTTGCGCTGGACGCCTAACGAGTCCCGCCGGGCCGGCAAAACATTCAAAATCGCGGAAATCGGCGCTTTTGGCGATATGACATTCGCGCACCTTGAATTGAACGAGTTCCCCGATCGGCTGGCCGAGAATTCCGGTGTGCCCAATGTACCGGTCGAACCCCCGGTCGTGGTCCCGGTAAGTCCATAGCTCAAGCGGGCACTGTCCAATTCAACACCTGTCCTCGTGCGGACGACGTCGACAATCAAACGTTGGAGGTTGCCGCGGGACTGCCCGCAATCGGCCTCATCTTGATCGGCTCGATGAGATCGAGTTTCAAGCCCGAGGTCACTTCGTCCTGCGGGAGACCGCACCGCTTGCGCAGCTGATCGAGCGCCTGACGCATTTTTCCTTTGTTCGTGCAATAGTTGAGAACGGTTTCTTCGGAGACGAGATCGGCTTCGCGCGCCTTCAAGAGGGATTGGTCGAACGTGTGCCAACCAAGGGTAGAGGCCGATTCGATAATCTCGTTGAATGTCTTACTCTCCGATTCGCCGTAGCGGATCGTTTCTCGTGTCCGAAGATTATTTCCCAGAACTTCGGTCACGAGCAACCTTCGGCCATCGATTTTGCTGACAAGCCGTTGGCTCGCCACATAGCGGAGGGTTTCAGACAGGCGCTGGCGGATCTGACCTTCATCGTCGCGGCCAAAAAAGCCGAGGATTCGATTAATCGTTTGCCCGGCATTCACCGTATGTAACGTGCTCAGGACAAGGTGACCCGTTTCCGAAGCCGTCATCGCTATCTCCATTGTTTCGCGGTCACGAATTTCGCCCACCAGGATCACTTTTGGCGCCTGGCGCAACGCTACTCGCAAACCATCCGCAAAACTGGCGAAGTCTTTTCCAAGTTCGCGCTGACTCACCGCCGCGCGAAGGTGTGGGTGTAAAAATTCGATCGGATCTTCCAGGGTCAGGATGTGAAAAGCTTGTGTTTGATTGAGTTCGTTGACGAGCGCCGCCAGCGTCGTGGTTTTGCCACTGCCGGCTGCGCCCGTAATCAGGATGATGCCGTTCTTCTCCGTCAGCATCTCGCGAAAGACTGGAGGGAGGCAAAGTTTTTCCAGGGTCGGAATGCTCGAGGGAAACCGGCGCATGACAATCGCGGTTCGCCCGTTCTGCTTATAGATATTAACCCGCAGGCGAGCCACTCCTTCGATTGCATAACTCGTATCGCACGAGCCCGTTGCAGTGAACGACTGGAGGAGCCGCTCGTTACCGTCCATGACGTGCTCGGCCAGCCCTTCAATCAAAGTCGAAGTAAGGAGGGAGCCTGGCGTGTCGATCGGAAAGTCGCGCAACTGCCCATAAACGTCCACCAGGGGTGCTTTTCCTTCGAGGAAAAGAAGGTCGGAAATACCCTTTTCGCTTTGCACCATGCTTCCCAGAAGGGCATCAACCGTTTGCTTGTCCATCCCGCAGCTCCCAGGAGCTAGGAACGTACCCTCCTGCGTGTCTAAACAGACTCTTCAGTGCGGGCTCGCAACCTGCTCGGACTCGGCTACGCTATGGCCGTGCTAAAGGCGACGGTCGGGCGGATTGATCATGTCGCCTCGACCGGCTTAAAAACCAGCGCTTCTTCTCTAATCCTGCCACTGCTGTTCTTCGCGCTTTTGGGGATTGAGGTCATCAGACATCTCGGGATCGAATGGTCTCACAATCCCCAGTACGGCTATGGCTGGAGCGCGCCATTTCTCGCACTTTATTTGGGCTGGAAACGCTGGCAGGAGCGGCCGGCAGCGGCGGAGCCTTCTTCTCTTACCCTTTCCTTCGCCATCATTCTCTTTTGCGCGTTCCTCTTCTTGCCCATCCGGTTTGTGGCCGAAGCAAATCCCGACTGGCGGGTCCTAAGCTGGACCATTTCTCTCAGCGCAGTTGCGATCGCGTTCACATTTGTCTTTCTCGTTGGCGGCCGTCCTTGGGCGCGCTATTTCGCCTTCCCGCTTCTCTTTTTTCTGGTTGCTGTCCCGTGGCCGGTGCAGTTCGAGCAATTTATCATTCAAAATTTAATGCGCGCCGTGACCGCCATTAACGTTTTTCTACTCGGCGTCGCTGGAATTCCCGCTCTGCGACACGGCAACGTAATCGAAGTGAGCTCAGGATTTATCGGAATCGAAGAGGCATGCAGTGGCGTGCGGTCGCTCCAAGCGACGCTCATGGTCTCGCTCTTTCTGGGCGAGCTTTATTCCTTTAGCGTCGCGCGCCGGCTTTTCCTCGTACTGGCCGGTGGTGTGCTTGCTTTTTTTTGTAATCTCATCCGGACGGCAATCCTCGTCTGGGTCGGGGCAAACCATGGCGCGGCCGCGATCGAAGCGTGGCACGATCCCGCTGGCCTTACCATTTTACTGGCATGTCTCTTTGGACTTTGGGCGCTCAGTTTGGTCATCCAGCGTTTTTCGCGCGATCCGGAATCACCTGTTCCCGGCGCGCGTACCAATCCTCAGATTCGCGTTGCCATTCAACTGTTAATGGCAGGATTGACCATGTGGTTCCTGCTTGTAGAAGGCGGGGTTCATATTTGGTATCGCGTTCATCAATCATCCATTGCCAGCTCACGCTGGTCGGCACGATGGCCGGAATCCGAAAATGCTTATAAATCCGTAACGATTCCGCCCGAAACACAAGCGCTGCTCCGCTATGATGAGGGAGGTGGCGCGACATGGAAAGGCCCTGATCGCCGTCCCTGGATGATGTACTTTTTTCGCTGGTTACCCGGTCGAACTGCCGCGCTCTTCGTCAAGATACACCGTCCTGACATTTGCCTCCCGGCCAGCGGCCTAACGATGAGCCACGACGATGGCATTCATTTAATCACGATCAACGGAGTGAATTTACCCGTTCGTTCGTATCGGTTCGATGATCACGGGATGCCGTTGCACGTATTTTATTGTTACTGGGACGCGCGCTCCACGTATGACAACGTAAAGACCGCTATTGAGGAAGATTGGACGGCACGTGGACGCCTCCGCGCCGCCCTTCTCGGACGGCGCGAGATAGGTGCTCAGATGCTCGAAATCGTCGTGTGGGGTTACGAAGAAGATGGTGAAGCGAATCTGGCGCTGCAGCGTCAACTTGCGGAGATCATTGCCCCTGGCTGAGCAGATCGACAAAGTCCAGCATGCAAATGCGCGCAGCAGTTTATACTGTTACGGGATGAACGATTCCGTGGACCGACGCTACGATCACGCCGCAAGCGGTTTGCGACGCCGCGACCTCGATCCCGATCCCATCAAACAATTTTCCAACTGGTTCACAGCCGCGATCGAGGCGCAAATCCGCGATGTCAATGCCATGAGCCTTGCCACTGCGTCCGCGGACGGCAGACCTTCCGTGCGAATCGTTCTTTTAAAGGGGTTTGATCAGGATGGTTTCGTCTTCTTTACCAATTACGAAAGCGAAAAGGGCCGGCAACTGGAGGCAAATCCATATGCCGCGCTTGCGTTTTATTGGATCGAGTTGGACCGACAAATCCGGATCGGTGGCAAAGCGGAAAAAACTTCGCGTCAGGAATCAGAATCCTATTTTCATTCCCGCCCTTTAGGGAGTCAGCTCGGAGCCTGGACATCGCATCAGAGTGAGATCATCGACGGACGCAAGGTGCTCGATGCGAGGATGGCGGAAATGACGGAACGATTTGCCGGTAAACCGATTCCGTTGCCGCCGCATTGGGGCGGATACCGGGTCAAACCGGAAACCGTTGAGTACTGGCAGGGGCGGTCGAATCGTTTACACGACCGATTCCGTTACACCCGCCAGGAGACCGGCCCATGGTCGATCGATCGGCTTTCGCCGTAGCTGCCATTAACACTCTCGGCACCCAGCACACCGGTCCTGGGAGCGCGAGAGCGTTTCAATTTGTCTTGGGCGAATCGAGCGAATTGCGCGCTTTCTCGAGCAGCGTTTTTTCCTCGGGCAGCAATGTAGCATTCTCGCCGGCATCGAGAAACTGGCGGGCTCGCGGATCTTTCAACGCGGCAAGACAAACGCCGTAGTAGGCGCTGATCGCCGGCTCCTTCAACTGTTCGGCGGTAAGGGCGCTCATGACTTTGCCAGCCGCCTCGGTATCACCCTTCGTCAACAGAGCATAAGCATACGTCGTGGCGTAAGCCGCATTGGATGGAGCTTTGTGATACACCTCCGTCGCGACGCGACGCGCTTCTTCTGACCGCGCGTTCAGCAACAGCGAAAGCTGAGCCAAATTGTTTTGGATATCGAGGTCCTGCGGATTAAGTTCGGCGAGACGAGCAAGCACGCGATACAAACCCTGGCTGTCACGGTTCTTCGCGTAATAACGATAGAGAGTGCGAAATGCTTCCTTCTCTTTTTCAGGGAACTTAGCCAAAGCCCACATCACCTCGATCGATTCGTTTTCCCAGCCCCAACTCGAAACTACTCGCATCAGCATCGTGGTGTGTTCGCTGGCGCTCGCGGCGCCTTTCATTGCCGTGTCCCACTCGCGTCCCGCCTCCGCCGCCTTTTCTTGTCCTTTTAAGGCGCGGGCAAGAAACGCGTGTCGCAAAAAATCAAGGTCCCGCCAATTACCGGATTTGGTCAGCCTTTCCAGTTTATCCCAGTCTTTCAACCTCGCGTAAATATCCGCTACTGCTAACGGCACCGGCAATTGGTCGAGGATCTCCGACGGCAAAGTACGAACGAAATCGATCGCTAACATATTCAGCCCAGCCTGGCTCATCCAGGAAAGCAACTCAGCCAAATCACCGCGCTTCGTCGATGCGCTCTTCTCCAGTTCGGTCAAATAAGAGGCGAACTGGGAATCATTAGCCTGTTTCAAGAGATCGAGAAATAGAAGGCGATCGGGGAACGTGGCGTCAGGATAGCGTTGTAACTCCCGCGCCAGCTCCAGGACTTTCGTCACACTCTCTCGCTTCGCGATCTTTTCCGTGATCAACATGCGGGCCGCGGCGACCTGATAATGCGGATCTGTCTGCAAATTCTGCAAAATCTGCGCGCCGGAAGCGCGTTGAACGGGGTCTGCCTGACGAAGACGGGAGCCACCAAGTTGCAATTGATAGGCTTTTTCCTGAGGAGCGAGCCGAACTGCTTCGGTCCATTCGCGCTCCGCTTTGTCGCTCTCATTACGCGCTTGGGCCAACAGCGCGCTGACAGCGTGAAACCCGCCGGTCTCGCGATCCTTCGGATTGACCTGAGCCAGCGCCATATCGGCCGTGCCAATCTCGCCGAACTGCAGAGCGCTTCGCGCCCAGGCCAGCACGTCTTCGGCTGAGTGATGGTCCGCCTGCGCAACTTTGCGCCGCCACGAGATAGCGGCACGATCGCCCGAGCGCTCGCTCAATTGCGCGGCAACACGTGATGCACCAATGCTTTCCGGCTTGAGCTCGAGAACGGCGCGAGCGGCCAGACTAGCGGCGCGGGCGTCGCCTTTTTGCAGGGCAACTTCCGCCTGGCGGACGAGCCGCTTCTCCTGCCAGCGAACGTAGGTCGCGTAGCCGCCCCAAATCAATGCGATGAGCAGAACGATCGCGGCCAAACCGCCGAGCGAAAGCTTCAGAAATAAACGCTCCGCCCGATGATGTGAGATCTCGACTCGACCTTTGGTCTGTTTCAAAACTGGGCTCGACGAATCTGAACGCGGCACCGCGGCTGGGACAGTCGCTCAAGCAGCTATTATTCCGTTTTACGATAACATACGATGAGAGACAGCGAAACTCTGTCCGCGGCCCTCGGATGGCCTACCATTCGCTCGCCGCAGTCTCTCGAAGTGCAGGCGTACTTTGCTAAATGAAGCCCCTTACGGAGCCGCAGCGAACGTGGAAGCATTTCCCGGAAACGCAAGCAACCGCCCAATTGCGAAGTATAGTTACCTATGATCACTCCAAACGAGAACGAATTTACCGAGCACGATCCTTTGTCGATTGCATCCTCTCCGATTGGCGACCGCTCCTTACGCGAAGAGACCAGGAGCATAAATGCCGGCTCCTCCGGCGACAAGTGGGAGCAAACAAAAGCGAAGGCGGTCCACGCGCGAGAACGGACGGAATTCTTCCTGCGCGAGAACCCGATTCCTACAATTGTTGCTGCGCTGGGAGTTGGTCTCATTATCGGTTGGGCGCTCCGCCACTCCATCTCTTCTGAAGAAGAAGAGGTCGAAGTGAAATCCCCGCTCGGAAACATGAGTTGGAGTTTCCTTTCATTACCCTTCCTGCTGCCTTTCTTTAAATCTCTAAAGGAGCGCTGCGAAGATTCGGCTGAAACGGTCAAAGACGGAATGGGCAGGTTAAAAAAGATGGATATTGCTCCCTATACGAAGCCTATTCGCAAACGCTGGAAAGCCTGGACTGGGTAGAATGTTTACGGGCAATTAGACGCAAGGTAATCGGATCGTGATAGCCGGAAATGTCTTACGGCTGAGCCCGCCAGGATGATAATCTGGGCGCGCTGTGAGGTCCCCGGTTCTTTGCTGTTTATGTCTTCTGCTCGCTGCTACCGCGAGCGTCAGTGGCAAGGAAATTACGCAGGCGCCTAACGAGGAGCCACAGTTTGTTGGCGCGACGGGTTGCCGCTCTTCCAGCTGTCACGGGGGAGCCGGCGAAAAGCGAAGCCAGTTCACGACGTGGGCGAGGCAGGACTTTCACGCTCGGGCCGGCTCTATTTTGCTGGATGCTCGTTCGGCAAGAATCGCCGAAGCCGTCGCCGTAGCCGAGCCGCGGGCCAGCGTCCGCTGCACCGTTTGCCATTCCCCGTTGCAAGCGGTGGCAAAGACCCGACTGACGTCCTCAGTCCAGCATGAGGAAGGCGTCTCGTGTGAAACGTGCCACGGCGCGTCTAGCTCTTGGCTCCGTGGCCATACGCGGACTGATTGGACTCAGGAAAACCGAATCAACGCCGGAATGCGCGATCTTCGAAATCTTTATGCCCGCGCCAATGCCTGTGTTGCCTGTCATCAGACGATCGACACCGACCTGATTGCCGCTGGTCATCCCAAATTGGTTTTCGAACTGGATCGTCAGTCTGTCGACGAACCGAAACATTGGCATGACGAGCCAGGTATTGGTGCGCCCGCCTGGTTGACTGGTCAGGCTGTCGCCTTGCGTGAAGCGACCTGGGATCAGCGCAATCACTTCGGAGGCGCGGCTGACAGTGAGCAGACCTTCAGAGCATTGGTCTGGTTGCTCGCCCGGGTCACGCGGAGCGATCCGAAGTTGCCGGAAATCTTCGAACCTACTTCTTCGAATTTGGGAGCGCTACAAGATCGAGCCGATTTGCTCGCCCGAAACGCGGCCCAATGGAAGCCAGGCCAGGAATCGATCCTGCTGATTTTGCGCACCCTGGCCGGGACCCAATCGGAATTCACGGGAGCGGAAGCGTTGTCAGCTGGCGCCTTCTTCTATCGCGCGCGCCGGGTTGCCCTAGCGTTGGAACGACTCAATCTCGCCTTGGCCACACCTTTGTCCCTTGAGAGAGAGCTTGCCAGTCTGCGCGAGGATGTCCGCCTCCAGGAGAGTTTTTCACCTTCCCGCTTCGCGGCGCATTTGAGCGAGCTCAACGTGGCTCTGGAGAAATCCGCATCACACTGACCAGGGGTTGCAGCCGCGGGACATCTTGAATACGAGGCCGTTCTCGCGCAAGGTTCCCATCCTCGTCATGACCGCCGTCTCAACCCCCTCGAAGCGCCCCGCATGGTTGCGTCATCCGATCGCGCAATTTTTCGCATCGGTAAAACTTGCTGTCGTTTTGCTTGCCGTGCTCATCGTCGCAGCCATTGCCGGAACAATTTACGAATCGAGCTTCGACGCCAAAGTGGCGCGTGCATACGTTTACGGCGCTCCCTGGTTCAACGTCTGGTTGACGTTGCTCGGCGCAAATCTCACGGTGTCGGCGCTTTCGCGCTGGCCCTGGCGGAAACATCACGTTGCCTTCCTCGTTACTCACCTTGGCATTATCACATTGTTAACCGGTTCACTTATCGGCCGAATCTGGGGAACAGAAGGAACGACGACGCTTTTCAAGGGAGAACCAGCCGCCAACCGTCTCCTGGTCGATCAGCGTCAGCTGCGCGTGCACGACGTTGACGGGATGCTCAAAGGCTATCCCGCCGAGTTTTTGCACCATCCGCCGACAGCGCAACGACCTCGCGAATTGGGCGTGCTCGCCAGCGGCGCGCGCTTGAGCATCATCGATTACGCGCCGGCAATTGAGGCCAGGTTGAATCCGAAGCCGGTTTCTGAACAAGGCGCACCCGCTCTGCATTTTTCCATTCATACCGCCATGATGAATCAGCGCCTGGAAAGCTGGTTGCTGGCGGATGATCCTCGACACGCGTCGTTTTCCATGGGACTGGCAGATATTGAGTTGAAGCGTGGCGCCGCGTCGCCGACTACCTCGGGGAACGCGAGCACGACCACAACACAACCGGTCGAGATCGAAGAATCTATTTTCGCCTTCAGCAAAGCGCCCGAAGAGCAGGTCGGACGAGTCACCAAAGGTGGCAGCAGTGGCGCGAAGGTCAGACTCGCACCGCCAGCCAGCGGAAATAAAGGACAGGTTATTGTTTCTCTGGCAGGCAAGGAAGCGACTTTTGATGTCGCGGAAAATTTCGGACGCGATGTGAAAATCGAGGGAACCGCCTTTAGTTTGAAGATCAACAATTACTGGCCCGATTTTCGCATTCAGGACGGAAAGCCTGCCTCCCTCGGCGATCAGCCGAATAATCCGGCGGTTCTGGTAACAGTTCACGGACAAGGCATCCCTGCATCTGCGACCTCACCGTCCAATACTCACACCCAGCAATTCGGGACTAATGGCGGTCCGCCCGCGATGCCGCCAGCTGGCGGCGAGACGCCAAATCATCTCAAGCTTTTCATCGCTGATGATGGCGCGATTACCTACCAACTGATTTCTCGCAAGAACGGCACAAGTTCGGGTTCGATCACGCAGGGCAAACCCCTTACCACGGGTTGGGCGGACTGGGAACTTGTGGTCGACAAGGTGATGCCGCGCGCCGAGCAATGGATGGATTTCACGCCGCTTCCGATTGGAGCAACACCGCCACTAACCACGGGCGAACTGCCGGACGGCGTTCGCGTCCGGCTCGAACAAAACGGCAAAACATTCGAGCAATGGGCACCGGCCGGCTGGCAGATTACCATCCCAACTTCTCCGCGCGAAACGGCCGTCGCTTATGGTTTTCGCCAGATCCCCCTGCCCATTGGTCTTGAGCTTCTCGAATTCGAAGTCACCCGCAACGAAGGCAGCGACAGCCCCGCCGGATTCAAAAGCACCCTGCGCGTCTCCGATATCGACGGCGACAGCGCGGTCGGTTCCTGTTGGATGAACAATCCGTTTAGTTTCCCGACGGCGTGGTGGCGGCCCTGGACCGGGTTCACTTACAAAATTTCGCAAGCCTCCTGGAATCCGGAGAACTTGAATCAGAGCACTGTCCAAATCCTGCGCGATCCAGGCTGGCTACTTAAATGGATTGGCTCGCTGCTCGTCGTGGCAGGCGTATTCATGATGTTTTATTTGCGCCCGTACCGAAAACAGACGGTCGGAGAGCCGATCAGACCGTCTTTACCGAAGTCGCAACCGGAGAAGAGATCTCCGCGCGGCCGCGCGAAAGGCCGCACGGCGGCAGCACTTGCTGAGTCGTCGATTCATCCAGGTTGATCAATTTCAACTGACGCAGATGCTTGAGCCGGGCGGCATTCTGGCTTCTAGTCCCCGGGCGTGCAAACATGGGCAATCATTCTTCTTGGCGCGATCCTGACTTCATGTGGTTCGGATCGCGCGAACTGGCGCAGGGAAGCGCAACAATCGCATAAATGGGGTTATTACAGCGGCTTCGTCGAGGCGCGCTGGGAAAACGACGGCCGAAACATGACGTTGCTTAGCGAATTGCGCTACACCGATCCCAAAGGTGATGTTTGGATCGCGCCTGCCGGTTCCAAAGTCGATGGCGCTTCGATCCCTCGATCGCTTTGGACGTTCATGGGCGGACCGTTCGAAGGAAAATATCGAAACGGATCGGTTCTGCACGATGTCGCCTACGAAATGCACAAGCGCCCATGGCAGGATTGTGATCGGATGTTTTACAACGCAATGCGGTGCAGCGGAGTCAGTGCCGTCGAAGCCGGGACAATGTACTACGCGCTCTACAAATTCGGACATCACTGGAGGTTCCCGATTAAACGCGCCAAACCTTTGAAGGCCTCCGAGTTAGCGGGAGAAAACAACAATCAGATCCCGCGCGCAATACCGGTCAACCAAGATGAAATCAACGACGCGCGGGACTGGATTCGCAGCGCCGAGCCCAGTCTGGAACAAATCGAGGCCCGCGCCGGTGGACCGCAATAAAAGCGCGAGCGATTGAATGTGTTCGGCCGCGTCTTCGTCAAAGATTGAATGAACACAAGACTATCGAGAAGGGTTCGCACGGTTTTGTCGTCGCTTCTTTTATTCGGTGCCGGAATCAGCATGATTGGTTGTGCCGATGAATACGCAGGGTATCCCGGCTATGGACGCGGTTACTACGCCAGTTATCCCGGGTACCGGCCTTACTACTACGGCACCGGCTACGGCTACGTTCCGTACCGCTCGTATGGGCCCTACTACGGGTCTTCTTATTATGGCGCGCCTTACTACGGGGGCGGCGCCACCGTCGTGGTATCAAGAGACCGTGCCTACAGCCGAACGAATGCATATCGCTATCGGCAGAACCGAACTGTTCGTGCGCGAACGAGCAACGTGCGAACGAACAACGTGACCCGCCCCGTCAAAAAGACGCAACGGCCGGATTATCAAAACGACGACGAGAGCAGGTATTACCCTGCCCGGTAATTGTTCGCGTTTGCCGCTATAACTTGCCCGGCCCCGATAAGGCCCGCCCAGGCTTGGCGCCGGTGTGTTCGCCGTTTTTGATCACTTGCACGCCATTGACAAAAACGTGCTTCATCCCGACCGCATACTGATGCGGTTTCTGAAACGTCGCGCGGTCCGAAATTTTAACCGGGTCGAAGACAACTACGTCGGCATACATTCCTTCCTGAAGAAGACCGCGGTGATCAAGACCGAGGTTGGCCGCAGGAAATCCGCTTAATCGTCGGACCGCTTCCGGCAGGGTCAGCACTTTTTCGTCGCGGACATATTTCCCCAGGACCCGGGCAAAATTTCCATAGGCGCGCGGATGCGGATTGGACTTCAGAAAGGGGCCTTCCGGCGCTTGCGAGGCCTCGTCCGAGCCGAACGAAATCCAAGGTTTGGAGAGTTCCTTTCGGACATTTTCTTCAGCCATCAAAAAGTAAACGCACTCGATGCGGGATCTATCTTCCAGGATTAAATCCATGATCGTATTGATCGGATCTTTGCCGCGCATTTTTGCGACCTCGGCCAGCGATTTGCCGGTCAAAGGTTTTAGCTTTTCTGATTTGAAACCGACCAGGAGAATCTTGTCGGGCGATCCGGCGTCCAGATAAAGATTCTCCCATTCGGTCGTCGGCGTCTTGACTTGCGTCGCGATCTTTTCCCGGGTGGGAGGGTCGGCCAATCTTTTGTAAAGCGCGTCGTAGCCGCCATCTTCGGTCCAGGGCGGCAAACAGGCGTCGAGTCCGGTCCCGGCAGCGGTGTAAGTGTACATATTGGCCCGAATATTGAGTCCTTCTTTCTGTGCCGCCTCCACCTTTGACAGCAACGTGTCGAGCTTCGGCCAGTTTTCCTGGCCGGCCGCTTTGATGTGATAAATCTCCGCCGGTATTCCAGCTTCGCGACTGATCTGAATCAATTCATCGGCCGCTTCCAGTAACCGGCTTCCTTCGCTTCTCATGTGCGATATGTATTTGCCCTGGTATTTTGCCGCCACCTTGCACAACTCGATCAACTCATCCGTCTTCGCGTAAAACGCCGGTGGGTAAATGAGCGAAGTGCCGATACCGAGTGCGCCGCTTTCCATTTCTTTGCGGACCAGCTCGCGCATCTGGTCCAGTTGCTCCGGCGTCGGCGCTTTGTCTTCCAAGCCAACGACGTATTCGCGGACCGTGGTAGCGCCGATAAATGAAGCGACATTGCATGAAATCCCATGCTCTTCGAGGTAGCGAAGATACTCCGACAGTGTGTTCCATTTAATATCGAACTTGATATCGCTCTGCTGCTCTACCATCCGCTTTTTCATCGCGTCATTTAACGGGCCCATCGATTCGCCTTCGCCCATGATTTCCGTGGTTACGCCTTGCCGAAGTTCGCTTTGGGAACGGCCATCCTGGATCAGCGATTGGGTCGACCAGGAAAGCATGTTGATGAAACCAGGCGCCACTGCCAGACCGGCGGCATCGACCATCACTTTCGCCTTTTTATTCGCGAAATCGCCCACCCCAACGATGCGATCGCCGCGAATGGCGACATCGGCGTGTTTCGGCGCGGCGCCTGTTCCATCGTAGACATTTCCGCCTTTAATAATGGCATCGAACGGTAGCGTGTCCTGGCCGATAAGGAGTGGCGCCGACACGCTAATCAATAACAGGGATACGAAAATGCGAAGCATGGACGGAGTCTGATCGGCCGGAACGATCAGGTCGAGTGCTTACTGCTTCGCTGTGCTTCGGTCGAGAGCGGCTTCTAATACTTCGTCCACGTTCTCGACGGGCACGAATTTGAGCTTTTGCTTCGCCTCTTCCGGCACGTCCACGAGATCTTTTTCGTTCAACTTAGGGAAGATGACCGTCGAAATACCCGCGCGCATCGCGGCGAGACTTTTTTCCTTTAGACCTCCAATCGGCAAAACCAGGCCACGCAGCGTAATCTCGCCGGTCATGGCCACATCGGAGCGCACGGGTGTGTTGCTAAAGAGGGAAGCCAGGGCGGTGAACATCGCCACCCCCGCCGATGGACCATCTTTCGGCACCGCTCCCGCCGGGACGTGGACGTGAATATCGCTGTCGCGAAAATCTTCGGCTTTGGCCCCCATCTCGCCATCGCGGCTGCGCACCAGGCTAAGCGCGGCCTGGACAGATTCCTTCATGACGTTCCCGATCTGCCCCGTGAGCGTCACGTTGCCTTTACCCGGATACCGGGTGGCTTCGATGTGCAAAACTTCGCCGCCCATGGGAGTGTAGGCCAGTCCCGTGACAACACCGGGCTTGCTCGCCGCCAGTTTCGTTTCGTGCACATATCGGGCCGGACCGAGCGTCTCCGAAACAAACTCTGGCCTAACGACAAAACGTTCGCCTTCTCCTCGCGCGAATTTCGCGGCCACAGCGCGCGAGATTGCGCCGATCTGTCTTTCAAGTTCCCGCACCCCCGCCTCATGGGTGTAATCGGTGATGATCCGGCGTAATGCTTCTTCCTCCCACTCGCATTGCTCCGGCTTCAGGCCGTTTTCTTCAACCTGGCGATGAACCAGGTATCTCTTCGCAATTTCAAGCTTCTCGCGCTCGGTGTAGCCCGGCAGCGAAATAATTTCCATCCGGTCGCGCAACGGATCGGGCACGGCGTCGATGTAATTCGCCGTCGCGATAAAGATGATCTGGGAAAGGTCGAACGGCACATCGAGATAGCGATCGACAAAAGAATTGTTCTGACGCGGATCGAGAACTTCCAAGAGAGCGCTCGCCGGATCTCCGCGAAAATCGGCTCCAATTTTGTCGATCTCGTCCAGCATCATGACTGGATTGCGCGTCCCGGCACGCCGCAATTCCTGGATAATCCGACCCGGCATTGAGCCGATGTAAGTCCGGCGATGACCGCGGATTTCCGCTTCATCGCGAATGCCGCCAAGACTCATCCGCACAAATTTTCGCCCGAGCGCATCGGCAATTGACTGGCCAAGGCTCGTCTTGCCAACGCCGGGCGGTCCGACAAAGCACAAGATCGGGCCGTGGCCCTTAGGATTTAACTTGCGGACTGCCAGATATTCGATGAGCCGGCGCTTGATCTTTTCCAGGTCATAATGATCCCGGTCGAGAATCTGCTGCGCCTGGTCGAGATCGATGTTGTCATCGCTCAATTTCGACCAGGGCAACTCTGCGATGGTCTCGACGTAGGTGACAATGACCGAGTATTCCGGGCTGGCCGGTGGAATCACCTCCAGGCGTTTCAATTCGCGATCGGCCTGCGCAAAAATCTCGGCCGGTGGTTTAGCGTCTTCGAGCTGTTTGCGGAGCTTGGCGACCTGTTCGTCCGCGCCGCTATCGCCTTCGCCGAGCTCGCGCTGAATCGCTTTGATCTGCTCGCGGAGGTAGGCGCGCCGTTGCGCCTCTGAGAATTGCGACTGAACATTCTTCTGCAGCTTCTGCTGGATCTCTGCGATCTCGAGCTGCGCCGAGATGCTGGTTTGCACAGCGCGCAATCGTTTCTCGACATCAAGCTCCTCCAGAAGCGCTTGTTTTTGCGCTGGATCGACGTTCAAATTGGGCGCTAGAAAATCAACGAGTTGTTCTGGGTCATCGATGCTGAGCACCGCGGCCCGCGCCTGTTCGGGAATATCTGGGGTCAGCTCGAGAAGTTTGGCGGCTGAGTCACGCAAATTGCGAAACTCTGCTTTCCACTCCTTGCTATCGGCTGGAGATTTGGAGTTCAGCAGTTCCACCTCTGCTCTAAGAAAGGGTTCCGTCTGGATGATTTTCCGCAGAGCGAACCGGCGAAGCCCTTGCACGACCACGACCACGCGATCATCGCCCTGGCGCAAGAGTTTCAAAATAATCGCGGCCGTACCGACGGAATAGATGTCCTGCGGCTGAGGATCCTCTTTCGTCTCATCACGCTGGGCCACGAGACCGATGATTTTGCTGTTGGGCAGAGTGTCATCGAGCAGTTTGATCGATCCAGCGCGGCCGACGGTAAGAGGCAGAATTGTGCCGGGAAAGACGACGAAACTGCGAACGGGCAGGATCGACAAAACGTCGGGTATCGGCGGCATCGCCGCCTCATCAGAATTCCCCAGGGCACCTGATCGAGATGGGCCGGACGCCGGCTCCGCTCCCGGCTGCAATACGCTAATGGGTTCGCCAGTCATGATTTCAGCAAAAGATGGATCCAGAGCATGCCGTTCTGCTGCTCGGCGTGCACCTTCTGGACCTCGATTTCTTCGCGGAATTCGATGGTCCTTTCGAACGGACCGTAATCGATTTCCATGACAAGCATATGGACCGCGCCCCGCTTTTTTGTTTCAGGCGGTTCGGGAACGTCTCGCTTGCCGCGAATCGTCAGCCGTTTCGGCTCAATTGTCAGTTCGATCTCCGATCGTTCAACTCCGGCCAGATCGACACAGACGCGAACACAATCATGGCAGCGATAGGCGTTGATCGCCGGTTGCCACGTCGGCACCGGCCTGGAGAAGCGGAAACGCGCCAGCTGGTAACTAATGTCGCCGGGGACGCCGTATATCCAGCGTAAGGTGATCGTTCGACCGGAATCCATGGAACAACAACTATCGGTCGCGCGGCCTTCCGTTTCAACCGTGGGACCTCGCGCGGGCACGCCCTAGCGTTGCCGCCGGTTCTGGCCGTGCCGCACGAGGCTACTCTTCAATCGCGCCGCCGCCGCCGCGCAGATGCTCTCGAAAAGTATAACTGGAATTCTTTGACCTTTTTTCCAAAAAATCGGCGAATCTTAATTGAGAGCGAAGCGTTTCGCCGGATTGGATACGGTTGGCCTGTTCTCTTTCCTTCTGCCAAATCTCTCGAGCGGTCGAAAGAATCTGTTCCACGTCTTGATTGGAAACAAACACACATCCATCATCGTCTGCGAATACCGTATCGCCCTTCATCACGTCGAAGTCGCCGAATCGGGCAACGCTCAAAGCGTTGTTGGTGCGCGCATCGAGGCGTTGTGGCCCGCCCGGCCAGCAACCATAGCTGAAGACAGGTAATGCGATCTGGCGCAATTCCTCCGTGTCTCGGTGTACGCCCCAAATCACAATCCCGGCCAGGCCACATCCTCGCGCTTCCAAAGCAGTCAAATCGCCGATGCAACCTTCGTCCCGTCGGCCTCCGTTATCGATGACCAGAATCTCTCCGGGCCGAGCCGATTCCATCGCTTCCAGGAAAACATCAACGCTCCCGAAATGCTGCGCCGGCAGCACATCGCCCGCAACCCGGGCGCCCACAAGCACCGGAGTAATCCCGGGAGGCGCAATCCGGATAGATCTTTTCAGCCGCAAGGCTGCATCTGCGATCAGTGGTGTTGAGAGTGCGGCAAATTTCTTCGCCAACCCCAAACTGTTCAGATCAGCGTCCATTTAGCTCGCGATCATTCTTCTCCGATCTGCAAAATCTCGATAATCTCTTCACCGTCAGGAGACTCAAACCGTACTTGCTGACCAGGCTTTGCATTGATTAAGGCCCGAGCAATGGGCGAACGCCAGCTGATCCAGCCACGATCGGCATCTGCTTCGTCCACTCCCACGATGCGATAGATGTGCTGCTCGCCATTTCGGTGGCGAACCGTCACCGTCGCTCCAAAAGTTACACGGTCGCCACTGTCGGGCGGAGACATTACTTGCGCCGATTCCAGGCTTTGTTCGAGCTGGAAAATGCGTTGATCCAGAATCGCCAGACGCCGTTTCGTTTCGGGGTCGCTCGATAAGGCCAAGAGTTTCGGTCTTTCAACTTCGATCAGCCGGACGAGTTCCTCCCGCAACCGGTCCGCGCCGGCGCGCGTCATGTAATTGGTGGACCCGGCCGGGAGCGCCGAGGGTCGGCGGGAAAGCTCCGGCAGATCCGGGCCTTCGTTCTCCTCGCGGGTGAATGCCTTGCTCATCAACCGAACATCCCTCCATTCTTGTCCCTGCACAAAACCTTGTTGGTTTGTGCGGGCGGCCGATTCCTGTCATCATTCCGTAGTGACTCGGGCCGCGCGGTTTTCCTATGTTTTCATCGTGGGCGTCTTCATCCTGGCCGCCGCGACGCATTTGGCCACACCATTCGTCACCGTGCTCTTCTCCTATTTCGCCTTGCGCAAACTTAAGATCGTTAGGCGAAAATGGATCTCGGTCGCGTTGTTTCTCATTCTCTTCGCTGTCGTTCTTTACGGCATTGGATTTCTTGTCCGGCAGGCCGTGATTGCTCTACCCAAGATAGCTGAGGAATCGATTCCTCCGCTCATCGCTTCCGCTCAAAGCCATGGAATCGCGCTTCCATTTTCAGACCTCGATAGCCTGAAAGCGGCGACGTTCGACGTCGTGAAAGATGAATTTCTTTTCGTCGGAAATTTCGCGCGCGCTGCCACCCGGCAACTCGTATTTTTGTTGGCCGCCATCGTAGTCGCGGTCAGTCTCTTTCTTAGCTCCGGTCTGGATACCTTCAAATCAGACGCAAGCCGACCCAATCTTTTCACGGCCGTGACCGATGAAATCAAGATTCGTTTTCGCCTGTTTTATGAAAGCTTCGAAACGGTAATCGGCGCACAAATTCTGATTTCAACGATCAACACGGTCTTGACGGCGATATTCGTCATCATCATCTCCCTCAAGTATGTGCCGCTGGTTGTCGGCCTGACTTTTCTCTGCGGCCTGCTTCCGATCGTCGGCAACCTGATCAGCAACTCGATTATTGTCGGTATCGCTTTCACCGGGTCTGCTCGGGCCGCAATCGCGGCACTCGTTTTTCTCGTTCTCCTGCACAAGCTCGAGTATTTTCTCAACAGCAAGATTATCGGCGACCGGATCAAGAATCCGATGTGGCTTACACTTCTCGCCCTTGTCATCGGAGAGCGATGCATGGGGATACCCGGGATGATTCTTGCGCCAGTCGTCCTTAACTACATCAAGGTCGAAACCTCCCGCCTGCCCCCGACACTCTGACTATCTGTTCGAGAAACGGCTTCACTTCGGCTTCGAATCCGACTCCTGCAGCAGCTTGATCAGCTCACCTTTCCACAACGCGGCAATCGTGTGACTGCCATGCCCGCGCGTCTTATCGCTGAATGGGATGACCACGGCACGACCGCGCTGGACTCGTTTGACTTCGTGTTCGAGGATTCCGAGCTCTGGCGGATTAATCAGATCATCAGCCGAATTGATCGCGAGCAGGGGAGCCCGGATTTTTTCAAGATTGGGTCCGGGATCATAGTCGTGCGATGCCTCCAGCGCGTAAAGCACGTCGTTCGCATCATCCGCTTTCACGATATCCGCGACGAATTTGTTGAGCACTTCATCCGTTTTCGCCAGCGTCGGCGCCTCTTTTTGCCGCAGAACCGGATTGCTGCTCATAAACCAGAGCATCTCGGCCGCGGTGCGCAGGCTTGGTGGTTGGGTCGTGTATTCGCCCTCTTTCCACGCCGGCTCGTTGCGAATGGCGTCGATAATTATTCGGCGCCAGGCGCGGTTCCGACCAGAAATTTGAGTCGGCAGACTGGCCAGAGGCATGAGCGCGTCCATGAACTCAGGGTGCAGTTCTCCCCACAACCAGGTATGCATGCCCCCCATCGAAGTGCCCATGACAAGCCGGGCATGGTCCACACCTAATCCTTCGGTCAGGAGCTGGTATTGCGCTTGCACCATGTCGGCATAGCCGTAGCGCGGAAATCGGGCATGCAAACCATCGCTCGGTTTGCTGGATTTGCCGTGGCCGATGCCATCCGGAAGAACAATGAAAAACTTCGTCGCATCCAGCGGCTGATCCTTCCCGAAGAGTTCTCCCGCGAATTCGGGCCGGATAAACTGCGCTCCGTTGCCAGTTGTTCCGTGCGTGATTAGAACAGCGTTTCGGGTCCTGCCAACCGCATCCTTCTCCGGCTTTCCTAAAGTCCGATAATGAATGCGGAGTTGCGGCGAGGTTTCGCCGGAAGCGAATTTGAAATCCCGGATCGTGTAGTCGCTTTCGTTCGGCGCCGGGTAATCGGCAGCTATTCCGACCCCGGCCATCGTCAACCAGGTCACAACCACGAAATGAACGCGGATTGGTTTTGTCATACCGCTTAACCTAACAGACACGATCAAAGAGGATCAATTCTACCTTTCGTCCGGGCGGAATTAGCGGCGGGTGTTTTCTTCGTGTTTATTTGATTTGTCTTTTCCAGCTTGATGAAAGTTTTTTTCCAGGAGCTAAAGAGTCGGCGCGTTTTTCGAGTCGCCATCGCCTACGCTATCGTTGCGTCGGGGAGCATTCAGGTCATCGGCACCGTCCTTCCGATATTTCATGTCCGCGACTGGGTGCAACAGGTGTTCGTCGTTTTGATCGCGCTTGGCTTCCCGGTTGCGCTGATGCTGGCTTGGGCTTTCGATCTGACTGCTGGTGGAATCGTTCGAACACCGAACGCAGCCGGCGAATTCGCGGCCAATCGCCGCCGGGCCCTCCTGCTTGCTGCGATCGGCCTCTTCATTGGGGTGGCGGCAATCGCAGGTTATTGGCTCTGGCATCCATGGACCAATCCAGTCGCTTCATCTACTGAACGCACTGCGCAAATTCCCGCAAAAAGCATCGCTGTTCTTCCTTTCGCCAATCTCTCGGACGATAAGGAGAACGCGTTTTTCACTGATGGCGTCCAGGAGGAGATCCTCAATGACCTGGCCAGGATTGCCGACTTGAAGGTGATCAGCCGCACATCCGTCATGCAGTACAAGAGCGGAAGTTCGCGCAACATGCGTGAGATCGCGCAGCAACTTGGCGTGGCTCATGTTCTTGAGGGAAGCGTGCGCCGCGCCGGTAACCGAGTTCGCGTTACGGCCCAATTAATTGACGCTCGAACCGACGCCACGCTTTGGAGCGACCAGTACGACCGCGATTTAGCCGATGTGTTTCGGATCCAAAGTGAGATCGCCGAAACAATCGTCGATCGGCTCCAGGCTCAGCTCTCTTCTCAGGAGAAAACGAGCATCGAAACGCCCCCGACCCAGGACATGGCAGCCTACGATCTTTTCGTTCAAGCCAGAAATGCGGTGGATAGTTATCTCGACGCTCCTGACCCGGACGCGTCCCTCCAACAGGCGGTTCGGCTGCTGGAAGAAGCATTGCAGCGCGATCATAATTTCGTCCTCGCCTTTTGCTACATCACACGCGCGCGTGATCTCCTTTATTTCCTCGATCTCGATCTGGCATCGAATCAATGCCATGCCGCCCATGAAGCGATTGAAACGGCGTTCCGCATCGCTCCTGATTCCGCTGAAGTGCATCTTGCCATGGCCGATCACCTTTTTCGCTGCGATCGCGATTATCAGGGCGCGCAAAGAGAGCTCGCCCTCGCCCGAGCCGGTTTACCCAACAGTGTGCCGTTCTTTGTCACCAGTGGTTATATCAGCCGGCGTCAGGATCGCTGGTCTGAAGCGGAAGACGATTTCGCTAAAGCGGTGAAACTCGATCCGCGTAATCCAAACGCAGTCAATCTGCTGACCGACACTTACATTCTGACACGCCGATTTACCGAAGCGATCGCTACCTACGACCGGGCGATTACTGCCGGCCTCCAAGCCCCAATTATCTTTGTGCGTAAAGCCGCAATTCAGTTTGCCGCAACCGGAGACATTTCATATATCCGGGCTGCGCTCCGATCCGCTCCTCCCGATCTGGATGTTGGCGGAGGTGAAACTCCTTTGCGAATCCTCGTTGCCTTGATCGACCGCGATTATGACGCGGCCCGAAAAGCACTCGACGCGTCTCCGCGCGCGAATTTCCAGGAAGCGGATTTTAGCTTCTATTATCCGCGGGCGTGGTACGAAGCCGTCATCGCGCGCGCTGAGGGAAATCCCGCGGCCATAGCTTCCGCTTTCGCCCGGACACGCACAATTCTGGAAGCCCGTTTAAAGCAAAAACCGGAGGATGCGCGCACACTGGCGGTTTTGGCCCAGGTTGATGCGGGGCTCGGTCGGAAAGAAGAAGCTTGGGGTGAAGCCCAAAAAGCGGTCGAACTCATGCCTATAACACGCGATGCCTACGAAGCTCCGCTCGTCCTTCAGGGCCTAGCTCAAGTTTATACCTGGACCGGCGATACGGCGAAGGCCGTCGAAACTATTCGTAAACTCCTGGCTGTTCCCGGCTACGTGACAGTCGGATACTTACGCCTCGACCCTGCCTGGGCACCGCTACGCAACGACAAGGATTTCAAGGCGCTGCTCGACCAATTCGGGTCTGCGTCAAAGTAATCTGGTCACGGCCGAGCTTTTCTCGCACCGCGCCGATCGGGTTTGCCGCTTTAGAGGAGCGGCGCTGGAACGTGCAGATACGGAGCGAGCAAACTCCGCAAGTCAGCGAATTGATAGCGTTTCTCGGGAATTCGCAACATCGGCAAGGATGCGCTGGCCAGCACCGATTTAACCAGATCATCCTGGGATAAGCCGACCGGTGTCTCATCGAGCTCGATTGCCAGGACCGGCGCCAGCGTTGGGTCGCAAACTACGAAATCAACATGTTTGCGGTTGATCGGACTAAAGTGTTCCCAAAAAGAGCCGCCCGATGGCTTCATTCTAACGAGATCGGCCAGTCTCACCTTCACAAAAATCATGTGGTCGGGAACGAGAGAGCGCAGCGCCTGGTAGAAAGAGCGTTCGGCCTTGGAGAACAAAAAATTGCAGCGCCGGAAGGGGACGGGGTTGCCTTGCATTGGCTGCCAGGC
The DNA here is from genome assembly GCA_041167085.1 of Verrucomicrobiota bacterium. GTDB lineage: Bacteria > Verrucomicrobiota > Verrucomicrobiia > Chthoniobacterales > UBA10450 > DATFCK01. The sequence continues at coordinate 292,930 of JBEEGV010000008.1, forward strand.
GAACTCGCGTGTGCGGGGAAACTGGGCTCCGAGCAGAATAACGCCACCGAGGGCGCCGACGAACCCCATCAACAGAACTAGAATCAAAACCGCTTCCATTATAATTACTATAGCAACTGGTGTGCCTATCTTAGTTATAGCCACCAGATGGATCGGCTGCCCGGGCGCTTTTCTGCGACTTTGCAGCTCGCCCCGATTTGCGGCCCCAGCTATTCCGAGTTCCTTTGCCCTGTTCGAACAGCCACTACTTGGCGCTAAACGATGACAATTCCTTACTTCGAAGTCCTGGCCTTCACCCATCGCTATTTCGGAGGAAATCCAGCCGGCGTCTGCCTTCTGCCGCAGGAATGGATGCCCGATGAAGAAATGCAGCAGATTGCAGCCGAGAATAACCTGGCTGAGACCGCGTTCGTGATCGAGCGGAAGGACTTTTTCGACCTGCGCTGGTCCACGCCAGCGGTCGAGGTCGATCTTTGCGGTCACGCGACGCTAGCGTCGGCCCATGTGTTATTCGAACATCGCGGATGGCAGGGGGACTTGATCAAATTTCACTCCCCAAGCGGCGAGCTGCGTGTGACAAAGACGGCAGAACGGTTAGTCCTGGATTTTCCGGCCCAGCCGTTAACCGAACGCGAACCGCCAGCCGATCTATCCGAAGCTTTGGGAGCAAAATCTGTCTCAGTCTGGAAAGCACGCGATTATTATGCCGTATTCGATCGCGAAGAAAACGTGGCGGCAATCCAACCGGATTTCGACGCCTTATGCCGACTCGATGCGCAGGGCGTCGTCGTGACTGCGCCGGGAAATTCATGCGATTTTGTCTCGCGCTATTTTGCACCGCGCGCGGGAATTCCGGAGGACCCGGTGACCGGATCCACCCATTGCAGCCTGATTCCTTTCTGGTCCCACCGCTTGAGCAAACGTCATCTGTTTGCCCGGCAAATCTCCAAGAGGGGCGGCGAACTTTTTTGCGAAGATCGCGGTGAAAGAGTCGGCATAGGCGGCAACGCCCTGACTTACATTGAGGGGCAAATATTCCTTGGAAAAGAGTGAGCAACTATCCGGAACGCCCGCCCCTGACCAGGACACTTTCTGATCGACTTCCGCCAGTTCGTTCTGCAGTCTTAAACTCCAAAACACAATACCTGCGATGGGGGACAAACGGCAGAGAAATGTGCTCCTCACGAAGCAACAATTGAAAGGATAAATCAATGAGCGAAGAGAAGAACAAACCGACGACACACGAGACCCAGAAACCGCATGTGCGCGACCTGGAAACAGAGAAAGACGTCAAAGGAGGCGGCGGCACCTTTAAGCCGGCAAGTGCAACGCCGGGCGGAGATACCACCCAACCGGTTCCGCCTTCGGGCAGCTAATTTGGAAAAGCCGCGCTGCGGCGGAATGCCGCACCGCGATGCGCCCAAAATTTCTATTCACTTGCAATCGAGCGGTGGGGTGGCTTCCGGGCTTAGTTGTGATCCCATTTGGCTGGTCGCGGCCCAATCCATCGATCTGAAAAGTCTGGCCGTGGGGAATGGTTGTCGTCCACCCCCTCTGCCGCTAGATTAGTGGTCCTGGTGCATCGACTTTTATTTCGCCTCCTTCTCCTCTGGGCGGTTGTCGCTTGCGGCGAAGCGTTCGGACAGGATCAGCAGCCTGCGCTGGCGTTCGGCAACTCGGCCGAGCTGAACTACGACCAGTTCGGTCTGCTTGCCATCCAGGATGGCGGACGCCGAAAACCGATTGATACTTTCGCGAGAGAAACACTTATCCGTATCACGGGACGGTCGAGCTATACCGACAAAACCGGTCGTGCCTGGCAGGGCAATGATTTCGTCTTATCCGCGTTGCTGGAGACACACGATTGGCAAAACGAGCCGATGGTGCTGGTGTCGTTAGGCAAATTGAAAGCGCAACTCGGCCTACCTTTGACGCAGCGGCGCTTCTCCTTCTCGCAGTTGACCGGTTTATCCGAACTGAACCGTCTGGCCAGCGAGGCCCACGCACTCCGCCAGGCGGAGAAACCGCTCGACCGCCTGCAAAACGAAGCGATGAGCGTGAGTGAACGGCTTGCCCTGTTATCTCATGTCATGGACGGAAGCGCGTTGCTCATTGTGCCGGCGCCAAAAAACGAAACCGCCGCGTGGATAGTGCCGCCGGAATTTTCGCGCTACTACACAGAGGAGAAGTTCGATCCCGTTCGCCGCGAATTACAATTAACAGCGACCGCTTACACACAGGCCGACACATTTCAATTCAGTCGCGCCAGCAAAGCACTGCGCGATGCAATGCGAGGATTGGGTTCGACGATTTATCCGCAGGATCGGCAACTGCATCTGGAATACTTTTCCAATCACCTCGAAGCCTTCTACCGGGCGATCTGGCTTTATGGCCTGGCGTTTGTCCTTCTTCTTGTTGCACATTTGCGCGGCGGCCCCGTACTGCTGCGCTACATCGGTGTAACTGTCGCCATCGGAGCGGTGATGATGCATGCATCAGGGATTGTCTTGCGCTGCATGATCGGCGGTCGGCCACCGGTGACGAACATGTACGAGTCGATCATCTGGGTGTCGTTCGCTGTTTCGGCGTTCGGGCTGATTTTCTTCGCCCGCTATCGAACACTGGTTTATCTGCTCGCTGCTCTGCCCGCGACTTTCCTCGCCCTGTTACTTGTCCACCAGATGCCAATCGCGATGCCGGCCAGCATCGATCCACTGGTGCCGGTGTTACGCGACAACTTCTGGCTGACCATCCACGTCCTGACCATCACGTTGAGTTACGCCGCATTTTTTCTGGCATGCGCCTTCGGGCATATCTTGCTGTTCCGTTACGCGCGTGATCCACAAGGTGCGCGGAGCGATGCTTCCATGCATTTCTGGTTGTACCGTGTGCTCCAGCTCGGTGTGCTTCTGCTCGCTGCCGGCACGATTTTGGGCGGCGTTTGGGCCAACTATTCCTGGGGGCGGTTCTGGGGTTGGGACCCGAAGGAGACCTGGGCATTGATCGCATTGCTCTGTTACATCACGACCCTGCACGGCCGACTGGCGGGTTGGTGGACGCAGTTCGGATTGGTTGTGGCCAGCGTCGTCTGTTTTCTCGCCGTGCTCATGGCCTGGTATGGCGTCAATTTTGTCCTCGGGAAAGGCTTGCACAGCTACGGCTTTGGCATTGGTGGTGAAACCTACGTCGTCACCTTCGTCGTTCTCGACCTGCTCTTTGTCGTCTTCGCCATTTGGCGCCGCCACGTGAGCCGGCAGGCCACGAATCTGAACAAGATCGAGCCGGAATGTGTAGCCGTCTGACCTGGCGGTGTCACCTTCCCAATTGCCGCGGCGCCCAATGTCGCGGATTCCGTTGTCATTGGCAGCGGCAACGGCAAACACCTGCGCAACATACCCGAGGGCGCGCGGCTGGCTCGAACCGTTATGCGTTTCGCGGGGCCGTACGACTTTGGCGGCGATCACCTTTGAAAGCGGACGTGCAAAAACACACCTTGATCTTCAACTGATCGGAGAAGGCGCGGAAAGTTCTCCCGACCGAGTCGGAATTTCGCCGAGATCCGTGCATAAAATACGGTCGATCAATTCAATCACGCCCTCCCCGCGCGCGCCACGTAAGACGAAATCGGCCTGTTTTTTCAACATGGGCACGGCATTACTGACGGCGGCCCCGATTCCTGCCATCGATAAAAGGGCGTAATCGTTTTCGCCATCGCCTACAGCGACAACAGTCGATGCCTCAATTTTCATTTCCTGGAGAACTAGAGACAGACCGGTTGCTTTGTTAACCCCGGTCGGCAAAACCATGACAGCCCCTTTATTGAAGGTCACTTGCAACTCGAGACCGAGTTCCTTGATCAACTCAACGACCACTGTGTCATAAGGCTCGCGCGTCGCGATGATGGCGCGACCGACAGAGAGCGGTTGTGCACCCGCATCCGCCAGCTTTTGCGCGACTACTGCGGCAGCAGGCGCACAGAGCAACTTGCTGAAATTATCCGCCGGCCGATAAAGAAGGGCGCCGTTTTCGGCGACGATCCATTCGAACCTGTCCAGCACGTGACAAACACTCTGCAAATCCGGTAATTCGCGGCCGGTCACCATCAGAACGCGTCCCCCGGCACTGCGGAAGCGATCAAGCGCTTCGGCGGTGGCATCGTCGAGCAAACCGTCGTGCGCGAGGGTACCGTCGTAATCGCAGGCCAGGATGTTCCACCTCATAAGAATGGGTCGCATCCGCACAGATGGATGGACTTGTTGGCCAAATTCATCTTGCGCTGCCAGACAGCCGCTTTCTTAGCTTGTCTTGCCCAGCCGGGCCTCGCAAATCTCACACAAAAGGTGAAGCAGAAACTTGTGCGCTTCCTGGATCCGACCCGTCGCGTGCCCCTCGACCACCAAGTCAACGTCGGCGATGGCCCGGCAGGAGCCGCCATCCCGTCCGAGCAGGGAGACTGTTTTCAGGCCACGCGATTTCCCTTCTTCGAGAGCACGCCGGATATTTTCAGATTTACCGCTTGTGCTAATGCCGATCAGGAGATCGCCCTGAACACCGAAGGCTCGAACCTGCCGGGCAAAGATTTCGTCAAACCCGTAATCATTCCCAGTAGCCGTAAGCACGCTACCTCCTTGTGCCAGATTCATGGCTGGGTAGGGCCGACGATCCTGTTCAAAACGGCAGACAAACTCGGTGCAAAAATCGGCCGCGTCTGCCGCGCTGCCCCCGTTTCCGCAGGCAAGTAACTTGTTCCCGTTTTTCAGTGAGGTGACGATGAGATCCGCAGCCGTCTCAATTTGTTTATCCAGCCTAACGATGCTTTGCAGAGTAGTGGTCGCATCTGCCACCGCGTTTTTCAAAATTTCAGAAGAGGTGCGCATGTCGGATACGGATGGTGCGCGATACAGGGTTCGAACCTGTGACCCCTACCGTGTCAAGGTAGTGCTCTACCACTGAGCTAACCGCGCCTTGGAAACTTCGGGTCCAAATATGCGTTACGCGCGCGCGCTGGCAAGTTTGCGCGATCGACGCTGCAGTAGAAGACGCGGTGACAGCACTCACCGCCGACGGAAAGGTTAGCGCCGAAGGAAAAGCGCGTGAGACGACAATCTGACGAAAAATCGATTCGAAACTAAGCCGCTAATTTGACGGCGTCTTTGTGTCCGAGGATGCGAACTGTGTCTTTGAGCTGCTCGACTTTGAGCGGTTTCTTCAATACTGTAATCGGTCCCTTGGCCAGAATCCGATTGAGCATTTCGCTGTCAGGATAACCGGTAATAATGATGATCGGACACTCCGGCTGTTGCTCTTTAGCCATATCGTAAACGTCATCCGCCGGGCCATCGGGCAATTTTAAGTCGAGAAAGATCAGATCAAACTTCTGCTTATCGAGGGCGGCCAGAGCCTCCTTCACCGTCCCAACGACAACGCGACTAAAACCAATCTTCTTGAGAAAGAGCTTGAAGAGATTCTGTAAACTTTCGTCGTCATCGACCACCAGAACGGTCGGCTGACCGGACTTGTCTTCCTTTAAAATATCCTTGTCGAGCGACGACTTTTTGATGCGCCACCGTCCGCCAATCTGGATAGCTGGAAGCTGTCCTCGCTGGACAAGATAATAAACGGTCGGCAACGGGATGCGCAGATATTTGGCCGTTTCTTTGACGGTCAGGAGGTTATGCATGGAAGACAATCATCAAGTAGCGCGGAATTCGGCAAGACAATTTCGCATCACTGAGCATTATAAATTTGAGAATGCATGTCAATTCTCTTCTTTATAATGAGTGATATTTCTGGGGTTTTAGCCATTACCAGCCTTGTAGGAGACCAATTCCGCCGGTTTTAAGTCACACGCCAAGGCACTCGCGACTGGACAAGGCTCGAGGGTCGGTAGACTATTCCCGGCTCTAATGAACGCGCTGTTCTTTAAACGCTTTTTACAGCGACCCTTCCAGATCGCCTCCATCATGCCGAGTTCCAGGGCTCTGGTCGAACGTGTCGCAGACAAGATTGATTTCGACCGTGCCCGAGTGATCGCGGAATACGGCCCGGGCGAGGGGGTCCATTCCCGCGAGATAGCGCGACGCATGCGGAGGGACGCGCAGTTGCTCCTTTTCGAACTTGATCCGGCTCTTTCGCGCGATCTGCAAAGGCAATTTGCGGACGACCAGCGCGTCCATGTTTTAAATCAGGATGCGGCTGCTCTGCCCCTCGAAATGAAACGGCGCGGTATCGCGGAGTGCGATTATATCCTTTCCGGCATTCCTTTCAGCATTCTCCAGATCGACAAGAAACGGGCACTTCTGCAGAAGACTTACGAGGCGCTGGCCGCTGGCGGTAGCTTCATCATTTATCAAGTGACGAACGAACTGAAGCAGCATGCCACCATATTTGATGAGGCGGACTCGGAATATTTTTTGCAGAACATTCCGCCGATGTTCATCACCGTCTTTCGCAAAAGCATCACTATGCTCAATGGGCACGTGCGTCCCGCGAAAAAAAACAGACGCTCCCGCGTTAGGCAATTCTCCTCACGGCACGCGACATGATCCCGGCGCGAACGCGCATGGAAAAGGATTCGATGGGCGAGATGTCGGTGCCCGAATCCGCTCTTTACGGCGCGTCCACCCAGCGCGCAGTCCTTAATTTTCCGATCAGCGGCTATCGCTTCAGCCGCCCCTTTATTCGGGCACTCGGTTTGATCAAATGGGCCGCGGCGCAGGCAAATCATGATCTCGGCTTGCTCGATGCCCACCGCTCCGCATTTATCGTCCAGGCCGCCGAAGAAGTTGCCGATGGAAAATTGGATGAACATTTCCCACTCGACATTTTCCAAACCGGGTCGGGCACAAGCACGAACACCAACGCCAATGAAGTGATCGCTAATCGGTGCGCGCAGCTCACCGGAAAAGCGATCGGCTCCCGCGATCCGGTGCACCCAAACGATCACGTGAATATGAGTCAGTCGAGTAACGACGTCATTCCGTCTGCCATCCACGTCAGCGCCGCCGAAGAACTAAAAAACAGGCTGGCCCCGGCGCTCGAGAAACTTCACGGCGCGCTGGAGAAGAAGACGAAGGAGTTCTGGGACATTATCAAGATCGGCCGCACCCATTTGATGGACGCGACGCCGGTGCGGTTGGGGCAGGAGTTTTCCGGTTACGCCCAGCAAGTGGCTTATGCGTCTGCGCGGGTGGAAAAGGCGATTGAGGTTTTACGCGAACTTGCGCTCGGTGGCACCGCGGTGGGCACCGGCCTGAATCGACATGTCGATTTCCCCGGAAAAGTCATGAAACATCTGGCACAACGCACGGGCATCGCGTTTTACGAAGCCAAAAATCATTTTGAAGCACAGGGAAGTAAAGATGCCGTAGTTGAGGCGAGCGGCCAGCTGCGAGCGATCGCAGTGAGCCTGTTCAAGATCGCAAACGACATCCGCCTGCTCGGGAGCGGACCGCGCTGCGGAATCGGTGAAATTCAGCTGCCAGCCACACAGCCGGGAAGCTCGATCATGCCAGGCAAGGTCAATCCCGTCATGTGCGAGTCGATGATGATGGTTTGCGCGGAAGTCTTCGGCAATGACACCTGCATCACCTGGGCAGGGGCGAACGGTAATTTTGAACTAAACGTCATGATGCCGGTCATGGCGCATGATTTGTTGGAATCGATTCGTCTCCTGGCCCATTCGGCCGCCGCCTTCGCCGACAAATGCGTCGATGGCATCGTGGCCGACGAAAAACGATGCCGGGAACTGGTCGAACTCTCGATGGCGATGGTAACCAGTCTCGCGCCCAGGATCGGCTACGATCGTGCCGCTGAAATCGCGAAGGAAAGTGCCCAGACAGGCAAGACGGTTCGGGAAATTTGCCTGGCCAAGAAAGTCCTGCCGGAAGCGGAGCTGAATCGCGCCCTTGATCCCGTCGCGATGACCGAACCGGGCGGCGAAGGATCCGGCGGTGGCTGAAGAGCAATGAAACAGGTTGCGATCCATTGCCTCGTTCTGGTCCTGGGTGCTCTTCCAGCAACTGTCTTTCCGGCCGAAGCCGGAGTTGACGTCTCACAGATCATCGACAAAGCCGCTGCCGAAGCGGTTCTCGAAGGGCCCGTCAAACCGACAACACCGCGTAATGTTGAAGGGAAGGATGGGTATTATTCCAAGTGCAATTATTACAGCGCGAATTCCGGCAAAACACTGATCGTGCGTTTATATCAAGCAGCGCCGGGATTTGATCCGCAAAGAGAGCTCGAGCAGGTCGCGGAGAATACCGGCGCGATGCGAGCGATCTCCGGATTAGGAGAAAAAGCCAGAATATCAAGTGGTACGCAAAGCGGCCTTCCCTCGCACGTCGTGATGCTTTACGTCGTAAAAGGAAACATGCTGATTACCATCGGGCTGGGCGGTCTGGAAGATGAAACTGCCGCGGGGGAAAAAACGAAAACGATAGCGCAGAAGATTCTTGCGGCTCTGTAAACATTCCCGCCTGAATTTGTCATCGCCCTATGGTCGCCAACGTTAACGGTCCGCAATTTTCAGGAGGCGCGAACATCGCCATCAAATGTCCGGCTCATACCTACGAGCAAACGATTGCTTTTTATCGCGACACACTGGCTTTGCCCCTGATTGAGGAAGAGCCGGACGGCTGCATTTTCCAATTCGGCCCGAATCGTCTTTGGATCGATCGAGTACCCAATCTAAGTCACCCGGATATCTGGCTCGAGCTCGAGACGAACGATACCGACGCCGCGGCTTCCTTTTTGAAGGTGAATGGAGTGACCCGGCGTGACGAAGTGGAGCAGCTGCGAGAAGATTTCGACGGCTTTTTTGTCTCGGCCCCGAACGGAGTGATTCATCTCGTCATCGGCCACGAGGAAGCCTAGGAAGCGCGCGTTCCAGAGAACGCGTCTATCGCGCTCTCACGCGTGACGGCCCATGATGGTCAGGTCGCGTTCCCGACCTTCGAGGATCGCTACACGCGGCAGCATTCCCCAACTCACGAAACCGAGACTGGCGAACAACCGAACGCTCGGTTCGTTATGGGCAAAGATCAGGCCAAGCATGGCCTTGATTCCAAGCGAAGGAGCACGAACAACTGCTTCCTCCAACAAGGCGCGGCCGATTCCGCGCCGCCGGAACCTTTCATCCACGTAAACGCTGAGTTCGACTGTGCCGTCATAAGCAGAGCGTTGAACGAACGGTTTAATGGTGAGCCAACCCGCCACCTGCCCGTCGCTCTCCATGACCCAGAAAGGATGGCGGGTCGCGGTATGATCCTTTAACCAATCACGCCTGCTCTCCACCGTGACTGGCTCGAGTTGTGCAGTCGATATTCGCGTGGCGATTGCCGCGTTGTAGATCGCTACGAGCGCGGCCAGATCGTCAGGAACTGCATCCCGAATTTTCATCTGTCCGGCGGCGGCCGGCGGGCTCGCTGGATTTTCGCCGACGACGGCGCTCATAGAGCGCCGCTACAGTCCATCGTCCGAAAAAAGATGTCTTCGAATGTGGGCTGAAACGCGCCCGCGTCCGTTTCGCCCAGGAAAAATCGGGGACTGACTTCGGTTTGGGATGCGCAAAAGACTTCCAAGTCGGTTCTACCTGCCCGGCCAAGCGCCGTCTGGACTGCGCCAACGGCCAGCACCGGCGTATTGCAATCCCGGCTCAAATGTCCCAGCACAACGCGTTCGATTTTGCCTTCGAGCAGCTCTCCGATTACACCAGCGGCGGCTACATTCGACAAGTGGCCATGCCGCGATTGAATACGCTGTTTCACCGGCCAGGGTCGATGCGCGTCGTTCTGCAACAGCTTTTCATCGTGATTGGTTTCGATCACGAGCGTGTGAACCTCTCGCAAACGCTCAGTTAACAATTTTGTGGCGTAACCCAGATCGGTAATAAAACCGAGGCCCCGCTGGCCGGCGTGAAAAGCGAACCCCACCGGGTCGACCGCATCGTGCGGCACCGGAAATGTTTGCACCAAAATGTCGCAGATGGAGAACTCACGACCGGTGCGAAAAATACGCCAGTTGCGATGCTCATCGAATGCGCCGTTACATCGGATGGATTCAGCCGTGAGCGCGTTGCAGTAAATGGGGACGGCGAACCTGCGGCAAAGCACCTCGAGGCCGCAAATATGATCGCCATGTTCGTGGGTGAGCAGAACACCATCGAGTTGATCTGGCGTGACTCCACAACGTTCAAGCCGCACCGCCAATTGCCGTGCGCTCAATCCGCCATCGACCAAAATGCGGCAATGGTCGGTCGCGATCAGGGCGCTGTTTCCGGCGCTGCCGCTGCCGAGCATCGTCAAACTGAACACGCCGGATGTTTAATGGAACTGCGCGAGATTCACAAATGGAAACGTGTGCACGGCGCAATTTTCAATTCAGCAAATGATGATTTTGGCAACACGACGCGCACGTTCGCCGCCGAGGTTGCTAAGCACGGGAGACGCCGGGCAGGGCGAGAACGTGTCTCTTTTTATCGGCATAATCCAGCGCGCGAAAAGTCCGTATTTCTTCCAGGCGCCGCATGCCATTGAGCGTATCCAGATAATGCGTGTAGCTGGACGCCAGCTCGGCCGCTTCCAGATAACGTCCTCGCAGATTTTCACTGCGAAACGCTTCGGGACATTGCCGGGCAAAAAGATGGAAGCGCAGCCAGCGACGATCGGTTCGCGAAACGCGCTGCGTCTTTCGAAAGAATGCGACGAAAAGGAGAAGAACAAGATAAGTATCGACCTGTGCCTGCAATTCAAGGTTTCGGGCAAAATCCTCGGAAGCAATTTCGCGATCGCCATTTTTGAATTGCAGGGCGGCATGCAATGCATGGTTCAATTCCTCCACGAAAACGATAAGAGAGCGAATGTTGCGGTCGCTCAAGCCGGCGCGCGGATCGTGCTGCTCCAGTTGATCGATCAACCAGCGCGAGTAATAGATGCCGACGTAAAGCTTGTCGTCCGCCCGGCGCAGGAAAGTCCGGGCAAGCTCGCTCAGTTCCCGGGCTGAAGCGCCGGCCAGGCTGGTCAATTGGGCGGAGCGCTGTCGATCGATCAAACAATCTTCGAGGTTGATGCCGACCTGAGCGTAGGTCCGCTCGAACAAACGTTGAATCTGACTGAACAACGTTTCGTTCACAGGCCGAGAGAAGGGTGCGAATCGTCGTCGAGATTGAGGAGTTGTTCGGAAAGGCGGTTCAGGGCGAGACGAACGTCGTGGAACCTTTCCGCGAGTTCTTCAAAGACATCATCCAACTCGCAGCGGCGCGCGGTCGCATGCGAAGAGAGCAGCTGGTAATTGGTTCGGCCAACCTGCTCATAGAACCTTACATCCGGTCCGCCGCGGGTACTGCGGCGCTGGGTGTTTTCGTGAAAGATGCCGCTGACGAAAAGAGAATAATTGCCGACGTGCGCGCGCAAAAGAAAGGCCTGCTCGGAAGAGACGCGCTGCAGCGCGATCAACATGTCGGATATGTATTGCTGCACGCACTCCCCCGCAGCGCTGGGCGTCCGGAGCGAACTTGTGCGAGAGAATGCTTCAAGAAGCGATCCGATGTAATCGCACAACTTGCGATCGCCGATACCGGCTTGTTGGAGGACGTGGCGGGCCAGGACATAAAAATAAAATTGGGATGAGATCCGAAGCTGCGCGGTATTCGATAATATCGCGTCGACCAGGCGGGGGTGATCCAAAACGGAATCGCGGGTCTGGATATCGCTCAGCAGATCGACAAGTGAAACGCGATCGTTAGGCGAACGCGCCAGCGTGCGCACGACGAAATCAAAGTCGGCCGCGGTGAAGCGTGCCCGACAATTGGCCCTTATCATCGGAAGCCCATTATAAGCAACCCATGCGCCATTTGACAAGGGGGTCGACGCCCCGCTTAGCCGAAAGTTACTGTTTCGAATCTGGCCGGAGGAGCTGGAGGCGGCCAAGCAGCACCGGATTTCCTAGCAAAGTCTCTTCCGCATTGCCTCCGCCGGTTGCTTCGTACCAGGCTCGCCGGCTGTTATTTACGAAGAGCGCATCCAGCACATAATCGCCGGCGGGCACCTGATGGGGAATGTCCACCCGCCAATGCTCGGAGCGAATTCCGTTCGTCACCTCGGGCAGGCACAAACCTTTGGTTAGGATCGTCACCCCGCCATCCTTTTGGTTCGTCAATTTCAGCAACATCCACGGAAACACCTCCCGTTCGTCCTGGAACTGCCAGACCAAATCGATCAGAAGTTCCAGACCGGGCGACACAGAGTCTGCTGACTTACCAATTCGCAGAAGTTGCGTGTGAGTGCCTAGTTGCAACAGACCTGCCGGAGCCGGTCCTGCCGACGTCTCATCCGGCAATGTCTGAGTCGCTTCGGAGTAGAGGGTTAATGCATTTCGACATTCCTTGACTCGAAGAGATAGCGAGCGCCCAAGAAAATCGTGCAGCAAGCGATCGCTTGACGGAATGACGCGTCCATCGGCCGTGCGCATGGCCGGATGGTAGTAACCGGCGCCCGGATCAAAGGTCGCGGAGTCGAGATAGTCGATGAGAACGAAGTTCGCGTCTGCGGGCGGTTCGTAGGTCGCACGGCTGAGAGTCTTTAAACCCTTTAATATATAATGAAGGGAGTACAATTTCTCACGCATGGCCAGGTGGGAAAGGTAAGGAAGAGGCGCAACCACGCTCGCTTGAGCGGGGATTTGTGCGAGAAACGCATTTCTCTCCTCTCGATCAGACCTGCAACTAAACCAGTCTTCCGTGCTCGAAACGATATGGCTCGCTGGGCCAAGCCAGATTTGGGAGACAATACAAGCGCCAAGAACGAGGCAGGGGGCCCGGCTGAGGAAGAAAGAGGAGCGCCGTTCGCCGGCCCTGGCCAGAGCCTCAACCATCCCCATCCACAAGACCGGTATCAACGGCGCCGCGTAGTGGAAATAGATCGTCCATTCCGAAGTGCGCCAGGAAAGAAGGTGCTGGAGCAGCACTGGCCCGCCGATCAACACCCAACGAGGCCGGAGCAGCGGAAGGAAAAGAAACGGCAGGAGCAAACCCCAAACCAAATTGCCATGGCCTAACGACTGAACGAGAGCATGACCAATCAACTGCGGATGAGCGATGGTATTAAACAGGATGTTTGCCGGCGAGCTACCGAGACGATCGTACAGGGCGAGATAATCAATCTGGCCGGCGTTGAGTAACGGCGTGATCAGTTGCGTGCAGACGACCAGCCAGAGAATGGCGAGGCACAGCGGCCAGAGATACCAACGCAAAAGCTCGGTCGTGTTCCGTTTCCGCTCAAGGACTGCATGAAGCGCGCAATAGGCCGCGAGCAACAACGCCATGTTCTCCTTGCAAGCGAGAACGGCGACGAACCACGCCCAATAGGAGACAAGCGAGTTCGTTAGGCGCGCCCGCCACATCAGGAGAAGCAAAGGGGCCGCCAGGGCTTCCGGGTGAAATTCGTGCAGCGCAACGTACCCCGCTGCCGGAGCGACGAGCAACACCGCGCCCAGCAACGCCGATCGGATTTCATCGAAGCCCAGGCGCCGGGCAATGCCGTAACCGAACGGGGCCATGGCCGCGAGAGCGGCGTTCTGCACCCATACAAAAAGCATGGGATGACGAAAAACGGCGAAGAGCGGTGCAAACAGGAAAACAATCGGCTCCACATGATTCCCGAGAAGCGGTACGTTTTCGACCGAAACAGCAAGACGGCCGTGGATCAATTGCCAGACCGCCTGGACGTAGTAGGCGAGATCAAACGTGCGGTACTGAAAATTCGACCAACGCGCGTAGGACGCCCAGGTGCAGGCAATGAAAAATGCGATGGCAACCCCGCCAACAACCGTTCTGGCTGTGTTAACGGAGCGAAGAGAAGATGCGGTCAAATTCGGGTCGGGATCGTGGACTTGGCGGAAGGGGTGGGATTATCCAAAGCTCTACGTTGGCTCTGGAGTGAGATCCAGCCAGCGGCGGGATTGTAACCCCTGAGCGTAACGCGCCCCACCATTCGAAAGACGTTCGAATCTCCGGTTGGCGGACGCGTTGGTTTGGGTAAGGGCGAGCGATTTAATAAAGATTACACATGGCGGAAGGGGTGGGATTCGAACCCACGGCAGGTTTAACCCTGCGCTCGATTTCGAGTCGAGTGCCTTAAACCGGACTCAGCCACCCTTCCTTTTTGGTTCGGCAAATTCCCAGCGTGACCAGCCGCGCTGACTATTAAAATGCGCGCGGGCGTTTGTAAAATGGGTCGCAACGCTGCCTCGCGGAGGACGGCAAAAGATATTTTGGAGCCGGATTGCTTTTTACTGCCGGGACGGAAAACTTTTTCGCCTGCAAACCACTTGATCGCTTTGGGATAGGGAGCAGAAAAAGATTCAAATTTTTCACTTGCCGGCCCGTGCCGGAGGGCTGCATATTGTAGATTCGTCGGGCGGCGCTCCCATATCTTGTGGTTATTCACCGTGCTTCACGGCTTTCCACAGGTTATTGGTTGCTCCCCCGTCTCTAATTTGAAAGTTATTCACAACCTGAACCGCCTCGTCCTGCCATGATTCAACTCAAACCCGGAATTCATCCATCATCCCTGCGCAAATCAACGCTCAAGAGCCGCACCCGGCGCAAAACAGGAGCGACAAAGCGTAAAAGTGATGGCCGGTTGAAGTTCGAGCGTGTCTTCAGCAGCTCCGCGATCGCGCCGTTCGATCAAACGGAGTGGGAACATCGCACGGCCGAAATTACCGATGACAGCGGCAAGGTCATTTTCAAACAGGAGGAGGTGGAAGTGCCGAAGACCTGGAGTGCTCTGGCCACGAAAATCGCCGTTTCAAAGTATTTTTATGGCGATATCGCCAACGGAACGGATCCACGAAAGGGCGGGCGCGAAAGCTCCGTGCGACAGCTGATCCACCGGGTCACGCAGACCATTACCGATTGGGGAGTCGCGGACGGGTATTTTGCGAATCCTGAAACGGCGCGAGCATTTTACGATGACCTGACCTGGCTTTGCCTGAATCAATACGCCGCGTTCAACTCGCCGGTTTGGTTCAACGTCGGCCTCTATCACCAGTACGGAATTGGAAAAAATGCGGGCGAGGGGAATTATTTCTACGATCGCTCGACCGCCAAAGCTGAGAGAGCCTCTTCGCAGTACGAATACCCGCAAGGCAGTGCATGCTTCATCCAGTCAGTAGACGATACGATGGAGGACATCATGCGGCTGGCGATGAGCGAAGCCATGCTCTTCAAATACGGAAGCGGCACAGGAACCGATCTTTCCACACTTCGTTCCACGCGAGAAAAGTTAAGCGGCGGTGGCAAACCAAGCGGGCCGCTCTCGTTCCTCAAGGTTTACGACCAGGTAGCCAATGTGGTCAAAAGCGGCGGCAAGACGCGTCGCGCGGCCAAGATGAACACTCTGAAAGACTGGCATCCGGATATTGAAGAATTCATCGACGCGAAACAGAGGGAAGAAAAGAAGGCGTGGGCACTGATCGAACAGGGATACGACGGCAGCTACAACGGCGACGCCTACGGTTCGGTCATGTACCAAAACGAAAACCTCAGTGTGCGCGTGAGTGATGAATTCATGGAAGCGGCACTGGAAGGGCGCGAGTGGTGGACGCGACGGGTCCGTGACGACCAGCCTTGTGAATGCAAGGATGCGCGGTCACTCCTGCGCAAGATCGCGGAGGGCACCCATGTTTGCGGCGATCCGGGAATGCAATTCGATACCACGATAGATAAATGGCATACCTGCAAAGGGACCGACCGGCAAAACTCCACCAATCCCTGCTCGGAATATCTTTTCCTGGACAACACCGCGTGCAATCTCGCTTCGCTTAATTTGATGAAATTCAAGACGGCGGAGGGCGATTTCGATGTCGAGCGATTCAAAGCGTCGGTTCGGATTCTGATTACGGCGCAGGAGATCCTGGTCGATAACGCGAGCTATCCGATTAAAGAGATCGCGGAAAATTCTCACATCTTTCGCACGCTCGGCCTGGGCTACAGCAATCTGGGTTCATTGATCATGAGCTACGGTTACGGCTACGACAGCGTGGAAGGGCGCGCGCTATGCGGTGCGATTACGGCCATCCTGACCGGAGAAGCGTACGAACAAAGCGCACTCATGGCCCGAGTGATGGGGCCATTCCCGGGATACCGCGATGCCCGGGCGAGTGGCGTGCCCAACCCCGTCGCAAAAGACAATGTGGAATCGATGCTGGCGGTGATGGAACTTCATCGCGGCGCCGTGAACGACATTCCTGACGTGGAAGAGTTCGCTTATTTAAAAGAGGAAGCGGCGACCACGTGGGATCGGGCGGCACGCCTTGGCAAACGGCACGGTTACCGTAATGCGCAGGTGACCGTATTAGCACCAACGGGCACGATCAGCTTTCTGATGGATTGCGATACAACGGGAATTGAACCGGACCTGGCGCTGGTGAAATACAAACTGCTTGCCGGCGGTGGCATGTTGAAAATCGTCAATCAGACGATCAAACCGGCACTGGACAAAGTCGGATACAATTCAGAAGAGATAGAGCGAATCATCGCGCACATCGACGCCTTCGACACAATTGAAGATGTGCCCGACATCGATGGGACTATGATCTCGTCCGGGCTCAGACTGGAACACCTGCCAATTTTTGATTGCGCGTTTAAACCGCACAAGGGAGAGCGCGCGCTTGGTTATCGGGCCCATCTTCAGATGATGGCCGCGGCCCAGCCTTTCTTAAGCGGCGCCATCTCGAAAACAGTGAATCTGCCGGAATCAGCCTCGGTCGAAGAAATCATGAACAGTTATATCGAGGGGTGGCGTCTCGGTTTGAAGTCGATCGCAATATATCGCGAAGGATCGAAGCGCTCCGCACCGCTCAACACTCGTAAAACCAAGGACATGGGTGGAAACGGGGAATTCGACGTTGCGCTCGATGTGACCCTTGATCGTCAGGATTTTCAAAATCGAATCCTGGAGCTTGAAGAAGAACTTGCCATGGTGCGCAGCCGTGTCGACCAGCCCACTCGCCACCGGATGACGGACACGCGGATGTCCCTGACCCACAAATTCGAGATTGCAGGTCACGAGGGCTATATCACCGTCGGTTTGTATGAAGATGGGCAGCCGGGCGAGCTTTTCATTCACATGGCGAAAGAGGGAAGCACGATTGGCGGGCTGATGGACACAGTGGGCACTCTGACGTCAGTGGCGTTGCAATACGGGGTGCCGCTCGAAAGCCTGGTCAAGAAGTTCGCTTATCAACGATTCGAGCCGAGCGGCTTCACCAAAAATCCCGACATTCGCAACGCTACCAGCATCACCGACTACGTGTTTCGCTGGCTTGGCTGCCAATTCATCAAGGGTTATCAGGAGGCGACCTCGCCCAGTCGCGGTCAGACCGAGTTGCCGCTCAAGGAAATACCGGAGATGGAAAAAAAAGCGCTCAACCGACCGGTTAGCGATTTGTCACGGACCGGTGAAAAGGAACTAATCGATGTGATCACCCAACATTTACCGAATGATGGTCCGTTTCCCGCCGGGACGAACGGCCACAGTCATGCGGAACGGGTGAAGGAAGCGCTCGGGAACATGTTCATGGACATCATGTGTTCCGTCTGCGGCAGCGACAAAGTAATCCGGGCCGGCGCGTGCGGAGTCTGCACCGAATGCGGCACGAGTCAGGGATGTAGCTGAAGAAAAGGGCTTTAAGTCTGCCGTGACGATTCACGTCTTTGGCGGTTCGCGGACTGAGGTCAGCGAGCGGAGGTGAAAGCAGGCGCTTTCGACTCACTACGGAAGGGAAATTGGACACGTGGCCGCCCTTGGCTACACTTCGTGACCCGTCATTTCTCCGGCGGACCCCTTTCGTATGACTGAGACTGAAGCACAACGTCAAAAAGAAATCGCCCAAGCGGAAGAGCTGCTCTTCGCCGGGCCGCAGGCGCTCGGTTTTGCCAAGGGCCTTTTCCTCGGCCGTTTCGTGGCCGATTGGGTCACGCCTTATCCGCGCATTCCGGCTGCGCAGCAGGCCGAGTTAGACCAATCGCTCAAGGAAGTTCGTCAGTTTCTCGACCAGGGACTGGATGCCGCCGCAATTGATCGCGAAGCCGACATCCCCCGCAGCGTTATCGACGGACTCGGTCGCGTTGGAGTCCTCGGTATGACGGCCCCGCAGGAATTTGGCGGGCACGGTTTCTCGCAGATGGCGAACTGCCGAATCCTGGAGGAACTGGGCAGCCGTTGCGCGTCCACTTCGGTGTTCGTGAACGCGCATCATTCGATCGGGATTCGCGCGTTGCTGTTGTTTGGGACCCACGCGCAAAAACAGCGGTGGCTGCCACGTTTGGTGACGGGCGAGCAACTGGCCGCCTTTGCCTTAACCGAAGAACAGGCTGGCTCGGATGCGGCCAACGTCCAGATGCTGGCAACGCCAAGCGAAGACGGGTCGCATTATGTTTTGAATGGCGAGAAGCGTTATATCACAAACGCTGCGATCGCGCAGGTGCTCACCGTCATGGCGCGAACTCCTGTTCCGGGCTCGGACAAAACCGCCATTACGGCATTCCTGGTCACACCGGACATGCCCGGATTCACCATGCTCGAACCCCGAATGGCGAAGATGGGAATTCGCGGCACCGCCACGGGACGGTTCGCCTTGCGGGATGTGCGCGTTCCCACGGAAAATGTCCTGGGCCCGCTCGGCAAAGGGTTGCGCGTCGCCCTGACGGTTCTTGATTTCGGACGGACCACCTTCGGCGCCTGCTGTACCGGTGCGGCCAAAACGTGTTTACGACTCGCCGTGGAACACGCCAACCGGCGGAAACAGTTCAGTAAAACGCTCGGCGAATTTCACCTGGTGCAAAAGAAAATCGCCACCATGGCAGCTGATGCCTACGCGATGGATGCCATGACGACGATCACCGCGTCGTTCATCGATCGCGGTCTCGAGGACTATATGTTGGAAACGGCCATGCTTAAGGTTTTCACCACGGAACGGCTTTGGCAGGCGATCAATGAGACATTCCAAATCTACGGCGGCTCCGCTTACTTTCTTGATCTTCCGTTGGAGCGAATGCTGCGGGATGCGCGGATCAATCAGATTGGTGAGGGCAGCAATGAGGTTCTTACTTCCTTCATCGCCCTGGTCGGAATGCGCGGCCCGGGCATGGAATTCAAAGAAATTCACGATACCATGCTCAAGCCTCTGGGTGGACGTCTGGGCAAGGCCTTCACGGCGGGAATGAACCGGCTTGGCGCCGCGGTGCGTGTTCCGGAGATTCCGGTGCAAAGCGATGCGGTACGCAGTCATGCCAGCCAATTAGCTCGATTGATCTGGCGCTTCAATCTCGCAGTCAATCGTGCGCTTATCACTTACCGCGAGCCCATTTTGGATATGCAGCTGGTTCAGGAACGGATTGCGGGCGCGGCCATGGATTTGTTTGCTTCAACCTGCGTTCTCAGTCGGTGGGATAGCGAAATCCAGGCGACGCGACGCAACGGGGGTTCCGTGCCGGAGGATCACGGATCAGCCGATCTCTTTCTGCGTCAGTCGTTCCGCCGCGTGCGCGGTTTTTTGAGCGGCCTGAGCGATAATGACGATAAGGCCGTGTTGAGCACGGCAAAGTCGCTTCTCGGCCGACCCTGATTGATCGGTGGCGCCCGCGATTCGGGCGCCTCAAATTGGCGCATTTCTAGCTGCCAAGCGCGGCGTGCAAGACGCGCTGGCATCACCACAAATCGACCTTCGGGGCAAACGCCTTCTGATCTTTGTCGTCGCTTACAATGCCGAAAGCACGATCGAGAAGGTGCTTACCCGCATTCCGAGTTGTCTTCACTCCGATCAAGTAGAAGTCCTGATCATCGACGATTCGTCTAAAGACGAAACGTTCGCCAACGGTCTGCGTTACCAGCAGCGCCATTCCGCTCTCCACATCACCGTTTTACGGACATCGGCAAACCAGGGCTACGGGGGCAATCAAAAACTCGGTTATCGTTACGCCATTGATCATGGGTTTGATCTCGTCGCGCTCGTCCACGGCGACGGCCAGTATGCCCCGGAGAAACTTCCGGAACTAATCACACCACTCCTTCGCGATGAAGCGGAGGCGGTATTTGGTTCGCGCATGATCGACAAGCAGGCGGCTCGTCGCGGCGGCATGCCGTTCTATAAATGGCTTGGAAATCAAATTCTCACCACTTTTCAGAACAAGATTTTAGGCACGACGCTATCCGAATTCCATACCGGCTATCGAATTTACTCGACGCGAGCGCTCGCTCAGATCCCGTTTGAGAAAAACACCAATGATTTTCATTTCGATACCGAGATAATCATCCAGTTCGTCTTGAAGAAACTGCGCATCGTCGAGTTGCAAATCCCCACCTTTTACGGCGATGAGGTCTGTTATGTAAACGGGTTAAAATATGCCTGGAACATCTGCCGGTCGACGATCAAGGCGCGCTTCTGCGGTCTGCAAATCTTCTACGACCGCCGTTTTGACGTCGACCCAAAGCCGGGCGCTCACAGCGACAAGCTTGGCTTCCCTTCATCACAAACTTTCGCGATCAACTCATGTATCCCGGGTCGGCGCATTCTTCAGCTTGGAATCGGACACGGCCATGTCACGGCTGAACTGGAGAAAAAACTCTGTCACGTCACCGCCGTCGATTTCGCTCCAAACGAAATCGTAAAATCATCGGCCGGATCACCATTTGTTTCACGTCCGACGGTTCCGGCTGATGTCGAGCGATATGATCAAATCCTGCTTATGGATCTTCTCGAACATCTGCACGATCCGGAAACATTTCTGGACGAACTCCGGCAAAAAGCGCGGGGCACTCGACCCGAAGTCATCATTACCGCGGCGAATGTCGCCTTTTTTATTACCCGAATGATGCTTGCGCTTGGGCAGTTCAATTACAGTCGCAAGGGCATTTTAGGCATGGGACATCGGCGTCTTTTCACCTTTAAATCTTTGCGGAATCTTCTCGAACAAGGCGGCTATGAGGTGCTTGAAGCGCGGGGAGTTCCAGCGCCTTTCCCGCTCGCCATCGGCACGAATCGATCGAGTCGCGCATTACTTGCGCTAAACCAGTTGTTGATTCGATTTTGGAAACGGCTTTTTGCTTATCAGATGTTCATTCGCGCGCGACCGCTACCGGATGCAACCCATTTACTGAAGGAAACGATTTCCAGCAGTTCGGCGCTTCGGACCCGAATTCTCGACCAGGTCGCTTAAGTTCCGGATAGTAACCAGCTTCCGTTCAAAAAGATTACCGTTTGGTGATCGACTCAGTCTTCTTGCCCACCCTGCCGTTCGCCGCGGCCTGATAACGTTCGGCCTCCTGCGCGAGAGCGCGTCCCAGCGCAGGATCTTGAGCAAGCAGGATGGCGCGTTGCGCTGTTACCACGGCTTCAGAAAACCTACCGGCCTGGGCGTAGCTGGCGGCCAGCGTTCGGAGCACGGGCGCGTTCGTCCCGTTGGCTAAACGGTTGGCCTTCTCAGCGAATTGAACTGCCTCCTCACCTTTCCTTCGCGCCGGCTCGGGGCTCGTTGCCAGCATCCAGGCCAGGGTGTTCAGGATGGAGACCGATTCGGGCATTAGTTCCAGCGCGCGTCGATAATGGACAATCGCGTCGTTCTCGCGCCCCGTCAGCAAGAGGAGCGGCGCCAGACGCAAATGAGCAGCCGCGTCTTCCGGCGGAATGGCGAGGGCCAGTTCATACTCGGCAGTCGCTTCCACTAATCGATCTTTCTTGGCCAGCATTGCCGCCAAGTTCGAATGCGCGTCGGCGAAATCACCCCGTAGCCCTACGGCAGTGCGATATTGAACAATCGCGTCATCCAGAAGGCCTGCTCGAGCGAGCGCGTTTCCCAGATTGTTGTGAACCAGCGCACTGCTGACTTGGTGATGGCTCTCCTTATTTTCCGGATTTGCTTCGAGGGCCTTCTGGTAATGCAAGATAGCGTCGTTCAGATCGCCCCGTTCCATTGCAAGCGCGGCGAGATTGTAATGCGCAACATCGTTGTCGACCGTCACTGCCAAAGCGTGCTTCCAGATCGATGCGGTATCGGTCCAATACGAGGTTTGCATCCAACCGCGCCAGGCCAACAAGGCGATAATGCCTACCGCCAGCGAGGCCAT
Source organism: Verrucomicrobiota bacterium (assembly GCA_041167085.1). Lineage (GTDB taxonomy): Bacteria > Verrucomicrobiota > Verrucomicrobiia > Chthoniobacterales > UBA10450 > DATFCK01. Next base: position 315,057 of record JBEEGV010000008.1, read on the forward strand.
GATTTTCCGACTCGTCGCTGACCGGGAATAATCGACCACAGCCCACGTGACGGCGATACCTAAGCCAATTTGCGGTAAATAGGTGTAGCGATCGGCTCGACCTTGGAGCCCCACTTGCACGAGGCCGATGACGGGAAGAAGGCCAATCACGTACCACAACCAGCCGGTAAATAAATACGGCTTTGTTTTGCGTAGCAGAATCACTGTCACCGTGATTCCACCGATCATGAGGATCGCGAGGAGGAATTCCCACGTAGGGAGGCGGTCTGCGGAGAGGGGATAAAAAACCGCTAGCTTCGCCGGCCATACCATTTGCCCGATATAGGCGACATAACTGAAGAAGGCGTTACCAATCCGCCAACGCAAAGAGAGCTCCTCGCCATAGACGACGGTCTGCCTTTGCGCGATCAGCGTGACAATCGCGGCCGATATGGAAAGGACCAAAAGTGGAACTTTTTCAAAAATAAGCCGCCTTGGACCGACACCAAGATTCCTGTTCTGAACTTTGTCTCCCGGTTGCCCGGGGCATTCCGCCCTGAAGCGGGAAAGCGGCCAATAATCGATCAAAAGCAGAAGGAACGGAGTCGTGACCAGCATGGATTTCGACATAAGTCCGAGCGCGAAGAATAAGACCGTCAACAGATAATGCCTGAGCAACGCTCCGCGTGTATAACGAACGTAAGCCCCGAGCGTAAGCATGAAGAAAAAGGCGCTTAGGACATCCTTACGTTCTGCAACCCAGGCGACAGATTCCGCACGCAAGGGGTGGATGGCAAAGACAGCCGCGACAAATGCACTGCGCCATGCTGCTCCGGTCATCGCGTGCAGCACGGAGAAAAGCAGGAGCACGGTCGCGGTGTGCAGGAGAACGTTCGTGAGATGGTGTCCCGCAGGGTTCAACCCGAACAGCTGGCAATCCAGCATGTGGGAGATGGTTGTCAGAGGATGCCAGTTTCTCGCGTGAGTATGAAGAAAGGCGTCACCGATACCATGCAGCGTAAGGCCCGCGCTGATCTCCGGATTTTCGTAAACATAATTCTGATCATCGTAACGAATGAATTGATGTCCGATGGCCTGTCCGAAAACGGCCCAGGTAATCGCGGCCAGAAAGACGTAGATTGCGACAAGGCGGGCGAACTGGGTCGTGTTCCTCGCGATATGACACGAGGGCGTTGACATGCTCATCGACGAAAGGGACAAGGACAGGATCTGGCCGCCTTTCATTGGTCACCGGGGTATTTCAGGATGCGAAGGGCACGCATGAGAAGATGAGTCGGCAACTCATAGAGCGGATAGTGCACGAAAAGAATGTAGTATTGCCGTAGTTCGAGCATGGCAATCGCCGCGACTAACGAAGCCCCCAGCCAGACCCGATATTTGGTAAAATTGGCCAGCGCCATGATTTGATTAAAGGCAAGGAAGCGCAGCGGCATGTCCCACATGTTGGTATAACGCAGGTTCATGCCGTATTTGATGTTGCACATGAACAGGTAGCTCACCGCGATGAAAACGGTGAGGTAAATCTCAGGCTTTTTATCCGAGTCGAGACGAAAGACCGTCCCTAATGCCAGAAGCAGGATCACCGGACTAACCAGGAGGATATCAACAAGGTAACGATACCATGGACCGTCCCCGGTAAGGATCGCGTAGGTGACGTTATAGTTTTTGGTGACGGAAAGACGGTAGGTGTTGATCAACACGTCAACGCCGCCCGCCAGGAAGATCAAGGTGACCACGCCCAAGAGCGGTCCGACGACCGTGCAAATCAGCAATTCACGATTCACCGTGCCGAAATGCAGCCAGTGATTGGTCACAATGATGGCGACAATTGCGACAAATACAAAAAACGCATTCTCCTTGGTTAAGACGAGGAGGGTTAATCCGAGCGTGTAGGGAATAAGCCACCTGGCCCGGCTTGGCTTTTGCAGATTCTCCCAAAGCAGCCAAAGACAAAGAAGCGCCCAGAACGTGAAAAACCCGTCGACCAATGCGTGCTGCGACATATGAAGTTGCGTCGGAGCGCAACTCATCAAGCTCATGACGCCGAGACCACAGGCGCTGCCTTTGAGACGCCAGGCGAATACTCCGGAAAGAATCAAAACGAGAATGCTGAACAACGATGCAACACCACGAAGGGCGCCGAGGGCCTCCGTCCCAAAACAGAGATGCCACACGTAGGCCGTGAAAATGTAGAGAAATCGGACAGGCGGCAGAATTGAGCCGGACAATTTCTGCTGGATGGAAATGTAATGGTCGACGATGTCCGGATATGACAGAACGCCGATACGACTCAGATCGATAACGTATCCGCGATAGAGACCTTCATCGACTCCCAAGCCTTCCATTTTAGGCTTGGGATGGAGTTGCTCGAGAAATCGGAGCGGACCGTCCGGGCTGCAAAAGAGGCCGTGCGGCAAACGCAAGAAGATCCCGAGCGCCAGGACAAGCACCACGCAGGTGATCTCGATTTTACGGCGGCGGGATTCGACAGCGGGCATGAATTGGAAGGTGCTGTATCTCTGGAATGCCTAAACTAAATTTCAATTCGGTGGAGAACGTGCGGTTTTCGAAATCGGCTTTGTCGGACTGCCGTAACCAGGCAAATCACTCCGCTTTTACTGTCGTCAGACTAAACAGTCGGAGGGTTGGATCAACTTTTCGCGCGTTCTTCCAAAGGACAATCATTCCGGCGATCAGAGCAGCCCAGGGCAAAACCGACCATGGCGTCCAAACGGTGTTAAGAGCATTCGTTGAAACGGCCAGATACCAAGGCAAGCCGTGCGCAGTCACGTTGTAAAAAAAGAAAAGAAACAGCGAACTTGTTACCGTCAGCCATGCGTAGAAGGTCGGCGAAAGGATGCAGACGAACGGCGCCAGCCAAACCATGTATTGGGCACAAATGCCGGGCGAAAGAATAAAAAAAATGACCCACCCGTAGGCAATCGTTTCGAACAATCCACGACCGGAACACGTGCGACGGCGCCAGGCAATCAGGAGAACGCCGCCGACAATCAGTGCTTTCAAAAATGTAACGACGAAAGCCTGGGGCGTGGTTAGGCCGAAAATTCGAACACCGCTGAAGTATGGTAAGTCCGTTAAACGCAGCCAGTAGGTAAATCCCCATATCCCCCAATAGCTGCTGTAGGAGAGCACGTTTTTGAAAAACAGAAGCGGAAACCTTAGGAGCGGTTCACTCCATAGGACGATCGATGTAAGGAAAAACGGGACGAGAAAGGACGCGACGGTGCGACGATGCAGCCAGAAGAAGAAGAAGACCGGGAAAAACAGCAGTGGAATGATTTTGACTTGGCAGCTCAGCGCCAAAAACAACCCGCACAACCCCGGCTGTTTCTTGCTGCACATCCATGCGGCCAGTACCAGACACATGACCATGACAGGGTCGGTATTGCCGTGAAAACCCGCGACCATTAACGACACCGGGCTCAGTGCCAAAAGCAGTAACGCCCAACGATAACGGTGAAGTTGCTCGTGAGCTCTTAGCCACGAAACGAGAACCAGCACAACGACGAAATCGGCAAGAATCCCAGGCAACCGAAGGAGAAAAGGAAAGGTCAATCCAGATGTGCGAAAGACTTCCTGATTAGAGAGATGATAAATTAACCGTAGAAAGCCGGCGGTTATCGGGGGGTGGTTAAAGATCGGGCCCGACGGAAGCCAAACGACACCTTGCCGATAAGTCCATTCTAATCCGTGGTCGGATAACGACCGCGCAAACAGGTAAAAACTGACCGCGTCGTTGGTTCCAAACGTGTTGTAGGAAATCGTCAGCTTTACGAGCAACGCGACCAAGGCCGCGCCAATAAGGAGGATGGAAAAGTTGTCGCGCGGCGCGTTCTGTTCGCCGCCACGTAAGACGTAACTGGCATTGTCAGCCTCGAGAGTAGGCAGCGCAGGTTGCATCTTGGAGGGCGAGTACGTTCCAGAACCCTTTAAACAGGTGCCGTTCGACATTGGCGGTTTCTTAGACAGGGACTGCAGCGCCGTCTATCGACGAAAAATCCGGTAACGCTACGGGAGAGAGTTCCATAAACGGAAAAAATCAGCAGCTTCGGTACCGCTAACGATCAGGCCTCCGGTCGTTGATCATGATCGCTATGATTGGTTTTGCGCGAGGGACTCTGCCGGAATGCTTATTCGGTCGGTCTACTGACACCTCGGCTGTTGGCACGACCAGTGCTGAAAATCTTCGGAATGCCGACTGTCGCACCCAGGTTGTATCCCACTCCGGTCGTTCCGGAAGTCACGTCCCTAGGCGGCCTGCACACGGCCCCTCCGGTATTTCGCGAGATACAGAGATGCCGGATCTGCGGCAACCGGGATCTTGTTCCTGTTCTCTCCCTGGGTGAGCAATATCTCACCGGCGTCTTCCCGGCACCTGGCAAGGCAGCGCCGAGCAAGGGCCCACTTGAGTTGGTAGCCTGCGACACGACGATCAATCGAAAAGCGTGCGGGCTCGTGCAGCTTCGACAAACCTACGACCTGGGAGAGATGTATGGCGAGAACTACGGGTACCGATCATCCCTGAACGGCGCGATGGTAAAACACCTCGAGCAGAAGGTGCGTCAGCTCATCGAGCGCTATCCATTACAGCGGGGTGATCTCGTGCTCGACATCGGCAGCAATGATGGAACGCTCCTCTCATTTTACCCTGAGGACGGCCTGACCATTGTGGGGATCGATCCCACCGGTCAGAAATTTGCATCGTTTTATCGGAAGCATATCTCTTTGGTCCCCGACTTTTTCTCGGCCGAATTATTTCGTCAGAATTTCGGAGCCAAAAGGGCACGCATCGTGACATCGATCGCGATGTTCTATGATTTGGAAAACCCTCTTAGCTTCATGGAGGACGTGGCTTCTGTTTTGGATAAGGAGGGTGTGTGGCATTTCGAGATGAGTTATCTGCCGGCAATGCTTGATACGATGGGATATGACACGATCTGCCATGAGCATCTCGAGTACTACTCACTTCGCCAGATCAAATGGATGACCGACCGTTGCGGTCTGAAAATCTTGAACGTGGAGTTCAATCAAACCAATGGTGGAAGCTTCGCCCTCACCGTGGCGCGACGATCGTCGTCCCATCGTGAAAATACCGAAATCTTGGAAGAGCAGCTGCGCAATGAGGAGATGCGTGGTTTCGAGGGTCCTGCGCAACGCGGCGAGTTCGCGCAGGCCGTAAAAACCCACAAACATAAATTACTCGCGTTGTTGCACACCCTTAAGGAAGAGAAGCGATTGGTGCTCGGCTACGGTGCTTCCACAAAGGGGAATGTTCTTCTGCAGCACTGTGGAGTCACGCCTGATTTGCTGCCGGCGATCGCCGAGGTGAACAAGGATAAATTCGGATGTTTCACTCCGGGGACAAACATCCCCATCATTTCGGAGGCCGAGGCTCATGCGATGAAGCCTGATTACCTCCTGGTTTTGCCGTGGCATTTCCGCGACAACATCATACAACGCGAAGACGCATTTCTTCGACAGGGCGGGAGATTAATCTTCCCGCTGCCGGACGTTGAAATTGTAGGGATATAATCTTCATGCGCAGCGCGCTTATTATCGGCGCGGGAGGACAGGATGGCCGTCTGCTAACGAGCCTCTTGTTAGACCGTGAGTATTCTGTCCGGGGTTGGGTCCGAAAAGAGCTCGACACGCCCGCCCTATGCGAATGTATGCCCGTCGACCTCCTCACCCCTACCTCGGTCGAAAACGAAGTGGCGCGATTGCAGCCGGACGAAATATATTATTTGGCCGCGTTCCATCACGCCACGGAGGAAGCGGTTGAGGAATCGGCGCCGGCCATGCTGCAGCGCAGCTTCGCCGTCCACGTTTTCGGATTGGTTAATGTGCTCGAAGCCATCAAAACACACTGCCGCCGGACACGATTATTTTACGCCGCTTCTTCCCATGTTTTTGGCAAACCAACCACCGAATGGCAGGACGAAGGCACGCTCTTCATGCCGCAGTCGGCTTACGGCATCTCCAAGGCAGCCGGTATCCAATGTTGCCAGCTCTACCGACAGCAGGAAGAGGTTTTCGCCGCCACTGGAATTTTGTTTAATCATGAATCTGCGCTGCGAAAACAAACGTTCTTGTCCCAGAAAATCGTCCAAGGCGCGCTGCGGGCCTGCCGCGAGCCAAACTACAAGTTAAAGCTGGGAGATCTCGATACGCGAATCGATTGGGGTTATGCGCCGGACTATGTAGACGCGATGTACCGCATCCTGCAATTGCCGGCGGCGAGTGATTTTGTGGTCGCCTCGGGCGAAATGCACAGCGTCCGCGAATTTGTTGAAATCGCTTTTGGCGCGCTCGATCTGGATTGGCGCCGCTGCGTCGAAATCGACACGAGTCTGCTTCAACGCACATCTTATCCACTGCGCGGAAACGCCGGCAAGCTGCGTGCGGCAACCGGCTGGAATCCGACGACAACCTTCACCAAGTTGGTAACCAGGCTGGTACACGACGCCGAAAGGACCTATGAAACAGTCTGAGGTTCTTATCTTCATTCCCACCTACAACGAAGCCGCTAACGTCGAACGGCTTTGCCGCGAGTTGAACATGCTCGACCTCGGAGCCGACATTCTCTTTTGCGATGATGCCTCACCCGATGGCACCGGCGACATCGTGGACAAACTGACCGGGCAGTTCCGGCATGTGAGTGCCTTGCATCGCCCGGGAAAGCTCGGTATCGGCAGCGCCCACAAGGACGCGATTCAGTACGCCTACAACCAGGGCTACAAAACGCTTGTGACGATGGACTGTGACTTCACCCATCAGCCGGCCGATGTCCAGCGCGTCCTGCAGGCGGCGCAGGACAGCAACCGCGCCGTCACCATCGCTTCACGCTACCTGGAGCGTGACAGTCTGCCGGGCTGGAACATGATGCGACGCTCGTTGACGCATCTCGGACATTTTGTGACGGTAAATCTGCTTCATCTTCCGCACGACGCGACCGGGGCGCTACGGGTTTATCAATTAAGTGCTCTACCTCAGGAGCTATTCGATCGAGTGCGATCCCGTGGCTACTCTTTCTTTTTTGAAAGCTTGTTTGTTCTGCACCGTAACGGCTTCGGCATCAAAGAAATACCGATAGCGCTACCGGCCAGAACCTATGGCAGCTCCAAGATGTGCCTGCGTGAGACGCTGCGCAGTATCTCGCGTTTGCTCGGACTCTATTGGGCTTATATCCGTCATCCAGAAACCTTCCTTCTCGCCTCGCCCATTCCGCCCATTCTCAAAGCGGAAGTGCCTCTTCAGGATCCCCAAGGGTGGGATAGCTATTGGACTCGCGGACAAGAGAAGAGTCGTCGGGTCTACGCCTTTCTCGCGAGCGCTTATCGGCGGCTCGCGATTCGCCGCAATTTGAATTATTTCGCGCACAAGCATTTTTCACCCGGAGCGAGACTTCTTCATGCTGGATGCGGTTCGGGACAGGTGGACTCCGACCTCTCCCGCGAAATGCGAATTACAGCCGTAGACATTTCACTCCCAGCGCTCGAACGCTACCGTCGCAATAATCCTGGGGCCGAAGCCATTCGGCATGGCGACATCCTTAATCTTACCAATGTCCCCGGTGGAACGTTCGACGGGGCGTATAACTTGGGCGTCGTCGAACATTTTACTCAAGACCAGATCGTTCAAATCCTGCGCGAGATGGGGCGCATGGTGAAGCCGGGAGGAAAGGTTGTCATCTTCTGGCCGCACCGCCGCGCCACAAGCGTTTTCGTGCTTAAGATTATTCATCGGCTACTCGATAGCGTTCGGCCAAAGGGCGGGGCGCAGGTGCGTTTGCATCCACCGGAGGTGTCGTTACTTAAATCACGCGCCCAAGCGCGAGAGGTTATCGAACGGGCCGGCCTCAATTTCGTCGAGTATTACTTTGGAATGCGGGACCTCCTTGTTCAGGCGGTCGTGGTCGGTTGCAAACGGTGAATGCGTCACCGTTGCCGAGAGTAATCAGCGAACCCGACGTTAAGGCCGGGGAGTTACTGCCTGCCCGCGACTCTGTAACCGTTGCTGAGAAGGAGCGGATGTTCGATCGGGTTGCCCGTTTGATTCATCGGTTCGAGTGGATCGCCATCGCGATGCTCGCAATTATTGCGGTCAGTTTGCACATCCGCTTTGTCAGCCATGTCGGTGGCTTGTGGCGCGATGAGGCCAATAGCGTTGCAATCGCTACTTTGCCCTCCCTGGGTCAGATATGGCGTTCTTTGGATTACGATTCGTTTCCCATAGTCTATTTCGCACTCCTCCGCTCGTGGACAAGTATCTTCGGGCCGGCTAACGACTACGCATTGCGCGCGCTTGGCCTTATCATCGGTCTCGGGGTGCTTGTAGTTTTATGGATGAATGCGCGCGCGTTCGGCGCGCGCCGGCCTGTGCTGTCGCTCGCATTGGTGGGCCTTAATCCAATGCTTATCCGTTATGGCGATTCCACCCGGGCCTATGGACTAGGCATACTTCTGATCTTGCTCACGTTCGCAAGCTTTTGGCGTTTGGTAAATTCAGTCGGGGTACCCTCCTATCCAAAAATATTGAAATCCACGGCGCTCGCGCTCCTCAGCGTGCAATGTCTCTATTACAATTCCGTCTTGCTCTTGGCCATCGCCGCCGGCGCCATGGCCGTTGCGTTGCGCGAACGCGCCTGGCGCACTGCTGGGATCATTTTGGCCATCGGTATCTTATCAGCTACTTCTTTGCTCCCCTATTTACCTATGATGCGCCGCATGCGCGAGTGGACCTTCTTAGTCAGCTATCCGGTCGATCTGGCGTGGCTTTGGAAGCGAGGCTCGGAAGTGATCGGCTCGCCGGATCCGCTAGCCACGTGGATATGGACAGGCCTTCTTCTCGGCGGTCTGACAGTGGCTGGCGGCTTTTGGGCGTACAGTTCTTGGCGCAATTTCGCCGAGCGCAGACTTGTCAATCGTGCAGTAGAGCCCGCAGGGAGCAGGAAGTCGGCACCGCTCCGTCAGCCACCTATTCCCGCGGCAATATTATTTGGGACGGTCACGCTGATCGTTGCCGTTCCAGCGTATGTCGGGTTTCTTCGGCTTTTGAATTATTACACCCAGCCTTGGTACTATATCACGCTAGCTGCATTCGTTGCCTGTGCGTTAGACATTGTCTTCGGTGCGTGGCCGGAGATTGGAAAGAATGTATTGAGCCTATCACTTCGGGGCACACGGTTGCTCGCCGTATTCATGTTAGTCTGCTTAGCGGCTCTACCCGCCTGGGCGATAACGACCATCCATCACACAAATGTAGATGTGCTGGCCGCTCAGGTCCGGTTGGGTGCGACAAAAGAGGATGTCGTTGTTGTTTCCAATTGGGAATATGGAGTGAGCTTCTGCCGCTATTATCATGGACCAGCGGAAGTTATTACACTGCCGCCAATTTCGGATCATCGCTTCCATCGTTATGACCTGGCATTGCGGCAGATGATGATCGCCGAGCCGCTTAAGCCGGTCTTCGCCCGGATAGCACAGGTTCTCCGTTCCGGTCACCGCATTTTCCTTATCGGCTCCTTCCCTTCGCCCCGGCTCGACGTTCTGCCTCCTGCCTCGCCCGCGGGTTATCTTGACGCGGGCGGCGGATGGCATGGTGCACCTTATGACGTCATCTGGGTGTTCCAAACGGGCCACTTCCTCCATTCCCACGCCCTGCGATACAGCGAGATTAAGGTGCCCTTGCCCGGCAAACCCTATGTGCAGGATTTTGAAAATCTACATCTCAACATAGCCGAAGGATGGCGGTAGCGGCGACATCACATTCGGGAGGCTTTATCCATAAGTTGGCGCACGGCCGGCATGAGCGCGCACGAACTCGATAGGCCTCGTGGGATTTCCCGTCACGCATGCGACGATCTTCGTCATTTCACAACGTTCTTGCCTAACGAGGAATGCCTGGCCTTCCGGACGATTCGAGAGACTATTTCCGGACACTTGCGAACGGACGCTTTAGTCCTAATTCGAACCGGTGGCTTCGATCTGCCGTTTAAACTCTTCGAACTCCCGCTGCGCCGGCCGCAGACGAATGGCACTTTGGATTTCTAGCTGCGCGGCGCGTCGATCTCCTTTTGCGAGCAACGTCTTGGCCAGAAGAAAATGCGTCTTGGCATTGCGCGGGTCGAGACTCTCAGCATGCCGAAGCCATTTCTCAGCCAGTTCGTACCGGCTGGCGTCGAAGGCCATGACGGCAAGATTATTTAAAGCACCGCGGTGATCGTGGTCGAATTTCAATGTCGTCTTGTAGAAAGAGAATGCCGCCGCATTATCGTTTTGGGCCAAGCGCAGATTCCCTAACGCAAAATTCGTCTCTGGATTCGTCGGGACGTAACGCCGAGCAATCGACAATTTCTCTTCGGCCAAGCGAAGGTCTCCGGACTCGAGCGCCTGCCAACCGGAGTTGTAAGCGTCTAGAGCCCAGAGAGACGGGCTGCGTTGCGGCCACGAAACAAAGATCACCGCGGCGGCCAGCATAACCAGATAGAGAGCCGCCTGGCGCGGTAATCCAAAGACACAACTTTGCCAAAAATTCTTCAAGCCGAATGCGCCCAGAACAAGCAGGCCGGGAACGACGGGGAGGCGGTAGCGTTCGGTGATGAAAACGGTGAGCAACGCAATCATCTGGAGCATGATCGCCCCCGTAATCCACCGCGACACAGGACGAGACCACCAGCCAATGAAGATTCCGGGAATGGCCAACACTGAAATGAGCCCAAAATACAATCCGGGCAGAATGATACCTTGTTCGCGGAAGTTCGTGACGATGCTGAGGTCATCATACTGAAACGCACTCCAGAAGTTTCGGAATTTCAGCATTACCAGTCGCAGCCAGTCGCCAAAATGCTGCGCGATGTAGTTTTTTGCCTGTGCTGACCAGTAGGCCGATACCTCGGAGCGTTTAAGAGGGTGGCCGGCCGCCGTTTCCGCGCTGGTGATGGAGTCTTCCAGCATGGCGGCCTGCCCCGCCCGCAAGCCGGGAGGAAATCGTGGATATCCGTTCGCCGTCGGGTTGTTGCCAATCCAGAAATTCACGCCGCCGTGCGCGGAAAGAAAAACAGGATCCCGCGCGACGAGATAATTGTGAACCCAACAGGGCGAAGTACCCAGACAGACGCCAATCAGCATAGCCGCACCTGCGCCTGCGATTCTTCTTATTCTATGGTGGACGGGCTTGAAAGCCAACGCCGCAAAGACCAGGGGCACCAGGAACAGAATCGTAGCAATCCCCATCGCCGTGATTCCGATCAGCAGGCCAAGAAGAAGGCATTCTTTTATGCCTGGCGCCTCCCCGGCCTTGACGATGCGCCAAACGATCAGCCAAAACACGAAAACATACCATGCCGTCGGCATCAGAATAATCGCATAGGCCTGCGCGGGGACATAGAAAGCCCAGGCCACGGCCGCCAGCACGGCAACCAGCCGGTCACCGCTATGGCCGGCGGGTGCCTTTTCCCCGGTTATAAGATGAAGGGTAAGCTGATAGATCAAAACGGCGGTGCCGGCATCCAGCGCGACTTGGATAAGAGCTGGAACGAACGGACTGAAACCAAACAGCTTATACAGTAAAGCAAGCAGGTAGGGGTAAAGCGGCAGCCCATAGAACGCCCCTGGCCCTGTGACTTCGCCGCGCAGAACGCGTTGGGCCCACTCATTATAAAAATGCATGTCGCCGCTGGCGGGAAGAAACAACGGGGACTTCGACAGACGGACCAAAGTGACAAGACGTAAAAGAAAAACGGCCGCGAAGAGATAATGGGGCAGCCGCGGGGAAAAACCGCGAATGGCGCGCCAGATTCCAAATCTTGAGAGTCGCATTAGAAGAGGTGGGTGGGTTGGCCTCTCAGCCTTGGAACGCCGTGACTTGGCGGCAGTCCAGAAAACCTAAAAACCACGGGCTGTGGCATCAACAGTGCTTTATAGGCGTCACATCCGCCAATAAGCGGATTGCAATCAAACCAAACAAAGGAAATCAATAACATGTCAAACAAAATCAACAAACGCCGCGGGGGTTTCACCCTTGTGGAAATCATGATCGTAGTCGCGATCATCGCGCTATTGGCCGCAATTGCCGTACCGGGATTTCTCCGGGCGCGTAAACGTGCACAGGCCAGCCGCATTCTGAACGATCTTCGCTTGATCGATTCCGCGGTAGACCAATACGCCATCGAAACTAACAAATCGACGGGTGCGACAGTCGCGATCACCGACTGGACCAATTACCTGAAAAAGAACACTACGCTCTGGACCAAGGGCAACGATATCTTCGGCAATCCCTACGGTGCCCAAGTCGTCGACAGCTTGCCAAAAGTCCCGGCCTCCGCCTGGACGGCTCTGTCTGACGTAGCGGACGCTTCGTTCTGGTCTCCCTACGATCACTTCTAAGAATCTCACGATTCATTCACCTGTCATCGGCTGACGGTGACAGGGAATGAGTTGTGCGAGCAGCGACGCAAGCCGCCGCCGGGGCAACCAACCAACGCAATAAAACAAACGAAAATAAAATCGCAGTTATGTTTAATAAATTAACCAAAAAACGCGCCGGCTTTACCCTGGTGGAAATCATGATTGTCGTCGCAATCATCGCTCTGCTCGCGGCCATTGCCGTTCCGGGATTCCTGCGCGCACGCAAACGTTCGCAAGCGAGCAAAATCCTGAACGATCTGCGCATGATCGATGCCGCTATTGATCAGTATGCAATCGAGACCGGCAAGAGAACCGGTGACACGGTCGACATTACAGATTGGACCAATTACATAAAGAAAGACACCACGCTCTATACCACCGCAGCGGATATATTTAGTAATCCGTACGGTGCGCAGACTGTCGACTCTTTGCCAAAAGCATCAGCCAGCGCCTGGGCATCTTTATCAGATATTGCGGACGATGCCTTCTGGTCTCCTTACGGTCATAATTAACACTTCCCTCACTTAAACATGAAGCGTCCTTCCCAACCAGGAAGGACGCTTTGCTGTTTTAAGGCTCGGGTGACGTAACCGTTCAATGAGCGACAAGCTTTCCATTGAGGCCGACCAAGCACGGCCGACAGGCGGCTCCCCCCTTCTTCGCCTGCAAAGCAGCTGGGTCTTTTGCCCGCTGCTGGCAATTCTGGGGTTCATCGTCAGAGCGCCCGCGCTTCAGGGTCAACCAGTGTGGGACGACGACTATCTGATTCGCACGAATCCTTTTATCAAAAGCCCCCTGCTCATTCTGGAGGTGTTTCGCCATTATTTGTTCCAGGACACATTCTCCGCCCATTACCGCCCGGTGCAGAACATTTCTTACATGGCGGACTATCTGTTTTGGAACAGCAACTTCTACGGCTTCCATCTCTCCAGCATCCTCTACCACGTGGCCGGAGGGATTCTTCTCTATTTTCTTGTGCGAAAATTGGTTCCCTTCCTTCAATCGGACGTCTCATCCGACCGGACGACCCTCGCATCCCACAACCCGCGGGTTGCTTCGGTAACGGCCTTTTTCGTGGCGCTGCTCTGGGTCGTTCATCCGGTCCACAGTGCGGCTATCGATTACGTCTCTGGCCGGGCTGATAGCTTGTGCTTCCTCTTTGGTTGCGCCGCGTGGCTCGCCTTTCTCACTGCTTGGGAATGTTCGTCCCGTTGGGCTCGTTGGACCCTTTACAGCTGCGCCTGGTTCTTTGGGCTGCTCGCCCTCTGTTCCCGGGAAAGCGGCTGTCTCTGGATTGGACTTTTTTTGCTGTATCTCTTCGGCTTCGAGCGACGAATGAAACGTGCGCCCAAATGGATTGCCGTGATTTTTTGTGTGGCACTCGTCGCGAGTTATATGGGACTGCGACACTTACCCGGACCTGATTCGATACCGCAGACGCCTTCGGAGATCACCCCACCGATGCGTGTAGTTCTGATGCTGCGGTCTCTCGGAGATTATGGGCGCCTGATGCTTTTTCCAGCCAATCTCCACATGGAGCGCACCGTCTACGATCCAAAGGCCTTTCAAAGCAAAACTGGCCGATGGCACGCCATCGAACACGAATATCTGTCCATTGCCGGCCTTTTCGTGCTAGCGGTGTTCCTTTGCCTCTCTTTCCAGCGAACGCCCGGGCAAAAACTCAGAATCTTCGGGGCCGCTTGGTTCCTCATTGCATACCTCCCGACTTCGAATCTGATCGAACTAAACGCGACCGTTGCTGAGCACTGGCTTTATCTCCCGAGCGTCGGGTTTTTAATTTTTCTGGCGGGTTGCGCGTTCATTCTTCCACCGCAATGGCAACGCGTCGCCGTCGCATTCGCCTGCGTCGCGGCCCTTGCGCTGGGCGTTCGCAGTGGATATCGAAGCAGTGATTGGGTCTCCAATGAAACATTCGCCCACCGCACGATTGCCTCGGGCGGCGCCACCATTCGCATCATCCTGCTTCTGGGGCAGGCCTACGCGGAACGCGGCGATTACGCCTCCGCGGAACGTCTCTTGCGAAGGGCGTTAGAACTCTCTCCTAACCACCCAACGACGCGTAACAATCTGGCTGACGCGTTGGTTAAACAGGGGAAGAAAGAAGAAGCTGAAGCGCTTTTTGTTCATGCAACGGAGGCCGCTCATGAAAGCCGCAAGGACTATCCGAGAACCTGGATTGCGGCCCTCAATCTCTCCCAACTCCGTCACACACAGCATGACGATTCAGGCGCGATCGCAATTTTAGAGAAAGCCCGCAAAGACTACCCCGGCACTTGGGAACTGATCGGCGCCGAAAGTGAGCTCCTGCGCGAGACTAACGACCTTGACGGTTCGCTGACGCTCATACGGCCCTTCGCGCAAAACAATTGGTGGCATTATCGTGCCTGGGGCGCACTCGGCCGTTTACTTGCGCAAAAGGGAGATGACGCCGCGGCGACAGACGCCTTGCGCCACGCCAGCCGACTTGACGTTCATGAGACCGCCGCGCTCAATCTCATCGCCATGATGCGAGTCCAGGAGAATCGACTCGACGATGCATTTCACACCCAGCAACGTGCCGTGGCGCGCCAGCCCGATCAGCCCAGGCAATACCTTCTGCTTTCCAACATTCTCGACCAGATGGGCCGAACCGCAGAATCGCGCGCTGCGCTGGCGCAGGTTTCAAGACTGCGAACACTAGCGGACGCAACTCCGACCGCCCGATAGGGATTAGACCACTGCAGCGGCTTCGCCTGCTGCGGTTGACTTCAGCCCGTGATTTAGTAGCATCGCCGCCTCTTCGGCGTCTTATGGCTGCGCGGATTTACTCAGAGAGGGATGCCGACCTGCGTTGGTTGCGGGGAAAAACTTGCGCAGTCATCGGATTCGGCTCCCAGGGACGCGCTCAAGCGTTAAATTTGCGTGACAGCAAACTAAATGTGCTTGTTGGACTCTACCCAACAAGTAAGTCGCGTCGCCGGGCCAGGCGAAGCGGCCTGGAAGTCGTCGACACTGCCGAGGCTGCCCGGCGCGGTCATGTCATTTTTTTAGCACTTCCAGACAGCAGGTTACCGGAGGTTTTCGAGAAGCAGATCGCGCCCTACCTACGCCGGGGCCAGACGCTTCTCGTGGCACATGGTTTTGCCATTCATTATCGGACCATCGTTCCACGGCGCGACATCGATGTCATCATGATGGCGCCCAAGGCCCTCGGACCCATGGTCCGTTCGGAGTATCTTCGAGGTCGTGGCGTGCCGGGCCTCGTTGCCGTCCATCAAAACGTCAGCCGGCACGCGAAAGCAACAGCCCTGGCTTGGGCGAAGGCGATCGGTTGCACGCGCGCGGGTGTGCTAGAGACGACGTTTCGCGAAGAAACGGAGACCGATTTATTCGGTGAACAGGCGGTCCTGTGCGGCGGTGTGACGAACCTAATTCAGGCTGGCTTTAGCACACTGGTCCAAGCCGGCTATCCGGCTGAACTTGCCTATTTTGAATGTCTGCATGAGCTGAAGTTCATCGTTGATCTGATTCATGAGCAGGGCATTGCCGGAATGACTTCCTTGATCTCCGATACAGCGAAATGGGGTGAGCTGACCGTTGGTCCGAAAATTGTCGACGTCTCCGTCAGGAAACGAATGCAAGCAGTTTTGTGCGATATCCGGTCCGGTAAATTCGCGCGCGGATTCATCCGTGAACTTCATGGCGGCGGAAAGCAATACGCGCGTTTACTACGCGCCATGGAACAGCATCCGATTGAAAAGGTCGGACGCCAACTGCGTCGAAAAATGCTCTGGCGAAAAAAAAATAACTGACCGGCGTTGCGCCAAAAGGCAGCAACTTTCAGGACGGACCTTCGCTCGTCTCTACCCTAAAACTACCGGGGCCTTCTTCCGATAATCTCTATCGGGTACATACTGTTCGGTATCGCGCCTGCGAACCTGTCGCATGGCTGCGGAATGCCTGAGCCAATCAGCACATAACAGGCTTTGTGTTCGGCCTTTTTAGCCGATTGCACTTTCTTTGCCTGTGACGAACTGGTGCCCACTTCAGCATTCACCGATGCGCAAAACGCGAGAGTAATCAAAGCGCTCGCGCATCCGATGGACCAACTACGTACCCCTCCGGGCCACATTGGTTTTTTCATACTCCAATTGTCGATCCGATCGGCCCTTAAAACAAGGACGAAAAAGCGACCGAATCGGCTATTCCTCCCAGAGAAAATGCTCCAACCGAAGCCGTGTCAGGCGCGCTTTCGCTTCGTCACTGCGGGTTCCGCCGGCCGCTACCAGTTTCTCATATATTTTGGCGGCAGAATTCCAGCGGGAGTCAATTTCCAACAAACGCGCTGCGTTGAAGCCGGCTTTATAAAACCAGAAGAACTCCGGCAACCGCTCGGGTCGCGCGGATGTTTCGACGACCTGATAAAATGTTGCCAGCGCCGCGTCCCGGTCCGCTTTTTTCTCAAGGCAGATTCCTTTTTTGAACAGCGCCTGGTTACGCCAATGACTCGCTTCGCTCGAATCGTTCGCGAGTTGGTCATACGCTGCGATGGCACGATCGTAATTCGCCGGATCGCTGCCGCTCAGATCGAAGAAGACGTCTCCTTTTCCACACATCGCTTCTCGCTTTTCACCTGGCTTGGCGTCGCCTTTTAAAACTTCATCATAGAGCACGAGGGCCTCTTGTGGTTTGCCGAGCTTCCGTTCAATCACGGCCTGTTCATTCCGCGCCGCCCAGCGCAAATCGCGCTTCAGCTGCACGACTTGATCGAAAAGGACAATGGCCCGGTCCAGTGAATGCGGAGCCATGCTGGCCATGGCCGATTCACCCGCAAAAAAAAGTGCTTTCTCGGCGAAATCGGCGGTCGGATTGCCTTGCGCAAAAAGTTCGAACTGCGTCTGCGCATTGGCGAAATCCTGTCGCAGATAATACGCCTCAGCGAGCTTCATCCGCACGTCCGAGACAAATGCAGAATCCGGATGGAGTCGAAGAAACTGATTCGCCAGTTCAATCATTTTTTCCCCATTCGTGGCGATTGAATCCTCAATCCATATGGATAGATAGTCCGCGCGCTCGGCCGCCGCCGGCGTGGCCTTGCTCGCCGTCACCTGCGCGAGATATTTTCGCGCTTCATCCAGACGCGGAGGATTGTCGTGAAACGCGATCTCGGCCAGTGCCACCCAGGCCTCCGAGCGGCGGGCGTTTGTCGGAAATTCGGCAACAAACTTTTGCAAGATTTCGGCGGCATCCTTATGGCCCTGTGCGGCTCGGAGCAATCCTTCCTCCAAACGCAGATCCGCACGCACCTCTGCACCGCCTCCATGCTTGGTCGACTCCTCATAAGCAGAAGCAAATCGGACATGGTCGCCGAGTTGTAACCAGCCTAACGATGAATTGTACATCGCCAATGCCGCGAAGGGCGAATTGGAATGCGCGATGTGGTCAAATGCCGTTGTTGCAGCTTCAAACTGTCGTCCATTGTAACGCGTCTCCGCGGATAAGAGCGCGATGCGATCCAGTAGCTCGGGATTTGGTTGCCACGCACGAGCTTCTTCTAAAGTAGCGAGCGCATGATCGAAATTGCGATCTTCTGCCTCGAGTCTGGCGTACTCATAAAGTCCCGCCGCGAGCTCCGGATTTTTCACGTCCGATTTTTCTAACGCCTCGAGAAGCTGTAGCGCTCGATCGCGATGCCCGGCCCGAAGTTCAATCCGGGCCAGATACCACTGCGCAAATCCGCGCCTCGGCTGCTCTGCTTCACGGGTCCACCGCTCGAGCTCGGCGCGAGCCGGTTTTCGTTCCGCCCGATAGAGTTCGTCGAGCTTGGCAAAGATCAACGGAAGCGCTGCATCGCCCGGATGATGATCGATGAAATCCTCCAGAAAATCATCGCCCGTTTCCGGCGTTTTTAACTCCAGATGCGCGTCGGCCAGCCGAAAAAGAGTAGCGACGAGCAGCGCATGACTCACTCCCTTGGGTTTTTTGATGAGCGACTGAAAATGGGTCAGGGCTCGATCGGGGCGATGGAGCAGCAGATCAAGTCGACCGCGCAGGAAACGCCGTTGCTTGTGCTCCGCCGTTGTTTCCGGACCAGCTTTATCAAGGATGCGCCGTGCGTTTGTTGCGTCCGCCTTATCTAGAAAAAGCTCGGCGGTTCGGAGAGCCGTCCGCGTCTTCCAGGTTTTCTCCTCCAGCAACACCGTCAGCTTCTGCAAGGCTTCATCTGTGCGACCGAGAGCCCGCAAGGTCTCGGCCATCCCAAAAATTGCATCTGGCCAGAGCGACGAGTTCCTGTCCGCTGCAACTTGCCCGTAAAGTTCAGATGCTTCCTCCCACCGATCCAGCGCGGAGAGCGCCTGGGCGCGCCAGAATATTACCGCGGCCGTTTGATCGAATCGGCTATCTTGAAGGAGCCGCAGTGCTTCTGTCGGTTGACCGACTGCGATTAAGGCCTCAGCCAATCTTTCCCCAGCCGCGCGCCAATGCTCATCGGAAAGCACTGGTCCAAGCAGATCGCGCAGCCGCGTTACCGCGATTTCCGGCAGGCCTTCGTCGAGCGGTTTTGACGCTTGAGCAAGATCCGTCCCGAAGTCTGCCCGGAGGGATGCCGCCGAAATCATTACCAATCCGATGATCAGGCCGGCCTTGTTCTTCGACCGGCGCACTCGTGGCCCGAGCTTTGGAGGAATCTTTCTCACTTCCTTTGCAGCAGCCCTCGCAGGTAAGCGCCCGTATGACTTGCAGGCATCAAGGCAACTTCCTCTGGGGAACCGGTCGCCACAATCTCACCGCCACGTTCGCCACCTTCCGGACCAAGATCAATGATCCAATCGGCGCACTTAATCATTTCCAGATTATGTTCGATCACGAGCAACGTGTTCCCGGCATCTCGCAATTTCATCAAAACCTGCAGCAACTTTTCAATGTCGGCGAAATGGAGACCCGTGGTCGGTTCATCAAGGATATAAATGGTGCGCCCCGTTGCTTTCTTGGCGAGCTCAGCAGCGAGTTTTACGCGTTGTGCTTCGCCGCCGGAAAGAGTTGTCCCTGCTTGCCCCAGGCGCAAATAGCCCAGACCCACATCGAGCAGGGCGTTCAATTTGTCCGAAATAGCGGGAACATTTCGGAAAAATCGAGCTGCTTCATCAATCGTCATGTTCAACACGTCAGCAATATTTTTACCCTTGTAGGTGATCTCCAGCGTTTCCCGGTTATACCGGCGGCCGTAACACACTTCACATTCAACGTAGACATCCGGCAGAAAATGCATCTCGATTTTGATCACACCGCCGCCCTCGCAGTTTTCGCAGCGACCTCCCTTGACGTTGAAACTGAAACGGCCCGCATCGTAGCCCCGAACCCGTGCCGCAGGGAGCTGCGCGAAAAGGTCGCGAATCGGAGCGAACGCGCCGGTGTAGGTGATCGGATTTGAACGTGGTGTCCTGCCAATGGCGCTTTGATCGATCACGATTGCCTTGTCCAGCTGATCCAACCCACGGAGCGCACGATATTTTCCCGGTTTATCTTTCGAATTATAGAAGTAGCGAAAAAGGGCACGGCGCAAAATGTCATCGATTAGGGTGGATTTCCCGCTGCCGGAAACGCCGGTAATACAGGTGAAGCAGCCGATCGGGATCGCTA
This sequence comes from Verrucomicrobiota bacterium, assembly GCA_041167085.1. Classification (GTDB taxonomy): domain Bacteria; phylum Verrucomicrobiota; class Verrucomicrobiia; order Chthoniobacterales; family UBA10450; genus DATFCK01. The sequence goes on from JBEEGV010000008.1 coordinate 335,126, forward strand.
CGGTGACGTTTTTCAAATTATTCTCGGCGGCGCCCACCAACGTTAACCAGCCGGACACCTCCGACTTGCGCGCAACCTGGTCGTCAATTCTGCCGGGATCGACGCGTTTCCGCGGAATGGGAATTCGCACCCGACCCGACAGATAATCCGCCGTCAGAGAGTTCTTCGCCTGCATGATTTGCTCGACTGTTCCTTGAGCGGTGATTTCGCCCCCGCGCGGACCGGCGCCGGGACCCAGATCGATCACGTGATCCGCCGCCCGAATCGTCTCTTCATCATGCTCCACGATGATCACTGAGTTGCCCAGGTCGCGCAGATTGCGCAGCGTTCCGAGGAGTCGCTCGTTGTCGCGCTGATGCAAGCCGATACTTGGCTCATCCAAAACGTAAAGAACGCCGGCCAGTCCCGAACCGATCTGCGTAGCCAGTCGAATTCTTTGTGCTTCGCCACCGGAAAGTGTTCCGCTCTCGCGGTTGAGCGCCAGATATCCGAGACCGACCTCGACCAGGAATCGAAGACGCGATTGAATCTCGCGCACGACGTCCCCGACAATCGTTCGCTGCTGCGCAGTCAACTCAAGGCGATCCATGTATTTCGCCGCTGCCTCGATGGTTTGCTCGCTGAATTGATGAATGTTCAACTCGCAACCGTTTTTATCTTTGATCGTGACGGCGAGAATTTCCGGTTGCAAGCGGGCGCCACCGCAGGTCTTGCATGGCACGCGCGTCATGAACGCACGAAGCCTGCTCCGGGTGAATTCACTCTCCGTTTCCTGGTAGAGCCGTTGTAACTGCGGCACGAGCCCCTCAAACGGACGAGGGCTCCTCTTGGCATGGCCATTACTGGCAAGATTCATCTCGATCGGTTCTTCGCCGGTGCCGAAATAAAGCGCTTCCTTGAACGGATCCGGCAATTCGGCGAAAGGAACATCTTCATCGACTCGAAAATGTTTCACCAACGCGCCTTGCAACTGGCGATAGTAGGCCTGCATTCGTTTCGTGCCGCGACGCCACGGGGTAATGGCGCCTTCGGCAATCGTCTTGGCCGGATCGGAGATCATCAAGTCGGGATCGATCAGCAATTCTGTCCCAAGACCATGGCATACGGGACAGGCACCGAGGTGGCTGTTGAATGAGAAGTTTTTCGGCGTCAGTTCCCCGAGGGTGAACCCGGTTTCCGCATTACCGTAGGTTGTCGAGTAGCGAAGCTCGTCCCACTCGGGTTCCGATTGATTGACGCGGCTTTCCTGGTCCTGTGCACCTTCCATTGCAGGATTCGAATTTGCCAGGAAAGCATGCTTGCTCGCACGCAAAACGATCACCTTTTGGCCGCCCCATTTTAAAGCTGTCTCGATCGAATCGGTCAGTCGAACGCGAATCCCATCGCGGATGACGAGGCGATCGACCACTGCTTCAATGGTGTGGCGCTTGGATTTGGCCAGACGGATCGGTTCCGGCCGGCTGAGTTCGATGATTTCACCGTCCACCCGAACACGAACGAAGCCTTCTCGTTTTGCTTTCTCGATGACATCGCGAAATTCGCCGATTTGATTTTGCACAAGAGGCGCAAGCAAAACGATTTTGCTTTCCTGTTCATAGGCCAGGATTTGATCGACAATCTGCTGTGGCGTTTGCCGAAACACCGGCTGTCCCGTTGCCGGATCGTGAGGCTGGCCCACGGAGGAAAAAAGAACGCGCAAATAATCATACACTTCGGTCGTGGTTGCGATGGTTGAACGCGGATTGGCCCCGGCGCTGCGCTGCTCGATCGCGATGGCGGGAGACAAGCCTTCGATGAAATCGACATCCGGCTTCTCCATTCGATCCAGGAACTGCCGAGCATAGGCAGAAAGACTCTCCACGTAGCGGCGCTGCCCTTCGGCATAAAGTGTGTCGAACGCGAGAGAAGATTTTCCAGAACCGCTCAGGCCGGTAATGACGACCAGCTTCTCCCGCGGAATTTCCACGTGGAGATTCTTTAGATTGTGCTGGCGGGCACCACTAATCTTGATAACTTGCGCAGGCATTTTGACCAAAAATGTCGAACCTTTAAGTCAAGCACAACCCTCTCGTTTCTCCACTGAAATCCGGACGATTATGAGCGATCCCGCGCGCGATCCGAGTTCTGAAGATTTCGCTGAATTGCAAAAGAAATTCAGCGAGATCAAACACTCCATTAATAATGCCCTGGCCGTGATGATGGCCCTTTCCGAGATGTCGCAGCGCCGTCCCGACTACGCCGAGAAACTGGCTACGGCGGTCCTGGCCAAGGCGCCGCAGATCGTCTCGAGCCTGCAGGAGTTTACTCAGGCATTGAACGATAAATTTGGGCCCAAAGCCGAGGGCATTCCGGGCGAATCAAAGTAGTCGAGTAGTGAAAGGTTGCGGCCGATGCAGACAGCGTCCGGCAAAACCATTCTGATTGTCGAAGACGAGCGTGACGTCGTTGATCTACTGACTTTGACTCTCCGCAAGGCCGGCGGTTATACCGTGCTGACCGCATCCGACGGCGTGACTGGCCTGGATATCGCTCGGGCGAAGAAGCCGACTTTGATCATTCTCGATCTCATGCTGCCGAAGATGTCCGGCCTTGAAGTCTGCCGGATTCTTAAGACGGATCCGATTACCCGCCACACACCGATCATGATGCTGACGGCAAAAGCGGAGGAAATCGATCGAATCGTCGGCCTAGAGTTCGGCGCTGATGATTATGTGACCAAACCTTTTAGCCCGCGCGAAGTCGTTTTGCGTATCGAGGCGATTCTGCGCCGTGGACAACAACCGTCCGAAGAAGCTGCCATCTCGGCCGGTCCAATTACAATCGACCCGGTAAGGCATCGGGTCTCGGTTCTGGGAAAGGCCGTGCACCTGACCAGCATCGAATTCAAGCTTCTCAGCACGTTGCTGCAACGCCGCGGCCGCGTTCAGGCGCGGGACCGCCTGCTGAACGACGTTTGGGGCTACGAAAGTATGATCGACACACGCACGGTCGATACGCACGTGCGGCGTTTACGTGAAAAGCTCGGGAAGGCGGGTGACGCGATCGAAACCGTCCGCAGTTTCGGCTATCGCTTTCGGGAGAATTGAAAGAATGATCTGGTTTGTGATCGCCGGGTTTGGCGCCTTCGCCTTCTTCCTGGCCTATCTCGGATGGCGCAACTGGGTGGCACCGTGGCAAAAAATCGAGGGAATGATCCAGCAGATCGGGCGGGGAGGAAGACCTGCGAGCTTTCTGATCGACGGCGGGGAGCGCACCAGGCGGGCAGCAATCTCTTTGGAAGACCTGTTTAACCGCCAGCAGTGGTTGGACCGACAGATCAGCGAACGCTCCTCCGGGACGGAGACAATTATTCGGGCCATGCAAGATGGCTTGATCGTCGTTGATGCGAAACGCCACATTACACTGGTGAACGAAACGCTTCGGGAGCTTTTCGGTTTGCAGGAAGACGTTCTCGGCCGGCCGCTTCTGGAGGTCGTTCGCAACGCCGAGTTGGATGAGTTGATTGCGCTGACCTTGCAGGCTGGCGCGCCGCAACGCAGCGAGTGCACCATCGCCGATGCCAAAGCCGGTGTGACGAAACGAATGCAACTCAGTTCCGTCGCGATGAAAACTGACGCTAATGTTATCACCGGCGTCGTCGTTCTTCTTCATGACATAACCCAGCTCAAGCTAGCCGATGAAGTGCGCCGGGATTTTGTGGCAAACGTTTCACACGAGCTTCGGACGCCTTTGTCCATCCTCAAAGGCTATATCGAAACTCTGCTCAGCGACCCTGATGCGACGCCGAACGAATTGTCCCGGATTCTTGAAGTCATGAATCGACACTCGAATCGTTTGCACGCGTTGGTCGACGATCTCTTGAGCCTGGCCCAATTGGAGTCGGCCCATCCAAATCTGCACCGGTCCGATATTCGCATCAGCGAATTGTTTGCTGCGATTGTGCGCGATTGGGGGAAAAAATTTGCCGAGAAAAAACTGAGTATCGAAGTCGGAGTGGACCCGGACATGCCAATCCTTCGCGCCGATGAAACACGGCTGCACGAAATTCTCTATAACCTGCTCGATAATGCGGTAAAGTATTCAAATCCGGGCGGGAAGATTCGTCTGCAAGCGCAACGCCGCGACAATGAAATCGTTCTGAGCGTTGCTGACAGAGGCGTCGGCATCCCCGAGGCTGATCTGCCGCGGATTTTCGAGCGCTTCTACCGGACCGATAAAGCACGCAGCCGCGAGCTTGGCGGGACCGGCCTCGGCCTTTCCATCGTGAAACATATCGCCCAGATGCATGGTGGAAACGTGCAGGCGGAAAGCGCCCTCGGACGAGGGACCACCATCCGGGTGGCGCTGCCACTGAACGGACGCGAAGACAAGCCCACCGTCACAGAAACGTAACAGTAAACCTTTTGACCGTAATGTTGTGCGTGCGGCACCTTCGTCGCATGACAATCAGCAAACTCACTGGCGGTTTCTGCGGGTTACTGTTGGCAGCGGGGGCGGCTCCCACAATCACGGCGCAAATGACCATTAATGGCGCGGGCGCGACATTCCCGTACCCGATTTACTCAAAGTGGTTCGACGAATACGCCAAGGTCGATCCGTCGGTGCGGTTTAACTACCAGTCGATTGGATCGGGCGGCGGTCAGAAACAGATTCTCGCCCAAACGGTCGATTTTGGCGCGTCCGATGGTCCAATGTCCGACGACAATTTGTCGAAAGCCCCCGGCAAAATTTTGCACATCCCGACGGTCGCCGGTGCAGATGTTGTCGCCTACAACATCCTCGGAAACCCCGCGTTGAAACTGGATGGCGATACCGTCGCGGACATTTTCCTGGGCAAGATCAAGAAGTGGAATGACGCCAAATTAACAGGGCTGAACCCGGGTATCACGCTGCCGGACCAGGAAATCGTCGTCGTTCACCGATCAGACGGCAGCGGCACGACCTACATCTGGACGGATTATTTGAGCAAAGTGAGTCCGGAATGGAAGCAGAAGGTGGGTACCAACACCTCGGTCAACTGGCCGATCGGCCTTGGTGGCAAAGGCAACGAAGGTGTGGCTGGTCAGGTCAAACAAACGCCGGGCGCGATCGGTTACGTTGAATTGATTTACGCGATCCAAAACAAGATGCCGTATGCCGATATCAAAAATTCCGCGGGGGAATTTGTGAAACCAAATCTTGAGTCCATCACCGCGGCGATCGCAACGGCTCAAATACCGGAAGACTTTCGCTTCTCCATCACCAATCCTTCCGGCAAAACGGCCTACCCGATCGCCGGCGCAACCTGGCTTTTGGTTTACGAGCAACAAAAGGATGCAGCTAAAGGCCGGAAGCTCGTGGAATTTCTAAAATGGGCTCTGATCAAAGGAGAATCGATGGCGACCGATCTCCATTATGCTCCTCTGCCAGAAGATCTTCGCACAAGGGTTCTGAAGCGGGTCGACGAAATAAAGATGTAACTCGCTGCTTTCACGCATGGAAGTCGTTGTTGGTCCGGCATCTCCGGCGCAGATCAAAGCGCGCGCGAACGTTCTGCTGAAGCCGCCGTCTGCTTTGGCGGACAAAATGTTTGAATGGCTGAGCCTGTTTATGGCGCTGGCCGTTGTCGTTTTGCTGTTTCTCGTTGGTTGGCAGCTGGCTCGCGGTTCCGAATTATCGATCCTTCGCTTTGGTTTTCATTTTTTAACGACTTCAACGTGGGATCCCGTAGCGGAACAATTTGGAGCCCTGCCCTTTATTTACGGGACAATCGTTTCCTCATTGATCGCGCTGGTCATCGCGGTGCCTTTGAGCATAGCGACGGCGATCTTTCTGACTGAGCTCGCGCCGCTTTCGATCCGCCAGCCGTTGGTCTCTCTGATTGAGATGCTCGCTGCAATTCCAAGCGTGATTCTCGGTTTATGGGGCATCTTCGTCATGATTCCGTGGCTGCGTGATCATCCTTTCGCATTTCTAAAACGAACGCTCGGATGGACTCCGTTATTCAGCGGACCTGTCTACGGCACAAGCATGCTCGCTGGCGGCATCATTATCGCGATCATGATCATGCCGATCATCACGTCCGTTTCGCGCGAGATCCTCCGTTCGGTCCCTAACCTGCAGCGGGAAGCAGCGTTCGCGTTGGGTGCCACGCGTTGGGAAGTGACCCGCATTGCCGTATTGAGCTACGCCAGGAAAGGATTGTTCGGCGCCGTTATTCTTGGTCTGGGTCGTGCACTCGGCGAAACGATGGCCGTCACGATGGTTATCGGAAATACGCCGCAGATTGCGGCTTCTCTATTTGCTCCCGGCTATACGCTGGCCAGCGTCATTGCGAACGAATTCACCGAAGCGACTACCGACCTCTATCTCCACTCACTGGTCGAGATAGGGCTTGTCTTATTTTTCATTACCATTCTGGCCAACCTGATCGCGCAGGGTCTGCTGAAAACGATGTCTGGCGCATCCGCGACGAGGGCCGTGCAATGAACTCCTCTTTCTTTACGGGCAATCATCGCTGGCGAAAAATCAAAAGCAGGCTGGCCAGCTGTCTGTGCTGTCTGGCGGCTTTGCTTGTAACCGTCCCGCTCGCGCTCGTTTTTTATCATCTCGTAATCAATGGCGCATCCGCCATTAGCTGGTCGTTCTTCACCGAACTGCCAAAGCCATTGGGCGTAACCGGCGGGGGCATGGCGAACGCAATCGTCGGCTCAATGCAGCTTCTCGGTCTTGCCTCGCTCATTGGCATCCCGACCGGGGTGCTCGGCGGGGTTTACCTTGCCGAATACGGTTCGAGCCGCGGGAATTGGATGCTCCGCTTCGTGGCGGATGTTCTGAATGGCGTGCCCTCGATCACCTGGGGGATTGTGGTCTACGGACTGGCCGTCCTCCCGTTCAAGGGTTTTTCCGCCTACGCCGGCGGACTGGCCCTCGGCTTCATGATGATACCTCTTATCATGCGAACAACCGAGGAAGTAGTGCTCCTCGTTCCTAACGGTTATCGCGAAGCTGCTCTCGCCCTCGGTATTGCCCGCTGGAAAACCATCGTTCACATCGTGATGAAGACTGCCTCAAAGGGGATTGTCACGGCGATCCTCCTCGCACTGGCGCGTGTATCTGGCGAGACGGCCCCTTTGCTCTTCACTGCGTTTGGTAATCGCTTCTGGAATCACGATCTGAGTCAGCCCATCGCCGCGCTCCCGTTGCAGATTTTCACCTACGCGATTTCTCCCTACGAAGACTGGCACCAGCAAGCCTGGGCCGGCGCACTCGTGCTCCTGGTCGCGATTTTCGTCATCAATGTTCTCGTTCGAATGCTGACTCGCAACCGGGCGGCGCGCGTGCTGTAATTGGAAGGATTTTCATGATTCAAATGGAAGCGCCCGTGCAAGACAAACTCGCCGCCTCGACCACTGCCCGATTCCCGGCCGAACCGATCGCCCCGGCGCCGGCATTCCAGATTGAGGGGCTCTCGATCTGGTACGGGCAGAAAGAGGCAATTCGTGACGTGACGATCAATATTCCAGAGCACAACGTGACCGCGATCATTGGACCGAGCGGATGCGGCAAATCAACTCTGTTGCGGTGCCTCAATCGGATGCACGAGCTCGTGCCCAACACGCGCATCGCGGGAAGAGTGATCTTTCAAGGCAGCGACCTTTACGATCCCGCCATCGATCCGACTCAAATTCGTCGAAGAATCGGGATGGTGTTTCAAAAATCCAATCCGTTTCCAACCATGTCGATCCAGGACAACGTCGTGGTCGGCTTGCGTTTAAACGGTGTTCGCAATCGAAACATCCTGAACGAACGCACGGAAAAGGCATTACGGATGGCTGCGTTGTGGGATGAGGTCAAAGATGATTTGCGCAAGCCCGGGATGAGCCTTTCCGGAGGCCAGCAGCAACGGCTCTGCATTGCCCGCGCCGTCGCGGTTGAGCCTGATGTATTGCTCATGGACGAACCCGCTTCCGCCCTTGATCCCATCGCCACGATGAAGATCGAGGAACTTATTTCTGAATTGAAGGCCAATTACACCATCGTCATCGTGACGCACAACATGCAGCAGGCTGGCCGCGTTTCAGATCACACCGCTTTTCTCTACATGGGCCAATTAATCGAATTCGGCGAGACCACTCAGATCTTTACCCAGCCGAAAGAGAAACGAACCGAAGACTATATCACCGGCCGCTTTGGCTAATAACCGCATTGTCATGATTTCGTCCCGACACATTCTTGGAAGTTTCGATGAGGCGCTTTCTTCGCTGCGCAACAATGTGATGATGATGGCCAGCTTGACGGAACGCACCTTTGATCGTGCGATCAGGGGTCTGATGGATCGGGACGACGATCTTTGCGCACATGCCATCGCGGACGACGAGGAGATCGACCAGCTCGAAAAGCAGATAGACAAGGATGGCGTCGATGTGCTCTTGCGCTTTCAACCGGTCGCTTCGGATCTGCGCCGGGTGGTTTCAGCGATGAAGCTTTCTCCCAATATCGAACGTGTAGCCGACCAGGCGACGAACATAGCCCGTAGAGCACGCAAGCTGAACCAGCATCCAGCGCTGGCCGAAACGGAATTGATCGAGCCGATGTACGCCCATGCCATGTCCATGTTTAAAGACAGCATTGACGCTTACGTCCGCGAAGATGTCCCCCTTGCGCGAGCCATCATCCCGCGTGACGAGGAGCTGGACGAAATGAACGCGATAGCGAGCAGACAACTAATCGAACGAATGGCTCAGGACCCGGATCAGCTTCGCGGCTACCTCAATTTGATCTTTGTTTCGCGTTGTCTCGAGCGTGTAGGTGACCACGCAACCAACATCGCGGAAGATGCGGTCTACGCGGCCGCCGCGGAAGATATCCGGCATCAGGTGTTCGTCCCCACCGAGTAAGGCCGGCTCAACGAGTCGTCGTTTTTTCGTCAGCCTGCGGTCCTCTGCAGCAGCTCATTCAATGCCTGCGCCGTCAGGAAGATCGGCCACGCTGAAATGATTGCGATGAGCGCGAACAGAAATAATTCGATGGCGAACTGCCAGTGTCGCTCCCCCTTGAAGTAATGGCGCGTTAATTCGCGAACGGATATTCGGCTTGTCGGGCGAATAAGTTTCTTCGGTCTGATTGTTCTCTTCACTTTAATAACTCTCGTCATGAAAGTTTCGTAACCTTTTCCCGGCCCGCGTCACGTTACGAAATGTAAAGATGAGGTGCCGATTCGGTGACGAGCGGCCGAAGACCCTTTATATCGTTGCCAGCGCCGTCTTGACCTTTTTCTCGATCAAATCGCGCACGGCACGGAACTGCTCGATCTCCATGTGTTTCGGATCAGAAATCTGCCAGTCTTCGCGCCGTTTCGCGTGTACGAACGGGCAAGCGTCGCCGCATCCCATCGTCGCAACAAGATCGAACTCGATGTTAGGCAGATCGGAAATGGATTTGGAGGAATGCTCAGCCAAATCGTAGCCGCATTCTCGCATCAGACCCACTGCCTTTGGATTGATCATGCCGCTCGGTTGTGAGCCGGCGCTAAAAGCTTCGACATTCTCGCCGCCATGAATCCGGGCAAACGCTTCCGCCATCTGGCTGCGTGCACTGTTTTCCACGCAAACAAAAAGCATTTTCTTTTTCATCTCAGAAAAGAAGTTGGTTCAAGGCAGGTTCGCCGTCGCCCGGCGACTCTTGCCGCATGGGATCCGCCGGAGGACGGACTAGATCGGCTGGAGACGCCACGCCGGCAAATGGATCGTATCGAACCAATTCGATTTCCCCCCGGTCGTTTTCGATCAGGGCGGAACAGGTCTCGACCCAGTCCCCGCAATTGTAATAAGTCACATCACCAAACTGGTGAATAGCGGCGCTGTGGATATGACCGCATAGGACCGCATCCACCGCATAGTTCCGAGCGTATTTTACAACCGCAGCCTCAAATTTTCCGATGAAACTAACCGCGTCTTTGACGCGTTTCTTGGCATAGGCGCTGAGAGACCAGTAGCCGAGCCCGAACCGTCGCCGGACAAAGTTGATGAATGGATTTAATGAAAGCAGGAACTGATAGCCGGCATCGCCTAACAGGGCCAGCCACCTGACATTCTGAACAACGGTATCAAGCTCATGACCATGAATGATGAGAATACGCTGCCCTTTCGCAGTCTCGTGTATGGCGCGTTCCTGGATGGTGATGTTGCCGTAGACACCGAAGAAATCGGCCAGGAATTCGTCGTGGTTTCCGGGAACGTAAATGATGCGAGTGCCTTTGCGCGCTTTGCGCAAAATCTTTTGGATGACGTCATTGTGTTGCTGAGGCCAATAGCGGCCGCGCCGTAACTGCCAGATATCAATGAGGTCGCCCACGACATAAAGCGTTTCCATTTCATGATCACGCAGGAATTCCAAAACCGCGCCGGCGTTCGCCCCTCGCGTCCCCAGGTGAATATCAGAAATCCACGCGGCACGGCAGGACCGAGCCGCGACTGCTCCTTCCGAATCTCGAAGGGAAAATCGCTGCGGCTGACCAATCCACTCTGCGGACGGTCCTTGCTCAATGCCGGAAGTCTGCACGTTGGGATTCCGCGGAAGCGTAACCGCATCATTTCTGCCACGGCAAAGGAAGGTTGGTTACATTTGTGTGACAACCACCGGGCCAGGACGCCGACCTGCTGGTTGCCAACATAATCTTTCACTGAACGAAAATATCACATTCCTGGCAGGGAAGTGGAGGTGGAACGCGCTCTCCGAGCGCGTTGGTAACAAGCGAGGCTCCGCCGCCAATAGTTAGCATCGATCCAGCCCAATTCGAACGTCACAGATGGCGCCTGTGGGGCCCGCGGTTCAATGAATGACCATCGCTGACGGAACCCTTTCGACCAGGCACTCTGAAATGCCTGGCCATCAACCAAAACTGCGCTGCACGAACGCGAACGTCCTTAGAATTTTAGGTTCAAATCTGCCTGCAAAATCTGGTATTGGTCCATGGGATTGATCGCGATGTCGTTTGTGCCGCCGGTCCCGAGCGTGTCGTCGATGCGCCAGGCGTAAACGTAAGTTACGTAGAACCAGACGGCGTCGCTTAACATGTAACCCGCACGCGCCCCGACACCCTCCATGTTGAGCCGGGCATCGAAGACATCGTTATCGATCAGGTTCGGATCGAGCGAATACTGCTCGCTATGCTGCCAAAAGACATCGAGCTGCCAATCATGCTTCTTCTTTAACTGCCCCGCGCCGATGCCAATCTGATATGCATAACGTTGATCTCCTTTATCGGGACGCCCAGCGGCTGTGGCGCGATCGTCCCCTTCGAGATTAACCGCGAAATCAGCGAAGACGCGCATGGGCAGCTTGCCGACTTTCCAGCCAACCTCCATGGGCGTATCAAAAACGAGCAGGCTGTTTATGCCAGTTTGATTCTGCGCCAGAGAATTGGTGTTCGAAAGGGTCGGATCGCCCCCTTGAAAATGGGTGTTAAAGGTATCGCCGTTCCCGGTGTAATTATAAAGGGTTGGCGCTATCTGTGCGTAAAGAGTGTTCGGAAACGTAAATTTTGCCCCCACCTGCCACGCCAGCAGCCACGCGTCTGTGGTCGGAGTCTGCTTGCCGCCGGAAGTTGTTGGTGACCCCAGCGGATTCTCCGGATTTACGTCGTCGTAGACGAATTGCCCGAAGTTTGCGAAGACGTCGAGTTTGAACGCGTCACCGGAGCCCTTCGCCACCGCCACGTCTTTGCCATCCTTGCTGTAAGATTGGGGCGACTCACCGCCGCCGCCGAATGTAAACGTATGTTTCCATTGTTCCGCCGCGCCTTCGGGATTGATATCCGGATCCCAAACCATCCAGGTAGTGATTAGCGGGTTCGGCATTTTACCTCCGGTAAGCGTGATATCCTTGAAACCTTTATAGCCAAGGTAAGCCTGACCTACGTTGATCCCGTCGCTGCCTTTCGCAAACGGACCGCCGCCGCCGGCTGAAGTCGTTGAACTATCGTCGCCAAAGGTCACATTAGTTGACCGCGGATTTTGGCTTGTCTCCAAACGCACTCCAAAAAACCAGTCATCTGCGAGAGTGCCGCGCAACCCAAGCCGAAGCCGATACCGCTCACGCTTTCGTTCCTGCCAGTCATCGTGAGTTGTAGCGGTATCAATGGTCTGGCCGCCGCGATATTCATAACGAAGACGAGTGTCGCCATATAGCTCCAACTCCATGATCGGAGTAGATAGTTTCCATTTATCAATCGCCGATAAAATTGGGGGCGACTTCGCTTCCGTAAAAATAGTCGATGTCGTCGCCGTCGACCCCGAAGGCGCAGTGGCCTTCGTTGTTTCTTTTGCCTTTGAGGTCTTCATCTCCGCCCGAACCTCTTCGGCTTCCTTGGACGTGATCAGTTTTTTGCGAACGAGCAGATCCAGCAATGCATTTGCATCCTGGGCGTAGGCCGACACGGCGCCGACCAGAAAGATGATTGCTAGAAATACGAGACCGGATTTTTTACCTGACATCTGTTTCTCCTTGGTTGTGTGTTGATCGCATCGCAACAGCGGTTCACCGCGCTTGCGACTAACGGAAACTAGGAGCGGATTGTTACGAATGTACGACGGCAGCGCAACAATTACGTGAACTCGCACGACGAAAAGGCGAGGGCCAACCCGCGACTTGCGGGTAACCGGCTACGGCTTGCTGTTCGGCTTCGGCGATGAAGGCGCAGGCTTCTTCCCTGCCTGGACGGGCGATGGAGCGCCCGCCGCCGGGGAAGTCGCTGCCGGCATCGCAGTGCCCGCCGGAACAACACCCGCACCGGAATCCGGCGCGGCGGAAGACGCAGGCGAATTTTGAGTACCAGCCGACGGCGCCGGAGAAACAAGAGGTGCCGATGAACTCTTCTTCAGTTCCCTGCTGAGAGAACTCTCCGCCATGCTTCGATGGGCGTAGAGAATGGATAAAACGAATGTCAGGGCGAAGAAAATCCCGGCGAGCCACGAGGTGAATTTCACAAGCACGTTCGTGGTTTGGGCCCCGAAAATATTCTCCGTAACGCCGCCCCCAAAGGCCGCGCCAAGACCCTCACTCTTGGGCCGTTGCATCAGGATGACCAGCATCATGAGCAGGGCAACCAAACCCCAGATTCCCAGGAGTAAGTTAATCAGAATCGACATCGGGACGGGGAATATGAACGCGCCCGCGGGTTTGTAAACCCCACAGGGGATTCCTATTTCGTATTCTTAATTTTATTCCTATTCCAGCTCTTCCATCAACGAAAAGTGCATACGAATGCGGATTAAGAATAAGAGTAGGACGAAGAAGTTTAGCATCCAGCATCTCTCTTAATCTTGTTCCAGGTCGCATCCAACTCCGCCAGACCGGCCTCCCCCAACGGCTTGCCCTGGCGGCGCAGTTCATCTTCCAGCCGATGGAACCGGCGACGGAACTTGTCCGTCGATTTTTGCAACGCGCTCTCGGCATCGATCCCGCATTTCCGGGCCAGGTTAACGACGGCAAAGAGCAAATCTCCGATCTCGTCCTCAACTTCGTGATCGGCATCCGATTTGCGCGAGGGACCGGTCTCTGCCCCCGCCCGATCTTGCGCGATCGCCGTTTTCGTTTCCGTAACCTCTTCTTCCACTTTCCCGATAACGTCCTCGATTTTTTCCCAGTCGAAGTTTACGCGCGCAACTTTCTTTTGCGCTTTTTGCGCGCGCACTAGTGCGGGTAGTGCATCCGGCAAACTCGCCAGATAATGCGAATCGCCTTTTTCCTCGCGCTTGATTGCCTCCCATTGTTTGAGGACGGCACCGGTATCGGATGCGGCGCTGTTACCAAACACATGGGGATGCCGGCGAACGAGTTTGTCTGAAACTTCATTCAAAACGTCGTCGATGGTGAACAGCCCATTTTCCCGCGCGATTTCCGCGTGCATGACGACATGGAGAAGAACATCGCCCAGTTCCTCGCGAAAATTCGCCGTGTCATTGGCCTGGACCGCTCCGACCAGCTCGTAAGCCTCCTCGATCAACTGCGGAAGGATGGATTCGTTCGTTTGTTCCCGATCCCAGGGACAACCACCGGGTGCGCGCAGCCTTGCTACGATCTGGCAAAGGCGATCGAAAGATTCGCTATGAGAATTGCCCGATGCATTCGAATCGCCCATGCCTTTCTCTCAGCTATCAAGCTTGAAGTATCAACCGGGGACAAACGGACGTTGCGGCGGATGCGGTTTTTGTTTGTAGCTGCCCCGCTCTGCCCGCCGCGCCGGAGCGATGCGAAGGCGGGTCGGGCGTTGGGGGACGCGGCGACAGAGCGCCGCGGCTACACCCTCGGACGGCTCGGAGAGCCGTCCCTACCTGTAAAAACAAACTGCGCGTCAGGTAGGGACGCATCTCCGAGGCGTCCGTCTTTTTGCGACAAGCCAATCCTACGCCCCCGGACGGCTCGGAGAGCCGTCCCTGCCTGTAAAAACAAACTGCGTGTCAGGTAGGGACGCATCTCCGAGGCGTCCGTGTCTTCGCGCACAGGCCAATCTTACACTCCCGGACGGCTCGGAGAGCCGTTCCTACCTGTACTTTGTCAGATGCGCCAGAGCGAACGGTGAGTGCCGAATTCGGAAATTTCGCCGGAGGTTTTTTTGCTCACGTAAACCGTGATACCGATAACACTGATGGACGTACTGACCAGGATAAAAGCGATCAGCCACGACGGAATATGGCCGACGCGCAAGGCGCGATAAAAGGAAAGGGGACTGTCCATCGCCATCGAAGCGTGCAGAAAAATCTTTGTCACCCAGGCCACCATGATCAGGATGAAAATGAAAACGTAGTTACGCTTCAGGCGCCGGCCGATCGCTTCCAGCTTGCTGATCTTGAAGCACGGCAGGATCAGATCCTCGCAAACGAGTTTCTTCCATTCGCCCTCCAGTAAGTGGCGGTTCTCCATCACCATCGGAACGAGGAAATGCGCTTCGAGCATTCGCACGCGCGCGCGAAAAGCGTCGTAGAAACGATAGCGGCGCGCCTCAATCCAAAGCATGGCCCACACGATGGCCAGGTTAAAAAAGAAAATAATGTGCGGCACCTCGCGGTTCGAGAATGCGATCGTGATGATCGCGGTGCTGCTCGTGATAGCCCAGTTGGTAGTTATATCGAGCCGCTGACGCCAAACCATGATCCGGCCCATCTCGCCGCGATAAAAATGCGACATGGCATTGACGTAACCCGGATCGTAAATGCTTCGCTGCAGCGAGACGGTCGTCTCTTGATTTTGACCTGGCGGGATGTTTTCAGTTGCCACGGATGCTCGCTTAACTGGATAACTCCTTTCGCCGCAGAATCCAATACTTCCTCACTTATGGCTATCGTTCTCGCCGATGTGGTCGACGTCAAACACCTGGATTTGAGCTTGCGCGCACGCACACAGGAAAATGCTTTCCGCCAGCTTATCGGGCTTCTCGCCGCCACCGAACAGGTAATCGACTCGGACAAGTTCCTCGCCGAGATTTTGGAACGCGAGCGGGTAAATCCGAGCGTTGTCGAGCACGGCGTTGCCTTTCCCCATGCCCGGACCGACCTCGTCCAGGAGATTGTCCTGGCCATTGGTCGCAGCCGCGCGGGCGTTCCCATCGGTCTCGAGGGCCGTCGCGCCCAGCTCATATTCCTAATCGGCGTGCCGAAACGATTGGTCAGCGACTACCTGGTCTGTGTCGGAGCGCTGGCGCGATTGGCCAAAGATGATGATGTTCGGGCGAAATTGTTGACGGCTGTCACGGCCGAGGAATTCGCGAACATCCTCCGTCCCCCGACGTAAAGGGAAGGGACCGGCCGGCGCGGGTTAATTACTGCGATTCTTTAAGCAGACGTTTGCGGGCCCGGTCCAGCTGGCGTCGCTCGCTGTCGGTTAAGCTGCCGATTCCGGATTTGGAGATTTTGTCCAGGATAGGATCGACCGAGGCGTAAACGTCGTCGGGCTCCACCACTCTCCGCGCAGCGGATTTTTGCACGATGTGCAGCCTCGGTTTCGGCCCGATAAACGTCCTGATCTTGGCCAGCCATCGGAGGTCAGGCCCGGCACCGCGCAGTTCAACGAACAGGAAGGCAGCGCCAACGCTGAACCAGAGCACGGCGAGTTCCCACCAGATATGAAAAGCCATCAACTGCAGGGTGAAAGCGGCAACGAAGACAACCGCTGCCCATTTCGCGAGGATGCGAAACATCAGTTCTACCCGGGGGTAAATTGTCGCGAAGGCGATAAACAGGCCCATATGCAAATCGGACGAACCGGCCAGGGCGGTTCGCTGCTTCAATCCCCAGAGGCTAAGAAGAACGGTCGGTCCGATCAGAAGAATGCAGTAAAGCGCAATGAAGGCTTTGCGTCCGAGGAAACGCTCCACTTCGCGTCCGAAGATGAACAGCATATACATCTCGATGGCGAACCAGAGCAGGCTGGAAGGAGCGTGCACGAACGCGTAAGTCACGAGTTGATGCCAGGCAAAGCCATGCAGCACGGCGTCGCTATCGAACTGCAGCCAGGCGAAAAATGCAGTCCCGCCGAACGCGATAAGCAAACACCCGGCCACCATCGTCGCCACGTGTGTGATCACGAGGATGGTAGTGACATCCACCGGATAACGGCCCATCCACGCGACTGGCCGATAATCATCGGAGGTAGTGACTCCGAACATAAAAGAATAGACAGCCACCATTCCGCGCACGCAAGCCAACTTCGCGCCGCTGAAATTTTTATCTTGGAGAACGGGCCGAGCAGGCCAAATTTATTCTCTTCGGGGGCTTTCTCGGTTAAAGATCGAAAATCAGAGTTATGAAGAACATCGCACCTGCCATTTCGCCCCCGCCTGGAACGGGCGACACGAAGCCGGCGAATCGCGCCGTCCTCGATTGGGTTCAAGATGTTGCGAAACTGACCCAACCGGAAAATGTCTTCTGGTGCGACGGTTCGGAACGGGAGAACGCATTTCTTCTGCAGCAGGCCGGCGAGCAGGGCGTCGTCGTCCAGCTGAATGAACAAAAAGTGCCGAGGTCGTACCTGCACCGATCCAACCCGAACGATGTCGCTCGCGTTGAGCAATTCACTTTCATCTGCACGCCGACCAAAGAGGAGGCAGGACCCACCAACAACTGGTCGGAGCCGTCCGAGACCTACAACAAACTGAACGGTTTGCTTAAAGGCGCAATGCAGGGCCGGACGCTTTACGTCATTCCTTATATTATGGGCCCGCCCGATTCGCCGCTGACCAAAGTTGGATTCGAGATTACGGATTCCATCTATGTCGTTTTAAGCATGCGGATCATGACCCGCATGGGCTCCGTCGCCCTGCAACGGTTAGGCGATAATCCGGCGGCGGAATGGAACCGCGGTGTCCATTCGCTTCTCGATATTGATCCCGAGCGCCGCCTGATTTGTCATTTCCCGCAGGACAATACAATCATCTCGGTCGGTTCCGGCTACGGTGGCAATGTTCTTTTGAGCAAGAAGTGTCTGGCCTTGCGGATCGGTTCCTATTTGGCGCGCAAACAGGGATGGCTCGCCGAACACATGCTGATTCTGGGTGTGGAGTCTCCCGAGGGACATAAACACTACGTCGCGGCGGCATTCCCGAGCGCCTGCGGCAAAACGAATTTTGCCATGCTCATTCCGCCGGAGCATTTCAAAGGGTGGAAAGTCACAACCATTGGCGATGACATCGCCTGGATGCAGATCCGCGACGGGCGGCTTTACGCCGTGAACCCGGAGAACGGCTATTTCGGAGTCGTGCCTGGGACGAGCTACAGATCGAACCCGAACGCGATGAAATCGATTTCACACGACACACTTTATACGAACGTCGCGTTGACCGATGATAAGGATGTTTGGTGGGAAGGCAAAGACGGTGCGCCACCGGAACACGCAATCGACTGGAGAGGCAACGATTGGACGCCTGCTTCGAAGGAAAAAGCGGCCCATCCCAACAGCCGTTTCGCAACTCCCATGCGCAACAATCCCGTGCTCGACCCGGATGTCGAGAAAGGCGAAGGCGTTCCGATTAGCGCCATTATTTTTGGGGGACGCCGCAGCGGCACCCTGCCGCTGGTCTTCCAGGCATTCGATTGGAACCACGGCGTTTATCTCGGAGCGACGATGACTTCAGAAACAACCGCAGCCGCCACCGGCGCGGTCGGGCAGGTCCGTCGCGATCCCATGGCGATGTTGCCGTTTTGCGGTTACAACATCGGCCACTATTTCCAGCATTGGATCGACATCGGCAGCCGCCTGACCAATCCGCCGCTCATCTTTAACGTCAACTGGTTCCGCAAAGGCGAGGACGGCAAATTTCTTTGGCCCGGTTTCGGCGATAATATGCGCGTGCTAAAGTGGGTGATCGATCGCTGCGAAGGCGGTGACGCCGCGGTCAAGTCGCCCATTGGCTGGCTGCCCACGCTTCACGGGATCGATCTTGACGAACTCAATATCGATCACAAATGCGTCGCCGAACTTCTCGGAGTCGATCACGGGGAATGGCAAAAGGAGCTCGAAGGCCACAAGAAATTCTTCGACTCGCTCGGCGGTGTCGTGCCGGAAGAACTATTGAAGCAACGCGAGCAGCTCGCGGGGAGATTCGAGAACTAATACCGAAACATTTCTCGTCCGGCGGCCGCCGGATTCGGACGTCTCGCCTCCGGCCCAGAGGGGCCTACGGCCCGGCGGGGAGAGACGTCCCTACCTGTAAACTTGAGCGACGATTTGCGCATAGGTTCCCCATCTGGAATAATCTCCAGTGGGTTCAAAGGTTGTTGTACAAAACGGGGTCAACGCGGTCGCGGCAGCGCCCTGTATTGAGATCAGAGGGGCGCGTCAGAACAATCTAAAAGGAATCGATCTCGACCTTCCGCTGGGCAAGCTCACCGTGGTGACGGGTCCGAGCGGCAGCGGCAAATCAAGCCTCGCCTTCGACACGATTTACGCGGAGGGCCAGCGCCGCTATGTCGAAACATTCAGCCCGTACATGCGGCAGTTCCTCGACCGCATGGACAAGCCGCGAGTCGATGATATCCGCGGAATTCCGCCCGCGATCGCCATCGAGCAATCGAACCCCGTCAAAACCTCCCGCTCCACCGTCGGCACGATCACCGAGATCAATGACTATCTTAAATTGTTGTGGCCGCGTATTGCGCGGGCATTCTGTCCAAGCTGCAGCCGCGAAATTCGTCCCGAAACTGCAAAATCGATTGCTGATCAGGTTGTGCGAGAGCTTTCCGGCCAGAACGCGCTGATCACATTCTGGGTCTCTGTTCCGCCCAAGACCGCTCCGCTCGATTTCTTTAATTTTCTGCAACAGCAGGGCTACTTGCGCGTCTGGCTGGATGGACAAGTGGTCCGGGCCGACTCCGACGCGAAAATTGAAAGGCTTGGCGCGCGCGTTCAGGTCATCCAGGACCGTATCTCGATCAGCGAAGAAAATCGTCCGCGCCTGACCGAAGCGCTCGAGATCGCACTGCGTTTCGGGAAAGACCGAATCAATGTCGTGCCGGTGCCCGCGATCGAAAACGTGCAACCTTCGGCTGCCAAGCCTCCGCGTCGGGCCGCGCCATCCAAATCAAAAATCGCAAATCAAAAATCGCAAATCACTGAGATGCCATTTTCGACCGGATGGCATTGCGCGCACTGCGATCTCGACATCCGCCCGCCATCGACTGGACTTTTCAGCTTCAATAATCCGCTGGGTGCATGTCCGGAATGTCGCGGATTTGGCCGGACCATCGCCATCGATCTGAACAAGGCGATCCCGGACCGCAGTCTCAGCGTCAAACAAGGGGTGGTACGAGTTTTTCGCGGCGAAGAATTCGGTGAATCGCAAAAGGATCTTCTGCGCGCCTGCGCTCGGGAAGAGATCGATATTCATCTTCCGTTCGAGGAACTGCCCAAGGCCGATCAGGACTTTATCATCAACGGCGAGAAACGGGGGGACGAAGGCGAAGACGATTACGACGATAGTCGGTGGTACGGGGTGCGCGGCTTTTTCCGCTGGCTCGAGAGCAAGACGTACAAGATGCACGTGCGCGTATTGCTCAGCCGCTACCGGGCTTATACGACCTGCCCCGTTTGCCAGGGCGGACGTTTCCAACCCGAAGCTTTGAATTACAGGATTGTAGCGGCGGTCTATGACCGCCGACCTAAATTAAATGGCGATCATAGACCGCCGCTGCAGCCCTCCCATTCGGATCTGACTCTTCCGCAGTTCACCGCTCTCTCCGTGGTCAACGCGCGCGAGATTTTGCGGACTATCCGTGTCACGTCGGGTGATAGCACCGCCCGGATGCTGCGCAATGAAATTTGCACGCGGCTCGATTATCTTTGTCAGGTCGGTGTCGGCTACCTGACGCTTGATCGTTCCACCCGCACGCTAAGTGGCGGCGAAGTGCAACGCGTTAACCTGACCACCTGTCTCGGCGCTTCGCTCGTCAACACGCTGTTCGTCATGGACGAACCAAGTGTCGGGCTGCATCCCCGCGACGTGGGGCGACTGGTCCGCGTCATGCACAACCTGCGCGACAAAGGCAACACCCTGCTCGTCGTAGAACACGAAGAGCAGATCATTCGGGCAGCCGATAACGTCCTGGATATCGGTCCCGGGCGTGGCGAACGGGGCGGCGAGCTGGTGTGGAACGGTGAACTGGGCGCGTTTTTAGACGGATCGACCGTTCCGCGCACGATCCAGCCATCCCTCACCCGCGATTATCTCACCCGCCGCAAATCCATTCCTGTTCCAAAATCGCGTCGCAAATCTTCCAGCTCGATCAATATCACCGGCGCGCGCGAGCACAATTTGAAGGATATCAACGTCGAGCTGCCGCTCGGTGTTTTTACCTGCATCACCGGCGTATCCGGTTCGGGTAAATCAACGCTGATTCACGACGTTCTGTATCGGCATTTGCTTCTCCTGAAAGGTCAATCTTCCGATCAGGAACCCGGTCTTTGCAAAACCGTGACCGGCGCGCATCGCATCCGCGACGTGATCATGGTCGACCAATCACCGCTGGCGCGCACGCCTCGCTCGACCCCGATTGTTTACCTTGGTCTCTATGATCGTGTCCGCGAGCTGTTTGCCGCGCAACCGGAAGCGATGTCACAAGGCCTGACTGCCAGCGCTTTCTCGTTCAATTCCGGCAGCGGCCGTTGCGAACGCTGTTGTGGAACCGGTTTCGAGAAGATCGAGATGCAATTTTTGAGCGATCTCTACGTTCGCTGTGCGGAATGCGAAGGCACCCGTTTCCAATCTCACGTCCTCAATGTGCAGCTGCACGGCAAATCGATTCACGACGTGCTGGGGCTCACCGTCAGTGAAGCCATTCAGTTTTTCGCGCAGATCGGCGAACAAAAGAGTTTGTCTGAACGGCTCGATGTGCTCGACGAAGTTGGGCTCGGTTATCTACGCCTGGGGCAACCGCTCAATACCCTCTCGGGTGGCGAATCGCAACGGCTCAAACTTGTTAGGCATTTGACCGATACGGAAAATCTTCGTGATCAGGATAACGGAAAATCCACGCCCCGGGCGGCGGTCGGCAGCCTTTTCATTTTTGATGAGCCAACCACCGGATTGCACTTCGACGACGTCGCGATGTTGCTGAAGTTGTTTCATCGGCTGGTCGAGCGCGGTAATTCGCTCGTCGTCATCGAACATAATCTGGAGGTGATTAAATCTTCCGACTGGGTCATCGATCTCGGTCCTGAAGCGGGCGAAGACGGGGGCGAAGTGGTGGCAGTGGGAACCCCTGAACAAGTCGCGAAGATTCCTCAATCGCACACGGGAAAGTTTCTTGCGAATGTTCTGGGGAGCGCACGCGCCTCGCGTGCAGTTCGCGGCGCCTCACCGCGGAGCTGGCAAAGCATCTATTCTGATACGGAAGAGGAGCTGGCTCGCGCAGCGGAAGAACCATTCGACGAAGAATCAAACGGGGCGCGCGAGCGGCGTGCACTCCCCAATTCAGGCGCAATCCAGATCTACGGTGCGCGCGAACACAACCTGAAGAACATCGACGTGACCATCCCGCGCGACAAAATCGTAGTCGTCACGGGTCTGAGCGGCTCGGGCAAATCGACCCTCGCCTTTGACATCTTGTTTGCCGAAGGACAGCGAAGATTTCTCGACAGCATGTCGCCGTATGCGCGCCAGTTTGTCGAGCAGTTGGAAAAACCGAATGTGGACCTGGTTGAAGGCCTGCCTCCCAGTGTTGCGATCGAGCAACGGGTGACGCGCGGCGGGGGCAAATCAACCGTCGCCACCGTTACTGAAATTTATCACTTTCTGCGGCTCCTCTTTGCCAAAACAGGAACGCAGTTCTGTCCCGATTGCGATTTGCCGGTGGAAAAGCAGAGTCTCGCGGCCATTGTGAAGCAGGTCGAAACCGCGGCTCGACGCGGGACATTAAAAGTTCTCGCGCCGCTGGTAAAAGCTCGAAAAGGTTTTCACACGGACGTCGCGCGCTGGGCTGAGCGCCAGGGTTTCGAGACGCTTTATGTCGACGGGGCGCTCATGCCGATCTCGCATTTCCGAAAACTGGAACGTTTTAAAGAGCACACCATCGATGTCGTGGTCGGCGTTATTGACGCGAAACGAATCTTGAAAGCACGCAACCTGGTCCAGCGCGCACTGGACATCGGCCGTGGCACAGCGCACCTCCTCGACACGAAGAATCGTGTCGCTGTCATGAGCACGGAGATGAGTTGCCCGGGCTGCGGCCGCGCGTTTGAGGAACTTGATCCGCGGTTGTTTTCGTTCAACTCGCCGCACGGGGCCTGCGAGGAGTGCGGGGGCTACGGAGAGATCTGGAATCCAAAATTACAAACGGGCCAGGACGACGACAGTGGCGATTCTGTTCTTGAAAATGAGCTGGCCGCGGATCGCGAATTTGAATGGATCGATGAAGACGAAGCGCAGGAATGCCCGAGCTGTCATGGAGCGCGGCTGAACGCCATCGCGCGCCACGTCCGGGTCCAGGATCAAACGATTGATGCCTTTGCCGAATCGTCGGCTTCCGAGGCGTTGCAGCTGATCGAGAAACTGCGCTTTCGCGGGACGCAACAAACGATCGCCGCCGATATCGTCCCAGAAATCAGGCAGCGCCTGCGTTTCATGGGCAATGTCGGGCTCGGCTATCTCGCGCTCGGACGTTCGGCCAAAACTCTCAGCGGCGGGGAATCGCAGCGAATCCGGCTGGCCGCACAACTCGGGTCGAACCTTCGGGGAGTTCTTTACGTCCTGGACGAACCAACCATAGGTCTGCACCCGCGCGATAACCTTCGCCTCCTCGAAACCCTCGAAGCATTGCGCGAGAAGGGAAATTCACTCGTCATCGTCGAGCACGACGAAGAAACGATGCGCCGTGCGGATCATATCGTCGATCTTGGGCCGCGCGCCGGCGTCCATGGCGGAGAGGTAGTCGCCCAGGGGACGTTGCCCGAGATCAAACGGGCCACGAATTCCGAGACCGGTCGCTGCTTGCAGAATCCAATCTGTCATCCAATTCGAAAATCACGACGATCGTTAGGCGAGGTCGAGAAATGGATCGAGATCCGCAATGCTTCCGTGCACAACCTTAAGAATGTGGATGCACGTTTTCCGATTGGCCGGCTATCGGTCATCACCGGGATATCAGGCTCCGGAAAATCCACTTTGATGGGCGAAGTGCTGCTGCCGGCCGTCCGGGAACAGCTGGATAAACGCAAACGAGGCAGCAACGGGGAGTTATTCAAGCTGGTCACCGGAACGGCCGAGCTCGAGGCCGTTTACGAGGTCGATCAATCGCCCATTGGAAAAACTTCGCGTTCGACGCCCGCCACCTACATCAAGGTGTTCGACACGATTCGCAACCTTTACGCACAACTGCCGGTATCCCGTGTCCGCGGCTATACCGCCAGCCGATTTTCGTTCAATGCCGAGGGTGGCCGCTGTGAAACATGCAAGGGCCAGGGCATCATCAAGCTCGAAATGAATTTTCTGCCCAGCACCTATGTGCCTTGCGAAGATTGCACCGGCAACCGTTATAACCCGCAGACGCTCGAAGTTCTTTACAACGAAAAGTCGATCGGGGACGTCATGGAAATGACGATCGAAGAAGCCGCCGAATTCTTCTCCGTCCATCCAAAGATCGCGCGAGCGCTCGGCTTACTCGTCGATACCGGGCTTGGATACCTTAAACTTGGTCAACCCAGCCCGACATTGAGCGGCGGAGAAGCGCAGCGCTTGAAATTGGCGGCCGAGTTGACGCGCGGTGTCGGCCGCGCACAAAACGAACGGATCCGCAAAATGCGCAAACCGAAATCGACTCTCTATCTGCTGGAAGAACCAACCATCGGCTTGCACATGGCCGACGTGGAGCTGTTGCTTAATGTTCTCCACCGATTAGTCGACGAAGGGAATACGGTTATCGTGATCGAACACAATCTTAGCGTCATCGCCGAGGCGGATTATATCGTCGATCTCGGACCGGAAGCAGGGGCGGACGGCGGCGAGGTGGTGGCGGCCGGGACACCGGAAGAAGTCGCGCAAAACCGAATCAGCCGAACCGCGCCATTTTTGCGTGAGGTACTAAAAACGAAACTGCCCGAGCCGGTTGCTGCTCTTTAGCCACTGCACCGGCGATTATTTTGGGAGGGACGAGCTTGCCTGCCGCGCCGAAGCCGAGCGAAGGCGGGTCTCGTCCCACGAATTGAAGCTCAGGGGAGCGTCGCCCCGCTCGGTTGCCCAAAAGAACGGCGACAGAGCGCCGTGGCTACAGCCGAATGACAAGGTCAAAAGCGGCCGGAACGCCGCTTCTACTTAGTATTGCCGCGTCTGCCAACATCGCTGACAATTCGCCACTCATGCTTGCTTATTATTTGCACAGTTTTGATCCGTTCATTTTCCATTTCACGGAAAACATCGGTCCGCGCTGGTACGGTATGGCCTATGTCCTCGCTTTCCTTTGCGGGTTCACGTTGCTCCGCGTCCTGGCCAAATATGGATACGCTGATCTGCCCGTAGAAAAGGTCGGCGACTTCATTACCGGTTGCGCGCTTTTCGGAGTGATCGTCGGCGGCCGGCTCGGCTACGTCTTTTTCTACAAACCGGAAATGCTCCGCGAACCATTGTCGATTCTTCGCGTTTGGGAGGGCGGTATGTCCGCGCATGGCGGGATCATCGGGCTTTTGCTATTCACCCTGTATTACGCGCATCGCCACAAGCTTTCCTGGCTAAACCTGGGCGATAACCTGGTCGTCACGGCGCCGATTGGATTATTCTTCGGACGCTGCGCCAATTTCATCAATGGCGAGCTTTACGGCCGCGCGTCCACGCTTCCCTGGGCCATGCAGTTTCCGAAAGAACTGCTCGATCACCCGGCCGAGGCCGAGCGCGCCATTGCCGCCTGCACGCAAATCGATCCGTCGCTCACCACTCCGGAAGCGGTTGTATCTGCTGTTCACCTTCACCCGCAGATCAAGGAGGTCTTACGACCGATTCTGACGCCGCGCCATCCATCCCAACTTTACGAGGCATTCTTCGAAGGGGTGATCCTCTTCGCCATTCTCTGGCTCGTTCGCACACGAACACGGCAACCAAACGGAGTGCTGACCGGCCTCTTTTTTATCTGCTACGCAATTTTCCGAATCGCGATCGAAAACTTCCGCGAACCGGACGCGTCGCGCATCGCTGGATTTACTCGCGGCCAGTTCTTTTCATTTTTTCTAATCATGATCGGGATTGGTTTCATCGTCGGCGCCTTGATTCGCCGGAGTTATCCGAAAAAGTGGGCGGCGAGCTGACTGTTTGCAGGTAGGGACGTTTCTCCGAAACGTCCGTTTAGGACGAGACAAGCTCATCCCTCCCGGCACGGCGACAGAGCGCCGTGGCTACGGACGGCTCGGAGAGCCGTCCCTACCTCACTTTTAGAAACTAACTTTCGTTTCCGTGAAACGACGCTATTACTTAAGCAGGTGAAGCGGCAATGCTCATTCCCCAACTGCTAGCGGCCGGCGGTCTCGTCTTCGCTTTCGAGCACGCTACCGTTGCCGGCAAGCTGGTCCTGCTTCTTCTTGCCATCGGCTCGATCTTCAGCTGGTCGATCATGATCACGAAGCTGCGCGTGATCCAATTCGCGCGAAAACAAAATACAAGATTTCTCGCTGCTTTTCGGCAGGATCGGCAACCGCTGCGGTTGTTTGAGAAGAACGCACGTTTTCCCGGTTCACCGGTCTTCAACGTTTATCGGGCCGGTTGTCAGGAGATGACGTTTCACCTTCTCGGTTCGGCGGAGGTGGATGAAACTTTTCGTGCGCGACTGGAGATAGCCGACAAAATTTCACCTGCGCAAATGGGTGCGGTGAACGCGGCGATGGAACGCGCCGTTGGCGAAACAGCGCTCGCTCTCGAATCGCAAATGATCCTGCTCGCCACTGCGGTGAGCGGTTCTCCATTTCTCGGCCTGCTCGGAACGGTCTGGGGAGTGATGGATGCGTTTACCGGAGTCGCGGAAGCGGGTTCGCCCAGCCTCGCGTCCATGGCGCCCGGCGTTTCGGGCGCTTTGATCACGACGGTGACGGCTCTTTGCGTCGCCATTCCGGCCATGTTTGGTTACAATTTTCTCGTGACCAGCATCCGCGCCATGATTGTCGAGATGGACAATTTCGCAGCGGAACTCGCTTCAGAGTTCGAGCATAAATATGTCGATCACCATGCTCGGGAAGGAGCATTTCGGCGGGGATGAGAGCGCTTCTTTGTTTAAGCGTTAAGCGTTGGACTGCCTGCCCCGATAGCTTTTCGGGATTGGACGTTGAGCGTCTTCTTCGAACAGCAGCAAACGCTCAACGCTCAACGCTCAACATCCAACGCCCAATTCAGAAAAGAGAATGAGACGCTACTCCCAGCGCCAGGGCCTGACCTCGCTCAGCGAGATTAACATCACGCCGTTGCTCGATCTGGCCTTTGTTTTGCTCATCATTTTCATGATCACGACGCCGCTGCTGGAAAACAGCGTGAACCTGGTCATTCCATCCAGTGGCGCGCCGAATCCGCCTCTCAACGCCAACCAGGTTCAAACCATCTCGATCGATCGCGCCGAGACGATCAAGCTGAACAACCAATTGGTGAATACGGAAACTCTGACCGCGAGCCTGGTGGAATTGAAGCGTTCGAATCCCGACGTCGCCGTGGTTATTCGACCCGACCGGGAATTGCCTGTGCAGAAGTTGGTCACCCTGATGGACGCCCTGCAACGCGCTGAGATTAGCAAGGTCGGAATCGCGACCAAATCTGAATAGGCGATGTCGAAGGAGCCACGGTTTTGGCGGAATGTCGCTCTGATCGGGCTCGCTCACGTTGCGCTGGTCGCCGGGTTGCTGCGCTGGAACCAGACGGCCAGGAACGCGACCAGCCAAAGTGTCGTTTGGATCAATAGCGCAGCGGGAGGCGGTCCCGCGCCGGCCACGAGTTACGGCGCGAATCCGGCACCAGCAAAGGCATCAATTCCTTTCCCTGACGAAACTCCGCCGCCGCAGCCGCGAGAAGCGGAAGAGGATCACCCGGTTTTGACCTCGCTGAAGAGCGATATCCAGCTGCCGAGCGTTACGCCAAACCCTACGCCGACGGCAAAGCCAAGTGTCACGCCGCTGGTCAAGGCAACACCCAAACCGCCGGCGAAGCCGCACAAACCCACGCCGAAGCCGAGTCCCAAACCGACCGCCAGACCGACTCCAAAGCCAACGCCCAAGCCCAGCCCGAAAAAAACGGTGTTAGCGAAGGCCTCGCCCAAACCTTCTCCAAAAGTCATGCCTTCTCCGGCAAACGAAGATGATGAAGAAGCCGATGCCGACGCCGAAAAGAAAAAGATCGCTAAAGCGGCGCTGGCCAAACCCGATGCGAGCGACACAGAAGGAGAGTCAACCGAGAAACCGATACGAAAAGCGATTGCTGCTCACAACGGCAATGGCAACGGCAGCTCTGCCGAAAGCGCTGGCCGCGGCGAAGGCGGGGGCGGCGCGTCCGAATTCGGATGGTACGGCGCCATGCTGCACGATCGGTTCTATAGTGAATGGACGCAGCCCACGACGACGGTCTCTTCGAACTCGAAGATTTCTGCGTTGGTAAAAATTCGGATCGAACAAGATGGTCACGTTTCCAACTTCGAAATTATCAAACCTTCCGGCAACGTCATGATTGATGAATCGGTCGCAGCGATTGCCAAACGGGTCAGGCAAGTTGATCCTCTGCCGACCGGGCTCGGCCACGGCGGGCATTACGACGTGAAAATCAATTTCGAGTTGAATTCAGAACAGTGAAAAGAATTTTGGACCGCGGATTACGCATTGCAGATTTGTTTCCCGGTGGAGGCGTTTTCGTTCTGATCACCGTTTTGTTCACCGGACCGATGGCCGGCGAAGAAGCTCCGACCATCACGATCAGTAAAGGTGACAAGATCAATCTGGCCATATCGCCGTTAGGCGGTGGGGAAGGCACGAATGCCACGAAAATCCTGCAGAACGATCTGACCCTGTCCGGCTACTTTATTTTGAGCGGCTCCGCGTCTTACACCGCGCGCGGCACAGCGAGTGGAGGTACGTTACAGGGACAGGTGGCAGATCGCAGCGGCAGCACTGTCCTCTCCAAGACCTACAGCGGTGGTGTTCGAGAAAATGCTCATCGGTTCGCCAACGACATCATCGAGACGCTCACCGGCAACAAGGGTTTGGCCACGAGTAAGATCGCCTTTATTGGCACACGCAGCGGAAAGAAGGAGGTGTATGTCGGCGATTACGATGGAAGCAACGTTCGCCAGCTGACGCACGACGGCGTCATTAGCGTGCATCCATCAATCAGCGCGGATGGACGGCGCATTGCCTATACCGGCTATCAAAGCGGATACCCGGATGTGTATGTCATCGATCTCGGCAGCGGCGCCCGCAGTCGGATCGTCAATTTTCCCGGCACCAACAGTGGCGCCGCGTTTTCACCGGATGGCGGGCGAATTGCGTTGAGCGTGAGCAAGGATGGAAACCCGGAACTTTATACCGTTGGCGCCGGAGGCGGAGGCGCTCGCCGGCTAACCCGCACCCACGGCGTGGAATCCGGTCCGACCTGGTCGCCGAACGGAGATGAAATCATTTATTCATCCGACGAGCGCGGAGCGCCTCAGCTGTATCGCATTTCGGCATCGGGCGGACAAGGCCAGCTCATTTCCACCGGCCATGGTTACTGTACGGAACCGAATTGGTCTCCTGACGGAAAAAAGGTCACTTTCAACGTCCGCGGCGGCGGAGAATTCGAAGTCGCAGTTCTCGATCTCGGCGGCGGCGGCACGCGGATCGTTTCCTCCGGAGAAAATCCAGTCTGGGGCGCGGATTCCCGCCACATCATTTTCGCGCAAGGCGGCGGTCTTTATCTGCTCGATACCGTGACGAGCCGTAAGAACAAGATTCTCGACGGCGTAGGAAAAATTACCGAGCCGAGTTGGTCCCGATAAAAACTGTAGCGGCGCTCTATGAGCGCCGAATCCAAATAAACGGCGGTCATAGACCGCCGCTACAAAAGCGCCAAAGATTTGCCTTCACGGTGTTCGACCTGGTCCATCGTGCATTGCCTGGGGGCTTTGTCGGGCCGCCAGCGCAGGATTTTCGTGCCGTGCCGGAAACGGCCGCCCGTAAAATGATCATAGGTGACCTCGACGACGACCTTCGGATTGACGGGTTCCCATTCGCCGCTTCGTTCCGTGCTCCAACGGCTCGGACCGCCCGGCGCGTTTCCGGTGAACCCCGGTGGTTTCTTGAGCGCCTCGAACTTTTTGGTCAACGCATGCCGCTCACTCGCTTTAAATGCTGATGTGAAACCAACGTGATGCAGCAAGCCGTCATCATCGTAGAGGCCAAGTAACAACGAACCGATCACACGCGCGCCGGTCGCATAACGAAATCCTCCGACTACGCAATCCGCGCTCCGGATGTTTTTTATCTTCACTACGGCCGTGCGCTCGCCCGAGGCGTAGGGCGCTTCGACAAGTTTTGCGATTACTCCGTCAAGATCGCCCCCGGCTTTGTCGAACCATGTCTTGGCGGTGGTAAGTTTCGTCGTCGCCGGCGACAAACGAATCGATGTTTTCGCTTGGAAATTTCGTGCGGCAAATTTTTGTAATTTCCGCCGGCGCTCGCGCAAGAGCATCCGCAGAAAAGATTGGGAATTCTCTGCCAGTAAATCGAAGACGATCAAAATTGCGGGATGCGCCTGGGCCAGCTTTTGCACGCGGCTGGCCGCCGGATGAAGGCGTAACTGCAATTCATCGAACGAAAGTCTTCCATCCACTGGAATGGCCAGCTCTCCATCGATAACAAAACGGCGAGCGGCCAATTTCTCGAGAGCCGCCACGATATCTGGAAAATAACGCGCCAGCGGCTGGCCCGCCTTTGATTGCAAATAAATCTTGTCGCCATCACGAAAGACGATGCACCGAAATCCGTCCCATTTCGGTTCATACTGCCACTCGGGACCAATGGGCAATTCGTTCACCGAACGGGCTTCCATTGGCGACAAGGGAGGTTTGAGAGAAAGCGCCATACTCTGAGAAATCGCGCGCGAAACCAGGACCGGTGGTTTTTAAACCGCTGTTCGGCGACTTGGAAGTTCCCGCGCGCTTTCCGGTGGCGTCCATCCTTTCGGATAACGCCGCGGAGCCAGTTTGGGTGGGCGTTTTCCCTTCAATATTGCGCCGGCAACGGAAATGTAGGGCAGTTCGTTTACGTCCGCCGCGCATCGCAGCATCAATCCGCCGCGACTCATATCGCCGCGCCCGACGAAATCAGCAGGAAATCTCAGGCGATCACCAAAATTTGCCAGAAGCACATCTACATATTTTCCCGTCGCGATGGAGCCGAGCAATACAATCTCCGATCGCTTCGACAATTTTCGGGAGAGAGATTTCACATCGCGCTCGAGCGGGCCCCGGTAACGCGGATCTTTCTCATCTATGTCGACTTCCGCAAATTCGCGCAGATCCGTCAGCGTGATTCGGGTTCGTGCCTCAACCAGGCCGCGCGTGGGCGTGATAACAAACACACCGGACGATCGGGCGAAAGGTCGGGCGAAGACGTTGGCGTAGGCGATTTTGCCTCGGAAATAGAGGCCGCTGAGAAAAGTGAATACTTCAGCGATGGTCGCGCCGCGTCTGGTGCGGAGTTGCCGGGCGAGTGCGAATTGCGCACGGTCACTCATCACCATCCGCGCACGTTCGCCTCCGGCGTAAGCCGGCGAGAGCAGAAAAATGCGCTGATCAGATTCGAAATTCACAGGATCCAGTTTGTCATGCACGGGTGAGATCGCAGTTTGCCAATTCTGTTCAGAACCGATCTGGGTTCTTAATATTCGCCGTCCAGCTGAGCTTCGGCCAGGTCCAGATCGCGCTGGATATGGCGCAAAGCGTCGTCATTGATCACGTGATCGTTGCGCAGACGTATGATCGTGTCGCGCTCGAGCTGAAGAGCTTCCGTTTGGAGTTGCTGATATTGCGGCGTGGCGATCTCGCCGCGCAGATCACTCGGAGTATCCGCGCAAAGTCGGAGCTGCTGCAGGCGCTCTTCGTAGCTGGCACGCAAGCGCGCGACTACCTCACTTGGGAAACTTTGATCGCCTGCGACCCGATCGATAAACACCATCGCCGCTTCGTTTGCCGCCAGTCGCGCGATTCGTTCTTCCTCATCGTTACTGCCTTCGTCCTTTACGCCAAGCTTTCGAATCAACAACGGCAAGGTCAGGCCTTGCAGCACCAGCGTGGTCAGGATCACGCAAAATGTGAAAAACAGAATGTAATTGCGTGCGGGGAACGCGGTTCCGTTACTGAGGGTGAAAGGCAAAGCGAACGCGGCCGCCAGTGAGATGACACCGCGCATGCCCGACCAGGCCACGATGACGAGATTGCGCCACCCGGGATGCGGGTCCCGCGCGCGCACACCTCTACTCAACAAGCGCGGCAGGTAGCTCGCTGGGAATACCCATGCAATCCGCAAGAGCACCACGGCACCGCTGATGAGCAGCGCATCATCGATCAGGCGCACGATCGATTCTCCCTGCAGGGCGTGCAATATTCCAGGTAGCTGCAGGCCGATGGCAATGAAGACAAACCCATTGAGCAGGAACACGACCATTTCCCAGAAAGCGTACGATTGGAGCCGGTAACGCGCGCTGACGATCACAGGCGAATGCCAGCCCAGATAAATCCCCGCGGTAACGACGGCGAGAATTCCGGAAACATGCAAACGCTCCGCCGGCAGATAGGCGAGAAACGGAGTCAATAGCGAGATCGTGATCTGCACCGGCGGATCATCGAGATGCCGATGAACCCAGCGAATGAAAAAACCAACCACGAAACCGAAGGCAATGCCGCCGACCGTAACGAAAACGAATCGGGCCGTGGCGTGACCCAGGGAAAAACTGCCGGTCATGAGAGCCGCGATTGCGAATTGCAAGGCAACGAGAGCAGTGGCGTCGTTCACCAGGCTTTCACCTTCGAGAATCACTTCGATCCGATGCGGCACGGCAAGGCGCCGGAACACGGCGGTGACGGCAACGGCATCGGGCGGTGAAACAATGGCCCCCAGCGCAAAAGCCGCAGCCCAGGGAAGGCCGGCAATTAACGCGTGCGCGACACAGGCTGTGGCCACTATGGTGAAAAGGACCAATCCGATCGCGAGCAAAAGGATTGGGCGCAGATTCCTTCGAAAATCGCGCCACGAAGTGAAGAGTGCCGCCGGATAGATGAGCGGTGGTAGAAAAAAATAAAAAACGATGTCGGGATTCAGTTTTACCTGCGGCAGATGCGGAATGAAACTGACCGCCAGCCCGGCGAGCACGAGCATGATGGGATAGGGCACCGCGAGCTTGCGTGCTATCACCACCAACATCGCGACCAACGCAAACAGAAGAACCACTGTTTCTGCCTGGGGCATACGAAGGTGTGTCGAAGGCGGGAGTCGATTGCTGAACTAACGAAGAGATGTCAGGCCATCGGCGCCCATTTCGGCTTTGGCTGCTTTCATCCTGGCCCGGGCACGATTTGCCTCGAGTTCAGGCAAGTGTTTCTCCGACCACCGGCAGAGCCCCTGCAAAGGTTCAATCAACGTCCGACCCAGGCGGGTCAGGGCATACTCGACCTTCGGAGGGACAACCGGGTGAACCTTGCGCTGGACGAGCCCGTCCCGCTCCAGGCTGCGCAGAGTTTGGGTTAACATTTTTTGCGAAATACCGCCGATCTCCCGCCGCAGGGCGGCATAGCGTAACGTGCCACCGGCCAGGACCTGGATGACAAGCGCCGTCCATTTGTCGGCAATGCGATCGAGGACAAGGCGGGAAGGACACTGGGCGTCGAGCACGGATCCGGCAGCTCTTTTCATAAAACGTATCTTTTAACCGCCCCTGCTTTGACGGGCAAGGAGAGAGTAACGATCGAAATGATCTGTATGGGCATGGCAATGGTGTAGTTGACGAAAGGGTTCCAGGGCGGAAATTTATGAAGAATGACTACTCTACCTTTTTCGGACCCGGAAACGTTCGTCGTCACCCCGACCCTGGGTGGTGAGACATACCCGCCCATGACGGCCGGTGGGGAAGCGGTTGCCGGCGACCACGATCAGTATTTGCTCGATGAATATTCCCGAACGGTGGTGGGCGCCGCGGAACGCGTTGCGCCTGCGGTGGTGAATATCAAAGTCGTCCAGCGCGGTCAGCACGATCGAAACGAAGTCGAAGGCAGCGGCTCGGGTTTCGTCATCGCCCGTGACGGTTTTATTTTGACAAACAGTCACGTGGTTCATCACGCCACCCGTATGACCGTCAATCTGTCGGATGGCCGGGATTATCCCGCGCAGCTGATCGGCGACGACCCCGACACCGATCTCGCGGTCATCCGTATTGACGCACCACAACTGGTGCATGTGCGCCTGGCGGACTCGGAGAATCTGCGCGCCGGCCAGGTGGCCATTGCCATCGGTAACCCGCTCGGTTTTCAGACCAGCGTAACAGCCGGCGTTATCAGCGCGCTCGGTCGTTCCATGCACTCGCAATCCGGCCGCCTGATCGATAACATTATTCAGACCGACGCCGCTCTCAATCCGGGAAACTCCGGAGGACCCTTGGTCGATTCGGCTGGCGAAGTGATCGGGGTAAACACGGCCATGATTCGCCCGGCGCAGGGCATCTGTTTCGCGATCGCAAGTAACACCGCGAAACTGGTCGCCGGTTGGCTCATTCGCGACGGACGAATCCGACGCAGTTACATCGGTGTAGCCGGACAAAATGTTCCGATTCATCGACGCGTCATTCGGTTCTACAATCTGCCGCGCGAAACCGGCGTCCTTGTTATTTCGGTCGAGAAAAATAGTCCGGCCGCGCACACTGGCTTGCGTGAAGGCGACGTCATCGTCGCTTTCAACGAGCAACCGATCTCTTCCATCCACGAACTGCACAAAATACTCGTCGCTGAGCAGATTGGAGTTCCGGCAAAACTGCTGATCATCCGGCACACCGAAAAGCTCGAGTTATCGATTTTGCCTGCCGAAATGGCGCCGCACTCGGCCCGCCCGAGCTAGTTTCTCCCGTGAGTTACTCTTGAATTTCATCGGCAGAAAGCCGCCGGACTATGCATAGTGTTCGCGGTGAAAATTCTGGTCATAGGCAGTGGCGGCCGCGAACACGCACTTGCCTGGAAACTGAGACAGTCCTCGGGCGTCGACGAAATCGTCTGCGCGCCCGGTAATGCAGGGACAGCGCAGCTGGGTGAAAACGTGCCGATCGCGGCAACTGACTTGTCCGCACTGGCCGGTTTCGTTCGGCAAAATGACGTCGATCTTACCGTCGTCGGCCCGGACGACCCTCTTGCCGCGGGAATTGTGGATCTTTTCCAGGCAGAGGGGCTACGGGCCTTTGGGCCGACGAAATCGGCCGCGCAGATCGAGTCATCGAAAATTTTTGCTAAAGAGTTGATGCAAAAGGGCGGCATTCCTACGGCAGCTGCGCGGATGTTTTCCGACAGCGCAGAGGCAATTCGCTACTGTAACGATCTAAATTTTCCGGTCGTGATCAAAGCCGACGGTCTTGCCTTGGGCAAAGGTGTCGTCATCGCGCCCGATGTGGAAACAGCCAAATCCACCATTGCCGCGATGATGAACGAGGGCCGTTTCGGTCAGGCCGGACGGCGGATTGTGATCGAAGAATTTCTGCGCGGCTCGGAATGTTCCCTGCACGCCCTGGTGGACGGCAACACCTACAAATTGTTGGCCACAGCGCGCGATCATAAGAGAGCGTTCGATGGTGACGCCGGCCCCAATACGGGAGGAATGGGCGCGGTAAGTCCGGCACCTGATTGGAACGCGAATTTGGAAGCGGAGATCGACGAAAGGATCATGCGCCCGCTGTTGCAAGGATTGCGGGAAAAAAAGACAACGTTTCGCGGTCTTCTTTTCCCCGGTTTGATTGTCACTCCCAAGGGGCCGTACGTTCTTGAGTTCAATTGCCGATTTGGCGATCCCGAGACACAAGCGCTTCTGCCGCGGATGGAATCTGATCTGCTTCCGTTATTGGAAGCGACCATGAACGGAAAACTCGCCGGGCACTCGATTGATTGGAATCCCGATCCGGCCGTTACGGTCGTGCTCGCCTCGGGTGGCTATCCGGAAAAATACGAAACCGGCAAACCTATCACCGGATTGAAAGAAGCGGCGGCTCTGGACGGTGTGCAGATTTTTCACGCGGGCACACGTGAAGTATCCGGCCGGATCGTTACGGCAGGTGGGCGGGTCCTGGCGGTGACTGCTCTGGCGCCCACCGTCGAAGCGGCGCGGACCCGCGCTTACGAAGCAGTTTCACTCATTCATTTCGAAGGCTGCCATTATCGGCGCGATATTGCCGTTACCGCGTGAGCAGCATAAAATCACGTCCTTTGATAATGTTACGGAAGGCTTCGGTCGGGCTGATCATTCTTTGCGCATTCGGCAACGCGTGTCTTTACGCGCAATCTCCCACCGCAACCAAGCCGGCGACTTCGGCCAGCTCACCACCGGTCGTCCTACCGGCTCCATCGCCCACGCCGACACGTTCGCCGACAACGGAGGAGCTCATCGAGTCCCTGACTTCGGCAGACGTTCAAACTGCGATCAGTCTTTTGAAAAGCAACTTCACCAATCCTGAAGCAATCAACGAAACCCAACTGAGCCGCGCGACGCTCCAGGGATTAATTGTCAGGCTCAACAATGGTCTGCTCCTCCTGCCGGCGAAGGACGTGGCGCCACCGGAACCAACCGCTCCTTTCTACAGCGAGATCCTGGAAGGACATGTTGGTTATCTTCGCGCGGGCGCGCTGACCACTCCTAACCTTCAGGCGCTCGACAAAAAATTGACCGAATTCGGCGAGAATAAAGTCGACGCCCTCGTCCTCGATCTTCGCGCCAGCGGCTCGAGTGATTTCGGCATTGCTGCGGAATTTGCCAAACGCTTTGTCACCAAGGGCAAATCCTTGTTTGCGCTGCGCAAGCAAGGAAAGCAGGAGCGCAGTTTCGTGGCCGACGGCGATTCGGTGTACAAAGGTCTAATCGTTCTACTTGCCGATCGGGACACCTACGGAGGAGCGGAAGCAGTTGCGGCCGCACTTCGCTTCCACTCCAAAGCTCTGATCATCGGCCAGGCCACTGCGGGCCGCGCCGTGCAATACTCGGATCTGCCCTTGCCGAGCGGCAAGGTGTTGCGAATAGCCGTGTCGGAATGCACCGGACCGGACGGTAAGTCGCTCTATCCCGGAGGGGCAAAACCTGATCTGCCGGTCGAGCTGGCTGCCGTCGACAAGCGGCAAATCTTTGTCGCCAGCGCCAGTAAAGGAATGGGGCCATTCATTCATGATACGGAGCGGCCGCATCTCAACGAAGCCGCGCTCATTGCCGGGACCAACCCGGAGCTGGAAACGTCCGAACAGCGTCGCGGTCGGACGCAGGCGACTCCAGTGCATGATTCCGTGCTGCAGCGGGCTCTCGATTTAATCACGTCCCTCGAGATTTATCAGAAACGTTAAGCGCGGGTGACGTCGTCCAGGCAAAGCGAAATCAAATTGTCCAGGTTGCGAACAGGACGGGCACGATCTCGGGATGGCAAAAACCGTCGTCGTTAGTTAGGGTGCTTGAGGTGACTCCGCTCGAACAACGTATCGGTTACGAGTTTCAAGATCCGCGGCTGTTGACCGAAGCGCTGACTCATCCCAGCCTCGGCCATGAAACGCAGCGCCATCATTTTAGTAATCAACGCCTGGAATTTCTGGGAGACGCCATTCTCCAGGTGGTCATTACGGAGTATCTCTTTCATCATTTCAGCCGGGAAGCAGAAGGGCAATTAACCAAGTTGCGTTCGCGACTCGTTTCTCGTGATGCCCTGACCGCGCACGCCGCGGCGCTCGATTTGGGCCAGTACCTTCTGATGGGCCGCGGAGAAGAGGCCAGCGGGGGACGGGAACGCACGTCGACCCTGGCCGATGCGTTCGAAGCCCTAATCGGCGCCATTTACCTCGATAGCGATTTGGAGACGGCAAAAAAATTCATTCTCACGCAGGCGAAACCGGATCTCGAACAGCTCGCGGAAGAGCCCGTCGACATCAATCCCAAGGGGAATTTGCAGGAACTGCTGCAAAGCATCTCTCCGCAAAGTCCGGTTTACGAAACTGTGTCGGAAAGCGGTCCCGAACACGACAAGACATTTGTCGTGCAATGCGTATGGGAAGGAATGATTCTTGGACGCGGGAGTGGTCGGAGCAAGAAGCAGGCGGAAACGGCTGCCGCGACCGAGGCCATGGAACAAAAGCTTTGGAAGAAGGACGCTCGATCGTAGCAGAGCGTTTCCAGCCGGTCGCGCGCAAGTTTGCCCCCCTCTGCCTGCCGCGCCGAAGCCTCAGCGACGACGGGCCCTCTGCGCTTTGCCCTACAGATTGGGCGTTTCCGTCTGCGCGAAATGATTCAGCGCATCCACATTTTCCCCTGACCCAGTTTGCCAGCGAAAGCGCTGGGCGATCGCCGCACTAACAAACTTTTTCGCGCGTCCGATCGCGTCTTCAAGCCGAAGGCCGGCGGCGAGACCTGCCGTAATCGCGGCGGACAGGGTGCAACCCGTGCCGTGGGTGACCACATCACGGACAAACGGCGCCTGAAAATCGATCACGTTATCATTTACAAACAGAAGATCGACCGCCTGGTCCCCGGCGAGATGACCACCCTTGAGCAAGATCGCAACCCCGTACTTCTTCTCGAGGTCTTTGCCCGCCTTTCGCATCGAGGCAAAATCAAAAACGGTTCGGCCGAGCAACTTCGACGCCTCATTCAGGTTTGGCGTAATGAGTGTGGCGATGGGAAACAATTCGTTCTTGTAGAGCTTGATGGCATCGGCGCGAAGCAGCGTCGTACCGCTGGTAGCGACCATCACCGGGTCGACGACCAGCGCCACCGGCCGCTCATATTTGTCGGACAAATCCACCATGGCCCGGGCTACGGCGGTAACAATGTCGGCCGAACCAAGCAGGCCGGTTTTGATCGCCGCAACGGGGAAGTTTCGGCAGAGCACATCAATCTGCTTGCGCACGATAGCAGGACTAATCGGCTGAATCTTGGCTACCTTGCCGGGGATTTCCGCGACAATGCAGGTCACGGCGGTCAGCCCGTAAACGCCGAGGGCGGAAAATGTCTTTACGTCGGCTTGAATTCCGGCGCCGGCGCTGCTATCCGACCCGGCAATCGTCAAAGCAACCGGGATTTGGTGATGTGGGACGCTATTCAAAGCGCCTAGGCGCCGTCGTTACCGATGGCCTCCACCGGGCACCCTTCCATCGCTTCCTTGCAGAGCCCTTCCTCGTCCGGAGTCTCCGGTTGTTTGTAGACGAACGAGTGGCCACCGTCATCGTTTCGTTTGAAATTGGCTGGGGCAGTTTCGCGGCACAGATCGCAATCGATGCACTGATCATCGACATAAAACTTTCCCGAGACATTTTCAGCGTATTTGTTAGCGGCATCAGCCATATTTTAT
The DNA here is from genome assembly GCA_041167085.1 of Verrucomicrobiota bacterium. Taxonomy (GTDB): domain Bacteria; phylum Verrucomicrobiota; class Verrucomicrobiia; order Chthoniobacterales; family UBA10450; genus DATFCK01. Next base: position 374,148 of record JBEEGV010000008.1, read on the forward strand.
CCGTCAATAGCGGAACCGAAGGTTATGAAGAAAGGTCTCTGGCGCAACGGATTTTGCTGCGCCTCACCGTGGCGACCTCCGACCACCCGCCTTACCAGAGGCGAATTGTCTGTAATCGGGATCATTAGATGAAACGGGACGCTGCTGCCACGCTGAGAGCTTTTTTGGTCGAGCTCGCCATCTATACCGTGCTCGTAGTGGGGTATTTCTTCCTCGTTCTTCATTTCCTGGGGGACTGGCTTTTCCAGTTGGCGGCGCATCATCGTTATATCTACGCTGGGGTCGCGATCCTTCTCATCATTGGCCAGGCCGTCATGCTGGAGGGTGTCACTACGTTGCTCTTGCGGCTCCTCCGCGGGCGGACCGAATAAGACAGCCATGTTCTTTCCGATCTCCAATTCGCACATTAGCCCGATTTACCTCGCCATCGTGGGGTTCTTAATCGGCATTCTGGGCGGCTTTTTCGGCGTAGGCGGCAGTTTCATCGCCGGCCCAGCCCTTCGGTTGATGGGCGTTGACTGGAATTTCGCCGTCGGCACTGACCTTGCGCATATCGTCGGTAAATCAGTGGTCGCGGCCAAGCGCCATCGTGCCCTCGGCAATGTCGATCTTAAGCTTGGGTTACTCATGGCGATCGGGACGATCGGCGGCGCTGAATGCGGCGCACAAATGATTCAAGCCCTGAAGCGCGCAGGGAACGTCAATTTTGTCGTGAGCATCGTTTCCATCGTGGTCTACGTCGGTATTTCCACATTCATGGTCTGGGAGAGCCGGAGGACGTTACGACAGAAGAAAATACCATCGGGCAGGGTGAAAGGTGCAAAATCGAAGCAGGACCACTCGTCATTCCAGCACGTCACGCGCAGCATTCAACGACTGAACATTCCGCCCAGGATCAGATTGCCCGCCTCCGGCGTAACCATTTCGCTGTGGATCATTATTCTGGTGTCGTTCGTTGGCGGACTCTTTAGCGGATTTCTTGGGGGCGGCGCCGGATACATCCGAATGCCGTCGATGGTTTACGTCCTCGGCATCCCGACGCATCTCGCCGTCGGCACCGATCTGTTCGAGATCATCATCTCCGCCAGTTACGGGACCATTTCCCACGCCATCAAAGGCAACGTCGATATTTTGATCGCACTCGTCATGCACACCGGAGCTGCTATCGGTGCGCAGATCGGCGCCATTGCCACGCAATATTTTGCCGGACCCAAAATCCGGTTGCTCTTCGTTCCTCTGCCGCTGATCGGCGCTGCGATCGTTATTTACACCCTGTTAACTGGTCACAAATTGTAAAACTGATGCGAATTTTGATCTGCAGCGACGGAATGCCCGCTTCGAGTCACGCGACTCGTATCGGTGGCCTCCTGGCCGGGGCTTGCCGCGCTGAGGTTGTGCTTCTCGGAATTGTGGAACAGCCGTCCGATGAACGCGATTTGCGCGCGGCGCTCGAGAAAGAAGCGCAATCACTCGAGGCCTCCACCGTCAAGCCCCGCATCGTTGTCCGAAGTGGTGAACCGATCCGGCAAATTCTGGATGAAACTTCAACCACCACCTATGATCTGGTTGTCATTGGCGCGCAGCGCAAGGGCAACAGCGGTTTCTATTGGCGCTCTGAGAAAACCTATGAGGTGATCAAGGTTATTCCACCACCGGTCCTGGTTGCGACAGGGGAATGCGCGCAGCTGAAATCGTTTCTCGTCTGCACGGGCGGCAAGGAGTTCATTGATGATGCCGTGCAATTGACTGGGAAACTGGCCGCTGCTGTTGGCGCATCGGTGACATTATTGCACGTCATGGCCGAACCGCCGGCCATGTACGCCGATTTGGTTCAGCTGGAAGAAGATCTCGACCGCTTGCTCGACTCCAACTCGGAATTGGGTGTGAATTTGCGCAAGCAGAAAGAGAGCCTCGAGCGTCTCGGCGCGCCGACAACCGTGCGCATCCGGCATGGCATTGTGATCGATCAGGTGTTGGCCGAAGCGCGACTGGGCTCCTATGACGTTATTGTCACTGGTTCGACCCGCGGCCGCGGCGTAGTCCGCCATTACATCATGGGAGATTTGACCCGCAGTATTTTGAATCGGGCGAACTGTTCCGTGCTGGTCGCGCGCGCCGGACAACCGACACGCGGGGGAATCTGGCAGCAGATCAAAAGAGCATTCGCGCGCACTCCGGAATGACGCGGGAGCTTGCAGGTGAAATTCACAACCGCTACCCTGCCTCTCGCATGATCACGGCCAAGTCCCGGCACCGCACCTTTCTCATTTTGCTTTATTGCAGCGCACTACTCGCATTATTCGGCACCACCGGCTGTCAAAAAAAAGGCGGCGATCAAACGGCCGGTAATACCGGCGATTATGTGACTGGCACTCCGCTGCCGGAACGGCGGGAAGGCACGTCGTATTTTAGCAGCAATGTGGAACGCGACCGTTTCCGGCCAATCTACTTCGATTTCGACAGCCAATCAGTTCGCGCCGCAGAGGAGCGTAAGATCGAGGAAGTGGCGAATTTCATGAAACAAAGCTCGTCCGATATCATCATCGCCGGCTTCACCGACGAACGCGGAACTGCGGAATACAATCGCGGCCTGGGCGACCGCCGCGCCGGCGCCGTGCGCGAGAGCTTGATTGCACGAGGTGTAGAGGCGAATCGCATCCAAACGGTCAGCTTTGGTCTCGAAATGCCTGCTGATCAAGGGCACAGCGAATCTGCCTGGGCGAAAAATCGTCGGGCCGAGATCGGCGTGATCAGGTAGGTAGGGACGGCGCTCCCCTGGCGCGCCGTAGCTTTCAGCGAAGGAGGCGAGCCGTCCGTACTCGAAGGCAACGCCTTCCCCTACAGTTTACCCGCGCAATTCTCCGATCGAGATCTCGCCCCGCATCAGCGCTTCCCCGACAAGGATCGCGTCAACGCCGCACCGCTGCGCCCGCATCACATTCTGGGCAGATCGAAATCCGCTTTCGCTTACCAGCACGACCTCGTCCGGCACCAGTTCGACCAGACGTTCGGTCACCGAAAGATCGATCGCAAAGGTGGCCAGATCCCGGTTATTGATCCCGATAATCTCCGCGCCGATGTCCAGCGCGCGATCGAGTTCATCGATGGTGTGCACTTCGACAAGCACATCGAGATGATATCGCGCCGCCGCTGCTGACAAATCAAGGAGCTGCTTGTCATCGAGCGCCGCGACGATCAGGAGGATGGCATCCGCGCCGGACCCGACCGACTCGACAATTTGGATTTCGTCGAGGATGAAATCCTTGCGCAAAATCGGCAGAGAGACCTCATTTCGCACGGCGGCGAGATGTTTTAAGTCGCCGTGGAAAAAAGTCTCATCGGTCAGGACCGATATCGCATCGGCCCCGCCATCCTGATAATTTCGCGCGATCGCAATCGGATCGAACTGATCCGCGATCGTGCCCGCGGACGGCGACGCTTTTTTTATCTCAGCAATAACCGCGAGTTCGCCATCCCGGCGTTTTAGCGCCGCCCGGAACCCGCGAAAATCCTTTTGCTCTAATGCTCGATTTTGCAATTCAGCAGTGCGCGGCCGGAGCTGATCGATCTCACTACGCTTGACGCGCAGAATTTCCTCCAGACGGTTCATGAGCGGCATGACTTTAGACCGTTCGCCACGGCTCTGCGAGCCGCGCGCGCCTCGGTTCTGACTAATTTCGTCGGCGTGCTGCGCGAAATCGGCTGCCGTTGTAGAGGCGCTTGTGCCAAGCACCTGATTAATAAACAGGTGGCTGGCACAGCTACCTCTACAAGAATGATGTCGCAGAGCACCCTCCACTGCTCTTGCTCACCCAGCCGTAGGATGTAATCTTTGCCACCCGCGCCGACGTAGCTCAGCTGGTAGAGCAACGGTTTCGTAAACCGTAGGTCACCGGTTCAATCCCGGTCGTCGGCTCCCCCTTCAATAAAGAATTACCCGATCCTCATAACGACCCCTGCGATCGTCTTCTCCCCGGCCTTTGCGAATTCCTTGTCTTCGCCTACGAGAGTGAATCCGCATTTTTCCAACACGCGAATCGATCCTTTATTGTGTTTCGCTATGTGCGCGGACAGCGGTCGCGCGGTTTCGTAGCGCAGGAAGTCCGCTACAGCCCGCGTCGCTATCCCCTTGCCCCAGTATTTCTTTCCGATCCAATAGCCGATCTCGCGCCCCCCGTCCGCCGCGTTAAACGCTACGACATTGCCCGCCACTTCGCCGTTCCAGACGATTGTTTGCTTTTTGAGCGTTTGATCGGCCATGATTTTTTGCCAGTGCTGATGGAACGCATCCTTGTCTCGGGGTGTGAAAACAACCATGCGGTTTGCCTCCTCATCCAACTGGTCCTCGTAGAATATGGAAAGGTCACTCTCTATCACATCGCGAAGGAAGAATTTAGGTTCGATCATGAATTGGGTAGTTGCAGCCTAACGAGCTCAATCTCGGCACTGCTGGCCAGGGCCAGATTTTTCATCTCAACGACTCAACTTCTCCGGTGCTCAACTTGGTTTCGTACCGTCCAAGGGTTGGTTGCATCGTCTTGGTTAAATGAAACCACCCCACCGGCTATCAAAGTGTCGCGATAATCAGCGCGGCTCGGTGCGTCGTTTCTATTTCTTTCCTTGACGATGAAAGGTGCCGGTAATGCTGCAGGTGACCGACAGAGGGCTCCCAGGCAGGAGTCCCAGTCCAGTTTCCGTCAAAGTGTTTCCGTCCGCTGATAGCACGAAATTGCCATCATATCGGCCCTCGCCGTAGATAGAGGGAGAATGTTTGATCACCAACTTGTTCCCGTTCGACCACGGAGAAACATAATATCGCCCCGTCCCAATACCTTTCAGAACGCCGAAGAGTTTTCCCTCCTCGCCAATGGCGAGGGTTGCGGAATATTTGAGGGGTTTGTAACCGTATTGGTACGAAGTAGCGACCACGACGAACGTCTCCTCGCCTGCCCAGACGCCTCTGAATCGCGGATCAACCTGCCCAGCGCTCGCAGCCGACAGGCCAAGACTCAGCGCAAGGCTGATCGCAAGAATGTTTGTTTTCATATAGGAACCGCAGATGTTCAGCTATTTGGCAAAACTAGCCACTGGTCAGCCACCAGTGGCCGCGCTGCGCTCTACTGAACTCTCGACTCTCATCCAAAGACTCTCAACTGAGTTTAGTACATGCGCCAGCGAGCCCGCTCGCGAAAGCTTTCGGAGTTGACCGCATCGGCTGGCTAGATGTTAAAGCCGCCGCGACGCAAGATTTTAACCGCAACCGCAGCGAGTAAATAGTACCACGCGGAACCTACAACAACAAGCAGCGCTCCAAGTGCAACGTTTGTATGAACCGTAGGGGCGTGGGTTAAAGGCGTTCTTGGGTTCTAACGAGAAAGAGATAAGCCACGGCAGGGTTTCGTGGCAAACATGCTGAAATTATTTCGCCAACGGGCCGTTGGCTTCATCGCGCATGGTTAGACCTTTGACTCATCTGACAATGGTTGCCCCGACACGTTGACTTGCCTCCTGCAACTCTTTCGCGTCGATGCCAACGACATGAATCTTCATTCCGGATAGGCTCCGAGGCGGTAACTCGGCTAGGGCCTGGACAAGAACGGACTTTGTCTTCTCGCGGGACCGGCCTGAAATGACCAAATCGAGGTTCCTGCTATGCACGTCCTTAAGGTTCGATGCCGTGTTGCGAACCAACTTCTTTGGTCCGAAGACAGCGCTTAGCCCAGAGACGATTCCCTCGTTGAGCGCGCCAGTTGAAGCGGGAATGACCAACGTAGCAAAGCGATCGTGGCCAAACTTCTGACGGCCGATTGCTCTCATATCGGCGTCGCCAGAAGGAGTAGCGGCGATAACATCGCAAACGAAGCACGTCAAAACAGTGATAGCGATTAACGACTTGCGCGTGATCATAGGTCTAACGAGAAAGAGATAAGCCACGGCAGAGTGCAATGGCAAACACCCTAAACTCATTTCGCAATGGGGCCGTTGGCTTCATCGATTGGTTAGATACTTTCATTCGCCACTCATCGATCGAATGAATCCGGGAAGATCATACTTCCGTTTTTATCGAATCCGAAAGTCACGCTAGATGAACCCCCGTGTCCATCGGAAGCGGACCCGGTGTAAACGCGACCGGGGATGAGCTTCTGCGGTTGAATCATCGTGGTAAAACCAGGAGGCGTAACTCCGTACTCGATCGGCTGTGTCAGGCCACGGCCGCTCAAGATGGACCACATAGCCTTCCACCGGTCATCGGCGGTCCGCATAGAAACGGTGAATGACTTGATATCGATCTTCGGACGTGTGGTAGAATCACGGTAAAACTCGAAGCGGATCGGCCCGCCCAGTCGCCCGCTCGCCTTAGAAACAAACGAGTATGACATCGCCTCAGCAGCGATGCACGCGGACAGCAATAACATGACGGCAACGACGCGCATTAGCATCTAACGAGTTGAGAAGTTGAGGGGATGGGGGGTCAAAGCTGACTTTTTATTCGTGATTCGGAAGGCGAAGAGCTCAGAGCGGAGGGCGCGCTTTGTGCCATTCCGTGCTTTGCTCGTAGGCGTGCGCGATCTGGAAGATCCGTGCTTCATCGAACGCTTTACCTTGCAGCTGCAGGCCGATTGGTAATTTCCGGCCGTCGATCTCCGCGAATCCGCACGGCACACTGATTCCGCAGATCCCGGCGAGATTTCCCGCGTTGGTGAAGATATCCGCCAGATACATCCGCAATGGATCGGATGTTCGCTCGCCCAGTTTAAAGGCCACTTCGGGCGACGTGGGCGAGATCAGCGCGTCGACTTTCTCGAATGCTTTGGCGAAATCCCGGCGAATCAGTTCCCGCACCTTCTGCGCGCGCAAATAATAGGCGTCGTAATAGCCCGAACTAAGAACATACGTTCCAAGGATAATACGCCGCTTCACCTCCGGGCCGAAACCTTCTCCGCGGGTCCGCCCGTAAAAGTCGAGAAGATCGGTTGGATTTTCGGCGCGATAACCGTAGCGAACGCCGTCAAAACGCGCCAGATTGGCCGACGCCTCGGCTGTGGCCACTATGTAATACACTGCAATGGAAGAATCAGTGTAAGGCAGGGAAACCTCGATAATTTCTGCCCCGAGCGATTCGAAATGAACGACGGCTGCGTCCACCGCCGCTTTAACCTGTGGATCGACTCCTTCCACCATGTACTCCTTGGGCAAACCGAGCCGAACGCCCTTTAAATCGCGACCCAGCGCCGCCGTGTAATCGGGCACGGGCTGATTCAAGCAGGTCGAGTCCCGGGGATCCGGCCCCGCGATGGCGTTCATGATCATCGCGCTATCGCGTACCGTTTTCGTCAGCGGCCCTACCTGATCCAATGAAGAAGCGAATGCGGTCACGCCAAAACGCGACACCCGGCCGTAGGTAGGCTTCACCCCGACAATGCCCGAGAGCGCGGCCGGCTGGCGAATCGAGCCACCCGTATCGGTGCCTAAACCGGCAATCGCTTCGTCCGCTGCCACCGCCGCCGCGGAACCGCCACTCGAACCGCCCGGGACGCGAGATAGATCCCAGGGATTGTGCGTCAATTTCATACCCGAATTCTCGGTCGACGATCCCATGGCAAACTCGTCCATGTTTGTCTTGCCGAATGGGATGGCACCGGCCGCCCGCAATTTTCGGATGACGGTGGCATCATACATCGAGCGGTAATTGGCCAGAATCTTCGAACCGCAGGTGCACGGCTGACCTTTGACGTTGATAAGGTCCTTGACCGCGATCGGGATGCCGCCAAGCGGAAGGTTCACGTCCGCCTTTTCGGCATCGGCCATGGCCGCATCGAAATCATAGGAAAGGTACGCGTCGATTTTCCCATCAACCTCTTCGATACGTGCGCGGAGTCCTTCGAGCACTTGTCCCGGCGAAACCTCGCGCCGCCGCAGCATGGTCTGCAGTTCGGCAATGGTGCGCGCCGGCAAAGCAGCGCCGCTCATTCGATCACTTTTGGAACGATGAACAATTGGTTCGCCTTGCGGGGCGCGTTACGCAACGCTTCCTCCGCCGTGAACCAGTCCCGCGGCTCATCTTCCCGAAAGAAATTGGAAACCGGAATGGCGTGGGTGCTTGCTTCGACATGGGTCACGTCGATTTCACGCAGCTTTTCCACGTAGTGCAAAACATCGGCCAGTTGCTTTTGAAAGAGATCCCTCTCCGCGGCGGTGAGATTCATCCGGGCCAGCCGCGCGACATAGGCAACGTCGAGATCCGGCGATTCACTCATGGGTTCAACGGCGATTTAGAAGCTGCGCAGATGCACAATCAGCCAGACGACTGCGATCAGGAACGCGATCATCAGAACGATAAAGATGATGCGGCCCTCGCGACGTTCCTTTCGCAAAGCGCGCCGCCGAGGCGCCACTCTGCCATCGTCGCCATAGCGTTTGTCGTGTAACGCCACCGACACATCCAGCCGGCTTCGCTCTTCACCCGCGCGCATGAGAAGCTCTTCGCGTTGTTGACGGCCGATCTCTTCCGCAACGCGTGGTGCTTCAGCGATCATTCGCTCCAGTTTCTCCATTTTGTCGCGCAGCTCCGATTCCTGCCGGGCGAGATCCTGCTTGCTCAAATCGAGCGCTGTAACCGATCTGCTCGAACGTCGAAGCATGCCGAGTTATTGAACTTTGCCCGCGATCCAAAAAAAGATCAGGAGCGCGACAAAACCGAAAATAATCAGGGGCAGAGTCAGGGCGAGACCGATCTGCACCCACTGGCCGAAGGAACGCCCGCCATTGAGCAAATCCGATACATCGGACGCCGCTTCGGGCAAGGCGACATCGTTACTTGCTTCATCGTTGGCCTGTAGCCGGCTGCGCTGCTGGCTGAAATCCGTCCGCGCATCATCCACCGCACTGAGTGCGCGGCTCAATTCCTTGTGCAATTCGGTGGAGTTCCAGCTTTTCGGATCGATCGCCTCAATCAATTCCAAATGCTGCCCGAAGCTTTCCCGCGTCGCCCGAATCTGCTCGAGCTTCTTTTGCGTGTCGTACGCTTCCCTTTCCAGAACGACGAGCGACCGCGTCAATTTATCCGTCATCTCGGCGCGCCCCCGCTCGAGTTCCTCCTGTCTCCGGCTCAGCTCCTCGAGCTCTCGCTTTTGTTTCTCGATCTGTTCCTGCTGCCGTTTGAGCTGGAGCAACTGCTCGTGCGCTTTCTGCACCTGCGAGTCAAGGTGCTCGGGCGACATCGATTCTTCATTTAATTCCAGCATCTGTTCGATCGGTCGGATTTTTTCGGGCATGTCAAACTTTCGCATTCGGTCCGCTGAACGGTTGGCGTGTTGGCTCTGCGCTGATCGCACATTAGTGACGCTGTTGCAGATTTCCAGAATTTTCCCGAGAGAAAATCTTCGCGCGTTCACGCGGCGACATATGACGAGTCCGCGAAATCGATTTTACCGCCCAGGCATCATCTCGAGCAATAAGCCCTTGAAGTATTCCGTTTCCGGCAAGGTCGGCAGCACCGGGTGATCGGGCGCCTGCTCGAACCGGCGAATTCTCCGGGCGGAGCGGCGCGCATCAACCAGGGCATCGGCTATAGTCGTGGCAAAGGCGGATTCGGTGACGTGATGAGAGCAGGAAAAAGTCGCGAGTAACCCGTCCTTGGAAAGAAGCTTGAAGGCGCGCACGTGCAGTTCGCGATAACCGCGCAAAGCATCGTGCAAGCCCCCTTTGGCGCGGGTGAAGGAGGGCGGATCAAGGATAATCATATCGTATTCTGCTTCCGCTTTCTCGGCCGCGCGCAAAAATTGAAAAACGTCCTGGTTCTTCCAGTTCATTTTGAGGTGGTTCCGTCGGGCGTTCTGTTCTCCAGCCTCGATATTGGCGGAACTCTCTTCTACCGCGGTTACTTCCCGGGCGCCGGCCTGCGCACAGAAAAGGGCAAATGCTCCCTGGTTACTGAAGCAATCGAGGACACGGCGATCTTTCGCGAACGCCGCCACAACCTCGTAGTTCGGCTTTTGATCCAGATAAAATCCGGTCTTGTGACCTCGGAGAAGATCCACTTCAAATTGGACGGAACTTGACGGAGGCGACCCCCTTATTTCCAGGATCATGGGCTGTGGCAGGGGCTCGCCCCGCAGGATTCCCGTCTGCAACGGCATGCCTTCGGACCGCCGCACGGGCGCATCATTCCGCTCCACGATCGTGACATTTCCAAGAAGCTCGGCGATGGCGCTCGCGATCAGGTCTTTGCGCATATCCATCGCCAACGTCAGCGTCTGCAGGACAACGTGCTCGCCGTAGCGGTCTAAAACGATACCGGGGAGCCCATCGCTTTCGCTCCAGACAAGGCGGCACAGGTTCAGATCGACCCGCCGGCGTTCCCGATATTCGATCGCCTGGGCAATGCGCCGTTTGAAGAAATCCTGATCGAGATCCTGTTTCCGCCGCGAGAAACGGCGCGCGACGATCTGCGATTTCGAATTGTAGATGGCGCTGCCGACCAAATGATCACGGCCGTCTTTCAACGAGATCACATCGCCATCTGCGGGTTTGCCGAACACTTTCAGGACTTCGCTGGAAAAAACCCAGTCGTGTCCGTGGAGAATTCGCGCGCGCGGTTTGATGACAATGCCACCCATGAGAGTTGCAAACGTCGAACGTCCAGCGTCGAACGTCCAACGCTTAGGTGGATGATGAGATGCGGAAGAACTCGGGAAGTTCTGAAAAGCACAGGCTGCTAGCCTGTAGCATTCGGCAGCTTGCCAAATGCAATTTTAAGTAAAATCGAATTTCAGATGTGACCGATCGAGGGATCTGGCAGCGGAGAGGTTCGCGGCAAGCTGCCGCGAGTGACAGGCTGGCAGCCTGTGCTCCCCAGAAAACCGGTGCGCTTGCCCGGCCGTTCGCGAGCGATATGATAATAGCGCATGCAAACCTCACTCGAAACTCCGGCTCTTTCATCAATTGAACTGCCAGGGATCAAAAGACTCCGCAGCGGCAAAGTGCGGGAGGTTTTTGATCTCGGCGAGACTCTGCTCTTCGTGGTCAGCGATCGCCTCTCCGCGTTCGACGTGATCCTGCCCGACCCGATTCCGCACAAAGGCGCCGTGCTCAATCAGCTCTCCGCCTTCTGGTTTCGCCGGTTCGATAACATTGCCACGCACTTCGTCACGGCAGAGTTCGATGAATTTCCAGCGGAGCTGCAACCTTTTCGCGAACAACTTACCGGTCGTTCGATGATCGTCCGAAAAACGAATCCGCTCCCGGTCGAATGCGTCGTGCGCGGTTATCTCGCCGGTTCGGGATGGAAAGAGTATCAGGGATCGCAGACCGTGTGTGGGGAGAAGTTACCGGCCGGTCTCAAACTGGGTTCGGCTTTGCCGGAACCAATCTTCACGCCTGCGACCAAGAACGATGTTGGTCATGACGAGAATATCAACATGGAGGAATGCCGGCAGATCCTGGGAGACGAGGTCGCCACCAAGGTAAAAGACCTGAGTCTGAAAATTTACGGTGTCGGGCGAGATCATGCGGCGCAGCGCGGGATCATTGTGGCCGATACCAAGTTCGAGTTTGGAAAAATCGGAGACCAGCTTTTGTTGATCGATGAATGCCTGACGCCTGACTCCTCCCGTTTCTGGCCACAGGATCAGTATGTGGTCGGCCAAAGCCCGCCCAGTTTCGATAAGCAATTCGTGCGCGATTACCTTGAAACACTGGATTGGGATAAAACCGCGCCCGGACCGAAATTGCCGCCGGACGTGATCGAGAAAACGTCGGCTAAATACGTCGAAGCTTTCGAGCAAATTACGGGCGGAAAACTAAGGTAGCGTGAAATTGTTAGCGTTGCGCTGAAATCGGATCGGATCGGAGAGCCGTCCCTACCTGTAGCCGGCCCGCTCTGTTCGCCGCGCAGGAGCGACGCGAAGGCGGGTCGGGGCGTGGGAGTGACACGGCGACACATTCGACTTCGCTCAGTGCAGGTGCCGCGCCGTGGCTACAGTCTCCTGGCCCTTTCGAAACCGTCGAACAGGAAATAATGGGACGAGACGAGCTCATCCCTCGCGGTATAAGTCGGACGGCTCGCCTCCTTCGCTGAAGCTACGGCGCGCCACGGGAGAGCCGTCCCTACCTATAGATCGTTACCGCGGCTATTTGCCGAGCAGGTCGCTCACGAGTGCTTTCTCTTCCTTCAATTCCGCGACGGAAGCATCGATCTTTTGCCGGCTGAATTCGTTGATGGGCAGTCCTTGCACGATCTCCCATTTCCCGCCGCGGACGCGAATCGGGAACGAAGCGATCAAGTCTTTTTCGACACCGTAACTCCCGTCTGAGCAAACGGCGACGCTGTGCCAATCGTCTCCCGGAGTTTCCGTGATTAGAGAAACGACCGTGCCAATCGCTGCGTTGGCCGCCGAGGCGGCTGAGGAAAGCCCGCGCGCCTTGATGACCGCTGCTCCACGTTGTTGCACGGTGGAGATGAAGGTTTCTTTCAACCATTTCTCGTCGCCAATGACCTCGTTTGCCGGACGCTTATCAATACGCGCATTATAAAAATCCGGATACTGGGTCGCGGAGTGATTTCCCCAGATCGTCATATTTGTGACCCGTGTGATTTCAACACTTGCTTTATGGGCGAGCTGGGCGCGCGCGCGATTTTCGTCCAGGCGAGTCATGGCAAACCAGCGGTCGCGCGGGATCGATTTGGCGTTGTTCATCGCGATCAGACAATTGGTATTGCATGGGTTGCCCACGACAAGAACTCGCACGTCGGCCGCGGCGTTTTTCTCAATCGCCTGACCCTGGCCGATGAAGATCTTGCCGTTGATGCCGAGAAGATCCTTTCGTTCCATGCCGGCCTTGCGCGGCACACTCCCAACGAGCAGCGCCCAATTGACGTCGCGAAAGCCCTCGTCCAGGTCAGCGGTCGGGACAATCGAGCGCAGAAGAGGAAACGCGCAATCCTGCAGTTCCATGACCACGCCGTTTAGCGCTTCGAGGACGTTCGGAATCTCAATTAGATGAAGCGCGACCGGCTGGTCGGAGCCAAAGACGGCGCCGGAGGCAAGCCTGAACACGAGGGAATATCCAATCTGCCCGGCGGCACCGGTGACAGCGACTTTTATCGGAGCTTTCATACTCTTCATTTAGCCACGGATTGGCACAGATAAACCTCGATTTTTTGAGGTAGTGACGTTTGACTCGTTCGCTCCCGACTCTCTCGCCCCTTCGGGCCGCCCGTCTATGTCGCTCGACTTCCGCCGGCTCCATTCTCAGAAACGTCCAGGGAACAAGAAATAGTGGGACGAGACGAGCTCATCCCTCCCGGGCACAGTTCGGACGGTAATCCAGGTAGGGACGGCTCTCCGAGCCGTCCGTCATTTACGATTCGACGGGAGCCAAAACGGACGTTTCGGAGAAACGTCCCTACCTGTAGCCGCCCCGCTCTGCTCGCCGCGCCGAAGCGACGCGAAGGCGGGTCGGGGCGTGGCTACACTCGTCCGGTCTTTTCGAGCAGGCCCTGGATCAACCGCAGGCGCGCCCGTTCTTTCCGGCTGGAACGGAGTTGCGAGATGCTGCGCTGCATCCGCCGTGTCCAATTCGCATTCGCGGCGGTGCCGGGAACATTGAATCGATATTTGCGGGCCAGGAGATCGGTAATCATGACGACCGCGAGCCAGGCATTACTGGCAAACAACGCCTGCATGATTGACGGATAAAAATCCCGCTCGTAATCCACGGCCTGCCCTTGTGGATCAAATCCGGCGAACTGAGCGATCTTATTTAAATCACCGCGCGCCTGGTCCGATGTGGGCGTTGGCTCCTCGACTGCTTCCTCCCAGAGCGCGCGAATAGGCTTGTGATCGTGCGTGGCGTAAGTAACGACCGACAACCGCTCGTACTCCGTTCCGGGTATGACTCTTTCATGGCGCGTTTCCCATTGCGGAATTTTAAAACCGGCGACGCCTAACGACTGCAGATTCGGCCGAACATAATTTGGAACGGTCCCAAGATCTTCCCCGATAACCCGGGTGGCACCCGCCTCTTCCAGGACCACTTTCAAATACTGTTCGCCCTCGGATCGATTCGCTTCACAATTCTCATGCGTAGAATCGTCGCGCGGCGAGAAATGCGGCCAGTTTCCGCCTGTTCGCTCCAGCATCTGCTCCCAGTTCAATGGCAGAAATTCCCGGTTGCGATCCGGCCGCCACGGGAACGCGTAGATCCGATAAAATCCGAGCACGTGATCGATGCGGAACACATGGAACATGTGTTTTACTCCGCGAACGCGCTGTCGCCACCATCGAAGATTGCTCGCGCGCATGACGTCCCAGCGATACAGGGGGATTCCCCAGTTCTGGCCCCACTTTTGGGTAAATTCGTCGTCCTTAAAGTACGGCTCCGGCGGCGCGCCCCCGGCCCAATCGAGCACAAATTCATCGGGCCGGGCGAAAACGTCGGCGCTATAATAACTGACGCCGAAGGGGATATCGCCCATCAGGGCAACGCCACGCTTTTGCGCGTACGATTTAATCTGAAGCCATTGTTCATGAGCGATCCACTGCACGTAACGAAAGAAATCCTGCTGTGACGTCACCGTGGAGCGCCGGTCGGAAGGCAGGCTGGCCAGCCAGGCGCGCGCTTGATTCAGTGTCCGGTGCTCTGGCGGCCATTTATCCCACGCTTCTGAATTCCCATTCGCTTCCATCAGAATGCGGAACAGCACGTAGTCTTCCAGCCACTCCGATTCGTCTTTGCTGAATCTCTCGAAGCCGGATTTTCGCTGTGGCTCAGCGTTTCGAGAAAAATTATTGAATGCTTTTTCCAGCAACTGGCGCTTCAATTTTTTGACGAGCAGATACTTGACCGAGCCGCGACGGAGTTTCATTAGGTCGATCCCGGCGATCGTCTCATCAAAATCTGCCTGGTTCAGATCGATTGGCGTTCCCGGTGCCAACTCGAGCGTGGTCGGCTCGATCGCCCGGGCGCTAATCGCGTTGTAAGGACTATTGTCGCCGCCGACTTCATTGATCGGCAGCAATTGCACGAGCTTGAATCCATTCTCCGCTGTCCAATCGATAAATTCCCGCAGCGCGGCCAGATCGCCAATGCCCAGATCGTCGTTACGTCTCAAGGCAAACAGCGGCGCCAGGACGCCAGCAATCCTTTTCTCTTGGGAAAGATTCATGACGAAAATACCGAATGACCAATGTCGAATGTCGAAGGAAAGACGAAGGCCAAATAACGAAAGGCCCGTGTTCGTTGTTCCTTTATCATTTGGGAACTGGGATTTGTTTCGGCATTAGTCATTCGTGCTTCGTCATTTTCGATTCACCTGCCAGTCTTCAACGAGCGCGTTTGGAATCTCTTTCAGGAAACGCGAAGGGCGCTGGAAAATGTCGCCATAGCCCGCATTCAAACGCATGTGCGGAAAGGTGAGGTAGAGCTCGTCGCGGGCGCGCGTAACGGCGACATAAAATAAACGGCGTTCCTCTTCGAGATCTTCCCGGCGCTCAAGCGAGCGCGAACTGGGAAACATGCCGTCGGTCAGCCAGATGACGAAAACGGTGTGAAACTCGAGTCCCTTCGCCTGATGCACACTGGAAAGACTAACCGCTTCCTTGTCGGCGGTCTGGTTCGGCGCAGCCTCGGCGTCCACGTTGCTGATCAACGCGAGTTGGGAAAGCAATTCATTCAAATCCTTGAACTGTCGCGCGAATGCGGCCAGTTGATTCAGATCCTCGCGGCGTAACTCATAGTTCGTAAAATTAACCTTGGCGTAGTCGTCATACATCGCTTCCACGACAGAGGTAATCATCGCCGACGGCGGATTGGGCAGTCCGCCCGGCGCAATCTCATCGAGTGTGTGCGCCAGTTGTTCCCAGGACTTCCGGGAGCGCGCCGGCGGGCTCATCGCGCGCAAATGAGCGCCGAAATCGCTGACCGCGGCGGGTGTCGCCGTATCCTCGGGACCGCGTTCAGCGACCGCGGCGCCAAGGAGCGAAGCATCCCACGCGTTCCAGAGATTGTCGGCGCTGCGGTTGCCGATCCCAGGAAGCAGTTTGACCATCCGCCGGAAGGCAACCTCATCACGCGGATTGGCGACCAGGCGCAGGAACGCGGTCACATCCTTGATGTGAGCCTGTTCGAAAAAGCGGATCCCGCTCGTGATTTGATACGGAATGCCGCGTCGCGAAAACTCCAGCTGCAGCTCGATCGCGTGATAATGGGCGCGGTACAAAACGGCGATCTCGTTCAGATTCACATCCTCATCTCGCAGCTCCAGGATTCTTTGCGCGACGAATTGCGCCTGCTCCGCGCCGTCATTCAGAGCAACCAGCGCGGGCCTTGCGCCATTCGATTCGCGCGTTGGGCTGAGATTCTTTTGAAATTGATCGACGTTGGCGGAGATCGCCGCGTTCGCAACCCTCAGGATTTCCGGAACGCTGCGATAGTTCATTTCGATCTTGAACACCTGCGCTTCCGGATAGCGCTTCGGAAATTCAAGAATGTTTTTGAAATTAGCGCCGCGCCAGGAATAGATCGACTGCGCATCGTCACCCACGACCATGACGTTGCGATGATCTCGCCCCAGCGTGTCGATCAGATCGGCCTGGATCTTGTTCGTGTCCTGATATTCGTCCACCAGGACAAATTGAAACTGACGCCGATAAAACGCCGCGATTCCTTCGTGCTGCTTCAGCATGGTCAGGGTTTTTTCGAGCAGATCATCGAAATCCATCGAGTTTGTCGCCTTCTTTTTCTTCTCGTAGCGAGCGTGGACATCTTTGATTTTGTCGAGCAGAGGAAGAAAATAGGGGAACTTGCCGGCCAGCAGCTCCTCCATCGGGCACTCGGTATTGACGACAAAGCTGAAGATCTCGGCCAGCACATCACCTTTCGGAAATCGGATTTCTTTCGGATCGATCCCCGCACCGGCCACAACGGTATTAATCAGGTCCTTCTGATCTTCCCGATCCATGATGCTAAAGCCGCTCGAATAACCGAGCGCGCTGCCGTGCCGTCGCAGCATGCGGTTGCCAATCGAGTGAAAGGTTCCTCCCCAGATCCCGCTGGCATCCACGGGCAGCAAATTCGCGACCCGGTCAAGCATTTGCCGGGCAGCTTTATTGGTGAAGGTAAGCAGGAGAATGTTGCGCGGGTCGATTCCGTTCTCGAGCAAATAGGCTACTCGATAGGTCAGCGTGCGTGTTTTACCCGATCCAGCCCCGGCAATAACAAGCAACGGCCCGGGCGCGGCGGTCACGGCGGCAAGCTGCTGCTCGTTCAACTGCGCAGCGTAATCGATGTGAATCGATGTGGAGCTGGGTGCGCGTTGCAGGGTGTATTCCCGGGCCATGGCTGTGTATGCTCCGGTTGCGACAGCCACCGATCAAGTAAAGATGGAAAGGCTCTGCCTGGGACGGACAAGACCCGAACATTCTGCAGACGAGGCCTCCCGAATCGGGATCGCGAATCGACCAACCGCTGTTACCGGACCCTGACCATGCACGTCGCGGCACGGCCATGATCATCGAGCGCGGTCAGCTCATACGATCCCGGCTTCGATTTCCAGGCGATGACGTCCGTGATGCTGCATCTTCCGATGAAAACCTTGTTCGCGAACCAATAAATCTCACGCGCATCAGCCTCCGCTTTCGCTCGAAGCGGAATGCTCGATGAAGATCCCACCAGAATCTCGCGCCGGGAAGTTTCAGACGGGGCAATGATTTGCGGTGGCCGCCCACTGTGGGCGGCTAAATCGGAAGTTGTGCCGGGCAGGAATGGCGGGGGTGTTCGTCGAGGCACGCCCGCATGTTCGAACAAGGCCAGCAGTTCACTGGGCCAGAATTCATAAATCTCGTGTCGCAACTCCCGCGTCCCGTCATCAACCGGGACACGCAAACCTGTTGGGATATCGACGAGAACTTCGCGATGCACGTCGCATGTTTTGATGGTTGAAACTCCAGGAATGAACCAGCCCTCGACGCGCTGCCCGCAGGACGGGCCCGGCAAATCCCCCGAGACGGCGCAGAATTCCACTCGTTTCAGGTTTGCGCCCGGCGGCGGAACATGGGGAGCGGATGGTTCCGGCCAGTTTGCCCGGACGCTGTCGATGATTTGAAATAGAAGCGGCGCGGCGGCGGTCCGCCCGACAAAAGCAGGACTTGCGCGCCCGTCGAAATTTCCGATCCAAACGCCCAATACATAATGATCGAAGATCGCGATCGACCAGGCGTCATGAAAACCGTGCGAAGTTCCAGTCTTCCAGAAAACCGGCGCACTGTTTCCCGCGTCCGCGCAGTTCAATTCCGGACGTGGCACGTTTCCCAGCATTTCCATCGCGAGAAATGCACTTTCCGGGCTTAAAATTCGCCGACCCTTCGGCGAAACCGGATCATTCAAGGTTCGTCGCAGCGGCCGCAGGTCGCCGCCATTGGCGAGCGCAGCATAGAGACGGACTAGTTCCTGCATCGAAACCTCCGCTCCGCCCAGTGGCAGGGCCAAGCCGTAAAACGATGCAGGCCGCGGCAAAGCCACATCCCCATCCCGGAGAAACTCGTAAAGATTGGGATGCGACAATTGCGACGCGAGCATGACGGCGGGGACGTTACGGCTGCGAGCCAGCGCGTCCGTCGCGCGGATCGGCCCCAGAAATTCGCGATCAAAATTCTCCGGATTGTATTCACCGAAACGATGAGGGGCGTCGGCCACGATGGAGAGTGGATGGATCAGGCCCTGATCGATCGCCAGCGCATAGACAAATGGTTTCAAGGTCGATCCCGGCGAACGCCTGCTCCGCGTCCCGTCGACCTGTCCATTGATGCCGATGTCATGAAAATCCGCTGACCCGATCTGCGCCAGCACATCCATGTTCCTGGTGTCGATCAACAACACCGCAGCGTTCCGAATACCGCGCTTGCCACCGGACGCGACGTAATCCGATATCCGATGTTCGATCATCTGCTGTTTGGCGAGATCGATCGTGGTGATGATTTGATTTTTGCCCCGCGGTTGCCTCGAACGATTCTGGCCGTTGTTAGACTTCGCCAATTCCAGGACTTGTTGGACGAAGTGCGGCGCGAGAAACTTGCGCTCGTTCTCCGCGCGGGCCTGGAACTGGCGCCCCGACAATTCACCATCCAGGTTCAAGCCGGCGCGATCGTACCAACTGCTTTGCGCGGCGCTGACCGATCTGTTGTCACGATCGGAGAAAAGCGCGCGGCGCGCCGGACTTTGCGGAATAACGCTCAACGCGATCGCCTGCGGTGCAGTTAAATCCGCCGGTGACTTTTCAAAGTAAATCTGGCTGGCGGCGCCGATGCCTTCGATGTTCCGCCCGTACGGCGCCAGATTAAGATAGGCCTCCAGGATTTCGCGCTTCGAGTAATGACGCTCCAGCTCCAGCGCAATGAACATCTGCTGGAGTTTCCCAGGAATGTTTCGGGTTTGCAGATGAAACCGCAGCCGGGCCAACTGCATGGTCACGGTGGACCCGCCGGTGCGCAGGCTATCGTGGGTCAACAAGCGCCAGGCTGATCGCAACAGCGCCACGGGGTTCACTCCCGGATGCCGCGCATAATATTTGTCTTCGTAGCGCAGCGTAGCGTCGATCAGCCCGGGCGAAATATCGTCAAGCGAAGTCCGAACGCGGAATTTCTGATCATCCGCCAGAGCCAACCGCAGCAACTTCCCGTTGCGATCCCAGACGCTTTGCGAAAATGGAATTCCGTCAAGCAACGGTGGCTTCGGCAGAGCGAGCCACGCGAGTGCAATCGATACGCAAACAAACGCAAAGGCAAACAGCACGCGACCGCGCCACTCCGGGGAGCGCACGCGCCTCGCGTGCTGCCGCTGGCGCCCCCGCCAGCGGATCTCCGTCCGCCGCGTGAGCACGGATTCCTTCAATCCCCCGGTGTTCGGCGAGGGCGCCGAACACGGCACGCGGGGGCGCGTGCGCTCCCCGGAAATGGCGCGCGAAAACAAATTCATTGCGTGACCGAAATTCTCCCGCCCACGCCACGTCCCTTGATGTTGCGATCGTACATCGATTCGGCAAAAATAGGCGGGACCACGAATTCGCCGCGGTTGCAGGATTTGATCTTGTAATCGATCTCCAGCGCCTGCACCGGGACAGTGGCGAAAAAAACCGCGCGATCTTCGCGGACATCGACATAATCAACTCCACCGGTCGAGCAGGCGCCCCGGTGAATGGACGAATCGATGATTTCGAAACCGCCGGGCAAAAGGTCGGTGATGGCAACGTTAGTCACCGGTTCGTGCCGCAAACTCCGCACATGCAACCGGACCCGAATCGATTCGCCTAACGATGTCTTTGTTACCGCACGACTGTTTTGACCGAGTAGCTCGCGATAAACCTCCAAACCGTTCTGGACTGCTTCCTGCGGCATTTGCCGATCAAACCCGGCTTCAACAACCTGAAAAAACAATCCCGGACCGGGCACGCGCGTGTCACTATGGAACTGCACCGCCCGGGCACCGCCTGAAACCCTGGCTCGCTGCAGCAGCTTCGTCCCGGAAACAAGGCGTTCCTTATGATTACTCGCATCGACCTCCGCGATGGAAAGCTCCGGGCGATTTTGCGCGACGGCATGCGAGTACGCTTTCAACGCCCGCACCGAATACGCGGCGGACAGAGTGTTGAATCGTCCGTCCGCGACGGCTTGCACAATTTGCTGGAATTGCTCGGGCGTGATTTTCCTTAACCGGGCCGGGAATTCGCGCGCCAGGATCGCGATGTATTGAGAATTCGTGCCGAGGGCCTGATGAAAATCATCGCAGAAGCGGGCTCCTTTCCGCTCAATCTGATATTGCCCGATCAACTTCTCGGCATCGGCATCCTTATGTAAGAGATGAAGCGCGCCGGCCAGATAAAACCCGGTCGCATCGTCCTGCCACTCTTTCGCGTGATGTTTGTCGAGATAGTCACGCAGGTTCAGGATGTAATTCGTCGTGATCACGCCTTCGCGCGTGAGGATATAGATGGCGAAGGCCAGAGTCTGGGCGTCGGAAAAGCTTTTCGGATCGCGCGCCACCATCTTTTGCAGATTGCGCAAACCGCTTTGGAACATCTGCGCGGGCGGGGCAAAACCTGCGGCCTTGGCTTCGCTCAGGAAATCCATGACGTAGGTCGTTACAAAACTAATTCCGTCCGCGGTTTCCGGCCCCCAATAGCCGAAAGCACCCTGATCGTTTTGACGCCGGGCCAGAACGCCAAATGTATGCTCCAACTGCTTATTCACTTCAGCACGGCTCAATCCGAAGTCGGCTTCGTCCGCGAGCACCAAGCGGCAGAACGCGCCACTGCTGATTTGTTCGCTGCAGCCATGAGGGAAATCCTTCAGGTACGCGTCCAGGCCGTGCGCTAATCCAAACGGAAGCGCGGAAAGCGTCGCATCGACCTTTCGGAATTCTGAATGCATGGCGCGCGTAATAGAAATCTCCGCGCTGTCTCTCTGAAAACTGCCGCTGCGAACCTCCGTCATGTAGGGCACCGGAGGGCGGACACTTAGCGTGGAACGACGTCTTATTTCAATTTCGTTGTAACGAACAATAAACGTAGCCTCACCCGCCCCCAGTTTGTCGTTGGCGCGGAAACGAAAGGTCGTGCTTTGCTCATGCCCTTCCGCCACACGCAGTGTCTGCGAAGCAGATCGCACAACAGACAGCTTGTCGTTTGTCTCCGCGCGCAGTTGGATGACGCAGTCTGCGCCCGATCCTTCCACATTGTTCGCGACGGTGACGCCCGCCTCGAATTCATCGCCTGGGGCAGCAAGCACCGGTACAGTCGGCGTGATGATAAACGGCCCGCGAATCAGCGTCTCCTGCTCGGCCGAGCCGGTACTGTCGTTCGAGACAGCGACCGCCATGATCTTCAGCGTGCCGTCGAAAAAGTCCGGCACATCGTAGACGACCTCGCGCGTGTTCACGTCGGCATCAATAATCCCGGACCAAAACACGACCGGCTTATCCGTCACCCGCTTGAACGGGTTCAAATGTTGAATGTCACCGCCGCCGCCAAACGCGGAGACCGAGCGCAACACCGAGAATTCGGGAATGATCAGGTCAACGATCTGCGAGGTCTGCACGCCGAGCGCACATTTGCGAAAGTAGAACTCGAGTGGATCCGGTGTGACGTAATCGGTGACCTGTAATATGCCTTCATCCACCGCGAACAGAGCGATCTTGCACGCGCGATCGGCGCGATACTTGATATGTAATGGTTCACCCGGTTTCGCTACCTTCACCGTCTGGAGATCGATTTTGAGACGGCGCGTCTCCATGTTGGCGGTAAACGGCACAACGCCGTAGCTGAGTGGGCTGGCGAAAATCTCCTTCGAATCAAATGCTCGCACGAAGGCCACGTTGATGTACCCGCTGCCTTCGAAATTCTCGGGCACGCGAATATGCTGCACGCTGTTGGCGCTGTTCGCCTGAAACCAAACCTGCGCATAAACCCGATCGCGCTCGATCGTGATCAATCCACTGCCGGAGTACGGCGCCGTAATGCTGATCGCGAGCTCGTCGCCGCTATTGCATTTTGTCCGGTCGAGCTTGACCGCGAGCTCCGCGTTTTTTTCCAGCGAGCTCGAAACCGCGCCCTGGCCAACGACACAAAAACCGAGCCTGGCTAGGCGCCGATCCTGATCGTCGCGCAACTCAAAAATGTAGTTTCCCGGCTCGGTACTGGGAACGGTATAACGAAAGCCGTTGGCCGAGATGGAAACCTTTTCTGTTTTGGTCAACCGCTCCTTCAAGACCGATTGGTATGCGTAGTTGCCATTCTCCTGGGTTGTCAGCACTGAAACATATTCCTGCGCGATCACGTTGACCGTCACACTCTCGATCGCGATGCGATTGAGCCGCGGATCGACCGCGACCAGATCCAGCGTGCGCGGCTTGTTCATCTGGATGTAGGTCAGGTCCCCGTCCGGTTTGCAGCCGATCACGTAAGGCAACGCCGAGACCAAGAGGCTTGTCGTGCCCGTTACGCTGCGCCCGCCTTCGCCTTCAAAGCCTTCCGCGATAAAGCGCACCGCGTAACTCGCGTCGGCAAAGCGTTCCAATTGCAGATCGAATTTTGTTTCTCCGGCGTTGTCGGTCTTCTTCTCGCCCAGATCGACACTTTGTGCAGGTCGCACCTTGCGGCCATCGGCTAATGGATCAAAAAAGATATAGTCGCGAAACTCCGGAAACCGGAATGCCGTTGGCGCAAGCTCGAGCCGTCCGGTGACGCGGCGGTCGGTCGCCGGAGTCCCATAAAGATTGGCCAGGACGATGGACGCATGCATATCTCGCGGATTGGCCCAGCCGTGCGCCGCACTTTGGGACAGGCGCGTCTCGATTTTCATCCGATCCGGCAAGAACTCCTTCACACTCGCCGTCGTCGATCCGAGCAGGGTCGAGCGCCGGCTGTTCTTCATCAGATAGACGTTGGCGGTATAAAGGCCGGTGGGCGATTCGTTCGCCGTCTGGTAGGTAAATTCCGCGAACGCGGTCTCGGGCAAATGCAGTTTCTTCGTCTGCACGGCGTGCCCGCGCGCATCGAGCACTTCAGTTTCCACCGGAAGGCCTTTGAGTTGTCCCTGCCAGTTTCGTTGTTTAACGACGAGCCCTATGTGCATCTCGTCGCCCGGACGATAAATACCGCGCTCAGTGAAGACGAATGCGTCCAATTCCTCCGGCAGAACGCTCTCGACTCCATCGACATCGAAGCGAGAGAAATTCAACTGGCGATCTTCACGAGCATACCGAATGAACGATATGTCGTCCCCGTTTCGGGCCACGAACGCGACGGGCGTTTTCTCGCGAATCGATTGCTCGACCGATAGAAAAGAGCAACGCCCGTTTTCGTCGCTCTTGCCGCTTTGCAGCGGAATGCCATTTTTGCCTAAAAGATCCACCGAAACGTTCGCCATCGGTTTGCCCTCCTTGATCGACATCAGAAAAATGTCATGGCTGCCGTCGGCGTTTTTCTTCATCAAAATGCCGATATCGGTGACAAGTAGGAAACGGGAGTCCCTAACGGCCTTGATCGGTTTCTTCTTTGCCGGGTCCCAGCCACGCGCGGTCAAAAAGAACAAACCCCGCTCGCTCCCGCCGTCGTCCGGTTTGCGTAAATGCTCGGAGAAATCGAAGGCGGAATAGTTCGCTTTCCACTTATTCTCGAGCGCGATCGACTGTCGCTCGAGCGCAATGCGCGAGATATTTTCCTCGTTGAACAGATCATGAACCTGGAAATGGGGATGTTGAAATTTTCCTTCCGTCTGGCTGACCAAATGATTGATCTGCCCCGTAGCTACCCGGGCGATCTCGTATTCGACGGCGCGAAGACCGCGCGAGCGGATCGAAAGTTTTCGTTCGCCGTTGAGCGCGAGCAATCCGCCGTTTCCTTCGATCTGAACTTCGCGCGGCAATTGCGGCACTTCGACGACCGCGTCGTAATCGTCGGTCAGCGGATAATTGCCGAGGGCGCGGACTCCTTTGTGCACCAGGACGTAAAGCTCACCCTCATTATCGAGTCGGATACGAAACACATGTTGTCGATCCTGCGGCTTTTGCGACGCCAATGGACTGAAGGCCACAAGCCGGGAGTGACTGACCACTTCCTCCGGAACATCACTCTCACTTTTCCAACGCTCTTCTTCCTTCAATTCCGATTCGGCAGGAGCATCGCTCGAATCCGCCGCCTCGGACTCGTCCTCGGTTGCAGAATCAGAGGTCGCCTCAGCGTCATGCTCCATCGCAGCTGCGCTTTCGGTCTGTTCTCCTTCAGGAATTTTCCGTCGCGGCAGCAATCGAATCTCCAGGGCTTTGGCGAGCTCAATGGTACTGATGTCAGCCGACGTGTTCAGGACGAGAAGCTGCTCCGGCTCGCCGTTTTTGTTTCGGACAACCGTCGTGTTAATGGAATCGATCTGAAACATCGTGGCCACGGATGGAATGCGAAGTTTGCTTTCAACCGCGCCCGAGGTTGCCGCACCGCCTTGCGCAGTGGAGACGCCTTTGCTCAATATCACTTTCATGAAATCCTCACGCTTCGGCAGAGTGATTGGTGAGCTACGCAGGTAAGCCACGCGCCGGTGCAGTCCGTAACTGATGGCGAAATGCGGCGCCGGATCCGAAACCGGGAAAACATTTGCGCCGCCAATCATGGTCAACTGGAGATGCCGCTCGATCTCCCCGGGCTCGACCGCATGAGTCAGCTCAAGCGTAG
Organism: Verrucomicrobiota bacterium; assembly: GCA_041167085.1. Classification (GTDB taxonomy): domain Bacteria; phylum Verrucomicrobiota; class Verrucomicrobiia; order Chthoniobacterales; family UBA10450; genus DATFCK01. The sequence goes on from JBEEGV010000008.1 coordinate 399,367, forward strand.
CCGTCACCTGCCGCTGTGCGGGATTGGTCGGATCCTGGTAGAGCTCCAGTTGTTTGATTGCGATTCCGAACGACGGCGTCTTCGTTTCGTAAACAAACCTCTCCATCAGGACGTGACGCGGGAACAGATTCTTTTCGAGCACGATCCGGAATTTCTGATCGGCCGGCCAATCTTCGGTGGGTTCAAAAACAAGGATCTCGCTGTTGATCCAGCGCCACCCGCCATTCATGTGAGGCTCGAGCCGCGCACCTTGCACCGGCTTCTTCAGGTCCTCGAGTCGGGCTGCGGGTTCGCTGAAATAAATGACCAGGTGCGGAAATTTGAGTTCTTTTTCAAGCTTGGTTACCTCAATCGGAACGATTTTGACCGAAACGAGCCGCGGCTTTGGCTGGCGTTGATACCAGTTCCAGGTCCAAGCTCCGACACAGGAAAACAGAAACAGGCCAATGATGGTGGAAGCGATCAGGCGCGGGTAAGCGCGCTGCAGCCGATGCCACCCCTGGCTCGTCCGTTTCAACCAGAGAGGGGGTTGCCAGGAAAGGCTTCCGACCAGTATATAGATGAGTCGGAGGAGATTCCGTCCCACTCTCAGCAAAAACCGGTAAACGACTTGGGCGGACTCCCTCAAAACGGCAGGCATTTTCATTGATGGGAATACGGACCAGGCGCGAGAATCTTTCAGGAATGTCGTCGCCGCCGGCGAAGGCCGACCCGAAAACCGTAGCGGGGCAGATTGCCCCCGGCGACAAGACCGGCAGGAAGAGTCCCGGTCTGCTCATGACCCGCCGCAGCCTCGTCGACAAGCTGCGCGACTGGGATGATCGCAAGCGCTGGCAGGAATTTTTCGACACCTATTGGAAACTCATCTATTCGGCCGCGCGGAAATCCGGCCTGACGGACGCAGAGGCGCAGGAGGTGGTACAGGAAACTGTCATCACCGTCGCAAAGAACATCGAAAAATTACGCTACGATCCGGCCATCGGTTCCTTTAAAGGCTGGCTTCTAAACATCACCCGCTGGCGCATCGCCGATCAATTTCGAAAGCGTTCGCCGGCCGATCAGCACCGTGCCCCCTCGACCGATGACCGCCAAACCGCCACGATCGAGCGGATCCCTGATGCCGGCGCGGTCAACCTGGATGAGCTCTGGGAAAAGGAATGGAAAGCAAATCTGTTCGAGGCCGCGATTACCCGTGTGAAAAAGAAAGTGGATCCAAAACAATTTCAGATCTTTGACTGTTACGTTCGAAAAGAATGGCCGGCCCAGAAGGTCGCGGATCAGTTACAGGTAAGTGTCGGCCAGGTCTATCTCGCCCGTCATCGCGTGTCGGCGCTTTTGAAGAAAGAGGTCAAGTCACTGGAGAAACAAGGCCTCTAAGCTGGCCGAGGTGTCTGGACCAGCCGCGCCTTGCCCGGGTTAGGCGCTTTGGCACAAGCGCTCGACAACGGATTGCCTCATTAGCCGCGCTTGTGTAAAATCGCCGCATCGCTGACGAAGTGAAAGCAAGCCCGCCGGAGCATTCTGCTTCGAGGCAGATCCCGCTTATTCCGGATCATGAAGTTTTGCGCGTGATCGGCCGGGGCGCTTACGGCGAAATCTGGCTGGCCCGCAGCCTTACCGGAGCGTGGCGCGCGGTGAAGCTCGTTTACCGCGCAACGTTCGAAAGTGAGCGCGCTTTCCAGCGCGAATTTCAGGGCATGTCGAGTTTCGAACCAATTTCGCGCGCGCACGACGGTTTTGTCGACATTCTGCATGTGGGACGCACGGCCGATTATCTTTATTACATCATGGAGCTGGCGGACGATCATGTCGCCGGCACAACGATCGACGCCGCGCACTACGAGCCGCGGACCTTGAAGAGCGATCTGGCGCGGCACACACGTCTTTCCGCCAACGACTCGATTCAACTTGGCCTGTCCCTGACCGAGGCGCTGCAAGCATTGCATGCGTGTTCGCTGACACACCGTGACATCAAGCCCTCGAATATTATCTTCATTGATGGCATCCCCAAACTTGCCGACATCGGATTAGTCGCTGCAACCGGACAGAATTCATTCGTCGGCACCGAAGGTTACGTCCCTCCGGAAGGACCGGGCACGCCACAAGCCGATATCTTCAGCCTCGGCAAATTGCTCTACGAGATTAGCAGTGGAAAAGATCGACTCGACTTCCCCGAGATCGATTCGCAGCTGAGCGAACGTCCCGACAAAGAGCACCTGCTGCAGCTGAATCAGGTTCTTATTAAAGCGTGCGCGAACGATCCGAAGAAGCGCTACGCGTCCGCCGAAGCCATGCGCCAGGAACTGGCAGCTCTTAAGCGAGGCGAATTTCGAGAGCGAAGACAACCGATCTCGAGATCAAGCGTTGGCGCGTTCTTGATCCTCATCCTGGCCATGGTTGCCGGTCTGCTGCTTTGGCGCCATAACCGGATTCCTGCAGCGGCTGATTTTCGCGGTCGCACAACCATCCAAACCGAACCGGCAGAAGCGCTCGTGGTTTTAGCCGACCACATGCAGAAAAGTCCCGCGACGTTCGATGATCTTGAAACGCGCAAATACAAATTGCGCATCATGAAGCCCGGCTATGATCCGATCGAAACCACACTGGATTTGAGCGCGCCGGACGCCGCGCAGCCGCCAATATTTCACCTCTCGCGCAGCAAGGGCCGCCTGGAAATCAGCTCCCAACCGGCCGGGGCAAAGTTTCTTCTTCGCAGCGAGGATGGAGGCGTTTCGCGAGAAGGAATTGCGCCGCAAACGATTGGCGATCTGCCAACCGGGAAATATTCCCTGAGCGGCCGCCGCGCCGATTGGGAAATGCACGAAACCATCGAGATCGCGCGCGGAGAAACTCTCCACAAATTATTCGCCTTCGTCGACGCCACGGTGAACGTGACCAGCGAACCGGCCGGCGCCGAGGTCCGAGTCGACGGCATCTCGCGTGGGCGAACTCCGTTTCATCTGGAGTTGCCGGCCCGGTTGCACGAACTGACCGCGCATCTTGAGGGATGGCCCGACGAAGCCCAGCAGCTGAGTGTCGAGGCGCAACATGAAAACCCGGTTCACTTTCTCTTCGCCAATGGCAGCGTGAAAATCACGAGCGCGCCCGCGGGTGCGACTGTGATCGCCAATGGGCGCGACCTTGGAAAAACTCCGCTCGTGATCGAGGAAGTTAAGCCCGGGCCGGTCAATTATGAGCTGCGACTCGCCGGCTACAACTTGAAGTCTGTGCCCGGAAGAGTCGAACCACAGCAGCAGCTATTTCTCGCCGAATACCTCGAGAAAAGCAGCGCTCCGGAAGCGGGACTGCCTTGGACAAACTCGCTGGGTATGAAATTCGTCAACGTCGGTCCGGTGCGCATCTCTGTTTGGGAGACGCGTGTGCAGGATTATGACGCTTACTGCGCGGCGACAGGGCGCCGGCACGATCCTCCGGATTTTCAACAAGGCCCGACGCATCCAGTCGTAAAAGTAAACTGGTTCGATGCCTCTGCCTTCTGCCAGTGGCTGACCGAAAAAGAGAGACAGGAAAGTCTTATCCCCGAGGGACAGTCTTACCGCCTGCCGACGGACGTCGAGTGGAGTGCCGCTGTCGGTTTGCGCAATGAAGGTGGAGCAACGCCGGAAGCAAGGGACGGAAAAATCCGGAATGAATTTCCCTGGGGAAAACAGTGGCCGCTACCCAGTGGCGCCGGCAATTATGCGGATAAAAGCGCCAGGAGCGGCGATCGGACGCGCGGCGACATCATCGAGAATTATGCGGACGGTTTTGGGCAAACCGCGCCGGTTGGGAGCTTCAAGCCGAATGCATTGGGCCTTTATGATCTAGGTGGCAACGTGTGGGAATGGTGCTTCGAGGGCTACAAGGGAAAAGGCGGCGCGGGTACGCGGGATTGGGGGGTGTTGCGCGGTGGTTCATGGGCCACCGGCAAACGAATGGAATTGCAGTCATCCTACCGCAACGTCATCGATCGCAACGATCGCGACGTGATCTTCGGCTTCCGCTGCGTGCTCGCGACACAACCTCAGGAAAACCGGTAACTGAGTCCAGGCCGGCGCTCAAACGGACGGGAAGGAAGGTGCGAATTATCACCAAAATCTGACCAATGCCTGGAAGTCTCCTCGAGTTCCGTCTTGAACGGCGCTTCACCGATCATAAGCTAGCGCGAATGGAAGAAGCCGAAGTTCCTTTGGAAGGTTTGACCGAGCACGTGCAACACACTGCCGAGCATAGTGGTGAGACGTGGATATCCTGGGTTGCTCTTAGCACGGCAATCCTTGCCGTCCTGGCTGCGATCGCCGGCCTTCTTTCCGGCAAACACGCCAACGAGGCGATGATGAGTCAGATCGAAGCATCGGATCAGTGGGCTTTTTACCAGGCGAAGGGAATCAAGGCAGCGGTGCTCGACGCGAAGATGACACTGACCGGTTCGCCGAGCGAACAGGACCATGCCAAGGCGGAACGCTATCAGGAGGAGCAAGCCGAAATCCAAAAGGAGGCGAAGAAGAAAGAGAGCGAAGCGAAGGGAAATTTTCAGCAGCATGAAATCCTCGCGCGCGGAGTCACGATGTTTCAGATCGCGATCGCGATCGCGGCAATTTCCGCCCTAACGAAGAAGCGGCGGTTTTGGATTGTCAGCCTGCTTTTCGGCGCGGTCGGCGGCTACTTCTTAATCCTCAGCCTACTCGGTCACTGACATGCGTGTGCTCGCCATCGACGCTTCGCTACGCAATACAGGCGTTGCTGTTGTGGATGGGAATAACGGAAAGAGCAGAGCGCTCTACTACGGCACAATCCATAATGCGAGTTCGGTGCGCTCGTCTTCCTGCCTGGTGGCAATTCGTGATCAACTGGCCGAGCTGATCCGGGAACATGCGCCAGACTGTTGTGCGCTGGAATCCGTTATTTATGTGCAGAGCTTTAAGACGGCCATTTTGCTCGGTGCCGCACGCGGGGCGGCAATCCTGGCCGCCGCCGAACGCGGTCTGCCGGTTTTCGAGTACCCGCCAAAGCGAATCAAGCAGGCAACCGTCGGCCAGGGGGCCGCGGGAAAAAATCAGGTAGCGTTTATGGTTCGTGCTCTGCTCGAACTGACCGAGACACCCGGTCCTGACGCAGCGGACGCGCTTGCGATCGCGCTCACACACATGCGCGCGCAGCAAGTCGCCCAACTCGGTGTTCCGGGGGCGACACAGATATGAACCCAGCGAACAGGAATTCTTTGCGTGTGCGCTGGCTTGGTCGCATGAATTTTTCCGATGCTCTGGCCTTGCAGGAAAAAATCGTGGCGGAGAAACGCTCCGATCGGTCCTCCACCGACGAGCTGCTCCTTCTCGAACATGAGCCGGTTTACACGATCGGTCGCACACCGGACCAGTCGAGCCTCCTCGGTGGAGCGCACCTGCCTCATCCGCTATTCCCAATTAATCGCGGGGGCCAGGCAACGTTTCATGGGCCGGGACAATTGATCGGGTACCCGATCGTCGATCTCCAGCGTTACGGCCAGGATCTCCATCACTACCTGCGCTGGCTGGAGCAACTTCTGATCGAGCTGCTCGAGCATTATCACATTTCGGCGATGCGGCGTGACGGCCTAACCGGTGTCTGGATGGAAGATCGCAAGATCGCCTCGATCGGCATCGGAGTCCGATACTGGATAACCATGCATGGCTTCGCGCTCAATGTTTGTGGCGATCTGGCGCCGTTCTCGCACATTATCCCTTGCGGCATCAGCAACATCGTCATGACTTCGATGGAAAAGGAAATCGGCACGCCCATTACCGTGACCGAAGTCGCCACGACGATTGAAGACATCGCTCTGCGTCATATGGCTAAATTAAATACAAACGGGACCGACTTGCGCTCGATCGGAAGCGCGACGGCAGAGCGATCCGAATACATCTCAATAAAATGATTCCGTTGGAGGATAATTTCGGCGACGTGATTGGCAAGGCGCAGCGCGGCTTGCGGCTTTCTGATACTCAGCTGGCGGAAAAGGCACGGATCAGTTCGCTAAAAATTCGCGAATTGCGCGAGGGCCACTTCGATGAACTTGCCTTGTTGCGTATTGGTCCGGTGCTGGGTCTGGCCGCCCGTCCTTTGCGCGATCTCGCCTTGGGCGATTGGCAGCCGAAAAAGATCAAGGACCTGGAAGGCCTGGCGCAATTCAATACCCGCTATCAAGATATGGCGGTCAATTCCTACCTGGTTTGGGATCCATCCTCCAAAGCGGCGGCGGCTTTCGATACCGGCGCCGATTGTCTCGATATGGTGCGGCTGGCCAAAAAGAACGGGCTGACCATCAAACTCATTTTGCTGACCCACTCACACAGCGATCACGTTGCCGACTTGCCGCGGCTGCGGGAGGAAACAGGTGCGTCCGTTTTCACTCCCGAACGTGAACCGGTCCCCGGAGCGGAGCCCTTTGAGGAAGGAAAGCACTGGCGTATCGACGCCCTGGATATCGACACGCGCATGACCTGGGGTCATTCGGTCGGCGGGATGTCCTACATCGTGAATGGATTGGCGGAGAAGATCGCCGTGGTCGGTGACGCGATTTTTGCCGGGTCGATGGGTGGTGGAAGTGTTTCCTACCAGGACGCTCTGCAGACGAATCTGAGGAAGATTCTCACTCTGCCCGACGAGACAATTATTTGTCCGGGGCACGGCCCGATGACGACCGTTGGCGAAGAAAAAGAGCACAATCCGTTTTTCGCGGGGCGGCTCTAAGGATCTTTGATGGTTGAAGGGCGAAGGTTGAGGTTTCCTGAATGAACGCGCGAAGCGAGGAAATGAAGCACAGGACCACCGCAATTTTCACAGCCGCCCGTCGATCTGCTTCTCAACCTCAAACTTCGAAAACCAAACCTCAACCATGACTGTTGGTTTTGTCGGAGTCGGAAGAATGGGCGCAAATATGGCGCGCCGGTTAAAGGATCGTGGGTTCGACGTCACCGCGGTTTACGACACAAATCGCGCGACTGCGACCTCACTTGCGCAGGAACTCGGATGCGCGGCCAGCCAGGATTTGTCCGACGTCACGGCCAGCGCCGACGCAATCATCACCGTTGTGACAGACGATAAAGCGATGCGCGCGATTTTTGGCGGGACCGGAGACAACTTGTTAATCAACGCGCGCGGCAAACTGTTCATTAATTGCGCTACGCTGTCACCGCAGGTCCACGTCGATGTTGAAAAGCTGGCTGAGAAAGCAGGCGCCCAGTCGTTGGAAGCCTGTATGGCATCGAGTATTACTCAGGCGCGAGAAGGTTCGCTTTACCTAATGTGCGGTGGCACGGAAGCAGCATTCCAAAAAGCGGAGCCGATCCTGCGAGAACTCGCTTCCACGGTACGTTTCATCGGCAAGGCAGGCGAAGCGGCCAAGGTCAAAGCGCTGGTGAATATGGTCATGAACATCAACACGGCCGGGCTCGCGGAAGGGCTCGGTCTGGGCGCAGCGCTGGGCCTGGATTTGAAGACCCTGCGTGAAGTGTTCTCGCAAACGGGCGCGGCCTCGCGCGTTTTGCAGACCGACGGCGAAGACATGCAAAATCGTGACCACAGCGTCTTTTTTTCCGCCGCCCATGCGGCCAAAGATAGCGGGATCGCGCTCGAACTCGCACGGAGCCTTGGTTTGGAGCTCCCCTTGGCCAGAGCAACCAAGGAGCAATACGACCGCATGATCGCGGAAGGATTGGGCGACCTCGACAAATCAGGAATTGCCGAGCTGACCTTCAAAGATCGGCATAAGCATTCCGGAGATCGGGTTTGAACAACCGGCGAGACACGAGCTGTCGTCTCCGCTAAACGCGGCACGATTTATAGCGAACAAGGAGCGGCGGTCTCCAGACCGCCGTACATCTAAATCGGCGGCTTGGAAGCCGCCGCTCCTTGTTCTCGCATTGACTCAACTCCTCTCAGCTCCTGCGGCCTTCGTCGAAATCGATGAATTCTCCGATTGTCTTGATGTCGTCCCGATCAGAAACGCCGTTCTCCTTTTTTAACCGTTCGAGCGTAGGCGTCGCAAAGTCGTTCCAGCCGAATTTCGCCATGAAATTGTTCCAAACCGTCAAATCTCCCTCATTCAAACGGCGACCGTTTTCGTAACACCATTCCAGGATCTCTTCGTCGGTCCCTTCCCGTTTCACCCGCTCACGGAGTTCGTTGTAATTGACTCGGAGGAAATTGATGCAGAGGCCGTCCGCGGACACCGGCTTGCCCATGTTAGCGTGATATTCGAGACCGAGTTCGCCGCAGGCATGCAACCGGATCTTGTCCAACATTCTCGGGAAATATCTCATTCCGCCCGCGGTTTCTTTGGGACTTTTGGGATAGGTTGCCATGGAGCAAACGTAATCCCGGGGTCCCGGATCTCTCAAGTCAAAGCGGACGACTCGGAGAGTCGCCCCTACCTGATTCTGAATTATTTAGACGAGGCCCTGATCCATCATCGCATTGCCGACCTTGAGGAAACTGGCGATGTTCGCGCCGTTCACGTAGTTCCCGGGCGTGCCGTACTTTTCTGCGGTGCGATAGCAGACTTCGTGAATCGTCTTCATGATGTTGTAAAGACGGTTATCAACCTCTTCCCGCGTCCATGACAGGCGCATGCTGTTCTGCGCCATTTCGAGTCCGGACGTGGCCACGCCGCCGGCGTTTGCCGCTTTGCCCGGACCAAAAAGTATTTTCGCTTCGAGGAAACGATTGATTCCCCCGATTGTCGTCGGCATGTTCGCGCCTTCGGATACGACATAAACGCCGTTCTTGAGCAAATTGTCCGCGTCCTTTTCGTTAATCTCGTTTTGTGTCGCGCTGGGAAAGGCGCATTCGGCTTTGTGATCCCAAAGAGGATTGTGATCGAGCTTGGGATCGATCGGTGTATAGACCGCGCTCTTGAATTTTTCCGTGTACTCGCCCATACGGCCACGGCGGACATTTTTCAGATCCATGACAAACGCGAGTTTTTCCCGGTCGATTCCGGCTTCGTCATAAATGAAGCCGCCGGAATCCGAGAAAGTCACTGGCCGTGCACCCAGGCTGATTAGTTTTTCGACGGTATATTGGGCAACGTTCCCACTGCCGGAGACAAGACAGGTCTTGTCTTTCAGTTCTTCCTTTCGGGTCTTGAGCATTTCGGCCGCGAAGTAGACGGAACCGTAGCCGGTCGCTTCCGGCCGAATGACCGAACCGCCCCAGGTCAGACCTTTTCCGGTCATGACGCCGGTGAACTCGTTCTTCAATCTTTTGTACATCCCGAAAAGAAATCCGATCTCGCGGGCGCCGACGCCAATGTCACCGGCCGGAATATCCGTGTCGGGGCCGATGTGGCGAGAAAGTTCCGACATCAGGGCCTGGCAAAAACGCATCACCTCGAAATCGCTTTTGCCTTTCGGATCAAAATCAGCGCCGCCTTTTGCGCCCCCCATCGGCAACGTGGTCAATGCATTTTTGAATACCTGCTCGAAAGCGAGGAACTTGAGAATGCCAAGGTTGACCGAGGGATGGAAGCGCATGCCGCCTTTGTAAGGACCAATCGCGCTGTTCATCTGAATGCGAAATCCCCGGTTGACGTGAAAATTGCCCTCGTCGTCGCGCCAGGGCACGCGGAACATGATCACGCGTTCCGGCTCAATAATTCGCTCCAGAATCTTGGCGTTGCGGTATTCGGGATGACGCTCGAGCACGAGGGTCAGGGATTCGACAACTTCCTGAACCGCCTGGTGAAATTCGGGTTCGGCAGGGTTCTTCGCTATCACCCCGGCCATGAGTTCTGCCACGTAATCGTGCATTGAAGAGATGGTTAAGCTAAGTCCGAAGCAAAAGGAAAAAGAAGCAAAATCTTGGCCGCTCCTGGAAGCCAGGAGTGGATCGGCGCCTTAACCTACCGAGTATCTGTGAGCAAAGCAAAACAGCCGGACCCTTTCGAGTCCGGCTGCTGAGATTTGTGGGACGGCTACGGAGAGCTGTCCCTACTTGTTGATTTTTAGTAATCCATGCCGCCCATACCGCCCATTCCGCCGCCGCCTGGCATTGGAGGAGTCTTGTCCTTTTCAGGTAGCTCCGTGACCAACGCTTCGGTGGTCAGCAACAGACCGGAGATCGAGGCCGCGTTTTGCAGCGCACTCCGCGTAACCTTGGTCGGGTCAACCACGCCGGCTTTAACGAGATCGACGTATTCGCCGGTCACCACGTTGTAGCCTTCATTGCCTTTGCGCTTCTTGACTTCCTGCACGATAAGCGCGCCTTCCTGGCCCGCGTTATTTGCGAGCTGACGAAGCGGCTCTTCGATGGCGCGACGCACGATTTGCACGCCGACCTGCTCGTCGCCCTCCAGACCTTTGATATTATCGAGCGCCTTCTGCGCGCGGATGAAGGCAACACCGCCCCCAGGCACAATGCCTTCCTCAACCGCGGCGCGAGTCGCGTGCAACGCGTCCTCGACACGAGCTTTCTTTTCTTTCATCTCGGTCTCGGTCGCCGCGCCGACGTTCACTACCGCAACACCGCCTGCGAGTTTCGCGAGACGTTCCTGCAGTTTTTCACGATCGTAATCGCTCGTCGTCTCTTCGATCTGGCGACGAATCTGGGCAACGCGGCCCTGGATATCGGCCTTCTTGCCTTCGCCTTCGACGATCGTCGTATTCTCCTTGTCAATCGTGACGCGTTTTGCACGCCCTAAATCCTCGAGCTTCACATTCTCGAGTTTGATACCGAGATCCTCGGTGATGCACTGACCGCCCGTTAGCACCGCGAGATCTTCCAGCATCGCCTTGCGACGATCACCGAAACCTGGGGCCTTGACCGCGGCGACTTGCAATGTGCCGCGCAATTTGTTCACGACCAGGGTCGCGAGCGCTTCGCCTTCAACGTCTTCCGCGATGATGAGGAGCGGACGTCCAGCTTTCGCCACCTTTTCGAGCAGCGGAAGCATGTCCTTCAAGCTCGAGATCTTCTTCTCGTGAATAAGGATGTACGCGTTCTCAAGAATCGCTTCCATCGCTTCCGCGTTGGTCACGAAGTAAGGCGACAGATAACCTTTGTCGAACTGCATGCCCTCCACGACTTCAAGAGTCGTGTCGATTGAGCGCGCTTCCTCGACCGTAATCGTGCCGTCCTTGCCGACTTTGTCCATCGCGTCGGCGATGATCTCGCCAATCGTTTTGTCCCAGTTGGCTGACACGGTTGCGACCTGGGCGATCTCCGTGCGATCGCTCACTTTTTTCGAGATCTTCTTTAACTCTTCGACAATTGCTTCGACGGCTTTCATGATGCCGCGCTGAAGCGAAGTCGGGTTGGCACCGGCGGTCACGTTGCGCAGGCCTTCTTTATAGATGGACTCTGCCAGCACCGTTGCCGTGGTTGTGCCGTCGCCCGCAATGTCCGAAGTCTTGGAAGCGACTTCGCGAACGAGCTGTGCACCCATATTTTCATACGGATCTTCAAGCTCGATTTCCTTCGCGACCGTCACACCATCTTTCGTGATTGTCGGGCTGCCGAATTTCTTGTCGAGAATGACGTTGCGACCACTTGGGCCGAGAGTGGCCTTGACCGCTTTCGCCAATTTCTCAATGCCGCGCAGCAGAGCGTGCCGCGCAGATTCATCAAATTGTAGTTGTTTAGCTGCCATAAGTTGAATTGATACTAATTAGTTAGGTTTGAGTGAGGTGTTTAGCCAATGATGCCGAGGATATCGTCCTCGCGCATGATCAGGTAGGATTCGTTGTCGATCTTGATTTCAGTGCCGCCGTATTTCGAGATCAGCACCTTGTCACCCTTCTTCACGGTGAAATCGACTTTCTTTCCGTTCTCGTCGACTTTACCCGTACCCAGGGCCACGACTTTGCCTTCCTGCGGTTTTTCTTTTGCGGTATCGGGAATAATAATCCCGCCTTTTTTTACTTCCTGCTCTTCGATCGGCTGCACCAGCACCCGATCACCGAGCGGTTTCACATTAACTGCCATGTTATTTCACTCCTTCTTGTTTGTTGGGTTGAGCCGGCGACGGTCAATCTACTGACAATCGCCGGCAAATTGTTTTCGTTACTTCTTTTTGTCTTCGTCGACGACTTCGAACTCCGCGTCGACGACATCACCATCGCCCCCGCGGGCACCTGCTCCTGCATCGGGACCGGGTCGGCCGCCAGCTTCCGGCCCGGGTTGCGGACCTCCCCCGGCTTGGGCTCCCTGACCAGCTGAAGCCTGTTTGTACAAATCCGCGCTGACTTCCTGGAATTTATTCTGCAGGTCGTCATACGTGCGCTTCATCGCATCGGTGTCCTCTTTGCTGATTGCATCACGAACCGCAGCGATCGCGTCCTCAAGCTGTTTTCTTTTATCGCCCGAGACTTTGTCGCCCAGCTCCTTCAGCTGCTTCTCCGCCTGATAGGCGAGCATGTCGGCGTTGTTCTTAATTTCGATCGCTTCTTTCGCCTTTTTGTCCTCTTCGGCATGCGACTCAGCCTCACGCTGCATCTTCTCCACTTCTTCCTTCGACAAACCTGAGCTGCCGGTAATGGAAATTTTCTGCTCCTTACCGGTGCCGAGATCCTTGGCCGAAACGTGAAGAATGCCGTTGGCGTCCGTATCGAATGTCACTTCAATTTGCGGAACACCGCGCGGGGCCGGTGGAATTCCATCCAGGTGGAACGTTCCGAGATTCTTGTTATCCCTCGAAAGCGGACGCTCGCCCTGCAACACTTTGATTTCCACACCTGGTTGATTGTCGCTATAAGTCGAAAAAATCTGCGATTTTCTCGTTGGAATCGTCGTATTCCGCGGAATCATCGGCGTCGCTACACCCCCTGCGGTTTCGATGGCCAGGGTGAGCGGAGTAACGTCGAGAAGAAGCACGTCTTTCACGTCGCCCTTCAGCACACCGCCCTGAATTCCAGCGCCGATGGCCACGACTTCATCCGGATTGACTCCCTTATGCGGCTCTTTGCCGATGAGATTGCGCGCGATCTCTACCACCTTCGGCATACGAGTCATTCCACCGACGAGCACCAGTTCGTTCACGTCTCGCTCAGTCAGTTGCGCGTCTTTCAGACAAGCTTTGACGGGCGGAATCGTGCGCTGAAACAGATCGTCGCAGAGCTGCTCGAGCTTGGCGCGGGTCAGCTTCTTTTGAATGTGCTTCGGGCCGCTCGCATCCGCCGTGATAAACGGCAGATTGATTTCGTACTCCTGCGTGGATGAGAGCGCGATCTTGGCTTTTTCCGCTTCCTCCTTGATCCGCTGAATCGCATCGGGCTGCTTGGTCAGGTCGATGCCATTGTCCTTTTTAAATTCATTGACGATCCAATCCATCACGCGCGAGTCCCAGTCGTCACCGCCGAGATGCGTGTCGCCATTGGTCGCTTTCACTTCGAAAACGCCATCGCCAATTTCGAGAACCGAAATGTCGAACGTGCCGCCGCCCAAATCGTAAACGGCGATCTTTTCGTCCTTTTTCTTGTCCAACCCGTAAGCGAGCGAGGCCGCGGTCGGTTCGTTAATAATGCGCAACACTTCGATGCCGGCGATCTTGCCCGCATCCTTCGTCGCGTTGCGCTGAGAATCGTTGAAGTAAGCCGGTACGGTGATAACCGCCTGGGTGATTTTTTCGCCCAGTTTCGCTTCCGCGTCACTGCGCAATTTCGACAAAATCATCGCGGAAATTTCCGGTGGTGAAAACGTCTTCAACTGTCCGTTGATATCCACCTGGACATGCGCGTCGCCATTCGCCGCCTTTACGATTTTGTAGGGCACGCGCTTCTGCTCTTCGTGCACCTCTTCGAACTTCCGGCCCATGAAGCGCTTAATCGAAAAAATCGTATTCTGCGGATTCGTCACTGCCTGGCGCTTGGCCGCCTGTCCGACGAGACGCTCGCCGCTCTTCGTAAATGCAACAACCGAAGGCGTTGTGCGCGCGCCTTCGCTATTTTCCAAAACAACCGGGTCTCCACCTTCCATCACCGACATGCACGAGTTGGTGGTACCCAGATCAATACCTAAAACTTTAGCCATGAATATAAAATCCTCCGCAGTCCATTTAGCACAGCCTGTTCCGTCGACAGGCAACATCGCATTTGCCTGAATAAGAGCAACTTATGCCAGACCGGCACCTTGTCGTAAGCGACACAGTGTCACAGTCGACAGGGCAGATGCGCGACAATCTCGCTCAACCAGCGGGTATGTCACCTGCTTTTCCCGAACTTTGTGGAAATCCAAGCTCCAACCGGCGTGGCCGCAGTAATAAGCGACATCACATTCGCTTGCGTCCATTGCGCCTCCCCGCTGGTGGTAGACATCGCCGCCGCTGGAATGAGCTTGCCCTGTCAGAAGTGCGGCAAACCCACTGTAGTTCCCGATATTCCCGCGATCGGCACGAAAGAGGTCTCCGAACCGGAAGCGCGCATCACTGAATTGCGGCGACAACTGAAAGAGAACGACTCGCAGCGGACCGAGATTACGGGATACATCAACCAACTGAGCATTCAATTGCATCGTTGGCAGCTCCGTCTGCAAACGTTGAACGAGCGAAAAGAGCAGCTCGAAACAGAGCTGCGCGCCGAGAAGTAGCGGGAGGGACGAGCTCGTCTCGTCCCATTAATAATCAAAGGAACGGCTTCCGCACCGCCGAAATTTGCTAAGTCGGCAATCTGGAAATCGCCGCTCCTTGGACACATGCCTCGCGATGCGAAGTAAAACTGTAGCCGCCTCGCTCTGCTTGCCACGCCGTAGCGCAGCAAAGGCGGGTCGGGGTGTAAACAACGCTGATCACGGCGACAGAGCGCCGTGGCTACAACAATTAGTGGGACGAGACAAGCTCGTCCCTCCCGTTACTTTTGGTTTTGGCGATCTCGGTCAGGCGCGTTATTAATTGGCGTGCGCGAATACCACGATCTACTGCGCCTGGTTCTTGATCAGGGACGGCGCCGGACCGACCGAACTGGTGTGGGCACGATCTCTGTCTTTGGCGCGCAAGCCCGATTCGATCTGCGAAAAACATTCCCGCTGCTTACGACGAAAAAATTGCATCTGAAGTCGATCATCTACGAGTTGTTGTGGTTCCTGCACGGCGAAACGAACATCCGTTATCTGAACGAGAATGGTGTGACGATTTGGGATGAATGGGCGGACGAGAGCGGGGATTTAGGCCGCGTCTACGGCGCGCAGTGGCGTGACTGGCGCGGCGGAAATGGTGTGAAAGTCGATCAGATCCAGAATGTGATCGCGCAGATCAAATCAAACCCGCACAGCCGTCGGCTGATTGTGAGCGCGTGGAATCCTGCTGAGATCAACGAGATGGCTCTGCCGCCGTGCCATGTTCTGTTTCAATTCTATGTTCAGAACGGCGAACTGAGTTGCCAGCTTTATCAGCGCAGCGCCGATCTTTTTCTTGGCGTGCCATTCAACATCGCTTCCTACGCATTACTTACGTTGATGATGGCGCAGGTGACCGATCTTCGTCCGGGAGATTTCGTTCACACGTTTGGCGATCTGCACCTCTATCAAAATCATCTCGAGCAGGCGCGTGAACAACTGACTCGCGAATGCCGGCCCCTGCCCAGGATGCGACTGAATCCTGCCGTCACAAAAATTCACGAATTCGACTTCAAGGACTTTGAGCTGATCGATTACGATCCGCACCCTTCGATCAAAGCGCCGATCGCGGTATAAGGTTCTTATTCTGGGGAGCACAGGCTGCCAGCCTTTTGCATTCGGCCGCTGCGCCGAATGGAGCTTGCGCTAGCGCAACTCGTTTTCATTCTTCTTGTGCGCGACCAGAACGGTTCGCGGCAAGCTGCCGCGAACTACAGGCTGGCAGCCTGTGCTCCCCGGAAACAAAAGCGATCGCGTGAGACTTTTTATGGACATGCGGGTTGAAGTAAGTGTGAAGGGCATCTGCCGGGTTGTAGGGCGTCTGTGTCAGACGCCGTTTCTTGGGATCGCCGTTTCACAGAAACGGCCTACAATTGCTGTCTTCGCCGCGATACTTCTGGCCTCAACCACCGCCTTTGCCGAAAGCGATTACTCGGTTGAGCTCGATCTGCAACAACAGAGGGCTTATCTAATTCACGGGCGTCACCTTGTATTAGAGAGCCCAATTTCAAGCGGCCGCTATGGACACCTGACCGAGACCGGTGATTTCAAGATCATCGAGAAAGAACGAAATCATTTCTCGAGCATGTATGGGAAGATCGTCGATGCGAATGGCAGCACGATCGTAAGCGACGCCGACGCCGACATGAAAGTTCCCCGTGGCGGTAAGTTCGTGCCGGCGCCAATGCGTTATTTCATGCGATTTCATGAGGCGACTGGTATGCACGCAGGCTATTTGCCCGGCTATCCGGCGTCGCACGGCTGTGTCCGAATGCCGGAAGAACTGGCGATTGCGTTCTTTAATCAAGTGGAGGTCGGGACGCCGGTGCATGTGTTTGGGCGCACATCGCGCACGAACGAATATCAGCGATACGGTCAGCGGCCATTTCGACGCGAGCCTTGGTTCGGCGGTCCGATCAATCCGCGAATGGGTCCTGCGTATGACCCACGTTTCGATCCGCGGTATGATCCGCGATTCAGCGACCCATGGTGGAGGTAGCTAAGTTTTGTAGAGGCGGCTGTGTCAGCCGCCTGTTTAGGTGGTCAGGCGCTTGGCACCAGCGCCTCTACAATCGCGTTCGGAAGCGCGATCTACCTTGACCACGCCGCCACCATAACTTTGCGACAAGTAGGGACGGCTCTCCGAGCCGTCCGCGGACGTTTCGGAGAATGGAGTGACCGGGAGGAGCGACATAGAAGGTAAAGGTGCGCAGGGTAGCATCGAGAGAGGCGGGAGCCGATCGAGTTTCAAACGTCCCTACCTCACC
This sequence comes from Verrucomicrobiota bacterium, assembly GCA_041167085.1. Classification (GTDB taxonomy): domain Bacteria; phylum Verrucomicrobiota; class Verrucomicrobiia; order Chthoniobacterales; family UBA10450; genus DATFCK01. The sequence continues at coordinate 416,217 of JBEEGV010000008.1, forward strand.
TACGGCTTCGCCGACACCGATTGCGCATCCTTCGCCTTCTCCGCTTTCCAAACCGGTCCGTTCTTGGCGAAGGCCGGCGCTTCGCCGCCTGAGCGTGTCACGTCGCCGGCGGCAAGTTTGAAGATGGGGAGGATCGGATTGCCCTTCGTATCCTTTTCGTACTGCACGCCCTCTTTCTCAATCAGAAGCCACGCTTTAAAATCTCCGCCGGGCCATTCGCCAATCAGCACTTCCATCGGATAACTTTCGCCCGCATTTACCTGAACTGGGTCGCCCCGGCCCAGGCCTTTGTACCACCCCATCTTTGGATCGAGTTGCAGACCGGCACTGGCATAGAAACTCTGTGCTCCGTGCCCGCTCGGATTGGTCGAGCCACAATCGAGGACAACGCGTCCATTGAAACGCACAACCAGAAGATCGTCGGCCATTCCGACAAAGCGAAACGTTCCACTTTCGGTCGGAACAACGTTTCCCTTGTAGTGCACGATCCACATCTTGGGCTGGACTCTACCGCCCAGCCCGAAAGCCAATGGCCCCTGATCGGCGTTCATCTTCGGAATAAAAATCTGCGTGGTATAGAGCGGATTTGGCCCAACAAAATACTTTTCCAGATTCGATTCGTTCCAGCCGTTAACGAATTTTGCAACCTCGCTCGGAAACCCGTTATCCTGGTCGAGCTTGGAGGGCGTTCCATTTTTGAACTGCTTTAGATCGTAAAATTTTCCGACGAGCGAACCGCCGCCTTTGGATTCACGAAATCCGAAAAACGGAACCGCCGCGCCACCCGCACCGCTTCCGCCGCTCGAGCTCATTCCTCCCGCATTGAAACTCACATCCGCACCGCCCGCGCCTGCCATCTTGACCGGGGGCGCAGCCAGTTTCGGCATGGCCGGCATTTCCGGTAACGAAACCTTGGCCAGGCCGGTCGTCGTGATTTTCTTCGCCGCTGACGGCGCGCTCATCGTGCTCTGCTTTTTCGCCATTTGCACCTTGTGTTCGAGAGCTCGGGTGGAAGGATTCGGGGAAGGCGGACCTCCCTTGAACGTTAGTTTCCGGTTCGCCTGGTAACGCTGGACAACGACGTAAGCGGCGACGCCTCCGAAGAGCAAATGCGCCACGATACTGATGATAAGAAATCGGCTGCTGAGAATTCGCGCCCACCATGGTCGGGACGGGCGCGGTTTCTCCGCCACTGCATCCGCCGGCGCGGTACTCATTCTTCTTCGTTCACCGTGAACGTCACGTTGTCGATCCGGGCAACGGCCAGGGCGTCGAGCACGTCAATGGTCCGGCTGTACTTCGCCTGTTCGTCGCTGACAATCGTGACGACGGCGGGCGTTTTTGCCGCATCGGCATTTTGTTTCAGCCGCATAAGAGTCGCTTTTAATTGCGGGAGATCGATGCTTTTGGCGGAATCGAATGGCTCGTCATTCAAACTCACTTCGCCGGTATCGGAGATGGTGATGATTTGTTCGTCAACGAAATCGGTGCTGGTCGACGTCGTCGCCGTGCCGGGCAGCTGCGTGTTCAACTCGTTTTCAATTTTTACCGCGCCGGCCATGACCATGAAGAAAAGCATGATAACGAAAACAACGTCGATCATCGGCGCAATCTGGAAGCCAAAACTGCCTTCGTTAATATTTTGCTCGAGTCGCATGGGACTAGTGGATAGAACCGCTCGCAGCGCTTCTCTTCCTCTGGGGAGCGCAGGCTGCTAGCCTGCTGGTCTCGGCAGCCTGCCGAGACGAACTTTTAGGACAAAAACGTGTTCGCTTCGCGAAAGTGTTGCCGGCAAGGCTGCCGGCAACTGCAGGCTGGCAGCCTGCGCTCCCCAGAAAGATCATTTCGAGACGCATCTTCTAATCCTTGTTCACGGCGGAGAACGAGATGTCGGTAATTCCTGCTTCCGCGCACGCGTTCATCGCTTGAGAGACATACATGGCGGGGACATCGCGGTCGCCGCGAATGACTGCGCGAAACGCCGGGTTCGCTGTCCCCGTGACTTTCTTTTCCCCGGTGATCTTCGCGTTCTTGAGTGGGTCGACCATGGCCGAGGCCTGCGTGTAAACGCGATCGTCGAAGACATACTGCGCTTTTTTGTCTTTCCAACGCACATTCAAAACTGCTTCCGCGCGCGAGTTATCTTTTTTCTGCGCGTCTTTCGCCACCGGGAGCGTAATGGTCTTGTCGACCTTCAGCACCTGCGCCGAGGTGATGGTCATGAAAAAAACAAGGATGGTGAGCAATACATCAATCATCGGCGCGACCTGAAATTCAGGTTCACCCGATTCTGCCCCACCTGCGCCTGAAGCCATGACCCTTGCCTCCTGTTACTTGGGTTGATCCGTGATCAACCGGCCGGTCTGGCCGGAACCGGATGGTTGCACCAGCCAGTTGGGGATGGCGGCATACAATTCCTCATCGCCGAGGTGGACACCGGCGAGTGATTCATACGGCATTTTTCGGAACAGGCTGTTGATGATGTCCTGGATGTGATGAAGCGAAGCGGCCGCACGATTGCGCAGAAAATAGAACGCGCCGAACGCGGGAATGGCGATAATCAGGCCGCTGGCCGTGGCCACGAGCACTTCACCGATCGCGGCCGACAGGCCGGAGGGATCGCCGATCCCGGATGCGCCCAACTTGGCAAACGCCTTGATCATGCCCGTCACCGTCCCCAGCAATCCAATCATGGGCGCGCAAACACCAATGACTGACAAATAACTGATGTAGGTTTGCATGCTCGAATTCTCTTTCGCCAGTTCGCCAACCATTCCTTCTTCGGCGACCTGCTTTCCATCCCCGAGCAGACCGATGCCCACGCGAAGGACGTTGGTCAATGGAGAGGGATTTTCTTTGCAGTATTTGTAGGCGCCGACGTAATCGCCATTGCGAAAAAGCTCCTTCACCTTTTGCTCATGTTCGGGCGGCGCCACCCGGGCCGGTGCGGTACGAAGGACGCCGTCGCCGATCAGGTAGAGCGTGGCGACGGAGCAAAGCGCGATCGGAATCATGACCCAACCGCCTTCCTGGATTTGCTGCCAAAGCGTTTTGCCGCGGATTCCTTCGCCCGCCGGTGGAGCAGGAGATTGCGCCAGCGCCGGCGTCGCCATGATTGCCAGAATGAGGAGCGTAAGAGCGGCCAGATGGCCAATTTTTCGTTTCATAAAAGGATAGGAATCATTTGTTGCTTACGGAGTCCGAATTTTCTGAATTTCATTCTGGGCAATCGCTGCCTCCGCGGATTTCGGGAAACTTGTGATCAAATCATTAAACGTTTTTTTGGCGCGATTGGCATCATCCAATCTCCAATAGGACCGCGCGCAACCCAGCATCGCCCTTGGCATAAAAGTGGTCTGATTAATGTAAAATACGGGAACATGCAGATAGGCGAGCAAGGCCGCGTCCCATTGTTTTTGGCCGAAAAAGGCGTCCCCTTTGTTCAACCAGGCATTGGCAAGTGTTTCCGGATCATTGCTCTGTTTCAGGGCATCCTCACAAATACGCAGCGCCTTTTCGAAATCTTTCTTACGGATCAGGCCCGCGGCGATACGTAACTGGGCGGCACGGGCTATCTCGGGATCGGCGGCGCTTTTTTGAATCTCGTTCGCCAGCGCTTCCGCTTCAGAATCGCGTTGCAATGCGGTGAGGACCGAAACTTTGATCAAGGCGGCCTGCGACCACCACGCTCCCGGCACCTCTTTGAACGGCTCATAGTATCCGACGACTGTTTGAATCTCGGTCAGAGCTTTCTCGCCCTGGCCTTGCCCGAGTAGATCAGCAGCGCTCTTCAGTCCCCGCGGTTGCGGAAAATCAATTCGGGCGATTTGCGAAACGTTGTAACCAATTTCGCCGCTCCCCGATCCCACCTGAACCTTTCCCATGATGATATCGCCATCGCGCCGAACGCCCAGGGTATCGACCTTTTGACCGGTTTTGAGCGTGATCTGTTGCGCGAATGCCGGCCTAACGAGCGCGAATAAGAGCAGGAAAACGAACAAAGGGCGGACGAATCCGCAATTCGAAATTCGAAATTCGAAATTCTTATTCATCCTTGTCCCAGAGCCTCCAACCGTTTACGCGCTTCCGCCGCCTCGGCGAAACTGCCCAACTTTTCGTTACGCAACAGCTCCCGATAGGTATTTGCCGCTTCCTGGGGTTTACCGAGTTTTTCGAAGCTTTCCCCGCTCCGGATGTAGGCCTTGGCAACCCACGGCAAAAATTTCTGATAAGCAACATAGACGCGTTGATAATAAGCATTCGCTTCCGCCCAACGGCCCCGTTTTGCTTCGATCTCTCCCAAAGAAAAGACGCTAAAGGCGGTGGACTCGCCGCGCCACTCCCGCACCGATGCGACCTGTTCAAAAACCTTCTTCGCTTCGTCCAGCTGATCCATGGCCAGAAGTGTCTTCGCCTTACCCACGGTCAGATCCTTCAATTTTTGCGACGCCGCAATCTTCTCTGTGCCATCGGAAAAATAACGAAACGCGGTGCGAATATCTTTTTTCTGGAAGGCGATTTCAGCCAGGCCGTTATAGGCGAAGTCGACATTTTCACTTTTCGGATAGTCGTCCATCAGCTTCTGATAAAATGCCGCCGCCTTGTCCGATTTTTGTTTGCTCAGGAGGTAATCACCGGCCCGCCCCAGGAGGGCAGGGCTCAAATCATCCGGTTTAAATTCCTCGGCGATGCGTGCGGTATTCTTTTCTTCCTCGGCCGGCTGTCGCCGCAGTCGCGCCAATTCCGCTTTCGCAAATAAGATGCGCGCACGCGTCGTCGCGGCCTGATCTTGTTCGCTCGAGCCGAGCAATCCATCCAACTCCGCTCCCGGATCCTGGACAACGGAAGCATTCGCCGTTTCGTCGGCTTGTTCGTCCGGCTTCTTCTTTTTCACGCACAACTGCGCCATTTGCGTGAGTAGCAGCTCGACCGCTTCACGGTTTGGATCAGCGATGTAGTTCTTAATCGTATCGGCCGTGAGCTTCTTCGCCTCATCCAGTTTGCCTTCGTGCGCTTTGGCTTTACCGATCCAGTAGAGGGCGGAAATCAGCGTGGGATTATCCGGTTTCTGGTCGATGAAACTGCTGAAGAGTTCAGCAACCTTATCCCATTCTCCACGTTTTTGGAGAAGCTTGCTCGCGGCAAAGAGGGAATAGTTCACGACCTCGTCCGTGGCCGCGGTCTTAAAGGAATTCACATATGCTGTAATCGCCTCATTGGGCCGATCGCTCGCCGCGTAGGCATCCGCCAGCAACGCAAGCACTTCGCCAAGTTGCTGACTCTTTGGGAATTCGCGCTCCCACGCTTTGCAATCCGCAATGACCTCTTCATAAAGTGAAGCCGCGTACTTGCAGACAGCGAGCCGGTATTTCGCGTCGCTGACAAACTGACCATGAGGAAATTTTTGCAAGTAAGCCTGCAATTGGTTCACCGCCTCCTGATATTTCCCGGAAAAAAGTGCGGTCAACGCCAGCCGGTAATTTGCTTCCTCAAAGTTCTGTCCTTTGGGGAATTCACTGAGATATTTTTTATACTCCGCCGTGGCTTCGTCGTGTTTGCCGGCCATGAATTTTGCGTTCCCAAGCAGGAAACGCATTTGGTCGCGGAAGTTACTTTTCGGCTGTGTCTCGAGCATGCGCCCAAAATAAGTCTCGGCTGCGCGCGGATCGTTGGCCTGGAGCGCCACGACCCCGAGCATGTAACCAACGGTCTCGGCGTTAGGACCCTCTTTGAACTCATTCAAATATTTTTCGCAGGCCGCTTCCGCCTTTTGCGCCTGATTCACATCAGCGAGTGATACGATGAGGCCGAAGAGGGCCGGCTCCCGCTCCGTGATCTTTTGGAATCGGTCGATGATTTCCTGGTAAACGACGACCGCCTCCCATTTTCGATCCGTCTCGTAAAAGCAGCGCGCCATGCGGATGTAAATGGCCGGGGTGATCGACGGCAGCTTTTCGAATTCTTCCAGAAGACTTCGTGTTCGCGCGATGTCTGATTTGATCTGGTTGTTTGCCGCCGCCAGCTGCCCGAACTGCGATGGATCGATCCGCGCTGTAGCCAGATTATCATCAATCATCTTTTGCATTGCGGTCAGACGATCGGTTTGCAGACGCACAATTTGTTCACGCGGATAGGCGGCTCGGTAACATTCCAGGGCATCGCCGAAAAAATTCTTCGCGTAAAGCTGATCGCCCAATTCCACACTCATGGCGTTGAGCTCAACGATATTTTCCACGAGGCCGATTCGCTCGTGCAACTTCTTGATCAGTGGAATGATTTTATCCGATTTGCCTTTCTGCGAGTAGAGCTGGGCCAGCAACACCGCTCCTCGCACTCCGATCGCGCTTTTTAGTTCGCCACCGGCCAGTTTTTCCAGGGTCGAAACGGCTTGATCAACTTTCCCTCCTTCTTTGCTTGCCGTGGCACCGAAATAAAGGACCTGGTCGCGATAGCGCGGATCTTTCTCCAGCAAAGCGAACTGGCTACTCGCGTCACCATAGTTTTTCGTCAGCAGATTCGACTGCGCCATGCCAAAGATCGCATCCGCCAAATGCGCGCCGTTCGGAAATTTCGCCTGATAATTCTTGAACGCGGTCATCGCCTTCTTGTAATCCGCGGCGTTGAAATAAGCTGAACCAAGGCTGAAGAAGGCCGGCTCCAGCTGTGGACTGAATTCCGCCTTGGCCAGGAGCGCTTCCAGATCGGTCGCAGCCCTGACGTAATCGCCGGCCTGAAATTCGGCCATGCCTTGCGAGTAGAGCTGAGCCAAATCCGCCGCGGCGGAATTCGTAGGATTCTGCTGAGCAAACGTCCCTCGAGCAGACAGAATCGCTGCCAGAATCGCGAGTCGCGACCAGGACAAGATTCGGCGACCGAAATCGGGCATGCTGGGGATTCTAAGCAGCGTCGCTCAGGATGAAAAGCGTCGCTTCAACCAGCCGCACGGAAAGGTTTTAGGGGCGAACGCTCGCGGTCTTTGGTCCGCGCGAAAGATCAGCCAGATCACTCAGGATATTCAACGTTTCGTCACGCTCCGGATCAATCGCCGGCTCTTTCGTGTCGTCGTCTCCCGCTCCCGCGCCATCGCCGATCAAATCGGAATCCGCATCCGCGGCGGCTTCGGGCGCAACCTTGGGCGTAACGCCCTTGGTTTTGGCCGCGGCCATTTTGCCGGGGAACATGATCAACTGCAGGTTGGGTTTATCGACTGTGTCGAGTGTGAGGCGATAGATGCGCGGCTCTTCTTCATGCCGGGCCAGACGCTCTTTAGAGCGCATTTCTTTGCGCATTTTGTCTTCTTGAAGCTCTTTGCGGCGAACGTCCTCGTTCAGTGAGATCCGATTCTCATCCAGTTTGTGGCGCAACCGCTCCATGTCTTCCATCACGAAATGGAATTCCTGGTTGTGCTGGACGCGCTCATTGGACCTGCGCCTTAACTCATCCATAAAAAGCGGATGGCTGTCGGACCATTTGCTATATCGAGCTTTTGGCACCTCATCGTAAGCCAGACAGTTTTTCAGAGCGCCCTCACCAAATTCCGGCAGATCGCTTAAACTTGGCAGAACGATATCGGAAGCGACCCCGTGCAGCTGAGTGGACCCGCCAGCGACGCGGTAAAACTTCTGGATGGTCAATTTAAGGGCGCCGTCATCCTGCGAACGGCTACCGAGCAGAGAGGTAAAGCGCCCAATCTCCAGGATCGTTTGCACCGTGCCTTTTCCGAACGTGTTTTTGTCGCCGACAATAACCGCCCGGCCGTAATCCTGCAGGGCAGCGGCAAAAATCTCACTGGCGGAGGCACTTTGACGGCTGGTCAACACGACCATCGGCCCGGCATAGGCGATCCCGGGATCGGGATCGCTGGAAACGACAATGTTTCCATTCGAACCCTTGGTTTGCACAATGGGACCTGACTTCAAAAACAACCCGGTCAGCGAAATTGCTTCTTCCAACGAACCGCCGCCGTTACGCCGGAGATCGACGACCAGGCCGCCGATATTTTCCTTTTTCAAACGCTTCAGAAGCGCCACGACATCGCGCGTCGTGCTCTTCTGGTGCTTGTCCATATCGGCGTAGAACGATGGAAGCGTGATCCATCCAAGTTTCACCTGCTCGCCGTTCTCGTCCTTCTTAATAATAATGTCGGCGCGTGCCTCCTGGTCTTTGAGCTTAATCTCGTCCCGCACCAGCTCGACGTTCTTACGCTTGGAAGGATCTGCTGCGTCCGTTGGAATAACGAGAAGGCGAACGTGTGTTCCTTTTTTGCCGCGAATCATCTCCACGACCTTGTCCAGGCGCATGTCACGGACATCCACATATTCTGCCTGAGCCTGACCGACCGCGGTGATGCGATCACCGACTTTTAATCTGCCATCCACCTGCGCCGGTCCACCCACCACCAGGCTCTCGATCTTTGCGTAACCGTCCTCGGTCCGGAGCATCGCTCCGATGCCGACGAGCGAAAGGCCCATATTGATGCTGAAGTTTTTGAGATCGGCTTTGCTCAAATATTCGGAATGCGGATCGTATGACTGCGCGACTGCATCCAGGAAAAGTTTTACCTGCTCATCCTTATCTTCCTCATGAACGTTCCGGGCGAGGCGATCATAGCGGCGACCAACCAGCTGCGGACCAGGCTCAATCGGATGTTCACTGAGATGTTCCTGTAATAGTTCGTTCGCGATACGGCCCCGCCAGATCTGATCGGCCTCGGCATCGTCCTTTGGCCAGGCGGCTTTTTGCCGGCTGAGATCGATGGTTGCGTCATTTTTGAAATCTATCGGCTCCTTGAGCAACCCCTTAATCTTGGCCACACGGTCATCCACCCTTCGCATATAAAGACCGTAGATCTCGTAGGCGGGCTTCAGGTTGCCGAGCAGGATGTCGTCATCGATCGAACTGCCGTATTTGGCATTGAGGGAATCGACGTCCTGCTGTGTGAAAAAGAGATGGCTAAAATCGAGCAGTTCCAGAAACGTCCGCAAAACCTTGTGCGACATCTCGTCATTGAGCGGCTGGTGCGTGTAGTGGCCCTCTTCCAGTAATCGGCCGACCGAAACGCATATCTGTTCCGTATCGGATTTGGCGCTGATTGTGACCGGGGTGGCCCCGAGCGTGGCGATTACCGCGAGAATCGCCATTAAAGCAGATCTATATTTCATGAAAAAAGGGTTTAACAATGTCGCAGATTTCGCCTGTAAACGCAAGAAACCGCCCGTATGTAGACAAATCAGACAACGGGCGGGCCGTAACATTCAAAAAAGCGGAAAAATGCTTAGCGCCGTAAAAGCACGAAGAGGTCCAAGTGACCATGCAAACCTGTCACTGAAAGGCTAAACTGGATACGAAGGGGCGAACAGGACCCGATGAATTACGAGACCTTTTGCGGCGGTATCTACGAAACCAACTGCTATCTCCTGCACGCGCCGGAAGGCCCGATCCTATTCGACGCTCCTGATGGAGCGTGCGCCTGGCTGGAGAAGCGCGGGATTGACCTGAAGCTTCTGCTCCTGACGCACGGACATTTCGATCACATCCCCGATCTCGCGCGCATCAAACGGCGTTTCAACTGCCCGATCGGCTGTCACGCCGACACTGTTCCGATGATTTCCGATCCCACGTTCTTTCGAAGTTTTGGGTTCGCCCTGGAAGTGGAACCGGTCGAACCGGATCTGTTGATCCAGGAAGCACCCAGGCAAGATTTTCTCGGTCTCGAAATGGATGTGCTGGAAGTGCCGGGTCATTGTCCGGGGAGCCTTTGTTTCCTGTCACGGAAGGAAAAACTCCTCGTCGGCGGCGATGTTTTGTTTGCCGGCGGCGTCGGGCGATGGGACCTCCCTGGCGGCGACGGCGACCTCCTCTTCCAAGGGATCAAAAAGAAACTGTACCCCCTCGGGGACGACATCACGGTTCTACCTGGACATGGCCCACCGACAAAAATCGGCACCGAACGTCAGACAAATCCGTTCGTCCATTAGCAGTCTCCAAAACGCAATCCAGATGGACGCTTCCGGCGGATACATCCTTGAAACCGAACGCTTAATTTTGCGCGAGTACGCCGAAGACGATGTTGAGGCTTTTTATCGGCTAAATAGCGATCCTGAGGTGATGCGGTACACCGGTGACGACATTTTGTCCGACATCGATCACGCCCGCGAGATCCTGCTGGCCCATCCTATTACCGATTATCGGAAACACGGTTTTGGACGCTGGGCCTGCCTGCTCAAAAGTGACGGCCAAAACATTGGGTTCGCCGGCCTGAAATATCTGGAGGAGCGAAAGGAAGTTGATTTGGGTTATCGACTCCTTCCAGCCTATTGGGGCCAGGGTTTCGCCACCGAAGCCTCGGGGGCAGTAATTCGCCATGGATTCGATCAACTGGGGCTGCACCGAGTCATCGGACTGGCGCGCCCGGAAAACACCGCCTCCGTTCGCGTGCTCGAAAAAGTGGGGATGCGCTTCGTCAACATGACGCAGCACAGATCATGGATGATGGCCCGATACGTTATCGATTGCGAAACCGAAGCTTCGAAACCGGCAGCGGGAACCTTAGCGGGAACCTGGTGACATCTCGATTCCGCCGGTCGCGCCCGTCTCAAGCGAAGGCATCACCGTAGTCAGAATCCGATCGAGCTCCTCCAGGCCCGGCCGCCCCGACACGAGCGCCTGCAACGAATTTATCGCCGCGGGCACGTGCTTCAAAAACGCGGCATGCTGTTTCACCAGACCAAGAAATCCGTAAGCACCGAGAGCCTGCATCAGCCTCTGAATCGCGCACAATGGAAGGACGGTCTCGACTCGCTCCACATCCACGCCGTGTTCTCTCTGACGCCGAAGATAGTGTCTAACCAGCTCAGACCGCTCGCTCTCGGATAAATCGACATACGGATCGAAGAAGAGCGAAGCCAGATCATATTCCGCCAAGCCGGGGCGCATTCCCTGGAAATCGATCAAATAGGCCAATCCATTTCGAACGATGATGTTTTGCGACTGAAAGTCGCGGTGCACGAGTACTCTTGATAAACCGTCCAATTGCCGCGCGATTTCATTCAAAGCGGGCAAAGCCGCAAGGTCGCGCAGCGTCGCCTCGTCCACGCGAAGATAGCGCCCCAAACAATTCTCAAAGAAATAGCTTTGTTCCCAAAGGTAAAGCGACTCATTGAACTCCACCGGTAACTTGTCCCGGATCGCGCGGGCCTCGGCTTCGGAAATCCGATGAAGTTTTGCCACTTCATCCAATGCCGATTCATAGAATGCTCGGCGAACCAGCCAGCTCTCATCGCGATGGCTGAACAAATCGTCTTCGCCCAGATCTTCGATCCAGATCAATCCTTCTTCCGCATCGTGATAGTAGATCTTGGGAGCCCGAACACCATGTGCATCCAGGAACTTGGCGATCTCTACATATTGGCGGTTCTCTTCCCGCTCGAGATCGTACTTCACCAGAATCAACTTCTGTTCCGCGGCGCTATGGACGCGGTAGAACCGCCGGTCCGACCCGCCCTTCTCAATGGGCGTGATCTTTACCGTGTCAGCATCGAATCGCGGAAAATGGATCCGCGTCTGCCGAAGAAGAATATCGGTTTTCATCTGCTAGATATCGACATCGTGATGGATACCGGCGGCATGGCGATGGGAGCGGACAATACAGCGGCAAAGATGACTTCGAGAAGCAATTTGTGACCCGGGCCATAAAATTGTGTCTTCCAAAATGACGTGTTCGGCGACCTGACAATCTGGCCCGACGGCGGAACAGCCGAGTATTTTTGCGGTGGGATCGACATGTGCCGTTTTGCTTATCGGCTGCGGCCAGCCGGGAGTTTTGCTGTATCGAGGGTTCCAGTTCTCTTTCGAAATGGAACGGTGGACCTCAAGATATTCAGCGCGCGATCCGATGTTGAACCATTTGCCATCGTCAAGAACCACACCGCCAATCTTCCCATTTTCTCCAATCCATTCCGCTAGAGTAGGGACAAAGGAGACTTTCTTCGCCGGCGGGATTCGTTGAAAGATTTTCTGACTCCAGACCGCGATATTGGCAAAATCATGGGTGCCGGCGACTCCGTATTTCCCACCGATATCAACGATCCGCCCATCCTTCAGCGCGACGGAAGCGGCGACCCCGGTTTGGCGAACCGCCAGGGTGACATCGTTTCCGCGGCCAATGTGCTCCTCGATCAACGGACGCAGATCCGCATCAGTAAGAATGTCACCGCTATAGGTAATGAAGTGTTCATCGCTCAGGTACGGCTCAGCGTTTTTGATCCCGCCACCGGTTTCAAGCAAATCCGGTTCATGCACCAGGGTAACCGAATGACCGGAATACTTTCCGCCCGCGAAGAGATCTTCAAAAAGGTTGGGGAGCCTATGGGTGTTAACGACAAAGGATTCGACCCCGGCGGAAAGGAGGTGATCGATCGCAAAGGTAATGAGTGGTTTTTGAAAGATCGGGATGAGCGGTTTCGGCAGCTCATCGGTCAGCGGCCGCAGCCGCGTGCCGAGGCCGGCGCCGAGAACAAATGCACGCGTGATTGCTTTCATCCTTTCCCGATCCACGACCCAGGCGTCTGATTCCCTGGGTAGCGACCAACGCGATCGCGGCCACAACTGCGCCTTGAGATTCTTCCCTGAGGGGTTACAACTTGCCGCATGCCAGAAGAAATCGTTTGGCGCGGCACATCATCGCAGTGGAAAAATTTTGGGATCTTCATTCTATGCGGCCTTTTTTGCTGGTTGATCGTACCGATCTTTATTGCTCTGGCGCGCTATCTCCAAATTAAAAATAAGGTCTACGAACTGACGACCGAACGTTTAAAGATCAGCGAAGGCGTCTTCAGTAAAATGACAGATACGCTGGAGCTCTACCGTGTAAAAGATCTGGAGACGCGCCAGCCATTTCTCTACCGCCTCGCCGGGATCGAGAATGTGCAGCTCAACACGTCGGACGCGTCCACTCCGTTTGTCTTTATTGATGCCGTTCCGTGCGCTGTCGCTTTAGGCGATAAGATCCGTAATCAAGTCGAAATCATTCGCCAGCAAAAAGGCGTGCGCGAGGTCGATATCGAGTAGCAGGCGCGACGCTGGCCATGCAATGGGTTGTGTTCCTCCGCGCGGTGAACGTCGGGAAACACAATCGATTTCAGCCGGGCGTTTTGGCGAAAGAGCTAAGCCATCTTGGTTTCGTCAATGTCGGCGCAGTGGGCACTTTCGTCGTCCGCAAAGCGACAAGCGCGTCGGATTTGCGAACAGCACTCTTGGCCAAACTTCCCGTGAAATGCGAGATGATGATTTGTCGTGCGAAGGAGATCGTTGAACTCGTCCGCACAGCTCCATTTACGGGGGAAATGTTCGATAACGATCGCCGCGGCTTCGTGACAGTGCTGGCTAAAGCGCCCGCGGATATGCCAAAGCTTCCGATTTACGCCCCGGATGTGAAGAACTGGGAGGTGAAAATTGTTCAAATCAACGGCATCTGCGTCGTTAGTCTTTGGCGAAGGCTGCGGGAAAACGCCCTGTATCCCAACCAGGTCATCGAGAAAACATTTGCGCTCGCTGCCACAACGCGAAGTTGGAATACGATTCTAAAAGTCGGCGAACTCCTGCAACTGTAGCCGCCCCGCTCTGCTTGCCACGCCGTAGCGCAGCAAAGGCGGGTCGGGGCGTAAACAACGCAAACACGGCGACAGAGCGCCGTGGCTACGACGGGACAGATATTCATTCCACCGCGAAGAACGCCGAGTTCGGACAGAGGGAGCACGGACGGCTCGGAGAGCCGTCCCTACCTGCAGCCGCCTCGCTCCGTCGAGGCACAAGGGCCGGGCGACAGAGCGCCGTAGCTACAGTTGGGATGACTTGTCTTCGGGATCGCTTCGTCTTTGGGGATATTCTGGCAAGCCATCCGCCAGATGAATCCAGGCAAGCCGATCTTCAACCCACGTGTGGTCCCGCGGGAGGACAGATGTTGGGTCCTCGAAACTACAAACGGTGACATCAATTTCGCGGGCATCAGGCCCGCTCCGAAAGGTCAGGGCGGTTCCGCAGTTTTGACAGAATGACCGGACGCGGCCGGCCCACTCAATCTGGCGCGGCTCACCGTGGACAAATCGAAAATTGTCGGCGTCAAACGTCGCCCACGTGACGAAAGGTGCGCCGCTCGCTCGGCGACAATCCGAGCAGTGACAATGCGTGATGTTATAGGGCGACTGGCTTGCTTCGTATCGAACCTCCCCGCATAAACACCCGCCAGAAATCAGTTTTGTCGCCATAATCTATTGTTCTTTCGGTTCCAGCGCGTCGAGCCCCCGTTGCAGATCGATCAATGCTCGCGCAGAACTCAGTTCATACTTGTCCAGCCATTGCTCGGAGATCCGCCGGAGAGGAATGGGGTTAAAATAATGCAGTTTTTCCCGGCCACGCCAAAGAGGGATGACAAGGTCGGCTCGGGCGAGAATGCCAAGATGTTTGCTGACGGCCTGGCGCGACATGCTGAGGCGTTGGCAAAGTTGGGTTAGAGTCTGGCCGTTGGCGATATGCAATTGGTCCAGTAACTCGCGGCGGCCGGGATCGGCAATTGCTCGAAAGACGGCGTTCACAGTGCGCCAAATAATATGCAACTAAACGGTTGCATGTCAAAAGACAGGGCTTTCTACCCAGGGTAACGCTGCAACGAACCAACTCTTTATCTCAAATAAAGAGTTCGCGTCCCGAAATCGATGATCCCGTGGTGATGGTTCAGAATCTCGGCGCCGAGCAGCCCGGCCACGGGAGGCGAGCCTTCCAGCAGCCCTGTATGGATCAGACCCTCCAGATCGACCACGCCAATCTCTTTGCCCAGAATGTCCACTGATCCAACCGAGAGCTTGCGAATCCGGGCCACCTGGACCCCTCTTTGTTTTAGATTCACCGCGGCGGAGCTAAATGGTGTTTGCCGCATCGGAATACGCATATGTCGTACAAACGAGCGGTGCAGCAGCGTGGCGAACGCTCCCGTGTCGACCATCAACCGCGCCGGGGCGTCGTTGATGGTCGCGTTCACATAAAGATTGAAGCCGTCAGTCAGCTGCATCGGTACAGCTCTAAAGCCGCGGTAATCGATTCCAGGCGCACGGCCAGGAAGATCGGGATCCATTTTTAGAACGAGTAGCAGCCGTTGACAATCGAGCACAGCCTTGGTCGGCAGAAGAATGTCGGCGCCAAGGATACCGTCGATCTGTTGCTCCTCTACCATACGCGCGGTCCCGCGGTTTGATCCGCCCAGGTTAATTGTCACGACCGGCTCATCTTCAAGGTTGAGATTGCCCAGTCGCAGGTGCTTGACGATTGAGACGCTGTTGAAAGCTCCGTTGATCTGCAGTCGGGCCGGAAGCTTCGAGGCGGTGGGAAGATTTGTGAGGCGGAAATATTCTCGTCGATTTGAAGCTATCGCCGTAACCGGGGCACCGCTGTCGACTCCGAGCCAGGCTTGTTTCCCGTTAACAAAAGCGCGAACGAGAAGGTGATTCTGGCGGGAACGGAGCAGCGGTAGCGCCTCGAATTCCGCGGTCCGGCCACTTCGGGCGCCGGGATGCGGAGCGGGCGAGGTCGCTCGAGTAGCACCGAACAACTCCACCGCGAGCAAGGCGCTCGCCAAACAGATCGTAGAACACTTTCCGGCGCAGCGAACGCCCTTGGAGCCAATCACGGGCCGGAGGATAACATGCTTCCGGCAAGTCTAAAGCTCTGTTTGCCCTGAGACTTCCCTGGTCACAAAAACTGATCCATCTCTGTTTTGGCGTTGCTCCATCGGGTTGAGCGGTGATTAACTCTCCGCGAAATTCGAATCGTCCGAACTGACAAGCGCCATGACTCAGCTATCTCCACCTAACGATGCCTTCGTTAGGCAACTCGGATTACTTGACTCCACCATGCTCGTCGCGGGCTCGATGATCGGCTCGGGTATTTTCATCGTCTCGGCGGACATCGGGCGGCTGGTCGGTTCGGCGGGCTGGCTGCTGGTAGTATGGGCGGTGACTGGAGCGCTGACGCTCACGGCCGCACTCAGCTACGGCGAGCTGGCTGCGATGATGCCCCGCGCCGGCGGGCAGTACGTTTATCTGCGCGAAGCCTACAGTCCGCTCTGGGGATTTCTTTACGGCTGGACCTTGTTCCTCGTGATTCAGACCGGCACAATTGCCGCGGTCGCGGTGGCGTTCGCGCGGTTTCTGGGCGTGTTCGCGTCGAGCATTTCGCCAACGCAATGGATCATTCCGCCGATCATCCTTTCGACGAAGTACGCCGTTAGTCTTTCGACGCAGCAGTTGGTGGCGATTCTCGTGATCGTTTTTTTGACGTTTGTAAATACGCGCGGCCTCCAGCTCGGCAAGCTCATCCAAAACGTGTTCACCTCCGCCAAAACGTTGTCGCTTCTCGCGCTAATTGTTCTCGGCATTTTTGTCGGCCGCAATGCCGCTGCGCTTAACGCCAACTTCACGAACTGGTGGACGCCTGGAACCGTCTCGCCGATCAAGTCCGACCTGTCCTTTGTCGCGACGGTCTCGGCGGCGGGCGGAGCGTTGGGAATGTTGATCGCCGTCTGCGTGGCGCAGGTCGGCTCACTTTTTTCGTCCGACGCCTGGAACAACATCACCTTCACCGCCGGTGAAGTGAAAGATCCGCGGCGCAACGTGCCTTTGTCACTCGCGCTTGGCACCGGACTTGTCATCTCGCTCTATCTGCTGGCGAACGTCGCTTACCTTTGTGTGTTGCCGCTGGAAAAAATCCAGCATGCGGTAGACGACCGCGTCGGCACGGCGGCGATGGCGGCGATGTTCGGCGGAGTCGGCGCAGCCACCATGGCGGCGGCCATCATTATTTCCACCTTTGGTTGTTGCAATGGGCTGATCCTAGCCGGCGCACGGGTCTATTATGCAATGGCGCAGGACGGGCTGTTTTTTAAATCCACCGGCCGGCTCAACGACCGGCACGTTCCGGCGATGGCCCTGGTTCTGCAGGGCGTCTGGACCGCGTTGCTCGTGCTGCCTCGGACCCGCTTGCGCGATCCAGTAACCAATGCGCCGCTCGTAGATGCCTCAGGAATCGAGCAGTACGGAAATCTTTACGGCATGTTGCTCGATTACGTCGTATTCGCAGTCCTGATTTTCTACGTGCTGACAATTGCGGGTCTGTTTGTCCTGCGGCGCACGCGCCCCGATGCCGAGCGCCCCTATCGCGCCTTCGGCTATCCACTGCTCCCGGCGTTTTACATCGTCGTTGCCACAATCATTCTACTGGTCCTGGCAATCTATCGGACGCAAACTTCGTGGCCCGGCCTACTCCTCGTGCTCGCGGGCGTGCCTATTTACTTTCTTTGGAAAAAACGGGCGGCTTGACTTCCGAAGGCCCACCCAGTTACCAAAACGACACAACTCTCTTCCAGCAAAGAGACCAAAGCACCAAAAAGGAAACCGAACGCATGGGAAATCTATTCGCAACAAAGCCTCTCGATAAGCTGTTGGAAGACGCTAAGGACGTTGGCGAACACAGTCTAAAACGCTCTCTTGGCCCGGTGAACCTCATAGCGCTCGGCATCGGAGCAATCATCGGCGCCGGTCTGTTTGTGCGCACCGCGGCCGCGATTGCTGATCGCGCGGGTCCATCTGTTGTGCTGGCGTTCATGGTCGCAGGCGTAGGGTGCGCGTTTGCGGGTCTGTGTTACGCCGAGTTCGCTTCCATGATCCCGCTCGCCGGGAGCGCATACACCTACTCGTATGCGACGATGGGTGAGCTCGTCGCATGGATCATCGGTTGGGATTTGATCCTCGAATACGCGGTGGCGGCGGCAACGGTCGCGATCGCTTGGAGTGAATATGCGAACCGGGTGCTTGAGTGGTTCGGGATACGCATCCCTTATCAGTGGTCTCATTCACCTTTCGAAACCGCCGCTGGGACGGGCGTCCACGGCATTATGAATATCCCGTCGGTTTTTATCCTGTTCTTGCTTACTGCTTTGCTTATCCGCGGCACGAAGGAGTCGGCTTTCGTCAACGGTATCATCGTTGTCCTGAAAACGTGCATCGTTCTGCTCTTCATCAGCATCGGATGGGGATTCATCAATCCCGCAAACCATACGCCGTTGATCCCCGCGGCGACGACATATACAACCCCGCAAGGGATTCAGCACGCCTACGGCGGAATTCTTGGTATTCTTGGCGCGGCCGGCGTCGTCTTCTTTGCCTACATCGGCTTCGACGCAGTCTCGACCGCTGCGCAAGAAGCGAGAAATCCGAAGCGCGACATGCCTATCGGGATCCTTGGATCGCTGGCCATCTGTACAGTTCTCTACGTGTTGTTCGCTTACGTGCTAAGCGGCGTGGCGACAGTGCAGGACTTTCGCTCCGTCGGCCGTGAGGCGTCGGTCGCGTTCGCGATTACGAAATACATGCCCGGGTACGAGTGGTTATCGAAGTCGGTAACCGTCGCGATCCTCGCCGGGTTCTCATCGGTTATCCTCGTGTTGTTGCTCGGCCAGTCGCGCGTTTTCTTTTCCATGAGTCGCGACGGACTTGTTCCGAAGGTTTTTTCGGATGTGCATCCGCGCTACAGAACGCCCTACAAATCGAACATGCTGTTCTTTCTGTTCACCGGCCTGATCGCGGCCTTCGTTCCGGCGGACGTCACCGGCGAAATGACCAGCATCGGAACGCTGTTCGCTTTCATTCTCGTCTGCGCAGGTGTTTGGATCATGCGGGCCCGGCGCCCTGATGTGGAACGAGGCTTTCGGGTGCCGGCACTGCCGGTTGTCTCCACTCTCGGAATCATCGTGTGCGGCGCGATGATTTACGGTCTCGGGTGGACTAATTGGATGCGGCTGATCGTCTGGCTCCTGATTGGATTTGTCTTCTACTTTAGCTACGGCAAGCGCCACAGCCTCATCGGCGCTCCACCACCAAATTTGCCGGAGGGGATGAAGCTGGGCCGGTAGAACCGAGCAGATATCGACATTGGAGGTGCGGAATCGGTGCTGTGGCTCATGCCTGCAATCCGCAACCCGACCAAATGGGAGTTCGACCACTTAGGCAGTCAGTAAGTCGTTAGGCGCCGACGCTCGGTTGCGAATTCGAGTGACGATTGCTGGCTTCGAGCCAGGCCGGGCTATTCTCCCTGCCGTTCCGCACTTCCGCAGGAAATGAATTAGGAGCCGGCCGAAGCCCAACTGCTTCCGCCCGGCCCACTTTTCGGACTCGTCGCTCCGAAACCAAGGATCGCTTCGGCCCGTTTGCGCAAAGCTTCCTCGGCGTCATCGCCAAAGGCGCGGCGATCGGCAACGGTTTCGGCAAGCGAAAAGTTCATTGCCCGCAAAACTTCCCACTCCTCGGCATTCAGGAGATCTTCATCGGCTTCGTTTGTTGCCCGGCTTTGCAGCCGTGAGAGAATTGAGGCGATGGCATCGCCATTCGATGCTCGAAAAAGATCGAGCATTCGCTGAAAACTGAGATGAAAAGGCACCGTCGCCACGTCGACCTCCACATTTTCCGACAATCTATCCGGCGGCATCGTCACCTGTTCGGAAACGGCAATGGAGTTCCAGGCGCCTTCTGATTCATAAAATCCGAGATCAAGCTGGTAAACACCCTGCGGCTGCGCCACCAGGGCATAATGACTGCCCATCATCGGCTCGACCGGTTGTTCTATCTCGTCAGAGCCATCTGAACGTTTGACGCGCAGATACACCTGGCGATCGATCGGCGTGGCGCGCGCGAACACATCCGCCCAGTCGATGTTCCAAGAGGCAAAAATTGTCCTCGGATCGCGCGGGATCGCAAACAAAATGGGGATACCGTAATTCTTCGGCAGCTCACCAAATTCGGCCAGAGCTGCGAAAAGGTCGGGTTTCCCATGCGGAATGACCGGACCATCGGAAATACGGAAACCGGCCGGACTGTCCTGCCTGCGCATGGGATTGATCGAATCGTCGGCCGCCATTGGTAAACTCGCGCCTACAAGTTGTTGAAAACTGGCAAAACGCAAGGTCGATTCGCGAAATAATCAATACCGCCTTATCCGCGATCGAAACGGCCTGAATACGTTCTCCAAATTGAGTTGCTCGCCCCGCTTCCGGCACGAAACTCCTGCATGTCGCCCGACAGAAGATGAGATCCCGCGTCATTCTGAATCCCAGCTCGGGCGCCGTTAAAGATCTCGACGCGGTGATGAAAGAGCTTGCCCGGCTCAATCCGGAAGCGATCCACCTGACCCGGAAAGCGGGAGACGCACAGTCGCTCGCGGCCAAAGCAGTTGACGGCGGATGCGGCTACGTGATCGCCGCAGGCGGCGACGGCACTCTCAATGAAGTCGTCAACGGCATTGCCGAAACTTCCGCTGACGTTCGGATTGGCCTGGTCCCGCTCGGGACCGGCAACGATTTCGCGCGCAGTCTCCATTTGCCCGCAACGGTGCAGGAAAATATCGAGATTCTGCTCTCCGGACACACTCGTCTGATCGACCTGGTTCGCGTGCGAAGCGATCGTGTCCGCTATTTTGTCAACGTTTCCGCGGGTGGCTTTAGCGGACTCGTTGATGAAAAACTAACGCCAGAGATTAAGAAAACCTGGGGACCGCTTGCGTATGTCCGCAGCGCAGCGGCGGCGTTGCCGGAATTGCGTGCTTACCGGACGAACATCGAGCTCGGGGATGGAGAGAAGCTTTCGCTCGATCTTTACAACATCATCGTCGCCAACGCGACCTATGTCGCCGGCGGTTTGCCGGTCGCGCCCGAGGCTGACCCTTCCGATGGATTACTCGATCTTATCCTCATTCCAAAATGTTCCGCCGCCGAGATGGCATTGCTGGCGGCGCAAATCGTTTTGGGAAACCATCTCGGAAATCAAGGGATCGTGTTTCGCAGAACGCCGAAAGTGTCGGTCAATTCGCACCCAGGCATGTGTTTCAACGCGGACGGCGAGTTAGTCGGGAACGAGCCAGCCGTATTTGAGATCATTCCGCGCGCACTGCACGTTGTTTGTGCAAAACAATGACAACCAAAATCATTTCGCTCGACGACCTGGCGAAGCGGTCCGAAGAACTGCGCGCCGCTGGCAAAAAGATCGTCGTGACCAACGGATGCTTCGACTTGTTGCATGTCGGCCATGTCCGTTATCTCCAGGCCGCACGCGCTCTCGGCGATGTCCTGATTGTCGGTATTAACGGAGATCAATCGGTTCGTGCCCTGAAGGGAGCCGACCGGCCAATCAATAATGAAAACGATCGGGCCGAGATTGTGGCGGCGCTGGAATGCGTGGACCTTGTCGCGATTTTTTCGGAAGTGCGCGCGACGCGTCTGTTGGAGCAGGCTCGTCCCATGATTTATGCCAAGGGCGGCGACTACACCCCCGCCACGCTCAACTCGGAGGAACGCGCCGTTCTGGAGAAAAACGGTGTGCAGATTCAAATCATTCCGTTCACGAAGGGCTACTCGACTACCGCACTTGTTCGCAAGTTAGGGTGCTCTCCCGAATGAAGCCGCGGCGAATTGGAATCCTTGGGTCAGGCAAGGGTAGTAATTGCCGCGCCATTCTCGAGCGAATCAGGAGCGGCCACTTAAAAGCGGAGCCGTGCGTTGTGATTTCGGATGTCTTCGATGCTCCTATTCTCGAAATCGCGCGTGAATTCTCCGTCCCAAATGTTTATCTGCCGCCGGGAATGTTTCGCACCCGATTGGAACCACAAAGTGAAATGGAGCTGGTCCGAATGCTGCGTGAGGCAGCCGTTAACCTGGTTGTTCTTGCCGGTTTCATGCGCGTCTTGAAAGCTCCCATGCTGGAAGCCTTTCCTCGCCGAATCATAAATATCCATCCCTCTCTGCTGCCGAAATTCACTGGCCTGGGCGCCTGGACGCAGGCCTTGCGTGCGGGGGAAACGATGACCGGATGCACGGTCCACTACGTGGATGACCAAATCGATCACGGAGATATTATCGCGCGACGGGAAGTGCCCATTCTGCCCGGTGACACTCCAGAAACACTGCATGCTCGTATCCAAGTGGCCGAGCACGAGCTCTATCCTGAAGTCATTGGCCGGCTTATTGAGAACGAACGCGCGGCTTAGATGCGTTCGGCTTTTTGGTCGCGTTGAAGCAATTCCTTCAACGCCTGTGCGGGCGCCTTGCCCTCGTAGAGAACGGCATGGACCTGATCGATGATTGGTGTTTCCACGTTTAATTTCCGCGCACACTCATAGGCGCTTTTCGTCGTCGGAATGCCCTCGGCCACCATCTGCATCTCGCCCGTGATTTTGCCTAACGAGTGTCCTTGTCCCAGTTTTTCGCCAACTCTGCGATTGCGGCTGTGCGCACTGAAACAAGTCGCGATCAGGTCGCCGACACCGCTCAATCCGTAGAACGTGCGGGGGTGCCCTCCCATCGCCAGCCCGAGACGCAACAATTCCGCCAGGGAACGCGTGACCAGCGCGGCCTTCGAGTTATCACCCAGGCCGAAACCATCACTGACGCCGGCGGCCAGGGCGAAGACATTTTTAAGAGCGCCGCCCAGTTCGATACCGGTAAGTTCGTCGCTGGTGTAAATACGAAACCGTTCGCTTCCCAAATCAGCCTGCAGTTCCACCGCACAATCCTCCGACGCGCAGCCAAGAACTGTCGCCGTCGGAAGATTACGCGCTACTTCCACGGCAAGGTTGGGGCCGGACAGCACGGCAATCGGATGTCCGGGAAAGAGCTCGGACAAGATCTGGCTCATGCGCATGCCGGTTCCATGTTCGATTCCCTTTGTGCAACTAAGCAAAGGCGCCGCCTTATTCTCGAGTACTTCTTGAAACCCGCGGGCGACTGTCCGAAATGCGATTGATGGGATAACAAAGACAATCAGCGAGCAATTCGCGCAGTCGCGGAAGTCGTTAGTCACACGGACCGTTTCCGGAAGTTTGAATCCTGGAAGGTACTCGCTGTTCTCGCGCGTCGATCGCAATTGCTCGACCCGGGATGGATTGTGACCCCAAAGCAGAACTTCGCGGCCGTCTTTTGCCCAGAGGCAGGCCAGTGCCGTGCCCCAGCCCCCCGCCCCGAGAATGGCTGTGTTTTTAATCACGACTTCGCCGAAAACTTTGCTCCGTCCCGCGAATCAAACGCGAGAGATTGGATCGATGACGTAAAAGCACAACCGCGGCGAGCCCCATGGAAACATACAAAAGCAAAGAATCGTTCATCAGTCCGAAATGCAGCAGCACGGCCACGGTGATCGGCAGGGTTAGCGCCGCAATAATGGAAGCAAGCGAAACGTAACGCGAAAGTTGAAAACTGGCGACCCATACAACCACGCCGATGAGCGCGGCGAGAGGCATCAGGGCGAACACAACGCCGGCTGAAGTTGCCACGCCTTTTCCACCGCGGAACCTCAGCCAGAGCGGAAACGCGTTCCCTAACACACACGATATCGCTGCGACGATTTGCAAAACTTCGTATGAATTGAGCGAGCTGGCCTGGCGTTGTCCAATGAGCTTGGCGACGATAACGGCCGTTAGGCCCTTGGAAAAATCTGCCGCGAACACCGCATAACCGTAACCCTTTCCCAAGGCTCTTGTGACATTGGTCGCGCCGATGTTCCCGCTACCGACGCTGCGGATATCGATACCGGCGATCCGCCCGGCCAGATAACCGGAAGGGATGGACCCGATAAGATATGCGCCGATCGCGACGATGATGAAAGCAATCACGCGTAAGGTTTAGGTAAGATGCAAACTCGACGTGGAGTGATGCAAATAAATTATCGTAAGTCGTTCTTAATCAACCAGATAGATATGATGGCCAAATCAGCTGGCGTGATGCCACTGACTCGCGCGGCCTGGCCTAACGACGTCGGACGAACCGACGTCAGCTTTTGGCGTGTTTCTGATCGCAACCCGGCAATCCTGCTAAAATCTAGGGTGTCCGGTATTCGCTGAAGGTTCCTACGCTCCAAGACCTTGTTCTGTTCCGCCTGTTTAAGGACGTAGCCTTCGTACTTCACCTCCGTCTGAACCAATTCCCAAATCTCGGGCGGCGCCGCCGCGACGATTTCCTCAGGCAGATCTTTCCATTCCACTTCCGGCCGCTTGAGATAACGCGCGACTGGAGTGCCTTTGATATTGGTCTTGCTTGCTAATTCCAAAGTCGCAGCGAGCAAGGCCATCTTACTTCGAAATTGTTGCCAACGATCGTCTCCCACTAAGGCCGCGGCGTGAGCGCGCCGGGTAAGGCGTTGGTCGGCATTATCTTGACGAAGGCTAAGTCGGTCCTCCGCTCGACTGGTAAACATTCGGTACGGTTCCTCGGTCCCCTTGGTCACAAGATCATCGATCAGGACCCCGATATAAGCTTCCTTTCGACTGAGTACGAGCGGATCTCGGCCCTGAACTTGAAGCGCTGCGTTCGCACCCGCGATTAACCCCTGGCCCGCTGCCTCTTCGTAACCGGAGGTGCCGTTTACCTGCCCGGCAAAATACAGACCTCGGACCAATTTCGTCTCGAGGGTGAGCTGAAGTTGCGTGGGCGGGAAATAATCGTACTCAACAGCGTATCCGGGACGCATGATCTCGGCGTGCTCCAAGCCCGGAATAGAGCGCACAAAGGCGTATTGCACCTCGTAGGGAAGGCTCGTGGAAATCCCATTCACATAATATTCGTCCGTGTGTCGTCCCTCGGGCTCCAGGAAAAGCTGGTGCGCCTCTTTTTCGGCAAATTTAACCACTTTATCTTCGATGGAGGGGCAGTAACGGGGCCCTACACCCTGGATCCGGCCACCATAAAGGGGGGAGCGATGCAGGTTGGCCCTGATGATCTCATGGGTTTCGGGAGTAGTGTGGGTGATCCAACAGGGCACTTGTTCCACGTGGAACTTTCCGTTCTGGCAAGAATTCAGGGTAAATATGTCGTTGGGCCCTTTTTCCAGATTCGGCAGAAAGGAAAACCGGGGCGGCGGTTCATCGCCGAGCTGGATCTGGCACTGGGAAAAGTCAATGGACCGACCGCTGATCCTACAGGGGGTTCCGGTCTTGAACCGGCCAACTTCGAATCCCAACTGTCGAAGGTTATCACTCAACCCGGACGCCGTGTCGGCCATGCGCCCCCCGACCTTTTGGTGCTCGCCGACATGCAAAAGTCCCCGCAAGAATGTGCCGGATGTGACGACGACGGAACGCGCCCCTATGCAGCGCCCGAAATCGGTTTCGACTCCGGCGATAGCACCTTCCTTCAGCATGATCCCGCTAACCGTTGCCTGCTGAATGTCCAAATTCTCGGCGCGCTCCAGGATCGCCTTCATCCGAAATTGGTACGCTTTCTTGTCGCATTGCGCTCTTGGCGCCCGCACCGACGGCCCCTTGGCTCGATTCAGCATGCGGAATTGGATGCCCGTCGCATCGGTATTCAAGCCCATCGCTCCACCCATCGCGTCGATCTCTCGGGCGATGTGTCCCTTGGCCAAACCTCCAATAGCCGGATTACAGGACATTTGCCCGACAGTATCGAGATTCTGAGTCAATATCAGTGTCCGACACCCGACGCGCGCGGCCGCGAGCGCCGCTTCGATGCCGGCATGCCCGCTTCCGATGACAATCACGTCGTAAGGAATCGCAGAGTCACTCATGTTTAAACGATTCAAGGATTCCCTGCCTTGGACGGGGGAGCAATTCCGCCAGGGATAACGTTTGAGTGGGACCATTAACTGTGGAGGTAATCACCTTCAGGTCGGGATTGAATTCGGCTAACAACTGGCGGCAACCGCCACACGGCAGCACAGGCTCTTTCGAATCGGCGACGACAGCTATCGCGGTAAAGTCTCGATCTCCACCCGCGACCGCCGCTGCTACCGCCCCCTGTTCGGCGCAAGCGGTGAGGCGCAAAGACACATTCTCGATATTGCAGCCGACGAATATCTTACCGGAGCGCGTTAGTAGCGCGGCACCTACGGCAAACTTCGAATAAGGTGCATACGCTTTCTGCCGCACCTCCAGAGCAGCTCTTACTAAATTAGTATCAGACATAACTTATTTATGTTAAGGTATTTATAATGCCACGAGAGCCTGTGCTGTCACGCTCAACGTGATCGGCTTCGCTGCTCGTCCGTGTCTTTTCCAAGCTTTTGGTCGCGATTCGGCTCAGTACAATCAGGATCAGTGCGCTTATAACAAATGCGCCGCCCCAAACCCAATACTCAACGATCCGGGGATGGGTTTTACCTTGAGCGAGGTTCAAACCGTACTGCCCCAGCGTTCCCAGATATGCATAAAGAAAGAGGCCCGGTATTCGGCCGATGGTCACCCAAAGCATGTAGGTGCGGAACCGTATACGCGTGAGGCCATAAAGGTAAGTGATCAGACTCGTAGGGAACAATGGGTGAAGCTGACTGAGGACGATGATTTTCCAACCTTCACGTTCCACGGCCGGCTCCAGGGCACGTAATCTTTCGTGTTGAGACACCTTTTTCCGGAACCACTCCCGGCCGACCGATCGGCCAATCGCAAACGCCGCGGCGGCGGCAATAATATTCCCGACCAGGACGATAAAAAAACCCCACCACAGCCCGAAAAAGAAGCCGCTGCCGATACATAAGATTCCGCCTGGCAGAAGGAGCAGATTACAAAGCGCAAACAGAAGAGGATAACAAATGGCGCTCCATTTTCCCCAATGCATCACGCGTTGCTGGATTAGGCTGATCGTTTCCATTACCGGAAAAAATCGCGACAGCAGCAACATGAAAGTCACTACCAGGACGAAAGCGATCAGCTGAAAATTGAGCGCGCGACGACTATGCAACATCGCGAAACATTCCGCGCATCAGAGGCTGCGCGCAAATCTCGCCCGGTCAGTCGTTAGCTGATATGCGAGAAAACGGAGTAAGCGGATTTAGGCCTCGGAAGTGTTAAAGTATTTCCTAACGATATCCCGGGCGATGCGCATCCCTCATCGCGCGCATGCCTTGACTAAACGGTCGGAGCCTGTGCGACCCGCCGACGCGGAATGCCGAGGCTGTCAAAAATTATCCGCGTCGCGTCGGAACGATTGAGTGTGTAAAAGTGAATGCCGGCAACGTTGTTATCCAAAAGATCGTGACATTGTTCCAAAGCGAAGTGAACGCCCACGCGGCTGACCATTTCAGGATCGTTTTCGCATCGCTGTAGAGCACGCAGGAGCTTGGCCGGGAAGCGGGCGCCGCCGGCGAGCTCGGCGATGCGTTTGAATCCGCCCATGGAGGTGATGGGCATGATGCCGGCGATGATGGGGATGTTGATGCCGGCGAGCACACACCGTTCGCGGAAATCGAAGAAGTCGCGATTATCAAAAAATAGTTGTGTAACGATGTAGTCGGCGCCGGCGTCGGCTTTCGCTTTGAGGTGATCCATTTCGACTAATCGATTCGGCGTCGCCGGATGTCCTTCGGGAAAACCGGCTACGCCAATTCCGAAACCGCGGCGATCCGGGTGCGAGCTTGATTCGTTGAATCGGCGAATAAACTTCACCAAATCGACCGCGTGTTGGAACGAATCGCTCAATTTATCGTAGGCCATTCCACGCGGCCGATCGCCTCCGAGTGCGAGAATGTTTCCAATCGCCGCCTTGGCGTATCGAATTAAAATCGTTTCAATCTCTTCTTCGTTGTGGCAAACGCAGGTCAGGTGAGGAATCGGATCCAGTTTTGTCGTCTGTTGGATGCGCTCGACCAGATCGTGGGTTAATTCTCGCGTCGAGCCACCGGCACCGTAAGTAACGCTGACAAAGTGAGGCGTGTACGATTCGAGATCGCGAATCGTCTGGTAGAGCATCTCCGCCGTCTCCGGCGTTTTCGGAGGAAAGAACTCGAACGAAAACGTGGGAGAATCCCCCCGCATGATGTCCGTGATGTGCATGATTTAACGTCTACCTTCGTTCGTCCTGCGACTTTCGGTCAACTGACCAAGCACGTTTTTGACCACTCGGGCGTTGAGCCTGAACTCCAAAGTCTTTGAGACATGACATTTAACATCTCGGACTCTGACAAACGGGGAGGGATTTGTAACTCCGCTCCCGCTCAGGGCAGAATCGCAAACAACCGTGCCGGGAACCCCGAACCACCCTTCGGCTTGGGAAAGCGGAATGCCCGGCGCAAATTCATGAGTGAGATCGACGAACTTCTTCGCCGCCAAATTTTTGCATCGACCATAGCGATCCAGTCTCGGCTTTGGCCAAACTGAATATGGCCACGACCAGAAGCAAAGCGCTGCTGTAACTTTTCATTTCTTCCATTGTTAATGAAGCGCTCAGCAAATGGCCAACAAGTTCCAACAACTCCAAACAAAACTGTCGCGCTCATTAAACCCGGCTGCGTCTACAGGCCCCTGGTTCCTTATTCACACTGGTTTTTCCAACCCCTGTTCCTCGACGGAAGGCTTGCCGGACTGACTTATTCTCGAGAAGAAGATGAAGATAGGTTGAGTGAATATTAAGAATTCATTAATAGGCTGACCAACAACATGAGCAGATTTGAAATTCTGCGACGCTCATCTACGCAGAAAGAATTCAATGGTCGTTGTGCTCTCGGCATCATGACCAAAGCGCCGGAAGCGGGAAAAGTGAAGACGCGTCTTACGCCACCTCTCACACCGGAGGAAGCGGCCGAACTAAATATTTGTTTTCTCCGCGACATATCGCATTCCATCGCGAGCGTCTCGGAACAAACAGGCTCACGCGGTGTGGCGATTTATACACCAGAAGGGAGTGAAGCAGCATACGCCAATATTATACCGCCGAATTTCTCCCTGATCTTGCAGCGAGGCGATGATTTTGGAGAGCGCCTGATGTTGGCTGTGGAAGATTTGATGACAACTGGATTTGGATCTATCTGCCTGATTAATTCAGACAGTCCGACAGTTCCGCCGTCCACTTTTGCCGAAGCGGCGACCGAACTGGCAAAGCCTGGTGATAGAATCATTCTCGGCCCTTCCGATGACGGCGGATATTATTTGATCGGCCTGAAGAAAATGCATCGTTTCATTTTCGAAAGAATCGATTGGAGCACGGAGCGAGTCTTCGAGCAGACGCTCGAGCGAGCAAACGATACGGGAGTCAGTGTCCATCTTTTGCCGAAAGGATTCGATGTCGACGATCGTGCGATGTTGCGCCGGCTTTGTGACGAACTTCTTGGGACGCAATCAAGTCATGATGTTGCGCCGAATACGCGGAAATTCTTGAGCAACATAATTCAGCGCGAGGGACGCGATAGAATTTGGCCGATGTTGTAGCGGCGGTTGTGTCAACAGCCGATCTGTTTTAAACAGGTGCTTGGCACAAGCACCTCTACAAAGTCCATGGCCAAGAATGAAAAACGCGCGCTCGTAACTGGGGGCGCAGGATTAATCGGGTCGCACGTGACCGATTTGCTGGTGCGCGAAGGTTGGACGGTTCGCATTCTGGACAATATCGAACCGAACACGCACAAGCGCGGCCGGCCCGCGTGGATTAACGAGCAAGCACAATTTATTCAAGGCGATGTGCGCGATCGCGAAACGGTCGCGTCCGCGCTGGATGAGATTGATGTCGTTTTTCATGAGGCGGCTTATGGCGGTTACATGCCGGAGATCGCAAAATATGTGCACGTCAATTCGTTCGGCACGGCGCTGATGCTGGAAGTGATCCGGGAAAAAAATCTACCGATAAAGAAAATCATCGTGGCCAGTTCCCAGGCGGTTTACAGCGAGGGCGCGGGCGCCTGTCCCACACACGGTCTGGTTTTTCCAGATGTGCGTCCGGTCGAGCAATTGCGCCGGGGCGACTGGCAGGTGCATTGCCCGCTTTGCGATGCCGTGACCAAGAGCGTGCCTACACCGGAAAATGCTCCGGTCGGGGGCGAGACAGTTTATGGCCTGACCAAAGTGGATCAGGAGAAGCTGGTGCTGCTTTGGGGCAAACAAATGGGCCTGCCGACCGTCGCTCTCCGTTACTCCTGCACCTACGGACCGCGCCAATCTATTTTCAATCCCTATACGGGCGTGATCGCAATCTTTTGCACGCGATTGCTCAACAATTTGCCGCCAGTGTTGTACGAGGATGGCGAACAGACCCGGGATTTCTCTTTCGTTGAGGATATCGCGCGCGCCAATTTACTTGCGGCCGAAAGCGATCAACTGGATGGACTGCCAATTAACGTTGGCAGCGAAAGAGGAGTCCCTATTCGAGAAATTGCCGAACAAATTTCGGACGCTCTCGACATTCATATTGCTTCCGAAGCGAAAGGTGAATTCCGGCCCGGCGAGATGCGACATCTCACGAGTGACACGACCCGAATTCGCGCAGCGGGCTACGAACCTCAGGTTGATCTGGCCGAGGGAATCGGGCGTTATCTCGATTGGATTCGCGGACAAAGCGATGTGCGAGACTACTTCAGCGAGGCGGAGGCTCTCCTCCGCGACAAAGGGATCGTGCACCGGGTGGAAGGTCTCGCATGATCCCGTCCGGCAAGGCGCATTTTGATGATGCTGTCATTCCGCATGCCCGGAAAGACCTTCCGTTATTGAAGGCGAGGATGAGTGTGCGCGAAGCGCTCGATACGATCCGTCGCGAGGGCGTGGGCGAGCGCATCATTTACTTTTACGCGGTGGACGAGAATGGGCGTCTGGCCGGAGTTTTGCCAACCCGTCGACTCCTGACCGCGCCCCTCGAAAGCAGCCTCGAAGAAATCATGGTGCGGCGCGTTGCAGCCATTCCGGCCACCGCAACTGTGTTGGAGGCGTGTGAATTCTTTGTTCTCTACAAATTCTTTGCCTTCCCGGTGGTTGATACGGAACGGCGGGTCGTCGGCATCGTGGACGTGAATCTTTTTACGGAGGAGATCATGGAGGGCGATGAAGGACAGGAGCGCGCCGTTTCGCGGGGAGACGATTTCTTCGAGGCGCTCGGCTTTCATCTGGCTGAAGTGCGCGACGCGTCGCCATGGCGCGTCTTTCGGTATCGATTCCCATGGTTGTTGGCCACTGTCACGAGTGGGACGCTCTGCGCGGTTCTGGCGGGCGCGTTTGAAATGACCCTGGCGCGAAGTCTTATTATTGCCTTTTTTCTGACGATGGTGCTCGGACTAAATGAGAGCGTGAGCACGCAGTCGATGAGCGTAACGATTCAGGCTTTGCGCTCGGCCAGAGTGACGTGGCGCTGGTTCATCAGTGCTCTGCGGCGCGAATTCGCGACGGCCGGACTGCTGGGTCTCGCTTGCGGCATCCTCGTTGGCGCAATCGTTTTCGTGTGGCGACACGATCTTCGCGGAGCCTTTGTCGTTGGTGGGAGCATTGCGCTCTCTCTTATCACTGCGTCTCTGTTCGGATTGGCCGTACCGTCTTTTTTACACTGGCTCAAGCTGGATCCTAAGATTGCGGCCGGCCCGGTGACTCTGGCGCTTGCTGATTTCGTTGCCCTCGTGCTTTATTTCACGAGCGCATGGCTTGTGTTTGGATGACGCAAGCGTCCGCCACCACTGGTAGAGTCAGCGTCGTCATTCCGGCGCTGAATGAAGAAGAACCAATTGCGGATGTGGTTCGAACCGTGGCGGCCACCGGGATTCCTTCTGATATCATTGTCGTGGATAATGGCAGCACGGACGAAACGGCGCGGCGTGCGAGAGAAGCCGGGGCTCGCGTCGTTGATGAGCCGGCCCGCGGCTACGGACGAGCGTGCGCGGCGGGTGTTCGCGCCCTCTCGCCGCAATGCGATATCGTCGTCTTTCTCGATGGCGATGGAAGCGATTGCCCGGAGTTTGTGAGTCAATTGGTCGACCCGATTCTGGCCGGCACCTTCGATTTCGTCATCGGATCGCGCGCGCGCGGACAACGCGAGAGCGGCAGCATGAATTTCCAGCAGCTTTTTGCCGGGCGCGTGGCCGGTGCACTTGTCTGGATGCTCTACGGTGTTCGCTATACCGATATGTGCCCTTTTCGCGCCATCACTCGCGACGCCTTGGATTCACTAGGCATGCAGGAAGAAACATACGGATGGAATCTCGAGATGCAGATGCGCGCCGCACGGCAACGCCTCCGGATTCTGGAAATTCCGGTAAACCATCGCCGTCGCACGGGCGGGGTGTCGAAAGTATCAGGAACATTGCGGGGCACAGTTGTGGCCGGGACGAGAATCATTGCGACTCTGCTGCGCGTTGCGGCCGGGAGAAGTTAGGCAGCAGGCCGAACCGGCCGGCACAATTTCATTCCATCGGACCGCCGGAACTGTTAAATCGGCACATGAGCGTAGGCAAATCGGTGTTACTCGGATTGCTCGCCGGCCTGGTGGCTGGCATTGCCATGACGGTAATGATGCTTATCCTGGCCTGCCTCGGCGTTGCGACGCCACTCACTATTATCGGCGACCGGATTTCGGTGTTTATCGCACCGGAACCATTTCTTTCCATCATGGGCAGAGTCGGCGGCTACAACCACCTTAAACAACTGGGAGTGGGATCGACCGCCGCGGGCCAGCTGCTGGTTAGTGCATTAGGTGGTGCCATCTTCGCTGTCTCGGTCCGGCGCGAAAACGGACGGATCAACACCGCCAGTTCCATAGCCATCTTCGTTCTCCTACCTTTGCTGGCGGTGGCCGTCGCGCTTTGGCCCGTCCTGGGAACGAACTACAGCGGCCTTCCCATCAATGCAGCCCGGCTTGTCACACTGATCGGCTTCGCCCTTTGCGCATTTGTCTACGAACGGACCCTGGTCAGCAGTGTGCGATTTCTGACACAGGCGAAAGATCAGACGACAGAGTTCACGCCATCAATCGGTCGCCGCGCCGTTGTGCTCGGCGGACTGGGATTGCTTCTCGCGGGTGGCGGGACCGCCTTGGTGCGGAAATTATATCGCGCGGCGACGTTTAGTTACGATGGCACACAATATAAGGGACGAATTGTGCAGGCCATCACGCCTAACGAACAATTCTATTGCGTCACCAAAAACATTGTCGATCCACGCGTGGATGTTTCACTCTGGCACCTGGAAATAAATGGCCTCGTCCAAAGTCCGCGCACCTACCGGCTGGAAGATCTGAAAGCGATCAGCGCGGTCGAGCAGGAGACTACTCTCATGTGCATCAGTAACGGCCTTGATGCCGGACTGATGAGTAACGCGGTGTGGAAGGGCGTGGCCATGCGGGACTTGATTGCGCCATCGGCTCCGCTCGCCAACGCCGCGAAAGTACGTCTCCATGGTGTCGATAATTACACCGACACGTTTCCGCTCGAAAAAGCGATGGATCCTACCACGCTGGTTGTTTACCAAATGAACGGGCAGACGTTGCCGCATCGGCACGGTTTTCCCGCCCGCGTTATTGTTCCCGGCTATTTCGGAGAGAAACATGTAAAATGGCTGACCCGTATCGAGTTGGCCACAGGGGAAGCGAAGGGCTTTTATGAAACCCAGGGCTGGGGGCCCGATTTTATTGTCCCGACGCGGTCCAGGATCGATATCCCCGACCATAATGCTGTTTTGTCCCTGACCAAAATCGTGGGACCAGTCGATGTGAAAGGCGTTGCCTTCGGCGGGGACCGTGGAATTTCGCGAGTGGAGCTAAGCTTCGATGATGGCGCAAGCTGGACCGACACGACCATCGATTATGCCGGTGGTGATCTGGCGTGGTCCCTCTGGAGCGCTCGCGG
The DNA here is from genome assembly GCA_041167085.1 of Verrucomicrobiota bacterium. Lineage (GTDB taxonomy): Bacteria > Verrucomicrobiota > Verrucomicrobiia > Chthoniobacterales > UBA10450 > DATFCK01. The sequence continues at coordinate 449,843 of JBEEGV010000008.1, forward strand.
CGGATGGCGGCCCGCGGGTCCCGGAAACTACACGCTTGTGGTCCGTGCTACGGATGGTGAGGGCGATGTCCAGGAATGGGATCCGGACCGGCCCTTCAAGTCAGGCGTGACCGGTTTCCACAAGATTGTCGTTTACGTTACGGCGTAAGGTGGCCCCGTCGTTGTGGGGCGTTTGTGTCAAAAGCCTGTTTAACTTTATCCCTGGCAACGCGAACACCACGCTGTGGTGCGTCCGCCAATTGTAGCGCGCTGGAGTAACGTGCCGTGCCTGGGACATTTCCCGCTCTTCTTCCACCGCTGATGGATAAGCCAATTCCTGGGAGGGTCGGAAAAATCTTTCCCGAGCGTGCGTAACGATTCTCTGACGACAAACTTGGTTTCTTTGAAGAGGGCGCGGCGCTTTCGTGCTGTTAACTGCCGGCAGAGCGTCGCGGGATGGATTTTCGCCCGCCAGAGAATTTCGTCCGCCATCCAGTTACCAATTCCGGAAAAACCATTTTGCATGAGAAGAACGGCCTTGATCGGCGCTTTGCCATGGCGGCTGAGAAACTGATCAATGAATTTTTGATCGAAGTCGGCGGAAACGATTTCGGGAGCGTCGACCTTCCACCACGCTGCGGCGTTTTTGCCATGGTGGAATCGCACCCGGCCGAACTGGCGCGAATCGGTGAAAACCAATGCCGCGCGATCTAAATACAACACGAGATGGTCGTGTTTGGCCGGAGAAAAGTCGGATGGCGCGAGATGCATTTTGCCGGTCATGCCGAGATGCAAACCGAGCAGATTGTCGCCGGAGAGTTCGAAGAGGATTTGTTTGCCGCGGGTGGACGACCGCAGCAATCGGTTACCGACAACCTCACGTCGGAGAGCGCGTGTATCTGTCTCGCGAAAGATGCGTTTCTGCGGGTGAAGCCGGACATCAACGATCCTCTGTCCGAGGCCTGGGTTCCACTGTTTGCGATACCATTCGACCTCGGCCAGTTCCGGCATGGCCGCAGGGTAAAGAACAGGTGGGAGCAACGCAAAGGTGGAATAGGCGGCGGGGTGAATCCTGTTAAAATTGATTGACAATATTTATGGAATTTGAAACAAAAGTAGCCATGACCGTCCCGATTTCGCCCTTGAAGAAGCTCACCTTCGTCTCGGAGAAGCGTCTGGCCCTGTATGGAGTCGCGGCCGGGGCCGCTTTGGCCGCTGGCATCTCGCCGGCAGACGCTACCTCGGTTAGCCTCGACCTGACCGGGTTGCCCATCGGCGATAGAACCACCCCGTCGAACGGCAATCTGTTTTTTGATGTCAATGCAGCCTCCGCCGCGGCTGCCGTGGGATTCGCGCCTTTCGCCGGGGCGGATTTCCGGCTTAATAATTTTCAAAGCGGCTTTAAGTCAGTCGCCGGTGTCAACGGGACCGCGGGTATCAACGGAGTCGCGGTAGGTTCTCTTGGCAAGGCAGCGCGTTTTTCTCCGAGCAATTCAGTCGGACCTGCCAATGTCTTTGCCAGCAATGCAAAGATTGGCGATCGGCTTAATCTGCTCGGTTCGGCCCAATTGGGAAACTTTCAGCCTGGTGACACAGGCTATATTGGTCTCCGCTTCACGATCGGAGCAGACACTCACTACGGCTGGGCTGACTTGAGTTTAAACAACGATTACACTGTCGCTCTCCTGGCCCTGGGCTATGAAACCAACCCGGACACTGCCGATCACATTCCGGGAGGGACGTCGGTGCCCGATCAGGGAAGCTCGCTCGCTCTCCTGGCCGTCGGCGCCGCTGGCGTCATCGCCTTTCGCAGGCGCCAAAGTAAGACTGCTTAAGAAGCACAGGGTTAGACAGGGTTGATCGCGGAGACTTTCTCCATCCGGCGTGCCGAAGAATCAGAGCGGCGCAGGATAACGCACCTCTTGCTCGAGGGTCAGGCTAACCTGGACGCGGATATTTTCGTCGCGACGGAAAGCGAGCGTGAAACGCCAGTTGCTACGTCGGCAGTTTGGTTTGTTCCCAATCGTCGGTTTCCTGAGGGCGCGAATTGCACCGTCTACGTGCTCGAGCCGCATCGCCGGCGCGGAATCGGCCGTGCTCTGGTCAGTAGCGTGAAAACAGTGTCGCAGGAGATCGGTGCAAGGCAGCTGAGGACCGTTCCGCTCGAAGAGACAAGTCCCGGCTACGCGTTTTCTCTAGCCTGCGGATTCGAATTTGGCGCGGCCACGATCAGCTACGAAGCGCCGATTGAGAATTTTGCCGGGGTGACGCGGCCAGTGTACCGCCGGCTGAAACAACGCGGCAAGATCCCAAAGAACGCCTCGATTATCCCGCTGAATGAATCGTCTCGCGACGAGGTTTGCCGGTTGGTCCTCGATCATCTCGGTTTTTCTTCGCAACATACCGCGGAGCGACTCCGCGGTACGGAACACGGTTTCTCCCAGACTTTGTCTCGCGTTGCCTTGCTTGACGGCAAATTGGTCGGCGCGCTTCTGATCACCTACCAGAAAGCTCTCGCCTCCGTGGATGCAACGGCGGTGTTGCCTGAGCATCGGCACACCTGGGTGAACGCCGCGCTCAAATATTCTGCAGTGGAGGAACTGATTGCACGCGGTGTGGAGCGGGTCCGCTTCAGCGCCAATTCAGAACAACATCGCGATACCACGAAGCTCGTCACACGCGCGAATGCGCGGGTTTTGAAAACGATCCGGCTCGGGACCTTGGATCTCGGGAGATAAATGAAAAAGGTTCTGCTCATCGGCTGGGACGCAGCGGACTGGAAGCTGATCAATCCGCTGATCGACTCCGGCGAGATGCCAGTGCTTTCCCATTTTATCGAAGAAGGTGTGATGAGCGACATCGCGACCATGCAACCGATTCTGTCGCCGATGCTGTGGAATTCAATTGCCACCGGGAAACGTGCGGACAAGCACGGTATCCTGGGGTTCACCGAAGTCGCCCCAAAAACCGGGAAGGTGCGACCAGTGACGAGCACGTCGCGCAAAGTAAAAGCGGTTTGGAATATTCTCAGCCAATCCGGCCTTCGGACCAACGTTATCGGCTGGTTCGGAGGACATCCGGCAGAGCCGATCAACGGCGCGTGTGTTTCGGAAATGTTCCCGCATGCCACAGCGCCGCCCGGTGATCCATGGCCCTTAATGCCGGGAACAATTTATCCCGAGCGCCTGAGCGGCACCCTCGGTGAACTGCGCGTCAAGCCTGACGAAATAAATGGCGAGATACTGCAGATGTTTGTGCCGCGCGCGGCGGAGATAGATCAGGATAAGGATCGTCGACTTGCCGTCGTGGCCAAACTACAGGCGGAATGTTTATCACTACACGCCGCGGCGACCTATTTGCTCGAGCACGAGCCTTGGGATTTCGGAGCGGTTTACTACCCGTCGATCGACCATTTCTCACATGGATTCATGGCTTATCATCCCCCGCGGATGGAAGAAGTGTCCGAGACGGACTTTGAATTTTACAAAGACGTCGTGAACAGCGCCTATCGGCTGCATGATCTGATGCTCGGTCGCTTGCTCGAATTAGCCGGCTCCGACACGACGGTCATTCTTCTTTCGGATCATGGCTTTCATTCTGATCACTTAAGGCCGCGGATCACGCCGAATCTCCCCGCTGGTCCGGCCATCTGGCACCGGCCGCTCGGAATCTTTTGCATCCGCGGACCTGGCGTGAAACGCGATGAGCGAATTTATGGCGTGAGCCTGCTCGATGTCGCGCCGACGGTGCTGACGCAGTTCGATCTGCCGGTCGGCCGGGACATGGAAGGTCGCGTCCTATTGGAAGCATTCGAGCAAGCCCCGAGGCTGAGTTTCATCCCAAGTTGGGAGGAGGTTCCCGGCGCGAGCGGGATGCACACCCCCCGAACGGAATTGGAGCCGGAAGAATCCGCAGCCTTGCTTGAGCAGTTCATCGCGCTCGGTTACATCGATTCTCCGGACAAAAATCGCGACCGCGCGGCGGCGGCTTGCCGCCGCGAGCAAAACTGGAACCTGGCGCAGGTGCACATCGAGGCTTCGCGTTATGCCGAAGCCCTCGAGCTGATCGAGACACTCCATTTCGAGGCGCCGGAGCGGCCTGATTTTGCTCTTCTTCTGGCTCATTGTCAGACCAGATTGGGTTTGCTGGATGAAGCCGAACAGACCATCGCACCGCTGCTCGAAGCCGTGGGCGAAACGCCCTTTGCCCTGATGATTCGCGGCAATATCGAATTTGATCGCGGAAATCACGCGGCCAGTCTTGCACTGTTACTGGCCGCGGAAAAAGCGGACCCCCACTTGCCCGATCTCCATCTCGCTCTTGGAAATGCATACCTGCAACGCTTTCGCTACGCGGATGCCGAACGTGCTTTCGAACGAGCAATTGAAATCGATTCGCATAGCGCTCGTGCACGACAAGGTCTTGCTTTTGCTTTGCTCCGACAAAGGCGTTTCGACGAAGCGGCAGGTGCAGCCATTCTCGCGGTTGGATTGCAGCATTATTTACCGCTGGCCCACTTTTGCCTCGGCTGCGCTCTTGTGCGCCTGGGATTACCTGATCGTGCAATTCAGGCCTTCGAAATGGCGGTGCGGCAACGCGCGCCGGTCTATCTTGCCCATCGCTGGCTGGCGCGACTCTACAAAGATCAACCAGATGGAGAAGAACGCGCCGCTTATCATTTGGCGGAGGCATTGAAAGGGGCGGAGCGGCGAAAAGAGATCGCCGTTGAAATCGAAGCTCTGCAGAAAGAGGCGCGCTCACGGACAAAACAACGTGCGAGCGCACGGGCTGCGAGGCCAAAGACAAGGACGGATGAGCCGGGCGGTTTTACGATCGTCTCCGGTGTTCCTCGATCCGGCACGTCTCTTATGATGCAGATGCTGAAGGCCGGCGGGATGGAAGTGATGACCGATAATGAACGCTCCGCCGACGAGGATAATCCGGACGGCTACTTTGAATGGGAGGAGATCAAGCGCGTCGGAGAAAACCCGGATTTGCTCGCGTCTGCCCGGGGCAAAACAATCAAGGTAATCTCAGCATTGATTCCGGCCCTGCCGCCAGCAAATCAATACCGCGTGATTTTCATGAATCGGCCGACCGCGGAAGTTGTTGCGTCGCAAAAAAAGATGATCGATCGGCGACGAACGCGCGGCGCAAACCTGCCTGCAGCCAAACTCGCAGCGACGCTGGACCGACATCGCGCGAGCATCCTCCGCGGAATGAAAAGTTCGCCAAATTTTGAAGTGCTGGAGGTTAGCTATCCCGAGCTCGTCAACGAACCGGCTGCCTGGACGAAGCGCATCAGTGATTTTCTTGGTGGGCGTCTGGATACGCCAGCGATGGTTGAGTGTGTGAAGCCCGCACTCCACCGCAACCGCAGTTCTGCGCCGGTTGCTGTCTAACATGGCGGCGGCCAGCTAGTCTCATCCCAGTCAGGGGGGCAGGGATATTTGGGACGAGACGAGCTCGTCCCTCCAATTCGAAGGTTCCTATAGAGGTGCTTGTGCCAAGCACCTGTTATTCAGCACCGGCGGTTGACACAACCACCGCTACAATGCCCGCGACCAACGAGCCTCCCCAGGTTGGCGCACTTGCAGCGTGTGCTAAATTTACTCATGGAGAAAGTAATTATCGTGGGCAGCGGCTGCGCTGGGTTAACGGCCGCGATTTATGCCGCCCGCGCCAAGTTGAGTCCGCTCGTGTTGGAAGGCCGCCAACCTGGAGGCCAACTCTCAACCACGACCATGGTCGAAAATTACCCCGGGTTCCCGGAAGGAATCGAGGGGCCGCAGTTGATCATGAATATGCATGCTCAAGCGGAAAAGTTCGGCGCTCGTTTTTCTTATGCGGAAGTGACTGAATTTGATCCGCAGAATAGCCATATCCGGGTCAAGGCAGACGATGAATGGCTCGAGACCAAAGCACTAATCATTGCCAGCGGCGCGTCGGCGCGCTGGCTCGGTTTGGAGAATGAAGACAAACTTGTGGGCCATGGCCTGACCTCATGTGCGACTTGTGACGGAGCATTTTATAGAAACGTGCCGGTGTGCGTGGTCGGCGGCGGCGATTCCGCGGCGGAGGAGGCACTGTTCCTGACGCGATTTGCGTCCAAAGTTTATCTGATTCACCGCCGCGACAAGCTGCGCGCGTCGAAGATCATGGCCGATCGAGTTGAGGCAAATCCGAAGATCGAGCCGATTTGGAACACGGTTGTGACGAAATATCTGACGGACGAAAAAGGCGAAGTGAATGCTGTTCTATTGCGTGATTTGAAAACGAACGAAGAAAGCGAGCTGCCGGTTGCCTGCGTCTTCGTCGCGATCGGTCACGATCCGAATACCAAGCCATATGCCGGGAAACTGGACACTGACGCGGAGGGCTATTTGTTGGCCAAGAATGTGGTCGAAAGCAAACATCCCGGAGTGTTCATCGCCGGTGACGTGGCCGACCGCGTTTTCAAACAGGCGGTAACGGCGGCGGGGGCCGGATGCGCTGCCGCGATCGAGGCTGAGCGCTACTTGAGTGGCATCGAGGGGCTGTAGCCGCCTCCCTCTGTCGAGGCGGTCCTCTGTGGGTTCACAACACGGCGCCGCGGCTACACCAACACGCGGCATTGCGTCGCCCGGAGCGCGGCGACTACAGTTTCAGCTCAGCGCGCCTACCCGTGAAGATTTGCGATCTTACCCAGTTCTATTCGCCGTTCAGCGGTGGAGTGAAGCGCTACGTGCACGAGAAGATCGCTTTCATCGAGAAACATTCGTCCGAGGACGAACATGTTCTCATCATTCCCGGACCGAAAACAGAGGTCATCGCGAACGAGTGGTCGCGCATCTACTCGGTCCATTCGCCCCTGCTTTCGCGCAGGTCGCGCTATCGGGCGTTGCTCAACTTGCGCGCGGTAGAACAGATTTTGGAACGGGAGAAGCCCGATTTGATAGAATCAAGTGACCCCTACCAGATAGCCTGGAAAGCGATTGCTTCCGGGAACGCCCTTGGCATTCCCGTGGTTGGTTTTTATCATTCCCATTTTCCGGAGGCCTATCTGCGGAGCGCCAGCAAGTATCTGGGCCGAACGGCCAGTGAAGCAGTGATGGATTTTGCGCGACGCTACGTCCGGCATCTTTACAATCATTTCGAGGCGACACTGGTCCCTTCGCAGAGCCTGGCGGAAATATTAACAGAATGGGGCGTGCGCAACGTTCGGGTGGTCAACCTCGGAGTGAACATCGAGATTTTTAATCCGACCGCGGATGGGGTCGCCGGCGCGCGCCATTCGTTGGGCGTAGGGTCAGAAAAAAAACTGCTCTTATACGTGGGTCGCCTCGCCAAGGAAAAGAACACCAGCACTCTTTTTGACGCATTTGAAGTACTGGCCCGACGGCGCACGGGTAATTTCCATCTACTTGTTATTGGAGACGGTCCCCAGCGCGATCGCTTGATGCAAGTGCAGGGAGCCACGAAAAGTGTCTCCTGGATTCAGTATTGCACCGACTCTTCCGAGCTCGCGCGGTATTACTGTGCGGCCGACCTCTTCGTGCACCCAGGCGTGCAGGAGACATTCGGGCTCGTAACCCTCGAGAGCCAGGCGTGCGGGACGCCGGTCGTTGGAATTCGCGGCAGTCATATGGATCGGATCATTTTCCACGGACAGGAAACATGGGCGGTGCAGAATTCGCCCGAGGCGCTGGCGGACGCGATTGAGCAGTCCAGTGAACAAGGATTGTCGAAAAGCGCTGCCGAAGTCGCTGAGAGCTTGTACAGTTGGCCACGGGTATTTGAGCAACTCTTTTGCATTTATCGCGAGGTTTGCGCAAACTACCGGCGTTCCTGATGGATACTAAAGCCGACAGATCATTCATTATTCGAAACGTTCGGGCCTCCGATAGGGAGGCCGTCCGGAACTTGTGCTGCATGACCGGCTTTTTAGGGGAGCCGATCGATCCAGTTTATGAGGATCGCGAGCTTTTCGCGGATTTCCTTACCACCTATTACACCGACCACGAGCCGGAGTCGTCCTTCGTGGTGGAGATGAATGGGACGATCTGCGGTTATTTGCTCGGGTGCCGCCGGCCTTTGCAAAATCAGCTCTACTCCTTTTATCAGAATGTCTGGCTATTCCTGCGCGCGCTGACCCGATATTTTCGTTACAACAAGCGTTCCCGCCGATTCATTCGTTGGACGCTGGTGCATGGTTGGCGCGAGGTGCCGGCCGCGCCGCGGCGGACACCGCATTTCCATATCAATTTGCTGCCGGACGCGCGAAAAATGTCGACCACACGCGCATTGATGAGTGCCTATCTGAGCTATCTCTACCGGTGCGGCGAGAAACGCGTTTACGGGCAGATCGTTACCTTCGAGAGCCGGCGCGGCGAAAAGATGTTCGAGCGCTACGGGTTCAACGTGCTAAACCGCGGCGAGATCACAAAGTACAAGGCCTACTATCCGGAGTCCGTCTATCTCAGCACGGTCGTGAAAACTTTGGAGACAGCGGAACCACTCAAAGTCACGTCACGTTCGCGTTCGTAAGCCTGTAACCACGGCGCTCTGTCGCCGTTCCCTTTGAGCCCGCTCCCTGGAAAACAAACACGGCGGCAGAGCGCCGTGGCTACATTAGGGAACCCGCTTGCGTCTTGTTTCATCCCTATGGCTGAGCTAGGTTCGCGCGTTTGTCGCCGGCATAGCTCAGTTGGTAGAGCAGCTGATTTGTAATCAGCAGGTCGTCGGTTCGAATCCGTCTGCCGGCTCCATATACAAAGCACTTAAACCAGACAATTATACTTTACCACTGGACAACGAAGGACGCGCTAATTGTCGGCTCCCCGCCTGCTTGAAGTCGTCTTTTCATCAGCGGCACTGGGACATCAAAGTCTATTCACCAAACGCTTTTCGGCGTGTTCAGCAGGTTGCCACGTTCGGCAAAGAATGAGTGTTTAGGGGCGCCGTTGCCTCGCGCGCACAGCTCGGCAATGGCCAAAAATAGCGATCCCACACAGCAGTGAAGTGATCAGGGCGGGATTTATCTCCGATACCGGGAACAGCGGTGTTACTTCGAAGAAGCCATTGCCGAGGTCCAAAGCGGTTGTCCCTTGGTATCCGGTGAAGACGAACTGAAGCAGGCTCGCCGTCGGATCTGAATTAAAAATCAACCGGTCAGTGGTTGAATCGCCGACCATGCCGACTGTGCCTACCCAGTTGTCGATGGTCAGATTACTCGAGCCGGGATTAAAGTTGGCGAACGACAATGCGGCCCTCAGACCGGGATCGAACGTGATGGTTGAGTCCGTTGTTAGAATCAGCGAACCCATGCCGGCAACAGTGGCGCTTCCCTCGCTGAAGCCAGCGCTCGACAAACTGCCTCCGCCAAGAGTGATCGAGGCGGTGTTATTGATCTGGTCGTTCGCGCCCAGCACGAGCCGCGCCCCGTTTTCGATTGTAATCGCGCTGGTGCTACTGAGTGCTCCGCCGGAAGCGGCCGCGGCAAAGAGGGAACCCTCGGAGACGCGTGTGCTACCCGTGTAGGTATCATTCGCAGTCAATACGACGTCGCCGGTTCCAGTTTTCGTCAGTCCACCAACACCGCTGATCACGCCGTTGTTGGTGAAGGTTTGTCCCGAAGCTACATGCAAAGTGCTGTTCGTATCGGTGACGGTTATGCTGCGATTCAATGCGAGCGTTGTGGTGACGTCGAGCGCGCCCGCACCAATCGTAACGGCACCCGAGCCACTCCCCAGACTTGACGCGCTGTTAATCCCGATCGTGCCGCTGCTAATCGTGGTTGCACCGGTGTAGGTATTTGTGCCGAACAGGTTCAATATTCCCGAGCCGGTCTTGTTTACCGCGCCAGAACCACTAATCGTGCTGTTGATTCCATAAGTCGAGTTGCCGTCGATCTGCAAGGTGCTGTTGGCATTGTTAACCGAGTAGCTTCGCGAAGTCTGGGCATCGTTGAGCACTTCAAGTGTTGCGTTCCCAATACTTACGGCACCGCCTGACGCGCCGAGGTTCGCGTCCGAGTTGATCTCAACCGTGCCGCCGTTGACGAATGTTCCACTGGAGTAGGTGTTCGCCCCATTTAACACCAGAGTGCCCCCGCCGGTCTTGGACAAGCTCCCAGCACCCTGAACAAGTCCGTCCACTATCTCAGTGAATCCGGCAAGAACGTCGAACGTGCCACCGCCCGCGCCCGCGGGCCCGCCCGTTCCGCCGAGGCTTACCGTTCTCGAACTTTCGAAGCTGGCGGTCGCCTGAAATATAGCATCGTTGTTAATGGAGAGTGGTGCGATGTCGAGCCCAAGCTCCGAGGGATTGTCGACGCTCAACGTGCCGCCATTGACGGTCGTGCCGCCCGTATAATTATTGGAGGTATTTGTCAGGACGAGTTTTCCATCGCCCTCTTTCACCAGCGTGCCGGCGCCGGTTAAGAGGCCGTCGATCGTTAGCGTGTTCAGATGGGATGATGGCGCTGACGGCGCCCCACCAACACCGAAGGTGGTATTGGTGTCGGCGAAATTCTTGACCTCGATGGTATCGTTGCCACTGACCAGACTGAACTGACGACTGCTCGAGAATGTGGCGAGCACTGGGGTCGAGGGAGTAGCGCCGAAATTATCCAGGCCATCTTCGATGCGTAACGTGGTGCCGCTATTGAGATAAACCTGATTTGAAGATGCGCCGAGGTTGGCGTCACGACTAATGCTGAGCACACCTGCGTTAACCAGCACGTCACCGGCGAAGGTGTTGGTGCCGCCAAGCCCTTGGGTGCCTGTCCCAATCTTAGTGAAGCCGCCGCCCTGCCCGGCAACATTGACGATCGGACCGTTAAGGAACTGGGTGATTCCCGAGCCCTCCTCGAACACCGCGCCGCCACTGCCGATCAAAATCCCGCGGCCGGGATAACTATTGAAGCCGACAGCGAATCGCAGTGTCGCGCCGTTGTCGATCGTTAGGCCGGACGAGAAAGGATCGACGAGATTCGATTGTATGCCGAGCGATGTACTGCTGGAAACGACAAGGGTACCGTTGTGCAGATAGGTGCCGCCGGTGTAGGTATTGTTTCCAAAAAGCTCGAGCGTTCCCTGTCCATCTTTCATCAATCGGCCGCCGCTAATTACGCCGGCACCCGTTTCAGTGAGCGTGGTGCCACTCGCAACATTGATGACGCCGGACACTGCATTGCCATCGGGTTGCACGTTGCCGCCGGTGGCGCCGAGGCTGATCGCATTCGACAAAGAGAGATTCGCTGTATTCGCCAATTGCGATCCGCCGCTGATCGCGATCCCGCCGCTGCCAAGATTCGTCGCGCTCGAAATGCTCAGGATGCTGCCGTTGCCTCCGTCGATCGATGTTCCACCGGAATAGGTGTTGTTTCCCGACAGGGTAAGTGTGCCGCCGCCAATCTTCGCCAGTGATCCAGCTCCGCTGATCGTGCCGCTGAGCACGGCCGCGTTGTTATTGGTGTCGATAGTTCCGATCCCATTCAAAACCACCCCGCGTGGGGTGGTGAAGCCACTCATGAACACCAGCGTCCCACCGTTGAAACCTATGCTGTTGGCCGCGTCACCGAGATTCGCATCGCTATTCCAGAGCAATTGGCCGGCATTGATCGTTACCGTCTGGCCGGCGCCGCCGAACGTATTCGCACCGGTCAGGGTGAGGGTTCCATTGCCGCTTTTCGCGATCGTGCCGGTGCCGCTGATCACACCATCAAATTGCGAGTTCAAGTTATTCGCGCTGCCGATCGTCAACGTTCCGCCGGCGGCGGTGAGGACGCTGCCACTACCCGACAACGCTGCGATGGCATCCGAGTTGGAACTGATGTTAAAAGTGCCGCTCACCATCAAGCTCGCGAGATCAGAAATCTGATTGGAGGCGAGGAGGTTCGTGGTAGTGCCGAGGTTGATCTGCAGTCCGCCGGTGCCGATCGCATCGGCTCCCGACGTTTTGTTTAGGTTCAACGTCCCACTCTGGACGGTGGTTAGTCCGGTAAACGTGTTCGAGCTGCTTCCTGCGATCGTAACAGTGCCGGGACCCGACAGCGTGACTGTGTGGGCGCCGCCACTTTCACCGATAGGGCCGCCAAGAGTTAGCGCGGTTCCGTTAGAAGTGGAGACGTCCAGGTTATCCGCCAATGTCATCGGCACCGTGATCGTGTGACTGCCGGTAATCACTTCGATGCCGGCCGTGCCGTTGTTGCTTAAAGTGAGCCCATGCCCGGCCACGCCGTCACCAGCAACGGTGTATGAGTTCACATTATCGAACGTGATTGCCCCAACGGTGAACGCCCCGTCGACTGTAGCCGTGCGCGCCTGATTAATCAGTCCGAGGAAGTTCGCCTGCGCGCCGACCGCGTTCGGCACAACATTGCTCGTCCAGTTTGTCGTCACATTCCAGTTCCCGGACGCGTCGTTTGCCCATTGATTATCGACGTTTGAGAGGACCAGATCGATCGATGTGTTCGACTGATTGTTCGATAGGGAGTAAAACAGTCCTCCACCGGCCCTGCTGCCTAGCGTCAGGTTACTTATGTCACTTAAGGCCGTTCCGTTGTAATCGATCAGTTGATAAACACCCGGCGCGAGGCCGCCGATGTTCGCCACGTTTACTGTTGTCGGTCCGGCGAGTGTCAATGCATTCGGTGAGGTGATGTTGATCACGTCAGTTGCCGTCGGAACGCCCAGTTGAAACGTCACGGCCGCGCCATTGTTGAGGGTCAGGCCGCCGACCGTGAACGTGCTCCCGCTCCGCGCGAGCAAACTGCCACCCGAATTTATTGTCACGGCCCCGGCGATCGTTCCGGCGTTTGCAAACCCGGTGGCTGGCAGACCGCTCAGCGTGCCGCCGCTATTAACCGTTACCGCGCCGGTCCCGGTGGCGCTGCCACTGATATTGTTCACTTGCAGCGTGCCTCCGTTGATGGTCGTGGTGCCGGCGTATGTATTCGCCTTCGTCAAAATCTCGGTGCCGCCGCCCGTTTTCACGAAACCGCCAGTACCCGAGATAAGCGCATCGCGCTGGTAAGTGAAACCCGCTCCGACGTTGAGCGTCGAGACACCGCTTACCAGGTCGAGCTGGCGGAAATCGCCGACCGAATTGAAGTTCGTTTGCAGCGTTCCGCCGTTCGCCATGTGAACGGCATACAGCGCGCTGCCCGCAGATGGTGTTAATGCCCCGAGTGCGGCGTTGCTGGTCGCGCTCACGGTCCCGCCGTTGATAAAGAGGTCGCCGGTAAATGTGTTCGTGCCCGAGAGAATAAGCGTCCCTGTGCCAGTCTTGCCCAGGCTGCCGGCCCCACTAACCACGCCGGTTTGATTCAGATTGTTTGCGCCGGTGACGTCGATGATCCCGCCAGCCGGTCCGGTCGTTGCGCCAAGAATTACGTTACGAGAGCTGCCGAATGACGCCGTCGCCTGAAACGTGGCGTTGTTATTAATCGTGAGGCTCGTGCTGTTTAATCCGAGCGCCGCGGAATTGTTCACACTCAACGTGCCACCATTCACAATTGTGCCGCCGGTGTAGTTGTTCGAGGTGTTGCTCAGAACCAGCTTGCCGTCACCGTCCTTCACCAGCGTCCCCGCACCGGTCAGCAAGCCGGAAATTGTCAGCGTGTTCAGATGCGAACTGGGGGGTGCCGGTGCGCCGCCTACCCCAAAGCTCGTATTGGTATCGGCAAAATTCTTCACCTCGATGGTGTCCATTCCCACGCCGAGATTGAACTGCCGGTTAGTCGTAAATGTCGCCAGAACCGGGCTACCGGGTGTGCCACCGAAGTTATCAAGGCCGTCCTCGATTCGCAGCGTCGTTCCTCCGGTCATGAACAATTGATTTGCCGCCGCGCCCAGGTTGGCGTCACGGCTAATGCTAAGGACGCCGGCGGACAAATTGACGTTTCCGACGAATGTATTCGTTCCGCCCAGTCCCTGCGTTCCGCTACCGGTCTTTGTGAAGCTGCCAGTTTGGCCGCTTACGTTGGCGATGGGTCCATTGTTGAATTGGGTGAGGCCAGCCCCGATATCGAAGATACCGCCGCCCGTGCCGATCAGGATGCCGCGGCCGGGATAGCCTACGAAGCTGGCCGCCACCTTGAGCGTCGCGCCATTGTCGATGGTGAGGGCGCTCGAGAATGGATCAGCCGGATTCGACTGCACTCCAAGCGAACTGGCATTATGTACAACGATCGTGCCGTTGTGCAGATAGGTACCGCCGCTGTAGGTGTTCGTGCCTAACAAATCGAGCGTTCCCAGGCCATCCTTCATCAAGCGTCCGCCGCTGATTACACTACCGGCGCTTTCTGTCAGCGTTGTGCCGGTGGCGACGTTTAGAATCCCAGAAACCTGCTGGCCATCCGGCTGCGCGTTTCCACCGACCGCCCCAAGATTGATTCCTCCCGGCAGCGTCATGGTGGCCGTTGTTGCCAGCACTGAACCGCCGCTGATCGTCACCGGCCCCGTCCCCAAATTTGCGCCGCTGGAGACACTGAGAATGCTGTTGTTGCCGCCAAGGATTGAAGTGCCGCCGCTGTAGGTGTTGGACCCCGTCAGGGTTAAGGTGCCCGCGCCGGTCTTCGTTAGCACTCCCGCGCCGCTCACCACTCCGGTCACGGTGGCGTTGTTGTTGTTAGTATCAATGGAGCCGCTCGAGTTGAGGATCACTGACCGCGCGGTCGTGAATCCGGGGCCTCCGATTCTCAACGTCCCCGTCCCGACGCCGCCAAAGCTCAGTGTATTCGATGCGTTACCGAGGAGATTATCACGCGAGACTTGCAGCACGCCTTGGTTAATTAAAGTCGTCTGGCCGACACCGCCGTAGGTGTTCGCTCCTGCCGCTGAGAGGATAAGCGTGCCCGCGCCGGTCTTCGTCAAGCTGCCAGGGGTTGCTGCGTTTCCGATCAAGCTGCTGATGTTAAGCGTTGAACCGGAATCGACTTTAAAAGTGCTTGCGCTGCTACCGAGGCTGAACGTCCGATTTGTCGAGAGTGTATTGTTCGCGAGGAGCTCGAGAGCACCTCCGTTGATTGTGGTATTTGCCGACAGCGCCCCGAGATTGCTGGCATTGTTGATCGCGAGATTGCCGGCGTTGATTGTGGTGCCGCCGCTATACGTGTTTACGCCGGTTAACGTGACAGTGCCGGCGGTCTGCTTCACTAACCCCGACGTCCCCTGAAGACTCGCGGTGACCAATCCGCTCTCCATGGTGTATGACGTCCCGGTGAGAGAGGCTGGTCCGGTGCCAACGATTGACCCGCTGAATAATGTTACCGCGCCGACGCTTTCATCGAAGCTTTGCAGATCAAGGGTGCCGCCTGAGACGTTGAGTGATGTGGTGTTGGGCAGATGTTTGCCCTGCTTCGTGATCTGGAGCGTCCCTTGCAGAATGTTGGTCGCGCCGGTGTAGCCGAGATTGTTGCCGCCGAGGATCATCGTTCCAGCGCCGGTCTTATTCAAACTGCCGCTGCCGCCGAGGTTCGAGTTCAACGTAAACGACACACCAGAGTCGATCTGGAACGTGCTGGTGGCGCTGCCAATAGTGAATTTTCGATTGGTTTGAAAACTATTCGTTATCTCCAGCGTCCCGGCGTTGATTGTCGGCGTCGCGCCGTTTGAACCCAGGTTATTGTCAGCACTGATCGACAGGGTACCGGCATTAATATTCGTGCCGCCGTAACTGTTATTAGCTCCCAGGACGAGAGTTCCGGAGCCAGTCTTGTTCAGGACGCCGCCGCCGCCGAGGTTGCTGTTGATCGCAAACGTTTGCCCCGCGTCCACCTGGATCGTGCTCGCCGCGTTTCCGAGAGTAGTTGAACGGTTCGTTGCGAACCCGTTTGTCACCTCCAACGTGCCGGCGTTGATCGTTAGTGCCGCCCCTGCCGCGCCGAGACTGCTCGCACTATTGATTGCGACGGTGCCGGCGTTGATCGTGGTGCTGCCGCTATAGGTGTTTGTTGCGCTCAGCGTGAGCAGACCACTGCCTATTTTGCTTAGTCCGCCTGTGCCGCTAATTGCACCGCTTACGACGGTTGAACCAGAGCCGGTGAAAGTTTCAGCAAAGCCGCCGTTTGTCAGCGTCCCCGAGAGCGTCAGCGATCCCGCGTCGGAACCGATCGTCGTGGCCCCGGCCAGCGTGATTGCGCCGGTGAAGGTGTTGTTGCCGCTGATATTTCGCAATGCGCCCGTCGCTGACGTTCCGGAGCCATTTAAACTCAGCGGCTCGGCGTTAACCATGATGTCCCCCTGAAGTTGCAACGCCCCGCCATTGTTCACCGTCGTTCCAAAGAACGTGGCACCGAGCCCGGCAGCGTTCTGCACATTGACCGCCCCAGCGTTGATCGTCAGCGCCGATAGGAAAGTATTCACACCGGACAGGAGTAGGGTTCCGGTGCCGGTCTTCGTCACCGCACCGAAATTGCTCAGCACACCCGTAATTGCAGTGTTCCCCGTGCCGTCGACGGTGAGTGGGTTGTTGGAAAGGTCGACGCTACCCAAGGTCAGCAGGTTTCCGGAATTGTTCCGCCAGGTTTGAGCTGCTGCCAGTGTGATCGGGGCGCTAATCGTCAACGAAGACGCGCCGGTGTTGTCCACCAGGATTCCAAGTCCTGCAATTCCGTTGATCGTGTTGCCGCCGATGGAAAGCGTTCCGCCCGAGCCGGTCAGCGTGACATTCTGCCCGACACCCGTGGCCATCCAGATTCCGCCGACAGACTGCCCTGCCCCGATGTCCGGCTGGTTCGTGAATGTGGAATTAAAGATTGCGTTGTCGCCGAGTCCGGGCCTCGGAGAGCTGGACCAGTTTCCGTTCGTTTGCCAGGCGTTCGATACCGATCCGTTCCAAAAGCGATCAGCCGCATAGGCTTGCCCAACCCAAACGGCACAGAGTAAAGCAATATAGCGTAAGCGCGGCAATCCCACCGCCATTTTAAAGCTACCGCTGTACCAAATCGCACTCTATATACCTACGCGCGGCGAAGTTTGATCAATGGGATGGGCGCGACGTCCGAGGGGGCAGAAGATAAGTCCAGTTATCAGGCCGTCTTGGAGCTAATACTGACAACGCCATAAACTTACGTCAGAAGTGTCGCAGTCACTAAATACTTTTTTTCGTCATGTCCGCCTCGCTCGAACGGTCTCCAATTGGATTCGGGCGCTAAAAACGATCAGCAGGTCATCGGTTCGAACCGATCTGCCCGCTCGACCTGGCGGTTACGCTGCCGTTTCGCCGATGCGCGAGGTCATTCCCATGACATGGAAAATGGCGTCGCGTTTCTCGAGATAGCCCGGTGCGTTGAGATCGCGCGGACGCGCAAGATCGATATCGATGACTTCCTGGATGGTGCCGGGCCGCGGACTCATGACGAAAACCCGATCGGCCAATTGGACGGCTTCTTCGATGTCATGCGTGACGAAGAGAATGGTTTTCTTTTCGCTTTGCCAGATCCGAACGAGATCCGCGCGCATTTTGAGACGCGTCAGAAAGTCGAGCGCCCCAAATGGCTCATCCATGTAGATGATGTCCGGATTGGCGGCGAGCGCGCGTGCGATTTCAACGCGTTGGCGCATGCCGCCCGAGAGCTCGTGGGGATAGGCTTTGTCGAAACCAGTCAGACCGACCATGTCGATGTAACGTGCGATGATTCGGTCCCGTTCCGCGCGATGGATTCGGCGCAAGCCGAACCCGATGTTCTCATGCACGTTCAACCACGGGAATACGCCGTTCTCCTGAAAAACAAAAATCCGTCGTGGATCCGGGCCGAGCACGGGTTCGTTTTCGACAATGACTTGGCCACTGCTCGCATCGATAAACCCGGCGACGATGTTGAGGAGGGTGGACTTCCCGCAACCGCTCGGTCCCACGATGCAAACGAATTCGCCATGCGCGACTTCGGCGTCGATGTTTTGTAACACGTCAATGGATTCGCCGGGTCGCTTGCCTGGAAAGCGCATGGATACATCGCGAATGGAAACGGCGGAGCTATTGGTAATACGCCCAGCACCGGAAGCCACACTCTGCATTGAGCGTTGGGCGTTGGGCGTTGAGCGTTGGACGTTTTCTTCTTTCCTCATCGGCGTCGCGCATAGCCCCAGCGCACCTCATCGAATTTCTCCAACTGGCGGACGAGCAAGTCGAGAACGAGCCCGATGAGTCCGATCATAACCATGCCTGCGACGACCAGATCGTAGCGTTTGCCGGCATTCCGCGCGTCGATGATGAGATAACCGAGGCCGCTGTTGACGGCAATCATTTCGGCCGCGACCACGACGAGCCAGGCGACACCGAGGGCGATGCGAATCCCGGTAATGATCTGTGGCAGGGAAGCGCGGAAAATAACCTGGCGAAAAAGTTCGCCCGTGCTCAACCCAAAATTTTGCGCAGCCCGCAAATAAACTAGCTGCATGTTTTGCACAGCGGCGATCGTCGAAACGGTAATCGGGAAAACGCTGGCCAGGAAAATGAGGAAGATCGGTGCCGCGTCACTCACGCCGAACCATAAAATTGCCACCGGAATCCAGGCGATGGGAGAAATAGGGCGAAAGATTTGAATGAGCGGATTGAACGCCTGAAATGCGCGCGCGTACCAGCCAAGGACAAGGCCGAGCGGAACGCCAATGACGACCGCGAGCGCAAATCCCCAGGACACGCGGAAAAGCGAGGCGACGATGTATTTCAAGAGTAAACCTTTTTGGATCAACTCAATGATACCGCTGGCAACGTTGCCCGGAGTCGGAAACAGGTCGCTGTGTGCCCAACGCACAGCCAGGCCCCACATGGTCAGGAAGAGCGCGGCCATGCCGACAGGGCGCACGATCTGCCAGAAGAGCGAATCCGGATCGCCGAAACGGACGCTGCTACTTTTCTGGGGAGCGCAGGCCGCTGGCCTGTTCTTTTCGGCAGCTTGCCGAAAAGCTTTTGCCGATACACCGAGATCGCTGTGTGTTGCTGTGCGGCTTGATGTGTCCGGCAAGCTGCCGGACACTGCAGGCTGGCAGCCTGCGCTCCCCAGATCATCGGAATCCGCGTTCATCTTTTTGTTCCCGGCTCCCAAGCGTAGGGTTGCACCGCGCTGTCGTCGGTCACAAACGAGCCGTCCGTGTAATCTTCGAAATGCGCCGTGCCCTTCAAGATGCCGGATTCGCGTCCGAGTTGTTCAATTTCCTGAAAGTCCGGTTTGCGTAACGCCAGATTCGTATACTTCACCCGGTCCGGAGGCTTACTCAGAACAAAAGAGAGCAAGCGCGGGTTCTGGTTGTAATAATTGCTCGCCACAAATTGCGCGGCTTCCATCCGGTGATCCATGCTTTGGTCGATCCATTTG
The DNA here is from genome assembly GCA_041167085.1 of Verrucomicrobiota bacterium. Taxonomy (GTDB): domain Bacteria; phylum Verrucomicrobiota; class Verrucomicrobiia; order Chthoniobacterales; family UBA10450; genus DATFCK01. The sequence goes on from JBEEGV010000008.1 coordinate 469,125, forward strand.
CCGCTTTTCGCGATGCCATCCACCAGGCGTTGTACGGTGTCGCGTTGATTCTTGATCATGTCTTCATGGACAGCGAGCACGCACGAAATGAAATTTGGCCAGACATCTTTTGTCAGCCAAAGAACGCGGCCGTATCCGTCGAGCTCGGTTTGGCCCATGAAAGGCTCTCCACTGGAAATAGCGTCGACTGCCTTGGCATACAGCGCTGCCGGCATGTCCGGTGGAGGCATTTCTACCAGCTCAATGTCTTTGATCGACATTCCCGCCTTCTTCAAAGCGCGAAAGATCAGCAGCCGTTGATTGGAAAAACGATTCGGCACGGCCACGCGTTTTCCGCGCAGATCTTCCATGCGATAGATCTGCGAATCCTTGTGCACCATCACGGCCGAGCCGTCGCGGTGTCCAAGGTAAACAATTTTTATGGGCACACCTTGCTCGCGCAGCGCCATCGCCATCGGCGCCAGGATAAAAGTAGCCGGTGTGTAACCAGAGAGATAAGCCTCTTTCAATTCCGGCCAGCCGTTGAATCGAACCGGCTCGAAAATGCTTTCGCCGGTCATTTGCTTGTTAATAAAGTCTGTGACCGGACATGTGAGATGACACGTCACCGGCAAGAATCCGATCCGGAATTTTTGCGCTCCGCCGGCTTTTCGGGGCCGAAACAGATGCAGATTGAGGGATGCATGGATGAATGTGATAAGCACCAGCCATACGATGGCGATGAGGATGAGGCCTTTGCGCAGAGACATTTAAGCAGCGAAGTATTGGTCTTAGACGAGCCAGGTCAAGCTAACGCAGTTGCCACTTCGGCGTCGAAGCGAATAAACCCTACAACAATTGATATGGATCGACATCGACGGTCACGGTTACATCTTCAGGAAAAGGCAACTTGTCCAAAGTCTGCCGGACCCGGGCACTCAGGCGCATGATGGCTGCGCCGCGCAACAGGATGTGAAATCGGTAGTTACCCTGCAATTTCTCGAGGGGCGCCGGCGCCGGCTCGCCCACGATGAAATCCGCCCCCAGGTTCTCCTTTAACCGCCGGCCTAACGTTTCCGCTGAAAATTTTGCGCGGGCTTCGTGCGCGGAACGGATTGTAATGAGAATGGCGTGTTTTATCGGCGGAAAATCGCACCGCTCCCGAAATTCGAGTTCTTGATCGAAATAGCCGGCGAAATCGTGGTGGCGCGCAAATTGGATCGACGGGCTGAAGGGCGTGTAAGTCTGAACAAAAACTTCGCCTGGCGTCTCGCCGCGACCGGCCCGTCCCGCGACCTGTGTCAGAAGCTGAAATGTGCGTTCACCGGCGCGGAAGTCCGGCATGTGCAGCGCCAAATCCGCATTAATGATTCCGACGAGGGTCACGTTAGGGAAATGCAGGCCTTTTGCGATCATCTGAGTACCCACCAGGATATCGATTTTTCCGGCACGAAAATTCCGCAACGTTTCGCGATAGGCGTCTTTGCGCGTCATCGAGTCCGCGTCCATCCGGCGCACGACAGCATGGGGAAAAAGAGAAGCGACAGTGCTCTCTACCTTCTCGGTACCGAAGCCGGAATAGATGAGGGCATCTTTGCCGCAGCTCGGACATTTCTTTGGGACGGCGGCGGCGTGGCCGCATAAATGGCAGTTCAAACGCGCGACATGCCGATGGAAAGTCAGCGCGACGCTGCAGTTAGGGCAATTGCGCGCTTCGCCGCACTCGCTGCACAGGAGAGAAGTAGAAAATCCGCGCCGGTTCAAAAACAGGATCGTTTGCTCGCGTTTTTCCAGGCGATCCGTGATGGCCGTCCGCAATTTGTCGGACAAAATAGCGATCGCTTTCGCTTTTCGCCGCTCCTGCCGCAGGTCGACGATGCGCATCAGCGGCATTTGGTTTTCGTCCACACGCCGGGTCAGATTCGCCAATTGGTACTTTTCGCGCGTGGCGTTGTAATAACTTTCCAAAGAGGGTGTGGCGCTGCCGAGGAGGACAACGCATTTCTCAATCTTGGCCCGCACGATGGCGACATCGCGTGCGTGATAACGCGGGGCGTCTTCCTGCTTGTAAGTGCTTTCGTGTTCTTCATCGACCACGATCAGTCCAAGGTTCTTGAGCGGCGCGAACACCGCGCTCCGCGCTCCGATCACGATCCGGGCGCGTCCAGAATGCATTTTGTGCCATTCATCGTGCCGCTCGCCCTCTGACAAATGACTGTGTAACACGGCCACCATGTCAGCGCTTTCGGCAAAGCGTCCTTTGAAGCGTTCGACTGTTTGCGGTGTGAGCGAAATTTCCGGGACAAGAACAATGGCGCTGCGGCCGCTTTGCAGAGCCGTGCGGATTGATTGGAGGTAGATTTCCGTTTTGCCACTCCCGGTGACTCCATGGAGAAGAATGGGCCGCGCGCCATCCGGAGAGGCCATGGCAGCAGCGATAATTTGCAAGGCCGCAGCTTGTTCCTGATTCACCACCAGGTTGGACGTGGCCAAGAATCGCTCGTCTCCGTGCGGGTCGCGGATCACAGCTTCTTCGCGCAGCTCAATCAGGCCGCGTTTGGCCAGCGCCCGCAGAGCCTGATTGTCGAACGCGTATTGGCGCAACAATTCCGCGGCCGCCATCGGAGCTTCCAATTTGCTGATCGCTTCAAGCAGCTCAGCCTGGCGCGGCGCACGCCGGCGCAGTTTTTCTATTTCGGCAACGCCGAAAGCCTGGCCTGGGTGGACAAAAAGCTGTTTTTTCCAACCCACTTCCGCCTTTCGCACCACCTGCGGGAGCAGGCTGCGAATGACGGTTTCAATGGGACAGCAGTAGTAGGTGCTCATCCATTTCGCCAGTTCAAGCAGTTCCGGGCTTAATGCCGGCGTGTCGCCGACAATCGCTTCAATCGGGCGAATTCCGCTCGCATCGCTATGCTCGAGAACCGCCAGCACCGTGGCCAGAGCAGATCGGTCACGAAACGGCACACGGACCCGGGAGCCAACCGCAACCCGCTCGGCCAGAGTTTCCGGTAACAGGTAATCAAGTTCGCGATGAATCGCGCGATCGATGATCACGCGGACATAGCTGGATTTTGCCAAAGCGACCACTCAGTAATTTAGTTGATCCAGGAAATCATGCAGGATTGATCTTGGCCTCGTACATGATCATGCTCCTGGTCCATATTTCTCAATGAGAATCCACTTTCGGGGCGATCGGGCGTAGGACAGAAGCATGAGTTGCAGAACGCAGTGATCCGATTCGTTTTCAAACTACTTCTTTGCTTCCTCTTGGCGGTGGCGGCCGGGTTTGCCTATATCTCGGTCCGATCGGGGGATCCCGTTTATACGCTCTACGAGTGGTTCAGCCCTGCCCGATTTCAACAATACGATCGGTTAATCAAATCCGTCGCGAACGAGCATCATCTTGACCCGATGCTGGTGAAAGCTGTCGTCTGGCGGGAAAGCCGGTTCGATCCGCAAAAGTACGGCACGGCCGGCGAACGCGGGTTGATGCAGGTAAGCGAGAAGGCGGCCAACGAATGGGCGCACGAAAACAAGATCGACAACTTCCGCGTGGAGGAATTATTCGACCCCACCAGAAACCTCGAAGCGGGTTGTTGGTACCTTGAGCGTGCAATTGACCATTGGGAACAGCAGCCTGATCCTCTCCCGTTCGCCCTCGCGGAATACAACGCGGGCGCGAGCCGGGTTCAGCGTTGGGCGGGTGGCGAAGGCAGCAGCGGAATGTCAGCCGGCGAATTTTTGAGCCACATCAACTTTCGTGGGACAAGAAACTACGTCGAGTCGATCCTTGACCGCTATCACTTCTTTAAGCGTCGCGGCAGGATGTGAGCTGAAGCCGGCCGCGCTCAGTCGAGGCGCGTGCTGGCCGGAACGCGGCGACAAACCGCCGGGCTTCGACTACGGCCGGGTAACGAGAAGTCGCGCGAACAGGTGGGTCGCCATGCCGGTATCAATCTTCGCTTTGATTTTCGCGATATCACCAGCGACCGAGATAGTCTCGTCCGCTGTATTAGCCGGCTGCCATCCGACGAGATCGTCCGATGTCTGCACCGTGTAAACAATGTCACTGGCCGGGGCGAGCAACTTGGAATAGGTGAGAGTTAGAAAATTTCCTTCGCGACCAACCTGGGGATTGGCGATGACGCTGCAAATCCACGCCAGTTCCGATGAGATGCGGCTCCCATAAAATCCGGTCGGCACGGGCGCGCTTCCTGTGATCTGGGTAAAGTTAGTGCCGTCATAAGAATAGTAGCCGCGCGCATCAAAAATTGCGCCCAAGAATTGGGCGGAAGTCGATGGCGCAGTATAAAGATCATCGACGGCGAAATTAATGGCCGCCAGTTTCCATGCGCCATTGTCGTTTAAAAACACGGCACCCCCGGAATCATTTCTGGAAAGATGACATTCGTTGGGTCGGTCGGTCGGCTGGCCCTGTTCATCGAATGTCGCGTGTTGATCAAACGTCGCATATAAGAGGTCGTGTCCGCCATAGGGTACGATTTCGGCGACATCGTTTTCACCCCAGCGCCTGACGTTAGTGTCGTTCCCCCAGTTCCAACCGCGCAATGTTCCGTTCAGGATTACTTCGCTGCCCCGCTCTGTTCCGCGACCAATTACGACGAGATGTCGTCCGGTTTCGTCTTGCTTCGTATATAACGGCGCAAAATATGGAAATATCCCCTGAACCTGCCAAATCAGCAGATCGCTGCCCGGCAGCGAGAACGACTGAACGATCTGGTAAGACGATCCTTGAAACGAAATATGATCACTTGCCTGGCCGAGGTGCGCCGCGCTGACAAAGAAATTTGGCGAAATTGGCGTGCCCAACCATCCGCCCCAATCTCCCTGGTATTGCCAGCCGCTGTCGGCCAGAGGACCTGCCGGCGCGGTCGTATTCACCGTTGGGTCGCCCGTGTCCAGCAGGATAACCGCGTGTGCGCTCAGCGCGGCCAAAAGAGAGAATGCGAGTAGACCGGCCGACTTCTTCATGCGAGCACGTAAGATAGCATAAACAGTACGTATGTGTGAACCCTGATCGACGACCGATCAAACTTCGCGGACGGTGAAGGAATGACGAAAAATGAAGTCTCTGCAATTCTGCAGGAGATTGCCACGCTGCTTGAATTAAAGGACGAAAATCCCTTTAAGATCCGCGCCTACGCCAATGCGGCGCGTTCGATTGAAGCCTGGGGCGGAAGTTTGTCCGACCTCGAGAATGAAGAGGCTCTCGCCAAAATTCCGGGCATCGGAAAGGCGATCGCCGCAAAAATCAAGGAGTTGGCCACGACCGGGTCGCTGAAATATCTCGAGGAACTTCGAACCAATTTTCCGGCCGCCATTCTCCAGTTATTCTCCATTTCCGGTTTGGGCGCCAAAAAGATCAAGGCGTTGCACGAGCAGCTGCAGATCAGCTCCATCGAAGAATTGCAAAAAGCATGTGAGTCGGGCCGGGTCGCGCAACTGCCCGGATTTGGCGAGACGACCCAGGCCAAGATCAGCAAGGCGATTGCACAGAGAACCCAAAACGCGGGTTCGTTTCAGCTCGGGCAGATCGTCGGCGATGCCGAAAGGCTGCTTGGTGATTTGCAGTCGCATCCCGATGCACTGGAGGTGGAGATAGCTGGAAGCTACCGTCGGTGCAAAGAGATCGTGCGTGATCTGGATTTCATTGTTGCGACCAATAATCCGGACGGAATGAGCAAGTTGTTACTCGAGCATGCGCTAGTTGAATCGGTTATCGCACAAGGTGGAACGAAGACCAGCGTGCGACTGCGTTCCGGCATTCAATGCGATCTGCGCGTGGTCCGGCCGGCCGAATATCCGTTTGCGCTGAATTATTTTACCGGCAGCAAGGAGCATAATATTGAAATGCGGAACCGGGCCTTGAAGCGCGGCTGGACCCTCAATGAGTACCGTCTTGCCGCGCTCCCGACAGAACAATCGCCGGCGAAAACGTCCCCGGGCAAGATTCCAAAGGTCCACAGCGAAGAAGAGCTATATCGGGCGCTTGATCTCGATTTTATCCCTCCGGAGCTGCGTGAGAATTGCGGGGAATTTGAGGCCGCCGAAGCACACACGCTTCCAAAGCTGATCGAAAGGAAAGATCTACGGGGCACATTTCACTGTCATACGACGGCGAGTGATGGCCACAACACCCTGGAAGAGATGGCGGCAGGGGCGCAGAAACTGGGCCTGCAATATCTCGGTATCGCCGAGCATAGTCGCAGCACAGTTCAGGGTCATGGATTGGATGAAGCGAGGCTTCGTGTGCAGCTGGCAAAAATTCATGAATTAAATAAGACCTTCAATGGATTTCGTCTCTTCTCCGGGACTGAGTGCGATATTTTGCGTGACGGAGCGCTCGATTTTCCGGACGAAATCCTGGCGCAGCTTGATTTTGTTGTCGCCTCTGTGCATTCGGTTTTCAATTTGAGTGAAGCGGAGATGACTCGTCGCATTATCCGGGCGATGGAAAACCGTTTCGTGACGATCCTTGGACATCCGACGGGGCGGCTGCTCTTGAAACGCGACGGCTATCAGGTGGATATACCGGCAGTTTTGGATGCCGCGGCGGCGACGGGAACGTGGATTGAAATTAATTCTGCGCCAAAGCGGCTCGATCTGGACTGGCGATACTGGCCATCGGCCAGGGAAAAAGGAGTGAAATGCGTCATTAATCCGGATGCGCATCGGGTCGACCGCCTGCAGGATTTATGGTTTGGGATCGGTGTGGCGCGGAAAGGCTGGCTGACAAAAGAAGATGTAATGAATTGCCTGCCGTTAGGCAAAATCGAAAGCGCGCTGAAGCAAAAACGGACCAGGTAGCACTTAACGGGTAGGGACGCCTCTTCCCGCCGGGCCGTAGGCCCTCTGGGCCGGAGGCGAGGAGTCCGCGGGCATCTCGGAGAGATGCCCCTACCTCACGCGACCTTTTCGCGTTGCGGCAGAAACATCGTCAGGCATTTGCACGCCCCACCGGCCTTCAAAAATTCGGTCATCGGCAACGGATGACATCGGTATCCGCGTTCCTGGAGCGCGGCGACCAGCCTGGGTGCGCCTTCCGGCAGCACGATTTCGGTCTGGAGCACGATAGCGTTGCAGGAAAAATGAGCAGCTTCCTCGGGTTCAACATCGATCAGATTCGGCACATGATCCCGAATGGCGCGTTGACCGTATTCATCGAACGCAGAGGGAAACCAGAAACCGCTGCCATCCGGCAAGGGACAAAAACAGGTATCGAGATGGTAAAACCGCGGATCGACCAGTTCGACGGAGATGACGAGGCAACCGAGGATGTCCGCTACGGCGCGGTGCGATTGGATATCGGAGCGGAACTTATAACCACAAAAAAGCGCATCGCCGCCGAATAGGGCGTCTCCTTCACCTTCAAAGTAGAGCTGCGGCGGCAACCACACGGTTTCGTAACCGTGTTCTTCCATCCACTGGACGAAATGAGGAGCTTCGCCGGCACGCTCTTTGTGTCGAAAATTGCTGGGAATAAATCTTTTGCCTACGGTCAAGCCGGCATTGGCGGTGAAGACCATATCGGGAAGCCGGGGCTGCGGTTGCACGAGCTCGATCTGGCAATTCAGCTTCGAAAGCGTGTCATGCAGACCCTTCCATTGCTGCTGGGCCAAGGCCGCTTCTGCGCCGCGAGCACGACTCATCCAGGGATTAATTTCGTACTCGATCCCGTAATGATCCGGTGGACAAAGCAACAATCTGCGCATAACCAGTCCGGCCTACTTTTTGCGCGGTCCTCGCGGGGTCGCCCGCTCCGAAGATGCGACGGCTTCGGATAATTCCTGCAGAAAAGGTTCAATATCGGTAACGAGGCCAATGGACTGAAACGGCTGTTGCTTTACCACCCGAGCCACCGAAGCCGGATCGATGTCGACGCAGATCGTTTTGACCGTAGGAGCAAGCATGCTCGCGACGGAAAGGGAGTGTTGGACGGTGCCGAGCAGCAGCACATGCGTTACGTCGGCGAGTCTCTCGCGCATGACTTTTTGTGCTTCGACCACGTCGGTAGTCACGCCCGGTATGGGTCCGTCATCGCGGATGGACCCCGTCAGTACGATATCAACATTCTTCCGAACACATGCATGCATGATTCCGCTCTTTAGGATTTTGCGCTCTACCGCCGCGGAAATCCCGCCGCATTCGCGCAGCGTGTTGATGGCACGCAATTGATTTTCGTGTCCCCCACTGAGCAGGGCACGTTCCGGATGGACACCGAGCGAAGTGCCGAAGAGCGCCCGCTCGACGTCGTAAACGGCAAACGCATTCCCGGCAAATAGACGATGCACACACCCGTCCTCGATCAGACGCTGCAGATGCTCTCCGGCGCCGGTTAGGACGATCGCCTTGCCCGCGACCACGGCAATCCGGCCTTTCGTATCGCGGGCGCGACGCAGTTCTTGGCCAATCTCCCGGATGACAGCCGATTTCGGTTCGTCCGGTCCGATGGTCGTATTGATGAACTGAAATATGTCGGTGTGAGAGGTCGCGCGTTGCATCGGGACGACACGAATCCCCTGGTGACCGACAACGATGTCGTCGCCTTTGCGCACATCGAAAAATTTTACGGCATGCGCTGCCGACCTTTTGGCATCGAGCGCAATCGCACTATCAAGCATGGCGGGCCGCACCTCGATCTCGTGCCCTTTAACCCGGATAAGAGTCTGCTGGTTCGTCGTCACGTAAAAATCCGGCGGAAAAACACCATCGGCAGGCGCTTTGGCCAAACGTACGTCAGCGCGCTCAACAACTTCGGCACCGTGCTGTCGCAGGCGCAAAATCAGTTCGTCGAGTGCCTCGCTCGTCTGGGCCGAGACTTCAATGCGAGCAAAGCTCTGGTCGGCCCGGTTCTGGCCGATCTTGATCTCAGTAATTTTGAAAGTCGCGCCGCGGGTCAGGATCTGATCGAGTACCTTCGGCAGAATCAGGGAGTCGATGATGTGACCGCGTAACTCGATCGTTTCGGAAGCCATCGGCGAAACTTAGCCGATCAATGTCACGTTGCCAGTCGTTCGCAATATTGTAGAGGCGTTTGTGCCAAACGCCTGCTTATTGACTCGGCGCTTGACACAATCGCCGCTACATTGATCAACGTCCCCAACATCCAGTCATGGAAAAACCAAACGTGCACAGCTCTTCCCCTGGCCGCAAGGCGCGGCTCACCTTGCGCGAAAAGCTGAATCGAAAGTCAAAGGTGCCACCGCCATTTCCGGCGAAGCCGGAGCAAGTATCCGAATCCGTGCGCCGTCGGCCTGGAGATTGAGATGTTTTCGAGCGCTGATTTACCGGCTATGACCGCGAAGATCGCGGCGATACTCGCGATCAGGCCGGAGGTTTTTATTACCCATCCGGCGGAGCTTAGAGTTTTGAAATCGATGAGTGACGATGAGCTTCGCCAGTTCGCCGCTGAGCATGGATGGCGAAGCGTGCGCCGTATCGGCGGTCACCAGATTGAATTTTATAAGGATGCGGCGGCGCGTTTGCGCGAATAGAGGGCCGTCAATCTCTCGAGTCTGTGGCAAACAGTCCGGTCAGAGGACTCGTAGCCGATGCCGTCTCGATTTTTTGGGCGAGACCGATCTCGTATGCTTCACGCCCGGCCTCTATGGCTTTGCTGAACGCTCGGGCCATGCGAACCGGATCGGATGCAATGGCAATCGCGGTATTGATTAATACCCCATCGGCGCCCATTTCCATCGCTTCAGCGGCCTGGCTTGGAGCGCCCAGGCCGGCGTCGACGATTACCGGCACGGTTGCCTGTTCGATGATGATCTCGATCTGCGGGCGAGTTTCAATCCCGCGATTGCTGCCGATGGGCGACCCGAGCGGCATTACCGTCGCCGTTCCAACATCCTGAAGCCGTTTCGCCAGGACAGGATCCGCGTTGATGTAAGGAAGAACGACGAATCCTTCCTTCACCAGAATTTCCGCCGCCGCCAGGGTTTCGACCGGATCCGGCAGCAGATAACGTGGATCAGGATGGATCTCGAGCTTCAGCCAATTTGGTAAACCCGCGGCGACAGCCAGTCGCGCGAGACGAACGGCCTCAGCGGCATTCCGGGCGCCGCTCGTGTTGGGCAGGATGAGGAACTGTTTCGGATCAATGAAATCCAGGATGTTTGCGAACGGATCACGTTTCCCCGACAGATCGGCGCGCCGCAGCGCCACCGTCACGATTTCGGTGCCGCTTGCCAGCAAGGCATCACGCATGACGTCGTTTGAGGAAAATTTTCCCGTGCCCACGAGCAAGCGGGAAGTGAATTCGCGGTCGGCGATCTTCAATTTGGACGGCTTATCCGACATCGAATAAAACATAGCGAATTTGTGAGAGCTCGCGAATTCCACCGTTTCTGGGGAGCACAGGCTGCCAGCCTGTGCTCCCCAGAAATAGAATGCGGTTGCTACTTTTTCTTTGTACGAGGCGTGGTTCACGCGCAAGTTAATCGCATGACCGAGTTCGATCTTCGTCATGAAGACTGCATCCAGGGGCTGTCGCGTTTGCGAGAAGGCTCGATTGATCTCGTCGTCACCTCGCCGCCTTATAACCTCGGCGTGAAGTACGGAAAGTATTCTGATCGTGAGACGCGCGAATCCTATTTGAGTTGGTGTGCCGGATGGGCCGGCCAGCTCCGCCGGGTGTTAACAGCAAACGGCTCCTTTTTCCTTAACATGGGCAGCGCGCCGTCGAATCCGATGCTGCCCCATGAGATTGTCATGTTGTTCCGCAAACTATTTGCCCTGCAAAATACGATTCACTGGATCAAATCGATCACGATCGAGAACCGAAAGAGCGCGGTAGAATCTTATGGGCATTTCAAGCCGATCAGTTCAAAACGCTTCCTGAACGACTGCCACGAGTACGTCTTTCACTTTACCATGGACGGCAAAGTTGAAGTTGATCGGCTCGCGCTCGGGGTGCCTTATCAGGACAAGAGCAACATTGCCCGATGGTCGCATACCGGCGGAAGCGATCTCCGCTGCCGGGGCAACACATGGTTCATTCCTTACGAAACCATTCAAAGCCGTGCGAAAGAGCGGCCGCATCCGGCCACTTTCCCGGTGGCGCTGGCGGAGAACTGCATCAAGCTGCATGGCACTTCGCGCGCGCGAACGATGCTCGATCCATTTCTTGGGATCGGAAATTCGGCCTTGGCCGCAAAGCAGTGTGGTGTGAAAAAGTTTATCGGCTTCGAGATCGATGAAGATTACCTCGCGGAGGCAAAGCGACGGATTGGCTTGTAGGTTTGCAGGGGAAGCAGTCTGCTTCCCATGGGACGCCAACGGCGTCCCCTACAAAAGCGTCCCGTCTTTCTTCGATTCGCTCGTCTGAAACTTCTCCAGCGATTTCACCAGGTTCCCCGGCAGCGGCCGAACCCGATCAAAGATGCGCGCGGCCAGCGGCTTCGCTACGGTGTAGCCCGCAAAAAACATCTCCAGCCGGGCATCGAGGTTGTCGATGTAATGAAGCGTCATCGCTTCAGGCGTTTTCGGGATGACCGGTGAGCCGAATTGCAGTTCCCCATGATGAGCTCCGATCAAGTGGAGCAAATGCAATCGAACATCTTCTGATGACGGGATTAACCCTTTCCAATTCTCGGTGTTCTCCGTTGAAATCTTTCGCCAGAGCGAGTTCACCAGTTCAAGGCCGATCGAAATGTGACCCATTAGCTCTCCGCGTTCGTCGTAGTCCATCACGAAGCCGTCCTCGGAAAACTGATTCTCCCAAAGCTTTCCCGAATCGTGGAAGAGAATGCCCGCAATCAAAAGGTCGGCATTCAATTGTGGATAGAGAGGCGCAATGACAAGAGCGACGCGCATCATCTGGGCAGTGTGTTCGACCAGACCGCCTCGGCGAGCGTGATGATAATTTCGTGCTGCTGCCGTGCGCCGGAAACGATCGCCCCATTCTCCGAGGAAAATCTCGCAAAGAATCCGGAGCCTGGGATCAACAAGCGCTCCGCAAGTTAGGCGAATGAAATCCCAGTCTGCGGCTTGTTTTGTTCGCAATTCCACTGGTCCTTGCAATAGCTCGCCTTTTTCCGGGTCCGTCAGGGGGCGCACGGTCCACTTTCGTGCTTCCAATCCATATTGTTGGCTTTGGTGAAACTCGCCGGCGACTTCGAGGAATTCTTCGGCTGAAAGCGTGCTGCATTTCTTGTAATCAGGATGATCGTTCCAGACACGCAACGTCATGTGATCGCAAGCGTCGGCCAGCGCCAGTTCGCAATATGGTTTTCCTTCGCGCGTGGTTTTGGCGGCCGCCCCTCCCACTTGAACGTGAACATGGGCGTTCACCGGAGCATTCTGCGCCGCCTGGCGGATTTCACTCAAAGTCATCAGTTGTGTAGTCATCGCATCGAACTATGACGGTCGCATACAGACTAACGCGGGCCGGCCGGCAATTGCAGCATCAGATTCGACGAGGCCTGACCTTCTGCGGCCGCGCCGATTTTCAGCGCGGCGCCCGTTCCGCACCGTTCTAATTGGCGGCGTTGATTACGCCGCAGGCGATCCGCGCGCCTGAGTTTCCGGCGGGGTCCGTCTTTAAGTCATCGTCTTTCTCGTGCACAACGACCGATTTGCCGATGATCGATTCGTCGCCACCGAGCATCAATTTTCCCTTCCATTCCAAGTGTGCCTTACCCGAGGCGTCAGCTTCGATGTTGCCCAGGTCGCCGGTATGATGTTCTGCCGTGCTCGGGCCGCCATGGTGTTTATGCGTCGGATTGAAATGCCCGCCGGCGGATGAGGCATCAGGTGCGGAGCAATCACCTTTCTCGTGAATATGGAAACCGTGCTTGCCCGGTTTCAGGCCTTGGATGTCAGCGACTACCCGGACGTCGTCTCCAGCCTTCGTAAACGTGACGGTCCCGGTAACTTTGCTGCCCGAAGCAGCACTTAGATTCGCAACTGCCTGCGTTGGATCTTCCGCTCTCACACAGTCGGGCGTTACCGCGAAACAAATCCCAATCAACAAGGCCAGGGAAAAGAGGAAATTGGTTTTCATCCCGCAACCTATACCCGCGTTTAACGCTGGTAAACTGTAGCCACGGCGCTCTGTCGCCGTGTAAATGCGCAGATTTGCGAGCGCCTCGACCAGCCTTCGCCGACGCTACGGCTCGGCAGCAGAGCGAGGCGGCTGCAGAAACGCGCTAATCAAGCATCCGTGCTTCAAGCCCGGCATACGCGTCCACCCGGCGATCTCGGAAAAAGGGCCAATGCGTCCGGTGCTCGTTGACACGCGCCCAATCGATTTCTGCCATCACGATTTCCTCTCGATCAAACGAACCTCTGGCTATGATTTCACCGTCCGGTCCGCAGAAGAAGCTTTGTCCCCAGAACTCGATTCCGTCACCGCCGGCCGGCGTCTCGTGACCGATGCGGTTCGCGGCCGCGACGTAGCAACCATTTGCAATCGCATGACCGCGCTGAATGATTTCCCAGGCCGAATGTTGCGCCTTGCCGAATTGATCTTTCTCCTTTGGATGCCAGCCGATGGCGGTTGGATAAAACAAGATCTCGGCGCCGCGCAGGGCGGTTAGGCGTGCTGCTTCCGGGTACCATTGATCCCAGCATATGCAGACACCGATATTACCGTTACGCGTCTTCCAGGCCTGGAATCCAAGGTCGCCGGGCGCGAAATAAAACTTCTCATGATAAAGTGGATCGTCCGGGATATGCATCTTGCGATATTTCCCCAGGAGTTTCCCATCGGCGTCGATGATCGCAGCGGTGTTGTGGTAAAGGCCGGCCTGCCGCCGTTCGAAGAGCGACGCGATGATCACAACGTCCAGTTCGCGCGCAAGTTCCTGAAGCAGTGCGGTTGATTTTCCGGGAATCTTTTCCGCCAACGCGAAGTTGGCATGGTCTTCCGTCTGACAAAAATATTGCGACCGGAAGAGTTCGGGCAGGCAAACTATTTTGGCGCCATTGCTGGCCGCGTCCCGAATGAAATGAACTGCCCGCGCAAAATTATCCTCCGGGTCGGGGCCGCATCGCATTTGCACGAGCGCGGCTTTGGTCAGTTCCGTCTTGGCCATCTATAAATCTAACCGCAGAGTTCGCCGAGTTCGCCGAGTTTTTTGCGATGTAGCCACGGCACTCTGTCGCCGTGTCCCACCGCCCTGATCCGATTCAGACGCCCCGACCAGTCTTCGCCAAGGCTACGGCTCGGCAAGCAGAGCGGGGCGGCTACAGCTTTTGTGTGTCGCGCCGCGGCGAGGATTCACTTCACCGAATCAGCCGGCACGATCTTGATGCTTTCCACCACGACACGCCGCGTTGGCTTGCTCATTTCGCCGCCCGCGCTCCTTGTCACCGGGGTGTCGCCGATTTTTCCAAGCACATCATCGCCTTTGATCAGCTCTCCGAAAGTAGTGTATTGGTGATCAAGCCGCGGCACAGCTCCCAGGCAGATAAAAAACTGTGAGCCGGCCGAATCGGGGTCGGCGCTGCGCGCCATGGAAATCACGCCGCGCTGATGCGAATGATCGTTGAACTCGGCCTTAACCTTGTAATTCGGGCCGCCCTGTCCGTATGCGCTTTCCCGGTTAGGATCTTTTGAATTCGGATCTCCGCCCTGGATCATGAATCCTTTGACGATGCGATGAAATATTGTGCCGTCGTAAAATCCGGAGCGCGCCAGCTTCTTGAAATTCTCAATCGTATTCGGCGCGGCGTCGGTCCAGAACTGTATCACCATGTCTCCCTGATCCGTTTTAATCAGCGCTACTTCGTCTGCAGTCGGACTTGAATCGGCCATAGGCTTTTTCCTCTCGCAGCTCACGCTCAGCACCGCAAGGGATAAAATCGCCAACAAAAGCAAAATTTTCCTCATGGCTAACCACTGCCATGAAGGACCAGCGCTGTCACCTAACCCGCTGCCCGCAGGGCCGCGTGGTATTCTTGCAGGCTTCGCACCTGCAATTTGCTCTTCTGCAACGAACGAATTCCATTCGCACTCGCCTGCGCCGCGCGCACGGTCGTCATGATTGGGATTTTTTGGGCAAGCGCAGCGTTCCGGATCATTACTTCATCCTGACGCGGAATCTTCCCGCTTGGTGTGTTGATGATGAAATCCACGTCGCCGTTCTTCACGCGATCGAGGACGTTCGGCCGCCCTTCGCGCAGTTTAAATATCTTCGTCACCGGAATCCCGGTCTTCGCAAGCACATCCGCGGTTCCACTTGTCGCGATGACGCCAAAACCGAGTGCAACGAATTCACGCACGACCGGCACGATTGCTTCTTTGTCACTATCTTTCACGCTAACGAAAACATTTCCACCGGTTGGCAGGGGCGGCGGCGCTGCCATTTGCGACTTGGCATAAGCAAGACCGAGATCGGCGTCGATCCCCATCACTTCGCCGGTCGATTTCATCTCCGGGCCGAGCGAAATATCGATTCCCTGATAACGCAAAAATGGGAAGACGGCTTCTTTTACGGAAAAATGTTGAGGAACGATTTCCTTGATGAAGCCCAGTTCCTGCAAGGTTTGCCCAGCCATGACTTTTGCCGCCAGTTTGGCCAATGGCACACCAATCGCCTTACTCACAAACGGGACGGTGCGTGACGCGCGAGGGTTAACTTCTAGCACGTAAACATCGTCGCCCTTGACCGCGAATTGCACGTTCATCAAACCGCGGACGTTGAGCTCGCGCGCCATGGACTTGGTGGCGGACGAAATGGTATCGAGGACTTTCTTGGTTAAGGAAAACGTGGGGATTACGCAGGCGCTGTCGCCGCTATGGATGCCCGCCTCTTCAATATGTTCCATGATCGCACCGATCACGGTGGTCTGGCCGTCAGAAATGCAATCGACGTCCACTTCTATCGCGTCTTCCAGGAAGCGATCGATTAGGACCGGCCGCAGTTCAGCGCTTTTGTCTGCCTTGGCGGCAGCTTTTTGCCGGGTGGTCTTTCGCCCACGAGTTCGTTTTTCGGCCGGGACCGGTTCGAAAGCAGTTTTTCGGTTTCCGACGATCTCAAAAGCAGCTTCCACATAGCGCCGCAGATCGGATTCATTATAGACCAGCTCCATGCCGCGACCGCCCAGGACGAAACTTGGGCGGACCAGAACCGGGTAACCAATTTTCTTCGCGATCGCGACGGCCTCATCTGTCGTGAACGCGGAGCCACTTGGAGTCTGGCGCAACCCGAGTTTGTCGAGCATGGCCGCGAACAGTTGCCGATCTTCCGCCATCTCGATGCTTTCCGGCTGGGTGCCCAGAATGGGAACGCCGGCCTCTTTCAGTCCGTTCGCGAGATTTAGCGGCGTCTGTCCGCCGAATTGAACGACGACACCTTCCGGTTTTTCCTGATCATAAATGTTCAGGACATCTTCCAGCGTGAGCGGTTCGAAATAGAGCTTGTCACTCGTGTCATAGTCGGTCGACACCGTTTCCGGATTCGAATTGACCATGATCGTTTCGAATCCGAGCTCGCGCAGGGCGAAAGCGGCGTGGACACAACAATAGTCGAATTCGATTCCCTGCCCGACCCGGTTGGGTCCGCCGCCGAGTATCATTACCTTGCGCTTGCCGCTCTCTCGCCTTTCGTCCTCGTCTCCGTAGGTGGAATAGAAATAGGGCGTGTAGGCCTCGAATTCGGCGGCGCACGTATCCACCAGCCGGTAGGTGGGAATTACCCCGGCCGATTTACGAAACGACCTGATGTCCTTCTCCGAGGTACCGCTCGCGACCGCGAGTTGCCGATCCGAAAATCCGAATTTTTTCGCACGCAGAAGTTTGGCGTGACTGCTTTGCGATCCATTTCCGTCGTCGCGCGAGAGAACAGGCGGGATGTTTGTGTTACCGAGCTTGGCGGCCTCATCCACAATTTGCTTCACGTTCTGCAGGAACCACGGATCGATCTTGGTTAATTCGAAGATCTCGTCGATCGAAGCGCCCTTTTGAAATGCCTGTGGCAGATAAAAAATCCGCTCCGCATTTGGAATCGAAAGCTTTTGCCGCAGCGTCTCGGGATCGACCTCCTTATCGGCACCGTCGCCGCACAAGCCGAAGCGCTTAATTTCAAGACTGCGCAGCGCTTTCTGCAATGCCTCTTTGAAGGTACGACCGATTGCCATTGCTTCACCGACGCTTTTCATCTGCGTAGTGAGCGTCGCGTCCGCCTGAGGAAATTTCTCGAAGGTGAAACGCGGAACTTTGACCACGCAATAATCAATCGTGGGCTCAAAAGACGCGGGGGTTTCGCGCGTGATGTCGTTCTTCAGCTCATCAAGGGCATATCCAACCGCCAGTTTGGCCGCGATCTTGGCGATCGGAAATCCGGTCGCCTTGGACGCGAGCGCGCTTGATCGCGAGACCCGGGGATTCATCTCGATTACGACCATGCGCCCATTTGCCGGATCGACTGCGAACTGAATGTTCGATCCACCGGTCTCGACGCCAATTTCGCGAATAACGGCGAACGCGGCGTCGCGCATGATCTGATATTCCTTATCGGTGAGCGTTTGCACGGGCGCCACCGTGATCGAATCGCCCGTGTGCACGCCCATTGGATCAAAGTTCTCGATCGAACAGACAACGACGCAGTTGTCCATGCAGTCGCGCATCACTTCCATCTCGAATTCTTTCCAGCCAACAAGAGACTCCTCGATCAGCACTTCGTTCACGGGCGAAAGATCAATACCGAGGCCTGCGATTTCCTGGAGTTCATCGCGGTTGTAGGCGATGCCGCCCCCCATTCCTCCAAGAGTAAACGCCGGGCGAACAATGAGCGGAAAGGTTCCGATCTCATCGGCAACCCGATCTGCATCAGCCAGAGAATGCGCCACGCCCGAGCGCGGAAGGTCTAGCCCGATGCGCAACATTGCTTCCTTGAAAAGCTGGCGATCTTCCGCCTTGGCGATGGCCTGAGCGTTAGCCCCAATCAACTTCACCCCGTGCCGCGCGAGCGCCCCGTTGCGGTAAAGCGCCATCGCCGAATTCAAGGCCGTCTGACCTCCCATCGTCGGAAGCAGCGCATCGGGCTTTTCTCGCTCGATGATTCTTTCGATGACGTCGGGCGTTATCGGTTCGATGTAGGTGCGATCCGCGAACTCGGGATCGGTCATGATCGTAGCGGGGTTCGAATTAACCAGCACCACCTGGTAACCCTCTTCGCGCAAGGCTTTGCAGGCCTGCACGCCCGAATAATCAAACTCGCAGCCCTGCCCGATCACAATAGGACCGGAGCCGATGAGCAGAATCTTCTTGAGTTGATTGTTCCGCGGCATTGCGCGCGGGATTTTAGATCAATTCAGGCGAACTTCACGCGCGAACTCTTGCGCGGGACAAAAAGATTCGCTTCCTATGCGACCTGAGCATGGGCAGAGCGTTGCCGGTCCAGGTAGACTTTGCAAATGCCTTTGATCCGCGAAAGCACGTAGTAAATAGTCTGGCTCCGGATGCGGACGAGCTCGGCGCCGACGATCCGGGTCACGAAATCGCTCGGCAGTTCAAGAATCTCCTGCGGCGTGCACCCTTCGAGACTCTTGCAAAGGATTGCGGTCATCGCACGCGTCAGCGTTTGCACTTCGGGACCGAGAGTCATCCGTATCTGCGCTTTGCCGTTTTGGTCGACGTGAAGGTAAACGCCCACGGTATCGGCGCATTCCTCGTCTTTGCGAACATCCTCCAGCTCGAATTTCTCACCCGCGCGCGGCTCCTGTTTTTTCGCGTTATCTGCGTAGGAGACGAGTGTTTCGCGCCGTTCGTCTTCTGGGAGAGTCTCGAACAGGTGAATGATCTTGTTGAGTTTCTCGGGATACATTTCAGCTGTTGTATTTTAACGCGGATCCGCCTTCGCGCTAGGCTCCGGCGCGACAAGTTACGCGGACTTAAAACGGATGAAGCAGGGAGCGATCGTTGTCGAACCGCTCGCCGCCCGTCCGCGCCCATGACGCGCGTGTTTTATCCTCTTTCAATTGGAGCGCCCACCTTGTTGCCCCACTCCGTCCACGAACCGTCGTAGTTGCGCACGTTTTCCAATCCGAGCAGATAGGTCAGAACAAACCAGGTATGGCTCGACCGTTCCCCGATGCGGCAATACACCACGGTCTCCGTGCCCGGTTTCACCCCCGCGCCTTCAATGTAAATCTTCCGTAATTCAGCGGCTGATTTGAATGTATTGTCGTCATTTGCCGCGGTCTTCCACGGGACACTTTTCGCACCGGGAATATGACCACCGCGGAGCACGCCCTCCTGCGGATATTCGGGCATGTGCGTGACCTCGCCCTTGAATTCGCCCGGCGAACGAACATCGATTAGCGGCTTCTCCGCCTTGCTTTGCGCCAGCGCCTCGTCCGCGAAAGCACGAATCTCTTTATCAAAGCGTTTCCTCGGCACCGGATACTTCGTCGGCGGATACTTCGACGTTTCGCGGGTCATCGGTCTTTGCTCGGCTTTCCATTTATCGCGACCCCCGTTCAGGATCTTTACTTTCTCATGACCGAACAACCTGAACGCCCACAGGGCATAGCACGCCCACCAATTGGCCTTGTCGCCGTAAAAAATACAGGTCGTCTCAGGCGTGATGCCGTTCCGGCTACAGAGCTCCGCAAACCTATCCGGCGCGATGTAATCGCGAATGACTGGATCCTGTAAGTCGGCGCGCCAATCAATGTGCACCGCTCCCGGGATGTGTCCGGTGTCATGGAGAAGGACATCTTCATTCGACTCGACAATCCGGAGGCCTTCGTCCTGCAAATGCTTCTCGAGCCATTCTGTTTCGACGAGCGCTTCCGGATGCGCGTAGGAAGTGGGATTGGTGTTCATGAATGGTAAACCTCCGTCCGCATTTCGGTTGCGGCAAGAAGATTTGATCTACCGCGCCGCCCCGAGAAAGTCCCTGTCTTCGTAGTATTTAGGATCTTTGACCTGGCGACGTACGGCCGCAAAGATTTTACGAATGCCAATGCCGCTCGCCGCGTTGGCCAGGAACGCGGGCAATCTGCCACCGTTATCGGTGAAAATGGAATAAGTCGCGCGTGTTTTGACGGTGTGGTCCGGCTCAAGCAACCATCCGCCTTCACACAATTTCACACGCAAAACGCCCTTGCGTTCAGCCGGCCCGCATTCGTTCGCCGGCTCCCAGTCGCTGGTATAGCAGGTGCCGCCATCCCGGGGCCACGACTTCTGTCGAATACGGATAGTGTAATCGCGGTCGCTGACAATCTTCGGAGAGATTCGCTGATAAGCGAAAAATTCGTCGGCTTCCCGCTTCAGGATTCGGCATTCCGCCGTGAACGGCATGAACTTGGGATAGCCTTCGACGTCGTCGAGCACGTTGTGGACGACACGCGTCGGAGCTTCGATCAAGCCGACGGCCTTGAATTTCTTCAGCGACGAGCCGGGGTGAACGGAACTGTAAAGGGCTACGCCCCCGCTTTCACTCTCAAGGCGCCATGGCGGGCTATTTGTCGGCGCCGCTTCGGAAACATCCGCGGCGGTGCCGAGATGACAAATGCCGAGCAGCATCACAAGTATGGCACCGCAACGCGACACACCAACAAGATAGCCAATCTGGCTCTTTTTGCCGGGTTTTGTTCCGCGGCAGCCTCTACCAATCCGCTGCTAACTGGCTCCCTTGGTGGGGCGAGACGGGAGGGACGAGCTGTCTCGTCCAGTCAGCAGGGCGAGACAAGCTCGCCCCTCCCGGGTGCCGTTTCGCCCCAGCCCCACCGACACCGAGCCGCGCCATCTAATACCCTGAACAATCAGCCGGCCGGTTCTCCCGCCACTTTGAGCACGATCTTGCCACGAGTGTGATGGGTTGCGGCTTGAGCAGCGGCTTTTGAGGCATCGGTCAGGGGCAAAACCTGGGATACAATCGGCTTAAGTTTTTTCTCTTCGATCAGTTTCGTGATCTGCGCGAGCTCGTTGGCATCAGGATGCGATGAGACCGAGGCACCGTGAATTTCGTGCTTGGCAAGCTCCGCCGGATCGCACCGGGCGACAAGCGACACAATCATCCCGCCCTTTCTGACTACCGCATAGGAACGCGCCAGCGTTTCGTGGCCCACTGGATCGAGGACGATATCGACGTCCTTCGCCACATCTTCAAACCTGGTCTTCGTGTAGTCGATTGCCACATCCGCGCCGAGCTGCTTGAGGAGATCCTGGTTTGAGGTCGAAGCCGTGGCGATGACGCGAGCACCGCGCTCTTTCGCGATTTGAATAGCAAAGCTGCCAACACCGCCGGAGCCCCCGTGGATCAGCACCGTTTGTCCTTTCTCGATTTTGGCCGTGCCGATCAATGCCTGCCATGCGGTCAAAGCCGCGAGCGGGACTGCGGCGGCTTCGGTGAAATTGAGCGAGGCCGGCTTTGTCGCCGCTTCGCCTTCATTGGAAATGCAATACTCGGCCCAGCCTCCGCCATAGAGAAGATACGCGTAAACAGGGTCGCCGATTTTCAGCCTTGCCACTTTCGCTCCAGTCTTCACGACAACGCCCGCCATTTCGTAGCCAAGAATCAACGGCAGATGTGTGCCGAATTCCCTGGCATATTTACCGCTCAAAATGAGCGGATCGGCCGGATTAACGCCACTGGCGATTACCTGCACGAGCACCTCGGCTTCCTTTGGTTCGGGTACGGGCACTTTTTCGTATTTTAATACTTCGGGTCCGCCGTACTCGTGCGCGATGATTGCGTTCATCGTCGGTGGTTCGCTGTAAAGGAGACAACACGGCAGGCTCCCTATGGCCAATGCAGTGGCGATCGTTCGCTTGGATAATCTCATGATCGCCTAATCACAGATCCCTGGCGCAGTGCCAAGATACTTATCATCGTTCACCTGTTGGAGCATAAAATCGGCGACATCAGCGCGGGAGATTCGCCGCGGCAAGACATAATTGCCAACGTTGAAGCCATGACGAAAGCGACCACGCGCTGGTCTATTTGTCAGCGTCGCCGGACGCACAATGACCCAGTCGACATCGACATTTTCTTCGATCGATTTTTCCTGACGCACTCGATCCCACAAATAAAAAGGCAGGATGAACGGCACGAAGAGAAACGTGGCCGGCAAACCGAGTCGACCGACTGCGTTGCCGACGCCGAGAGAGCTTTCGCAGATAAACCGTGGAACCCGATGAGTCTTCATTGCCCGCATGATGTTGCCGGTGCCGCGCGACAGGATTTTCGTCGGCCAGAACAGGCGTTTGTGTCCGAGCGCCGAAAGGACAACGCTTTGCCCTTCCACTGCCGTTTCGACGGAGGCGTAGTCAAGGACGTTGCCCTGCACAATGCGCAAATTCGAATGCTCGATTTGGAGCCGGGCCGGTTTGCGAACGAACGCGGTGACCTGATGTCCTGTTTCCAGCGCCTGCTGCACAAGCTGCCGACCGGTCCCTCCAGTGGCACCGACAATCAGGATGCGCGCACGATTACCCCAACCGCGTGACGGCGGCGAAGTTTTCTTCAAACGTGGCGCTTTGCGCATCAGCGCGAGATGGTAAGCGATCGCGTAGGCCAGCCACAGGAACAAAACGATTTTCCAATGAGCAATCACTGCAAAATCGTGTCGGCAGAATAAGCGACGCCGTTCTTAATGACGGTGTCGATGCTGGAGGCGCGCCCGATATCCTCCAGTGGATTGGATTTCAATATGACGAGGTCCGCCAGATGGCCCTTTTCAATCGCCCCAATCTTCGGTCCGGTCTCGCCGCCGAAAAGCCTGGCCGCATTTGCCGTGGCGCATTTTAGAATCTCCATCGGTTTCAGTCCGGCTTCTTTCATCAACTGAAATTCACGAAAGATGGCTGGACCATGAATCGTGCCGATATTTCCGGCGTCGGTCCCGGCGGCAATTGTGACGCCCGCATCGTCGAGTTTTTTCAGGTTCTTCAATGCGATCTCGTAAAGATGTTTGATGCGATCAAGCGTCGCATCGGGATCGGCCATGGCCGTTTTAATGCGTTCGGGCACTTGATCCGGCGGCAGCTTTGTCACGTCGAGCGAGGCTATCACCTCCGGATTGCCCCAAGCTTTTTCCTCGGGAGTGAGGTTCAGTCTGTTGGCAAACGTGCGGCCGTAGCGTTCGAAAACAACCAGAGTCGGGCACAGAATCGTGTGTTTGTTTTTCAGAAGCTCAACGAAGCGATCGTCCACCTCCTTGTCGATCACACTGTGCACGAGGATGTCGGCTCCTTCTTCCACCGCGGCGCGGGCAGTTTCCAATTCGGTGGCGTGAACCGCCACCCGAATTTTCTGAGCGTGACTTTCCTCAACCGTGGCGTGGACGATTGGCCGGAAACTGTCGACCGGATGGTCTTTGTCCACGATGTACCAAATTTTGACCAGGTCCGGATGTTGTTCCGCCAATTTGCGGACGAACTCGCGCGCTTGTTCCGGCGTATCGATTTTCACAATCGGCGGGTCGCCCAGGTCGAGCTGGGGCCGTGTGACACTGGAGATGAGCGGACCGGCGACAGCGACGCGCGGCACCTTCATCGTTGCATTGGCGGTTTTGCGAACCTGGAAATTCCAAAGGGGGCCGCCGACATCAACGACCGATGTGACGCCGCTGCGCAAGTAACGCCGAAAGACGTCGTCGACATGGGATTTTACCCAGGCAACTTCCTCCGCGTAGGGCCGGATCTTGGTTAAATCGACACCATCGGGCCGGGTGAAAAGACCGCCGGATTGAAAGAAGTGCACATGTGTATCGATGTAGCCCGGTAAAATAAATTTTCCGCCGCATTCGATCGACTTCGATCCCGAGGGGACACTGGTCTCGCGCCGGCTTTTCACGCTTTCAATCTTGTCGCCGTCTATTACAACGACGGCGTTCTCGATGATTTTGCCATCGCCCGGGTTGATGGTCGTGCCCCCAACGAGCGAGATCTTTTCCGCGTGGGCCGTCGCCAGAGTCAGAGCGAGAATTAAAGAAAAGCCAGGTTTCATGGGTAGCAGATTATAGCCGGGCTTGTCTCAACCGCCGAATTTAAGACAGGACGGCAAGGAGCGGATCATCCCGCCAACTACAGTTTGGTCTTACCCTCAATCAGAGCGTCAGCCTGTCGGTTTATCTCGGAGTAGTCCAGTTGCCGTGGCCGTAGATAAAATTCGTCGATCACAATCTCGACCAGGGCGGCCGCGGGAACGGCGAGAATGGCCCCAAGCAGTCCAAACAGGGTGCCCATCGCAAGCGTGAAAAACAGGATGTTAACCGGATGCAACCGCATTTCTTTTCCGAGCACTACCGGGACCAGAAAATTTAACTCCACCTGGTAGACGACCAGGATCACGCCCAACGCGAGCCAGAATTTTGTCGCGCCCATGCTCAAAGCCAGAAACAGAATGGGAATGGAGACAAGGAAAGCGCCGATGTTGGGAAGAAATTCTCCGAGAAAGGCGAACACGCCGAACATCAATGCGGGTTGGACGCCGATGAGCCAGAGTCCAGTGCCGAGCGAGATGCCCGTGATACAACCATTGATGGCAACGCCCCGGGCCCACGCCTGCATCTGGCGGATCATCCGCGCCAGAGTGTGATGCGCCTCGTTGCGATACCGGTCTGGTGCGAGTGCGAGATAACCAGCGACAAGCGGCTTCGGGTTAATCAGGACCAGGATGAGCAAGAGAAGAGCGAGCAGGATGCTGAGAACGCCACCAACCAATCCGAGCGTTGACTTAAGCAGGACGTTCCCGACCGCTCCGGCCGCTGCGCCAATTCTGGTCACGATCTCGTCGGTTTGCGGTAAAGCGTCGCGCACCGCCGGGTGACTTTGCGCGAGCGCGGTAATCCGCGCGCGGATGTTCTGCCACTGTTCCGGCGCGCTGCGCGCCATTCCTTCGATCTGATTTGCGAGTGGCGGAATGGCAAAGATGCTGACCGTAACGATCACGGCCAGCAGACTCAGGATGACAAGGATGACACTGACCGCGCGCGGGATGCGGCGCTTCTGCAGCCAAACGACGAGCGGGTTCAGGACGGTGGCGAGCAAAAAAACAAGCGCGAACAAAAGGATGATCGATTCGAGCGAACGGACAATGAACCAGGCGACGACGAGAAGAAAAATCAGACCGACAATACGCCGCGCGCCGCCATAAGTTAGCGCTGTGGTCCGATCGTTGTCGGCCGGATGAGGTTGCTTCATGAGATTTTCTTCGCGATCGCGCGATCCTTACACCGTCACGGCAAATTGTAGCGGTGCTTACATTAAGCACCGAGCCTAAAGTTTCCCGATGGTGGCCCCAGGATGAACGAAAAAATGGCGGAGGCAGCACCTTTAACGAGCAGTTGCCATGCGCTGCCTTGGCAGCAAATCCAGAGGAGGGCCAAATGTCTGCGGGACGTCCGCACGATCTTTGAGATTTGGATGTTGAAAATTCTCTGGAGCTTGGATGTTGGGCTTTGGTATTTCGTCAGGTCACGCTCCATGAGCGCGGCCAGTGGTGTTGCCCGAATAATGTGAAACAACTTATCTCTTATTTAAAAGATCACCTTGCCGGGTCGGTCAGTGCCGTCGAGTTGCTCGATCACCTGATTAAGACGCACGAGGCGGATTCGCTGGCGAAATTTTTTGCGACTCTGCGCGATGATATCATCGCCGACCAGGACGCGTTGAAACGTCTTATCCGTCGGTTTAACTCCAAAGAAAGCAGCGTACGTAAAGCCGGCGCCTGGATTGTCGAGAAGTTTACACGCGTAAAACTGAAGGCCGGCGGCGAAAAACTGGGTGAGTTGGGACTAGTTCAGGCGCTGGAAGTTCTTCTTCTTGGCATCACCGGGAAGCAACTGCTGTGGCGCGCTCTTTCCGCCTCACTCGGCGAGTCGCCTTTGCTCAAGGGCGTGGATCTTTCTCAACTGGAAGAGCGCGCAATCAATCAAATCGATCGCGTGGAAGCCAAACGCCTGGATGCCGCCCGCGAAGCATTTCTGAGGTAGGGACGCTTCTCCGAAGCGTCCACGGCCTGAAAGGTGACGCGACTGGAAAGAGAACGCCTGTGCAAAAGCCAAACGTTTGGGTAAATACCTGCGAGGGATTTTTGAGAAGGGGCGCTTCTCCGAAGCGTCCTCGGACGGCTCGGAGAGCCGTCCCTACCTGCGCTATTTACGTCTTCGGCCGAATGAATAACCGCGATGGGTCCGGCCGCCGCCTATGGCGCGTTTGCCGCCCGCTGCCGTCTCCGGCTCGAACAAGACGGTGTAAAGATACGGAAAGTTCTCCAGCTTCAGGCGCGGAATTTTTCGACCGATAAAATGTTCGATCGCCTGAAGTGCCTGGACTTCCTCACCGTTCATCAAAGTGAAAGCGTCTCCTACGTTCTGAGCGCGACCGGTGCGCCCTATGCGGTGAACGTAATCCTCGGGATGCTCCGGGACGTCATAGTTAATGACGTGGCTGACACCCGCGATATCCAGCCCGCGCGACGCGATGTCCGTGGCGACCATCACTTCGTATTTGCCGGACTTGAAACCTTCAAGCGCTTCAATGCGTTCTCGCTGTGTCCGGTTGGAATGCAGGATGGCGATGGCGTGTTTACCTTCCTTCAGGGAATGGGCGACGCGATCCGCATTCTGCTTTGTCCGGCAAAAAATGAGAACGCTGTCGAAATTCGTACGTTCAAGCAAAGCCAGGAGCAGATCGAACTTTTGTTCGGCGGCCACAGGGTAGACCGCATGGGTGACGGTTTCAGCCGGTGAACGGCGCACGCCGATCTCGACGAGTTCTGGTTCGCGCAGAACCCAGCCCGCCAGCCGCTCGATCTCGGGCGGCAATGTGGCCGAAAAGAGCAGCGTCTGCCTGTCCGTTGAAATTTTTTCCACGATGCGGCGGACATCGGGCAGGAAACCCATGTCGAGCATCCGATCGACCTCGTCGAGAACAAGAATACTAACGTCCCGGAAATGGAGGGTGCCTTGTTCGAGATGATCGAGCAATCGGCCCGGAGTCGCTGCGACCACGTCGACGCCGTTTTTCAGGTCGTCTTTTTGTTTGCCATAGCCGACGCCGCCATGAACAACCGTCACCCGCAAGTCGGTAAAGCGTCCGTAATCGCGAAAAGCGGTCTCGACCTGGGCGGCCAGTTCTCTTGTGGGCTCGAGCACAAGGCAGCGAAATTTCCCGTGGTGCGCGAGGAGCGTCAGAATAGGCAGCGCGAACGCCGCGGTTTTGCCCGTGCCGGTCTGCGCAGTGCCAATCAAGTCTTTGCCCGCCAGAACAATCGGAAACGCGCGCAATTGAATGGGCGTCGGCTCGGTGAAACCCATCGCCTGGGTGCCGCGTACTATTTCCGGAGAAAGCCCAAAGTCGCTGAATGACACGGCCGAAAGGTAACGCCTGGCGCGAAGGACGCAAAGAGTGACTATTGAACGAATGGGCAACGGGCTAAATCAATATAAAGCAACTCTCCCGCTTATCTTGAGATGAAGAAGATTCTCGTTCTGGCCGATACACACGACAAGTTGCCGGGAACAGTGTCAAAACTGGCTCGGACAACCGATGAAATCTGGCATCTGGGCGACGTTTGCGCGAACTCCATCCTGGATGAACTGCGCGCCCTCGGACCCCGTGTCACAGTGGTGCGCGGTAATTGTGACAGCAATTACGACTGGCCACTCGTAGTTGACCTGATTCGGGACGGACTAAAGTTCCGATTGCAACATGTTCCCCCGGAGCGTTCGCCGGGTGATGTCGATGTCGTTTTGCATGGTCACACGCACGTGCCCCGGAACGAGAAACGCAATGGGGTGTTGTTTCTCAATCCTGGCTGCGTGACACGGCCGAACCGTGGTGCAAAAGCAAGTGTCGCTTATCTTTCCGTTACCGACGGGAAATTGAATTGGCAGCTGCAATCGTTGCGCTGAATTACCTTAACTGTCGCGCAAGACAATCATCGGGTCCGTGCGGCAGGCTCGAGCCGCTGGAAACCAGCATGCTATCCCGGTCGCGAGCGCGAGGATCGCGCCGACGAGCAGATAGACCGAAGGATCGGCCGGCGTCACTTCGAACAGCACGCTTCGCAGGACAATTGCTGCGGAAGCGGCACCAACCAAACCGATAACGGAGCCGATGATGAGCAATCGGATACCATGGCTGAACATGAGCGTGCGAATCTGGCCCGGGCGAGCTCCAAGCGCGAGGCGCAAAGCGATTTCGCGCAGGCGACGCACAGCATTGTAGGAAAGAACTCCGTACAATCCGATGGTCGCGAGCAAAAGCGCCAGTCCGGCGAAAACAGACAATAGAAATGCAAGCAGCCGCTGCGTTGCCCAGGTTTCCGCTACCCGCGCGGACATGCTGCGCACGTCGTAGACGGCCTGACGCGAATCAATTTGGCTGACGGCTTCGCGCAATGCCTTTTCGAAGCCTGCCACCGGCATTGGCGTTCGCGCGAGCAACACCAGAGTTCTTCGTTCCGCCTGGCGCAGCGGAAAATATATTACCGGCACGGTGTCGATTTCATTTGCCCCATGGAACTTCATTTTGGCAGCCACACCGACGATTTCATACCAGCGGTTATCCTTCCCCGAGCCGTCCGGGTCCGTCGAGAGTCGTTTGCCGATGGGATCCTCGCCCGGAAAATATTTCTCGGCCAGACCCTGATCGATAATCGTTACTAGCGGCGAACTTTTCGTGTCTCGCTCGGTGAACGTACGTCCGCGCAAGAGAGTTCCTTGAAATGTGCCGAAGTAATCGCCGTCGATTACTTCACTGTCCACATTGGGTTCCTGACCCAGCGGCGGGGCTGGCATGCCTTCGCGCGTAAAACTGATCTGCCAACCGGTGAGCAATGGTGGATTGGAACTGATCGCGACTTTCAGGACGCCTGGGAGCGAATCGACCTTGTCGATCAGCGTCCTGGAGAAGGTAAGAACCTTTTCGTAATCCGTGTAAGCGCCATAAGGCAGGTCGATCCGTGCAGTCAACAGCCCGTGCGGTTGGAATCCAAGGTTAAGGCCTTGTAATCGAGCGAAGCTTTTTACGACCAGTCCAGCCGAGCTGAGCAGGACGAGTGTGAGAGCAACGTCGGCGATGACAAGCCAGTCGCGCGTCCGGCGCGCAGCGGGCGTGTCGGAACTTCCGTGCGACCCGGATTGCAATGCCAGCTGAATATCAGGTCGCGACGCCTGCCATGCCGGCCAGAGACCGAATAAAACACTTGTCGCCGAAGCGAGTAGAAACGTGAAGATGAGCACGGAGCGATCGAAGGTGACTTCACGAAACCGGCCCACGTCCCGGGGAGCCAGAAGTCCGAGAAGATCGCGGCCCCAAAGCGCCACCAGATATCCCAAAATGCCACCAATAATCGCGATTAGCAGGCTCTCGATTAATAGCTGGCGAATAATTTGCGTGCGCGTAGCGCCGACCGCCGCGCGAATGGCAAACTCGCGGGCGCGCCCAGCGCCGCGGGCAGCGAAAAGATTTGCGAGATTCGCACAGGCAATCAGCAAAACCAGAGCGACTGCGCCCAGCAGGAATGCAAGATTTAGCCGGTATTTGCCGACAATGCTTTCCAGTAGCGGAGAGACCAGCACGGTCGTGTTGGTATTGCTCTCAGGGTAAGATTTCTCAAGCCGTGCGGCGATGGCTTTCATTTCGGCGCGCGCCTGATCCAAGGTCACGCCGGGTTTGAGCTGTCCTAATCCGAAAAGCCATGGGTGAATGATGCGATTTTGCCATGCGCCATTGGCGCTGCGTCTCATAAGTGGAAACCACACATCCGTATCCGCCGCCGGTGACGCCATCTCGCGCGGCATGACGCCAATGATGGTGGCCGGCCGGGCGTTGAACGTAACGGTGCGTCCGAGGACAGCGGGATCGCGTTGAAACACGCGGTCCCACAGCCGGTCGCTGATAACGGCCAGAAAGGGACCGCCCGCTTTGTCTTCCTCATCGGTGAATACGCGTCCCAGTTCGGGCGACAACCCGATAACCTTGAAAAAATTTGCCGTGACCAGAGCCGACGCGATCTGCTCCGGGCTTCGGCCCGGTATGTCGCTGAGTGGAGTCGACTCTTTATGAGTCAGGGCAAGGTTTTCAAAAACGGTGTTGTCGCGCCGCCAATCGAGATAATCCGGCAGCGACACGGAAAAAGGAGATAGGGCAAGATTGGTTCTGTCCGCTTCACTCAGCACGACGAGCCGGCCTGGTTCCGGGTAGGGTAACGGCCGCAGGAGCACGGCGTTCACAATGCTGAAGATCGCGGTGTTCGCGCCGATGCCGAGGGCAAGCGTGAGCGCTGCGATCGCCGTAAACGCGGGCTGCTGGGTCAGCGTGCGGAAGGCCCGGCGGAATTCCTGCCCAAGTGTGTTCATCGTCGAATCAATCGCCTCGCAGAGCTCCAACGGGATTGACGCTGCTTGTCCTGTGCGCCCGCCAGGAGCAGTCGGTTAGGGCGACGAAAGACAAGAGCGTCAAGACGCTGAGAGCCCCAAATCGTTAACTCAGCAAAATCGGGCCACCATTTTCCGTCGCATATGCAACGGTGGGCTGCAGGCCAGCCGCCGGAATTTTTACCGGATGCTGAGCAAACTGCCAAATGGCGAAGACCGCGCTGAGAACGAAAATCGTGTAGGCAACCGCTTCAGCAGCGCCTCGGCTTTTTTCTTCCGAACGGACAAGGAGAGCGTAGGTGGATTCTTGGTGGTTATTCATAAGAGTTATTTGGTTGGACGCACTTCTCTTATGCACCCCGCGTGCCATGGCTCGATAATGAGTCACAAACAATTGATAATCAGATATCTATAGCTCAGAGAGTTTCAGCGCCGGTCGCGTCATTGTTCCGCGCACGGGAACTTTCCGTTCCGTTTTTGGGACGGCTTCGTCGGTGTCGGCGGCAGTATTACACAGTGCCGATATTAGCCCTAACGACTCACGCGAATTGCGTATCGAAGAGGCAAACGGAGAAAAGTTATTTCTCTTCGCCAGACTTCCGACCAAACCATTTTCGCTTTTTTGGTTTGGGCTCGTCCGCTGGTGCCACAGTCGGCGCTGCTTCCGGTGTCTTCTCTACTGCGGCCGCCGGTTCTGGTTCCGTCGCGGCGACAGTTTTCTTCGCCGTGGGCGGGGTCTCTTTCTCCGCCTTGGGCGCTTTCTCCTTAGTCGCTTTTTTCGGCTCCTTCTCTTCACTGACTGGAGCCGCGTCAACCCACTCCAGAAACGCGACTGGGGCAGAATCGCTTTTACGCTGACCAAGCTTCACGATCCGCGTGTAGCCACCATTACGCGTGGCCGAGCGCGGCGCGATATTATCGAACAATTTCTTCACCGCGTTTTTCTGTCGCAACACGGCCAGAGCGGTGCGGCGGGCATGCAGCGAACCTCTCTTGCCGAGTGTGACCATTTTTTCCGCGAGCGGTCGAACCGCCTTGGCCTTGGCCAAAGTGGTTTTGATACGCTCATGTTCGATCAGGCTGCAAACCTGATTGGCGAGGAGGGCTTTGCGGTGCGCGGACGTCCGGCCAAGCTTGATCGTTTTTTTCTGGTGCCTCATGAGCGAGAAAGGGTCCCGATTGAAACTTTGGAATTAGGGTTCGGCCGTGGCACCATTCGCGCCTGCGCCATCCACACCGGCTGGCATATCGACCAGGCCGGCATCGAATTTCATGCCCAGGCCCAAACCGAGCTGCTGCAGCTTCTCTTTGATTTCGTTCAGCGATTTCTTGCCGAAGTTTCGATACTTGAGCATCTCCGCTTCCGTTTTCTGCGCGAGCTGCCCAACGGTAGTGATATTGGCATTGTTCAAGCAATTGGCCGCGCGAACGCTGAGCTCGATCTCGTTGACGCTCATGTTGAGCAACTTTTTCAACTTCATGTTCTCTTCGCTTACGCCCGCTGGGGTCTCGTCGAATTCAATCACGTCTTCGTTGAAGTTGACGAACACGTCGAGGTGATGGCGGAGAATGGCCGAACCTTGCAATAACGCGTCATCCGGAGTTAACCGCCCGTCCGTCCAAACCTCCAGGATCAGTTTGTCGTAGTCGGTGCGCTGGCCCACGCGTGTGTTTTCGACCGCGTATTTAACGCGGGTCACCGGCGAAAAGATCGAATCAATGGGAATTAAACCGATCGGTTGATCCGCTCGCTTGTTCTCTTCGCCCGTGGCAAATCCACGGCCAACGCGAACCTCGAGTTCGGCGTCGAATTTGTGCTTTTTATCGAGCGTACAGATAACCTGCTTCGGATTCAGCACCTCGTAGCCTTGCACAACCTGAATATCGTCCGCGGTCACTGCGCCTTCCTTGTTCACGTTCAGGGAAAGCTTGCGCGACTCATGATCAGCCGACTTGAATTTTACGCGCTTCAAATTGAGCACGATGTCAGTGACATCCTCGACCACGCCGGGAAGGGTGGTGAACTCGTGCTGAGCCCCCGTAATTTTGACGGCGGTGATGGCCGCTCCTTCGAGCGACGAAAGAAGCACTCGGCGCAATGAGTTTCCGACCGTGTGGCCGTAACCGGCTTCAAACGGTTCGGCGACGAATTTGGCATAGGTTTCTGTGGCCGAGCTCTCCTCTTTGGTGAGACTTTTCGGCATTTCAAAACGACCGTATCGAACTGGCATGTCTTACATTTTCGATTGTCGATCTTCGATCGTCGATTGAACTGACCTGATGACAGTAGCAATCGAAATTCGAAAATCTTAAATCGAAATTCCTTCCAATCACCGGGTTTCCCCTGGCGAGATTGGTTTCACGTCCAGCGACGGAAACCCAGGGACCAACGGCGTAAATTTAAAAACTCGCTGCGGAACGAGGAATAAAGATGAAAAACCGAGCTTTGCAAGCGCATTTCGGCAGGGAGGGACGCTTCTCTGAAAGCGTCCGTCGAACAGGCAATAATGGGACGAGACGAGCTCGTCCCTCCCGGGACACCGGACGGCTCGGAGAGCCGTCCCTACCTGGTTATTGCTCGATTACGCTGTTGGACAACTCGTCAGGATTATCGCCCCGACGCGGAAAATGTTTTGCCAGCACCGCGCCAAGATCCGCAATGGCGTCGATTATGGCTTCAGAAAACCGCTCGTTCCGAAAGTGTTCCCGCATTTTGGCCACAACGTCCTGCCATAAAGCTTCGCCACACTTTTCGTGGATCGCTTTGTCACCAACGACCGCAAACTTGTGCGCGCGAGGGGCGATGAAAATCAAAACCGCATTGCGCTCCCGGGTCTTGTGCATGCCAAGCTTTTGAAATCTCTCCTGCGCAGCGGGCAACGGTTCTCCGTCCAGTTTTCCACGCTGAATGTAAACGCGAATTTCCGCAGAGGTCGCCGCTTCAGCCTGCCGGATCGCCTGAACGATCCGGTCGTGATCAAGTTTGCTTAGGAATTCCTTCGTTCGCATAGCGGTTACCAGCTCGAACCTGCTCCGCCTCCACCAAAACTCCCGCCGCCGCCGCTGAAACCGCCTCCTCCGCCCGAAGACCAACCGCCGCCACCTCCGGAACCGCTCGACCAGCCACCGATGAAGGGTCCGCCAAAACCGGAGTATCCGAACCCGCGACGACGACTTTTTCGTCCGATGAAGATTAAGACGATGATAAAGATGAGGAAACAAATGACGCCGCCCCAATTTCCGCTTTTTTGCGATTGGCGCTCGCCTAACGTGTGGCCGGTCCCTTTGTATTCGCCCCGGATTGCCTTACAGATCAGGTCGATCCCTTCGCCCAGACCTCCTTCATAATCGTTATTCTTAAAATGCGGCTTGATGTGGTACTCGGTGATGTCGAATGCAGTGACGTCCGGGAGGACCGCTTCCAAGCCGTATCCAACCTGAATAAACATTTTGCGGTCTTCGATGAAGACAAAGAGAACAGCCCCGTTCCGCCGGTCTTGTTGACCGACTTTCCACGACTGGGCGACGCGTTGGGTGTAATCCGCGACGTCCGAATCGCTCTGCATCTTCCGAAAAACAGCCACCACCACCTGGTTCGATGTCTCCCGCTCGAATTGGGCGAGCTGGGCATCGAAGCGGGACGAGGCCCCGGGTGAAACGACACCGGCGTAATCGTTAAAATAGCGCTCCGGCTTCGGCGGAACGACTTCGTCGGCATAAGCGGGTGAGACGATGCCCGCCAACAAGATTGCCAGACAAAATACGATTCGTTTCACGGG
Source organism: Verrucomicrobiota bacterium (assembly GCA_041167085.1). GTDB lineage: Bacteria > Verrucomicrobiota > Verrucomicrobiia > Chthoniobacterales > UBA10450 > DATFCK01. Next base: position 503,195 of record JBEEGV010000008.1, read on the forward strand.
ATTGATGAAGGTAGGGATGCTTCTCCGAAGCGTCCAACTCTCCTGGCGTGATAGTCCCACCATGGCAGACGTTTCGGAGAAACGTCCCTACCTGAATTACGGCGTGGCGGCGGTCGTTGCTGCAGGTGCCGGAGAAGGCGATCCGAAATTAAAGTTCACTGTCGGCGCTTTTTCCGCGCCAGCCGTTGCGTTGAAAAACGGTTTCGGCGAAAAACCGAACATTCCCGCAATCAACATCGTGGGAAAGCGGCGGACGGCCGTGTTGAAGTTTTGCACGGCGGTATTGAAGTTATTGCGTTCGACTGAAATTCTGTTTTCGGTCCCTTCCAGCTGGGCCTGAAGGCCGAGGAAGTTTTGGTTCGCGCGCAGTTCGGGATAGCGTTCGCTTACAACCAATAACCTCGAGAGCGCGTTACTTAGTTGTCCCTGAGCCGCCTGAAACTGCTGAAGCTGGGCCGCGTCAGCGGGCGCTTTGCTCGCATCAATCTGAACGCGCCCGACGCTGGCCCGGGCATTGGTCACTTCCACCAACGTGGACTTCTCGAAATTCGCCGCGCCCTGCACGGTATTGACCAGATTTGGAATCAGATCCGCGCGCCGCTGGTAAGCAGTCTGCACATCGCCCCATCGCTTATTTACCTCCTGGTCCAATGTGACCAGGCGGTTGTAACTGCCCCAGAAAAACAGGCCGATCACCAAACCGATGAAAAGAATAATGACGACGAGACCGCCACAACCAATGGCAAATTTGTTCATGAAGCTCGTATCCTAATGCGTCGCAGCTTTTTCGCCAATAGCGTAACCGGGCGTCGTCCGAAAGGGCTCGGTGAAGTCACATACTATCTGCCCAGGACCAGTCGCAAAAACCGGGCATCATCAAACCTGGCATTCCGACCCTGGCGAACGATGACGGCATTGAGCGATGGGATGATAAAGAGGCGCTGATAACCTGATCCCAGACCAACCACCATGTCGGCCGGCGCCGCTTTGGAGAAACAAGCCCGGGTCCACCGCGATTGTTGCCATGGCCGATCGATCTCTTTCTCCATATCCGCTTCGGCAGCGCCCGGCGCTTCCCGATTGAGCCAAAAGGTCAGGCCATAGGCCGGATTTGCCATTGATCCCTCGAGCGCCTGCCGAAAGATGTTTGTTGGCACAATTTGACGGGCCTGATATCGGCCGTGGCCAAGCACAAGGTGTCCCAGGCGCGCCCACTCGTGCGCGCTCAGCTCGAATCCGCTTGCCGGCAAAGGGTTCCCGTGTCGATCCGGTTTAAACTCGAGCCCGCTAAGGCCCAGCGGTGCCAGGACGTTCTCCTGGAGATAAGCGATGGTGGAACGTCCGTTCAGTTTGCGGCGTAAGAGCTCGGAGAAAACCTGGAGATGACTCGGACCATAAATGAACTGCGTTCCCGGTTCCGCCACCGCCGGCACTCGAATTGCCATCGTGTTGCGATTCGGAATTGAGGCGCGATGCAAATAAGGTGCGCCGTCGAGTCCGTCGGTAAAATTCAACAATTGCCGGACCGTAATCCGCGATTTCCGCGGATCATTCTTCCATTCCGAAATCGTTGTTGCGACACGGTCATCGAGGCTGATCAACCCATCGCGAACGGCACAAAGAGCAGCAATCCCCCAGAAACTCTTTGTTCCGCTGAAAATCGGACAGCGTCCATCGCGCTGACCACCATTTGCGTAATGCTCAAAAACGGTATTGCCGTTTTGGATTACGAGCAGGGACACGCCGCCCTTGCTTTCGGAATATTTAGCCGCGCGGCTGCAATCGGCGGGCCGGATCTCGGCGAAAGCGGATGTCGATGCTAACGAAAGAACGAATCCGGTAAGAAATGCGGCTCGTCTCAACGCCTCTAAGAACACATCTCATCTTTACTCGGCAGCAGTGTTGAGACAACCAAGCACTCAAGGGCGATTCCGGGGTAGCGCACGCGTCTCGCGTGTTGGCGAAAGCGTCCCGCTTTCGCGAGCTTTTCAGGAAGATTGTTTTGGCGGGACGCCAAAACCCACACGCGAGACGCGTGCGCTACCCAGAGTCCGGGGCCACCGTGGTTGCGGTGGAAGGCGAGGCGGGCTCAGGAACACGGGTCACAGGACTTTCTGGTCGCGGGGCAATCGGCAGGTAACGGGTGCGCAATTCTTCCACGTTGGGCAGTTCGTCCAGGGTTCGAAGTCCGAAATGATCGAGAAAGAGCTGAGTGGTCTCGTAAAGAAGAGGGCGTCCTGGAATTTCGGCACGACCGGAAATTTTCACGAGCCCCCGCTCCATCAGGGTCTGCAACACGCCATCGATAGTGACACCGCGCACGGCTTCAACGTCAGCGCGCGTGATCGGCTGCCGATAAGCGATGATGGCAAGCGTTTCCAGAGCCGGTGCGCTCAGACGAGCCGGCCTGGCACCGGGAAAGAGTTGGCGAACCCAGCGCGCATACGCTGAATCCGTGGCCAGCTGCCACCCCTCGGCGCGTTCGATAAGTTGAAAGGATCGTTGCTGCTCGATGTATTCCACCTTGAGTTGTTGCAGGGCCGCGGCGATTTCAGCATCGCGCACTTTGGCGAACTCGTTAGGCGACAAGTCGTCTTCGGCGCCTGCGCCTTTCAGCGCATCGGCGATATCCCGGATCGAAAGCGGTTTTTGCGCACTGAAAAGAAGCGCTTCGATAACTTTATTGAGCGTCAGCATGGTTAGTTCACGCCAATTGCGCTTTGGATCGCGTCCGCGATACGGTTGGCCTGCTGCTCAATCTTATCCAGTTCACGACCCTCGATCAGCAAGCGAATCTTTGGCTCGGTCCCGGAATAGCGCAGGAGGATGCGTCCCCGGCCACCAAGTTCGCGTTCGACTTCATCCCGTAGCCTGACGACGTCACGCAAATCTTCGATAGGAGGTTTTTCTCTTACCTTCAGATTGCGCTGCGCCTGCGGGTATTTTTCCAGACACTTTTTCAATTTGCTCAGAGGCTGTCCCGTTTCGTGCATCACCCGCAAAATCTGTAAGGCGCTGATGATGCCGTCCCCCGTCGTGGTGAAGTCGCGAAAAATGAGATGCCCGCTTTGTTCGCCACCCAGATTCAATTTCCGCTGCACCATCTCTTCGATGACATAACGGTCCCCCACCTTGGTGCGAATGATTTTGCCTCCGGCGGACGAGATCGTCTCGTCCAGGCCGAAGTTGCTCATCACTGTGGCAACGAGTGTATTTTGTTCGAGCCGCCCGGCCCGGAGAAGGTCAACTGAAGCGATGGCCAGGATTTCGTCTCCGTCGACGATCTCGCCGTTCTCATCGCAGAGCAGCACGCGATCGGCATCGCCATCGTGCGTGATGCCGACGTCCGCGCCGCTTTCCCGGACGACGCGCTGGATTTCCTGCGGAAACGTACTTCCGCACTGCATGTTGATGTTCATCCCGTTCGGTTCGTTGTGCGCAACCGTCACTTCCGCCCCAAGCTCGCGCAAAATGCAGGGAGTCGACTTGTAGGCCGCGCCGTTCGCCACATCGACGGCGACGTGCATCTCTTCCAGTGACATTCCGCGCGGGAAACTGCGTTTGGCGAATTCGACGTAACGACCCAGCGCATCATCAATGCGCGCGGCCCGTCCGATTTTGCCGGCCGTCGGACGGATGGAATCGATTTCTCCGGTAAAGACGAGCCTCTCGATCTCTTCTTCGATTTGGTCGTCGAGCTTGTAGCCGTCGTGTCGGAAAAACTTAATCCCGTTATCTTCGTAGGGGTTGTGCGAGGCCGAGAGCACAATCCCGGCATCGGCCCGGAGAGACCTTGTGATGTAGGCCACGCCCGGAGTTGGCAGGGGCCCGATCACCAGAACATCGACACCGAGTGAAGTGATCCCGGCGACGAGGGCGTTTTCGAGCATGTAACCGGAAAGGCGTGTGTCTTTACCGACGACAATTTTCGGGCGCGCACCCTGCGGGATGGTTCGCGGATTAAGTTGCGTAAAGACGTGAGCGGCAGCGCGGCCCAATTTCAAGGCAGTCTCGGCTGTTACCGGCTCGACGTTCGCGACGCCGCGAACTCCATCTGTTCCAAAAAGCTTTTTTCCCTGCACGACGGGATAATTCAACGCTTGAAGGGGCGATTCGTAAATCGGAATCTCAAGCGGGTTGGGATGAGTCCATGCCAGGGCGTGGAATCAAGGGACCTGTTTCTTTTCCGTCCGATCGCGATCGCTAAAAAAGACGCACTCGTTATCCAAACCGAGCATGGTTGGAAATTTCAGTGGGAAAGACACTTTTTCGAAGTTGAAGGTGCGCTGAATGAGAGGCGCCCAATCCTTGTATTCACCTTTCACGATGTCGCGCAAGGTGTTCTGGGCTCCGCTGATCGGTGTCAAATAAAGCCCGTTGATGGGCCCGCCGAGGGCATTGTAATCGCTCAGGTCGGTAAAATTTTTTATTGTATCCGGCAGCCAGATGCTGCGGCGGTCGGCATACCACGCCACCGCCCACGGCATATCGGAGGCTGTGATTTCTTCCGGGCTCATCCATTTATTCAGGAGAGCGATGTAAGGGGGCACGTAGGGCGGCCATTGAATCTTCGGCTTCCGTCCTGAAAGCAGCACGTTGTTAATCATTGGAAAGCTGCAGAGCAAAAAGAGCAGCGTAATAAAACCAAGACGGGCCAGCGGCAACTGCACGTCGAAGCGGTTCCAGAGCACGAGCAAAAAGGCGAGGCCGTAACAGGTCATGATAGGTATGAACAGCAGATGTAACTGATTAGCCGCGAATCCCTGTTCCATCTTGAGGCCATAGATGGACATGCCAAGCACCGCGCCGCCCCACATCGGAAGGACCAGCCAGCGAACAGCGCTCGTATCAGGCCGCTTAAACGCATGCAAACAAGCCATAAAAAATGCCAGCGCTACGACGCTCCATCCGAAATGCTCGAAGATGTCCCCGGTTACCGCGGAAAGATTGGCGGTGAGTTTCTCGCGAAACGGTCCGATACCCAACCCCTGGAAGTCGACGTCGACGTGACGCATCCAGCCCGCTTCGCTGAACCGGACACCGTCGAGAACGGAATAGATCGCAACACCGCCCGGATTACCGCAAACAACATAATTCCTGATCAACCAGGGGACATAAACCAATGCGAACGCTGCGAGCACGATAGCTGCGGCCCAACCGCGTGGAGGAAAGAAGAGAATGCAAAAGATCAAAGCGGGGACGAAAATCCAGATGGTGAGCGCATGCGTAAGTGCGAGCAGGCCGAAGCCCAGTCCGGCCGCAATCAACCAGTAAGTGAATTTTTCGCCAGCGTACCTTGCCTGCACCGCGCGGACCAGGACGTACATTGTGGAGTTGAACAACAGCAACATGAGCATCTGCGGCAGTCCGGAGAGGGCGTACTGCCACAGCATGTCGCATAACAGGATGAGCGCGCAGACCATGATGGCGAGGCGCTGATCGAATAATCGTCGCGTCGTGAAAAACAAAACCGCGATGGAAAGCAGAAACAGCAGGATCGAGGTTATCGCCACAGCGCTATCGCTCGTATAAAGCAGATCGGTCGGGCCCATTTTCCACGACCCTTTGACGGCCAGAAGTGGAATCGCATAGACGAGCGGCGGGAGCGGGGCGTTATAAGTATCGAACCAAATATTAATTTTCGGATCCTTCTGATTCCCCCGGAGCTGAGCGATGGCGAGTGGCCGGGCAAAGTTCGTGGTCCAGCCTTTCCCCTGGGCGATGGCGCGCCCGATCTGCGCCTGATCCATCGCCTGCGATGTGGCCAGGCCGCGAAAATGGTAAAAGTAGTAAACCGCCAGGGCCACAATCACCGCGGCGACAAGCCCGCGACGGATCCAGATGGCGAGACCGCCCATCTCGAGCGCATGCACGGCCCGTTGAATAAAATCTGCGCTACCCGGCATTTTCTTGTCTCGGTTGTTCCGCAGCCGGTACGGTGGCCAGTGCACTTTGTTCGGTATTCATTTCGTTGATTTTACGGTGCAGGGTGCGCCGGCTGATGCCGAGCTTTTTCGCGGCCGCCGTCACATTGCCGTTCGAAGTCGCCAACGCCTGCAGGATGAGCTTCCGCTCGGTCTCATGAAGATCAAGTGGACTTGTCTTTTCCCCGAAAGCTTTCGCTGCCGATATTCCTCTGGGCAACGATGTGCCCGCCGCCTGGCGGATTGCTAACGGCAGATCGCGCACGGTGATTTTATCTGTCGTAGCCATCACGACCCCGTGTTCAATTGCGGTGCGCAGCTCGCGCACGTTTCCCGGCCAATCGTAAATAAGCAGCGCATTCATCGCATCGGCCGTGAGTTCGAGAAGCGGTTTGTCATTGAGCTGCGAGAAATGCCGCAGGAATCCGCGGACCAGGAGCGGAATATCTTCCTTCCTGTCGCGCAGCGGTGGCATGGTGATACGGACAACGTTCAGACGAAAGAACAGGTCGTCGCGGAACTTTCCTTCGCGCACGAGCTTCTCGAGATTCTTGTTCGTGGCGGCGATTACTCGAACATCGGCCCGGAGCGTTTGTGTGCCGCCAACGCGTTCAAAGGCGCGCTGCTCGCTCATGATACGAAGTAATTTTACCTGAGTGCTGGGATCGATCTCGCCGATCTCATCGAGGAAGATCGTGCCGCCGTTGGCCTGTTCGAATCGCCCAATGTGACGCTCGCTTGCACCCGTGAACGCTCCCTTTTCGTGGCCGAATAATTCGCTCTCGAGTAACTGCGGGGAGAGGGCCGCGCAATGCACGACGACAAATTTCGCCCTGTGCCGCCGGCTCAGTTTATGAATCGCGTGCGCCGCGAGTTCTTTGCCCGTGCCACTTTCACCTTCGATCAAAACATTGGCGGAGGAGGGCGCCACCTGCTTGATCGTGTCCAGAACTTCGCGCAGCACCGGTGATTCACCCCAAATGTTTTCCACTCCGTAGCGTTCGTCCACTTGTTGGCGAAGACTGCGGTTCTCCTGCTCGAGTTTGCGGCCTTGTAACGCTCGCGCGATCAGCATTTCTACCTTGTCCAGGTTCAGTGGTTTGGTGACAAAGTCATAAGCTCCGCGTTTCATCGCCTCGACCGCGGTGTCGACCGATCCGTAAGCGGTCATCATGATACAAATCGGCGGATGCGGCATTTTCAAAGCCCGATCGATGAGAGTCATCCCGTCTTCCGTCCCCAGGCGCAGATCGGTCAGGAGAAGATCGATGGGCTCGCGCTCCAGCACATTGATCGCTCCGGCGATGTCGCCCGCGACATAGACGTCGTAATCATCCTCCAGCAAACGGCGCAATCCGTCGCGCGTATGCTTTTCATCATCGACAATCAGGATGGTAGGTTGAATCGAATCCATTTCAGAAGAGTCGGCGCCAGGGTGCGCCAATTATTCTCACTCAATCGCCCGATCTCTCAATGAGTAACTCCATTGGACAACGGAACACGCGCAGCGCGGGCGCGCGTTTGTCTTCCTTTATCAAGCACTCGTATTCCCGGTGCTTATTACATTGCCGGCTTCCAGCATGCGCACGCGATCGTCGGCATACGGCAGGCGAATGGTGAGAATGAGCCCCTTGCCTTCGCTGCTCTCGATCGCCATTTCACCGCCGTGTTCGCGCACAATTCGGCGGACGATGAGCAGCCCCAGGCCGGTGCCGGATACTTTTGTGGTGAAGTAAGGCTCAAATATCCGACTGAGGTTTTCAGCCGATATGCCGCCGCCGGTGTCGGTGAAGCTGACGGTCACGTGTGTTTCGTCCATGGCGGTACGAATGCGCAGAATTCCGCGACGCTTCATCGCCTCGAGACTGTTCTTGATCACGTTGTAGAAAGCCTGCTTCATTTGATCGCGATCGAGCTGAAGTAATGGCAGATCAGGACGCAGTTCCTGTTCGACAACGATGTCGCGGTCTTTGATCTCGGGCGCGAAAAAGCGCACGGCTTCTTCAACGATCAGGTTAATATTTTCCGGTAGCAGTTGCGGTTTTGAAGGGCGAATGGCGCGGAGAAACTGGGTGACAATCGAATCGAGGCGGCGAATTTCCGCCCGCGCCACGTCGACCGATTCCTGAAGTTCCGTCTTATCCGCCACGTCGAGCTCGCGAATTTTTCGCTCCATCAGTTGCAAATGGATATGGAGCGAATTGAGCGGATTTCCAATTTCGTGGGCAACGCCGGCGGCAAGCAGGGTGAGCGCATTGAGTCGCTCGGATTCGATCGTTTGTTGAGCGGAGCGGCGGCTTTCCGTGATATCGCGCAAAATGATGGCATGCCCGACCTGGCCGCTCTTGCCGATCGGCGCGTTCGTTTTAGTCTCGCCCGTCATCACTTCCCCTTCCCGCCGTTCGATGATCAATGGAACGATGTAGAAATTGATGAAGCGATTCGCCGGGTAAAAAATTTCCATGTCGCGGCTGATCGGTCCTTTGGAACGTGACACCGCTTCCCAATCCAGGCCGCGCACACGTTCATCGAGCCGCTTGCCGATCGAGTCCTCGTTCTCGAGTTCGAACAATTCGCAGGCCGCTTCGTTCAGATAGGTGATGCGACCGTTCGAGTCGGTAACAATAATTCCTTCCTGGATGGCGTTGAAAACGGTCTCAAGGAAACCTTTCTCCTGCGCGAGGCGCAGAAAATAGTTCTGCACCTCCTCCGGATCGATCCGGCCGAGACGGCCGATCAGTTTTTCCAGGAATCCCGCTTTCATCGCGGAAGGATAACCGCTGATGGAACGACGGCCAACGCTTCAACGACATTCTTGCAGCGTGCGAAACAGACAAATAACAAGGAGCGGCGGTCTCCAGACCGCCGAATAAAGTAAACGGCGCTTTGGAAAGCGCCGCTCCTTGATCCTGCTAAGCGTGCTGTTCTTCGGGTACCGGTTGGCCGGTTTCCTGTTCCGCGCGCTCTTTCAGCGCTGCTTTTCGGCTGAGTTTAACCCGCCCCTTGTCGTCGATTCCGATGCATTTCACCCAGATCATGTCACCCATCTTTGCGACATCCTCGGTCCGTTTAACCCGGAAGTCAGCCAACTCGGAGATGTGGACCAGGCCATCCTTGCCTGGAAATACTTCCACAAACGCGCCGAACTCCTTGGTTGAGACGACGCGCCCCTGGTAGGTCTGCCCGATCTCAATTTCGCGCGTCATCCCGCCGATGATTTCCTTTGCCCGAGCCATGCTTTCGCCGCTGGTGGCGTAGATATGGACCGAACCATCATCTTCGATGTTAATTTCGGCACCGGTCTCAGCGACGATGCCTTTGATCGTTTTGCCGCCCGGCCCGATGAGTGCGCCAATCTTTTCCGGGTTGATCTTCACCGTCTCAATCCGTGGCGCGTACTTGGACAATTCTGAGCGCGGCTGGTCGATCGCGCTGCGCATGTTTTCGAGAATCTTGGTGCGCGCTTCTTTTGCGCGCGTGATCGCTTCGGCCATGATTTGGTGGCTGACTCCAGGAAGTTTCAGATCGAGCTGGTAACCGGTGATGCCGTTGTCGGTGCCACAGAGTTTGAAGTCCATATCGCCGAAGTGATCCTCCGAACCGATGATATCGGTGAGCAATTCATAGCGCTTTAAAGTCCCATCCTCGCCTTGTTCGGTGACCAGGCCGACGGAGATTCCTGCGACTGTGCCTTTGACTGGAACGCCGGCATCCATTAACGCCAGCATTCCGCCACAGACACTGGCCATGGAGGTCGATCCGTTCGATTCCATGATCTCGCTGGAAATGCGGATGGCATAGCGGAAATCGCTCTCGTTTGGAATAATGGGCTCGAGCGAACGCTCCGCCAGAGCGCCGTGGCCGATTTCCCGGCGACTGGCGCCGCCGGTCCGGCCGGTCTCGCCGACGCTGAAGGGCGGAAAATTATAGTGCAAAATGAAACGTTTGGACGTTTCGCCGCCGCCGTATGCGTCAATGTTTTGCGCTTCCTCGATGGGGGCAAGGGTAACGAGAGCGAGCGCCTGCGTCTCGCCGCGCTGAAAGATGGCGGTGCCGTGCGCACGTGGTAAAACGCCGACTTCGCAGGTGATCTTCCGAAGGTCCTGATAGCCGCGACCATCCATTCGTTTCTGTTTTTCGAGAATGCTTTTTCGGAATGCCTTCTTCTGCACGTAATCGAACGCTTGCGAAATCGAGAACGCGTCTGTCTCGGGGTTTTTCTGCAAGATGGCCGTTTTCACTTCGTCGCGTAGCGCCGCGACGGCTTTGCTGCGCGCCACTTTGCCTTCGGTGTAAAGAGCGGCTTCGATTCGGTCACCTGCGACCTGATATGCGATCTCCAGCAGCTCCGGCTTGACGTGCAGCAACGGCATCTCGCGTTTCGGCTTGCCAACTTGTGCCGCGAGCTCTTTCTGAATCCGAATCATCTCCCGCGCGTGACCATGGGCAAACTCCAGCGCCTTGACGAAATCGGCCTCCGGAACTTCGTTGCCCGCGCCTTCGATCATGAGCACGTCATTCTCGGTCCCGACATAGACGAGATCGAGATCGCTCTCGACGCGTTCGTTATGTGTCGGATTAGCGATGAACTGCCCGTTCACGCGACCGACGCGCACCGCGCCGATCGGTCCGGCGAACGGAATATCTGAAACGCAAAGCGCGGCCGACGCGCCGTTAATGGCAAGAATATCAGGATCGTTTTGTCCATCCGCGCTCAGCAGAATGCTAATGACCTGGGTGTCGTAAAAGTATCCCTGCGGGAACAAGGGCCGCAGTGGTCGATCGATCATGCGCGAGGTGAGCGTTTCCTTTTCCGAGGGCCGCCCTTCGCGCTTGAAATATCCGCCCGGGATTTTCCCAACCGCTGCCGCTTTTTCGCGATAGTCGACCGTGAGCGGAAAATAGTCCTGGCCTTCCTTGATCGCCGTGGCCGAGACCGCGCTCGCCAAAATCATGGTGTCGCCGCACGAAACGATGACCGCGCCGTCGGCGAGTTTGGCGATTTTACCTGTCTCGATGGAGATTTGAGTGGACCCGATTTGGGCCGTGACCTTCTGTTGCATAGTATTTTCCTGGATGTGCGAGTTCCAGGCCGGTCACCCTGACTGTAGGTTTTAACTCCGAAGCGATTTTCGGGGTTAAAACCTAAAATCCAAGGTGCCTTAGCGGCCTGGTAGACGCTTTGTTAATCTCGTCAGGCTCGAGCTTGCGAAACTGCAGACCCGAAGATCGGTGCCCAAATACCGGCGGTTATTTCCGCAGGTTCAACCGATCAATCAATTTCTTGTAGCGATCGGATTTCGATCGGCTCAAGTAGTCCAGCAAGCTCCGGCGTTGCGCCACCATTTTCAGGAGGCCGCGGCGCGAGGAGTGATCTTTGGCGTTGGTCTTCAGGTGCTCGGTCAACTGCGCGATCCGGCGTGTGAGCAATGCGACCTGAACGTCGGCACTGCCCGTGTCCTTTTCATGCAATTGGAACTCCTTAAGGTCCACCGTTTCCGTGCTCTCTGCCATAACGAAGGGCCTATCTTAGTCGAAGAATGGCCGGCCGCAAGTGCTGCGCTAATGGCTCCGGCAAGTGATCGGGGCGGCACTCAGCCTTCCCGCGCTCAGCGAGAGATAATCGAGCAATCGCATCCGGAAGACTGTCGGGCTTCATAGGAAAGATCACGTATCCCGTGGTGCGCGGCGAACGCGCGGATTTCCTGGTGCCTCCGCGCAAAGGCCGGGAGTGGGCGGCAAGTCTGATAAATTGCTTGCCCCCACGGCGATGTCTGGTTGCGCGCGAAGAATTCCAAGGCCGAAATGGTTCCGGTCTCGAATACTTTCACCTGCGCGGCAACCTTGCCGTCGCCGATGCAGGTCGTTGTATTTCAAATCAGGCTGACGTCGCGGCAAACTTCAGCCAAAGATACAGCAATAGGATCGAGCAGATGACCGACATGATGAATCCTGCCGGATGAAACGAAGCGCCCGGTGCCGGCTTTGAGAAAAGGCGTCCGATTAATCCACCAATGATTGACCCGGCGATGCCTAACAAGGCGCATTTCCAGAATCCAAGACGTGCGCCGAGAGTCAACTCCGCGATCCAGCCAACAATGGCGCCCACAATAACGGACCAAATGAGATGTAGCATATGTTTGTTTGGTTAAGCGCCGAGGCTAGCACGCTGCCAATCGCAAAAGCCAATCTTTTTCAGCGTAAAGGCGAGGGAGCGGCTATTGGCGGGTCCGATTCGCCTCGTCGATGGCGAGATATTCGTCCCGGGGCGGACTGAACGTGTCCAGCACGCGGGTTTCTTCGAGCGTTTCGACCGCGTGCGGCACATTGTCCGCGAGGTAAAAAGAATCGCCTGTGGAAAGCTCATGGGCCACACCCGAAACGATCAAGCGCATGCGCCCTGCCAGAATGTGAATGATTTGTTCCTGCGGATGATGATGTTCGGGCATTTTGCTGCCGGCCTCGAGCATGGCCACCATTTGGTACATGGAAGTGCCGCTGCTGACCGTCTGCCGTTTGATGCCCGGACAGATCGCTATCCATGGGTTCGTGTTCTTCATTTAGAACTGGCAGGCGGGAAGAAGCCCACCAAGGGCACGGGAAAGCGAAATCCAATCAATTCGCTCGCCGGGCGCGAGGGTCAACGATTGAGCCTGCGATAAAGAGTAAATTCCGTTGATCATGGCCAACGCGATCATGCACGCGAGTTTGTGATCAGGGGCGACCAATCCACCCACACCGACAAAAACCGCTCCCGCCACCAGTCCGGTGATGACTTTAATAACCGTGATGCCGTGGGAGATAATTTGAGCGGTAAGTGCGGCTAACACTCCGCAGGCAAACGACACAGGTAAAACCGCAATCCATCGCACGACGTTCATCGAAATCATTTCAACGGATCAAGAAGTGAATTGCAACGTTTGAATTTAAACCGCCAAAAGGGTTGAGCGCGCCAAGTTGCCCCCGCCCCTGGAGCTTAGCTGGCATCGGTCTCGCGTTTACCGTCATACCAAATCTCAAGGTTGTGCCGCGAGTGAGCCGCGCGTTGCCCCCGCAGGACAATCCAGAATGAGTGGGAAAGGATCTTGCTGGCTGAATACATCCGCAATTTTCGGCCGGAAGTAAGGATCGGATCCCGCAAAATTCTGAATGGCCCAAGTTTTCCTAATGCCATGCTGAAAAAGATCTCTTCGCCAATAAACAACCGCTCATCGAAGCCTCGGACTGCGTCGAAATTTTTTCGCGTCGTGAAAAGAAAGGCGCCTGCTCCCAGTTTGTTTGCGAAATAGACGATGCAAAACAGGCGGACAAAGATTCGCGCCCAGAGCGGGACGACCCCGTCAACGCGGATGCGCGCGCTTCCACCCGAGCAGCCGGCCTCAAGGGCCTCGATTGCTCCGCCGGCGTGAGCCGGCGAAATACGTGTATCGGCGTCGACAAAGAAGAGAATTTCGCCGCGGGCAACATTTGCGCCGGCGTTGCGTGCCGCGGCAATTTGCCGGCGCTGTATTGGCACAACTTGCGCGCGGCATTCCCTTGCGATCTGCGCAGTCGCGTCGGTCGAGCCGTCGTCCACAACGATCACTTCGTAGGGCAGCGCCGTCGATTCGGCCGCGCCGCGAATGGCCGCAATGGTACGACCCAATTCAAGTTCCTCGTTGAAGGCGGGGACGATGAAGGAAAGCATCTGAGTTTAAGTTCGGATTGAATGTGAACGACAAGCGATGATCTTGATCGTATTCCGCAACGTTCCACTACGCTCTTGGTTCAATCTGCGCAATGTCGTAGAACTATTTGACTGTCCGGTTTCAGGATTGGCCGTGCGGCACGCACGTTCGCTTAACCGCCGTTTCTCTTGCGTTGGTCACGTTGCTTTTGCTGACTGCTTGCGGGACGACGAACAAGGAACAGGCCGGATCACACTCCGTCATTCGCGAAGGATCGGGCGGACAGGAAGTCCACAGCGAGGTCGGCACAATGTACGGTCGGAGTTTGCGCTGATTTCGAACTACACGATCAGGTTCAGATCGCCGAATTCGTGCCACAGATAACGCTGGCGGATTGCATCCTGGTATGCGCTCTGGATCCGTTCTGTCGGAAGAAACGCGCTCAGCAGATCTAGGTGGCTCGCTTCGGGTTCGTGCAGTCCGGTCAGGAGACCGTCCACCACGCTTAATCGATGTTGCTGATCGATTTTTAAACGCGTGTAATCGTGTTTCTCAAGTACATGTCCGCTCTCGTCTGCGGCTGATTCCAGTGCGCGCACGACCGTGGTCCCCACCGCAATCACGCGTCCGCCGGTTTTCCTCGCGTGCGCAATCTTTTCCGCCGCGCTGCCACTGATGAAATATTCTTCCTCCGAGGCGGGATGCAGCGCGTCGAGTTCGTCATCCATGTAGGATGAAAGGCCGGTATGTAAAACAAGATAGGCGAAGTCGATGCCGCGCCCTTTTAAATCGAGCAACAGTTTCCAGGTAAACGCGCGACCCGCCGAAGGCATCTCGGCCGACCCCGGTTCCTTGGCATAGACAGTTTGGTAATAATCGAGGTCCCACGGCGCCGAGAGATATTCGTACCGGATCGGTTGTCCAACGCGATAAACCAGGTCGAGAAATTCAGTTCCAGAAACGGAGAAGCGCAGTTTCCATAAGCGCGGGATGCGTTCGTCCCGTTCAAGCACAGTGGCGAATAATCCATGAGCAAACTCGATTTGCATCGAAGAGCGCAGCCCGCAACCGAACGGATCGCCCTCCTCGCAAAGCAATAGCGCCAGCCATGAATCGTCCGGCAAATGTTCGGCCAGTCGCACCTCCATGCAGGGACCGTGTGGTGCATGGGCATGCGCGGGGATGGGCTTGGCGGAGCTGGCGCCACCGCCACATCCGCCTGCGCACCCGCGCAGCGACGCCGGTAACGTGCGACTGGAGTTGAAAACAAGCAGATCGTTTTCGCGAAGATAACCGCCGATCTTGTCAAAGCGCGTGTGCTCGATCGCTGCGGTTGCGCGCTCGATGACCAGCAACCGGACCTGATCACGGCTGATTCCGCGGCGCTCGGGCGGTTCCCTGGCGCTAAGCTCTGGCGGTAAAACAAAGGTGAAAGGCCCGGGCATTATGGAAATTTACCGCAGAGCACGCAGAGATCGCCGAGAAAATCGAATTTTATCTGAACGCCGCGGTTATTTTTCGGTTTTCTCTGAGACCACCGCTCTCCAATCTTCCTGCGCTTGAAAGCGTTTGCCCGTAACGCCTCGTGATTCGTCGGAGGCCAGGAAAACGAAGACATCAGTAACGTCAGCCGGATCGGTCCATTCGTTTGGATCTTCGTCGGGTTCGGCCAAACGATGCATGGTGGTGTTCATGTTCCCGGGATCGACCCAATTGACGCGAACGTCCGTTTCTTCCAGTTCCGAGGCCCACGTCTGCGACATTCCCTCCAGCCCAAATTTTGAAATCCCGTAGGCGCCCCAGCCGGGGTAGCCAACCTGGCCTGCATCGCTCGTGACATTGATGATAGATCCGCCACGCTCGAACATTGCGGGCAACACACTTTTTATGATCAGGAATGGTCCGATTAGATTTGTGGCTATCACGTTCCGGAAATCTTCCACCGGATAATCGAGCAGGCTCGGCATCGGTGAAGGTCCAATGGTAGAGGCATTGTTCAGGAGGACGTCGAGAGCGCCTTTGAAGTGAGCAAGTGTTGTCGCGATGATCCGCTCGATATCGGCCGCTCTGCTTACATCAGCTTCGATGGCAAGAACTTGAATCCCAGGTGCGATCTGCCGAACTTCGTCGCGCACTTCGTTCAGCTTGTCGGCATGTCGTGCCACTAAAGAAAGACCCGCCGCGCCTTCATGTGCGAACCGTAAGGCCATCGCGCGCCCGAGGCCCTGGGATGCGCCGGTAATCAAAACGTTTTTACCTTCGAGTTTCGCCATCGAGAAAACAGTCGCGCGTGATTCCTCGCTACTCAAGCGAACTGCTCGATTTGACGTTGAAAACCCGATGCTCTAAAGGCGGCTATGCGGAAAATAATTCTGAGCGCCCTCCTATGTTGCGGATCCGGGATTTGGACGTTCGGAGCTACGTACAAAATCCCGCCTGAGAAACCGATCGCTACGGTGACAATTCCGGACAAATGGCGGAGCAAGGAACTGGGGGAAGGCATGGAAGCCAGTTCTGCCGATGGCGCGCTTCGGGTTCTCGTGGTGCCGGTGGAAGGAACCAAAATTACTGAAACAATGGGCGAAGCGATGCGATATCTGCGGGGCACAGGCGGCATTACGGTAAACCCCGATAGCCTTAAGAATGAGCCGGGAAAATTGAATGGTATGGATGTCCGGCAGATCACCTGGCAGGGGAAAGATAAGAATGGAGACGTCAAGATTAGTTTCACCATTCTGTTCATCGCCGAAAAAAAGCCGCTGCTCGTCGCCCGTTGGGGTTCGCCGAACGCAGAAAAGAAGCATCAGGCAGAATTGAAGGAGATGCTAAAGAGCATCAGGAAGGCTTAGAACCCATCTCATAAAAAGGAGGGAGTGCGTGCCAAGATCCGCCACCCTACGGGCTGAGTAATGACGGACCGCTCGCCGCGTTGCTTCTCAGTCACAGAGCACAGCGGCTATGTTCCTTCGTCGCGTGGATTCGGCTTCGCTCACCACAGGCTCTTGCCAGCGCTCCGCCATTCCTCAGCGCACTGCTTCCTATTTAGGAGATGGGTTCTATTTTTCTCTCGGGGCGAATTTGATTCCTGCTTTCTGGACTTCGCGGTACGGCAGAAGCCAGATGAGCGATTCATCGTGCAGATCGACGACTTGAATGCGGTTGCCCCAGGGATCACGGAAATCACATCGAAACGGCGGCTCCAGTTTGAGTTTGTATTTGCCGGCGACTTTTTTTCGGACCTCGGTGACCTGTTCTTCGTCGCGGACCAAAATCCCAAAATGCCGGTGGTGGTCCGGCTGGAGCTTCCGGACTTCGAAGATGGCGAGGAATTGGTGTTCGCCTAATTTGAAGAAGGCATCGCCTTCGCCACCATCGAGTTTTTTAAGATTGAAGACATCCTCATAAAACGCGACTGCCTTCTTGATATCATCTACTTCGATCGCGACGTGATTGCATCCGTAAACTTGAACGCTCATCCGTCAAATTACCCTTCTCTAGGCTAAACGGCAGGCGGTTTCGGCAAGGAACCCGGGTGATTCGGAACGCACTCTGCTTTGGAGAACGGAAATGCTTTCCGTTTTTCCGGTTTTCTGCTTAAAACATCGCGCATCGTCGTGAGAATCGTTCCGCCAAGACAGAAATGACACCATACCAACGCCGCAAACCGGTGCGCCGGGTAAAGGTTGTCCCTTACGTCGTCCCGACCACGCGCTCGCGACCGACCTTTGATCCCCTTATGGTGCCCACACGATGGGTGAAATTCGTTGTCGCCCTCTTTCTCGTACCGCTCGCCGCCATTCTCAGTCAGACATTTTTCACCGCCTTTGCCCGCGCCACCGTGATCCAGCGGCTATGGAGCGGCGAAGAGTTTTGGTTTTTTTCCCTGGGAGTAGTGCTGTGGCTCATTGCGTTTTTTGGTCTGCCGCGGCCCGTGATCCTCTACGTCTTCGGCCATGAACTAACCCACGCCCTTTGGGTTTGGCTCATGGGTGGTCGCGTCAGCCGTTTCCGGGTCGGCCGGGACGGCGGTCACATCGTCACGAATAAGAGCAATTTTTTTATCGCGCTGGCTCCCTATTTTTTCCCGCTCTACAGCATTCTGGCCATCGCCCTTTATGGGGTGCTGGGCATTTTCTACAATGTTCAACCGTACGGCAAACTTCTCTATGCCCTGATTGGCGTGACCTGGGCGTTCCATTTCACATTCACGTGCTGGATGATCCCAAAGAACCAAACGGATCTGCGCGATCACGGAACCTTCTTTTCATTGGTTGTTATCTATCTGATGAACCTGTTGCTGCTCATCGTCATGCTCATCGTCGCGTCGCGTGAGATTACTTTCGCCAGTTTCGGCGCCGATATGGCCGTGAATATCGGCCGATTTTCGCACTGGATGGTTTTTCTGTTTGACCAATTCAGCCAGGGCGCCCACCACGGGTGACGAATATTCCTGCGGTAGGGCGAGACTCTGTCGAGCCGAGGGTCGCGGCCTGGGATCATCATCCTGGCCCGACCTGTTCGAGCCGCTCCTACATCGCGTTCGTTAAAACGGCGAACGGAAGACTTCTAAATACGTCGCTTAAAGGAAGACGGCGATTCTCACAACGCAGGTCGCTGCCGGTGAAAATGTCACGCCAGCCTTTCGCGGCAAACGTCTCGGGCAATTCGACTGCCGTATCCTGCCACTTCTCCGCCAAAGGCGGGAATCCGACCCGGGAGACAAGACGTGGTGTGACGACAACCATTTGCCGGTCACCGAATTCGCGGGTAAAACTGATCGCACAATCGGTAAAAGCGCCGCTCACTTCGAGCGGTCGATAATCGCCGTTGCGGAAAAGATCGGGGTGTTCTCGTCGAAATCGGAGTAGTCGCTGGGTCAGGAACATCTTAATCCGGCCATCCGGCCACTGCTGCATCAGTTGCCCTGGATCGGCGTTGGCCAGCGCTTCGAGCATGTCGTGCCGAAGTTTGTAATCAACCGGCCGTCGGTTATCCGGATCAACCAGAGAAAAGTCCCAAATTTCGTTTCCCTGGTAGATGTCGGGCACACCCGGGCAGGTAAATTTCAGCAAAGCCTGCGTGAGTGAGTTGATTGCGCCGAGCCGTGCGATTTCCTGAACCATCGGGTGCAGCATCGGTAAAAATCTGTTTTTCCCCGACGGCTGCAGAATCTTGGCCACGAAATCGCGCACCGCCCCGAGCCACGGTGCATTCGGTTGAATCCAGCTCGTGTTCACCTTGGCCTCGTTCAGCGCTTTGTCCATGTAGGCCTGAATGCGTTCGATGTATTCCGGCGGGGCGCTCCTCTCGGCCGCGCCGGACGCATCGACCGGCCACGTCCCAAGCAGCGTCTGATACAGCAGGTATTCTTCATTTGCGTCCGGAGCTTCGACGTCGTCGATTTTCGTTTTGAATCGTCGATTGAGCGTGCGCGCGCGCTGAATGAACTGCCGCCACATTTGCGGAATCTCCGAGATCGCAATCATCCGCGCCCGAGTGTCTTCGCTGCGTTTTGTGTCGTGCGTTGAAGTGGCGAGCAACGAGGCCGGCCAATCGCGCTGGCGTTGTTCATTGCGCTGATGAAAGCCTCGAACGCCCGAGCCGAACTGCTGAGGCTCACCACCCACTTCGTTTAAGGCGGCCAGCCGGTTGAAGATGTAAAACAGCGTATCTTCCACGCCCTTGGCCATGATCGGTCCGGTGCATTGCTGAAATTTCAGGACGAAGTGGGCGTGTTCTTCGTGCGCTGTCTCGTCTAAATTTTCCGGGAAGCGCAACAGCAGGATATCGCGCAGAAAATTGAACACAGATTCTTCGATGCCCGGATTGCGCCGTTTAGCCGCCGCGATCGCGCGCTCAATAACCTGACGATCCTCGTCGCTTACCGGTCGATCGGATTCGACATAAGTCCGATAAACCGGGAAGCAGGCAATTGTTTCTCGCACAGCCATCGAGAGTGCCTGCAAAGTGAAGTCGCGGAACCACCGGTTTTGCTCGGAAAGGCGGTCGACCATGTTACCGAGCACGTTGACGTCGTTAGCGAGAGCCAGACGCATCACCTGGCGTTTCTTGGCGTAAACCAAATGGCCGAAATGCATCGAATGCCCAATGAACCTGCGAAACGTTGTCGTGATTGCAGTCTCGGCCGTTTCATCGACCAGCAACTGCGTCACCTGATTGGCAAAATCATATCCGGTGGTGCCGTGGATTGGCCAATCCTTGGAGAGCGGTTCGTCTCCGGTGAGAATCTTCTCCACCACCATATAAATGGCACGCCCATCCGGCGGCAACGGGATGCCGATTGCTTCCGCACAGCGTTTTTGAAGTTTCTCGAAATATTCGCGGGGCAAGTAGAGACCATCGGGATGGTCGATCCGCAAGCCGGTGACGGCGCCGCTGCGAACCAGTTCAAGAAGCAGCTGGTGGGTGGCTTCAAAGACTTCCGGCAATTCCATGCGAATCGCCGCCAGGTCGTTGATGTCAAAGAAGCGCCGGTAATTTATTTCCTCCGCTGCGACCCGCCAGAAAGCGAGTCGATAGGCCTGCGCATTGAGAAGTTCATCAAGCTTGTCGAAGCTGCGCGGATCGCCTGGCGTTCCATTGATTTCAGTCAACGCTTTCTCGATCGCCTGCTGGACCTGCGGCGCTTCTTCACATCGGCGCTCCAGGCGCCGCTTAATGATTTCCTTTTCGCGCGCTCGCTCGGCGATCTTCTCCGGATCGCTCTCCGTCCGGCGCGGCAGATAGTCGAGCGCGGTCAGGATGCTCTGGAATTCGGCGTAAAATTCTTCCGTCTTAAACTCCGAGAGGTTTTCCAGAGCGACCTGCAGAATATGTCGATAAGTTCCGGGCGCGATCGGCAGTTCGTGGTTGTAATAACAGAGAAAAAACGATCCGGCCTCAAAGTGCACCTTCAGCTCACACCGTTCGAGGACCCGGCCGTATTGATCTCCCAAAATGGGGAGAAGGACTTTGTCGTGCAGGTCGGCTTTGAGCGGCCGCCAGTCGATGTCAAAATATTTGGCGTAAGGTGAGCTTGGTCCGTTCTCAAGAACGTCCTGCCACCAGGTATTGAGCGACTCGCCGATACCCATGTGGTTCGGGACAAAATCAAGAACCTGGCCCAGGTCGTGGGCATGCAGCTCCTGGATCCACGCATCGTACTCTTCGCGCGATCCGATCGCGGCGTTGAGTTTGTTATGATCCGTAATATCATAGCCATGGAGGCTTTCGGCCCGCGCCTGGAAATAGGGAGACGCATAGGCATCGCTTACGCCGAGCGCTTCGAGGTAGGGCGCCAGTTCACGCGCCTGCACAAAG
The DNA here is from genome assembly GCA_041167085.1 of Verrucomicrobiota bacterium. Taxonomy (GTDB): domain Bacteria; phylum Verrucomicrobiota; class Verrucomicrobiia; order Chthoniobacterales; family UBA10450; genus DATFCK01. The sequence goes on from JBEEGV010000008.1 coordinate 524,106, forward strand.
GTAAACTGCCGGTTGAACTGCAACCGGTAGGTGCAACGCGGGGTGCGCGGATGTTCGATCTTCAATTTCTCTTTCTAGCCAGGAGAGAAAACGTCCAACGCCCAACGCCCAACGTCCAACGCCCAATGAAAGAATCTTCAGCGCGTTTTCCGTCCAGTTCGGCGTTCGGCGTTCGATGTTCGGCGTTCGGCGTTCGATGTTCGGCGTTTTCTACATCTTCTCCGGTACCTGAATGCCGAGAAGCTCAAGACCCTTTTGCAATACGCGTCCGGTTAGGTCGGAGAGCGCCAGGCGCGAGCTACGCGTCGGCTCTTCCGACTTTAGAACGGGGCAGGCTTCATAGAAGGCGTGAAAGGCGTTGGCCAGCTCGAAGAGATAGTTAGCCAAAATGTTTGGCCGAAAATCGTTCAACACTTGGGGAACGACTTCGGCGAATTGGGTCAGTCGTTTGGCCAAATTCAGTTCCGCTGGCTCGGTCAGGATGAACCTATCAATGTTCGAAGGCACAGGCGTGTTGTCCGTTCGGGGCGCGTCCGGCAAAGAAGCATCCTCATTCGCTTTCCGGAAAATCGAACGGATTCGAACGTAGGCGTTCTGCAAATACGGCGCCGTATTTCCCTGCAGCGCCAACATACGGTCCCAGGAAAAGACATAGTCGGTCATTCGATACTGCGACAGATCAGCGTATTTCACCGCACCAATGCCAATGATCCGCGCGATCTCGTTCTTTTCCGTTTCGGTTAGGGCGGGATTTTTTTCTTCGACAATCCTGCGTGCACGGGAAATCGCTTCGTCCAGGACTTCGCGCAATGGCACATTTTCGCCCGAGCGCGTTTTCATCAACTTACGGTCTTCGCCGAGGATGCTGCCGTTGGTGATGTGATGAAATCGAGTCTGAAAACCTTCGCGCCGCGCGATTTCGAAGATCTGTTTAAAATGCAATATCTGAGGTGCACCGGTCACGATCCAGACAGTGTCCGCCTTCAGGTCGTTGACCCGGTAATCAACTGTCGCGATATCGGTTGTGGCGTAATTGAAGCCGCCGTCACGTTTTCGAATAATGGCGGGTTTATCGTGCAATTCGGGAATGTCGCGGAAGAAAACGCAAACCGCGCCTTCGCTTAGCTCCGCGATACCTTCCCCGAGTAAACGCTCAACTACGCCCGGCAAACGATCGTTGTAAAAACTTTCACCTCGCTGGATATCGTAGCGGATGTCGAGCACCCGGTAGGCACGCTCAAATTCTCGCATCGACAGGTCGACCGTTTCTTTCCAGATCGAAAAGTTCTCCCCGTCTCCGGCTTGCAGCTTGACCAGTTCCCGGCGTGACGCTTCGCGTATCTGAGGATCGGTTGTCGATTTTTCGTTCGTCTCTTTATAGATGCGGACGAGCTCGGCGATGGGGTCCTGCTCAAGGGCTGGCCGGTTGAGCAAATTCTTCCAGCCCCAGATAACCATGCCGAATTGTGTGCCCCAGTCGCCGATATGGTTGTCGCGGATCACATCGTGACCAAGAAATTGCGCGATGCGGGCGAGGGCGTCGCCCAGAACGGTGCTGCGAATGTGGCCCACGTGCATCGGTTTGGCCACGTTAGGGGAACCAAAATCAATCAGGATTCTTTTGGGTGTTGTCGTCGGGGCAACGCCGAGCCGCTCGTCCTTAAGCAACAAAGCTGCTTTTTCTTCGACCGCTTCCCGGCGCAACGTGAAGTTAATAAATCCCGCGCCCGCGATCGTGGGCGATTCGCTCCATTGAGCGACGTCGAGATGTTCCAGGATCTTCGCCGCAACGTCTCGAGGATTTTCGTGCTGTTGTTTCCCGAGGACCAGAGCGGCGTTTGTCTGATAATCGCCGAAGCGGGGGTCGGTCGCGGGCGTTATGTCGCCGGCTTTAGGCAGGCCGGCTTTCGTGAGAGCACTTTCCAGTGCTTTGGCCAGGAGTGATTGAAAAGTCTCCATTTAAGTCGCCACAGATTCACACAGACGAAAGCGCGATAAAGCTTATTTCGTATTTTGTAGCCACGGTCCCGCGGCCGCGGGATCGCCGTGTTCGCCCCGACCCGCCTTCGCGTCGCTCCGGCGCGGCCAGCAGAGCGGGGCGCTACCGAGTCTACTTCTGCGCGCGCTCCCGGAAAATGCCGAGAACCTCGTCGGCCGATTTTGCCTGGGCAAGACTTTCGCGAACAGCGCGGTCATTCAAAAATTTGGCAATGGAAGCAAGTGTGCGCAGGTGGGTTTGAAATTGATTTTTCGGGACAATGAACAGGACGACGAATTTCACCGGCGCATTGTCCAGCGCATCAAATTCAATTCCGCCGGAGGACCGTCCAAAGGCAGCGACGACATCGTCAATCTGATCGGACGAACAGTGCGGGATGGCGATACCGAAACCAATGCCCGTGCTCATCGTCTCTTCACGCTGTTTGAGGGACGCGAGAATGCTCTCGCGCGCTTCCGGCTTTATTTTACCGAGCTTAACCAGCAGATCGATTAGCTCGACGATGGCCGGCCATCGCTCGACTGCCTTCATCTCAGGGATGATTTGCTCGACCGATAAAAGGCTGTCCAGGGCCATGCAGATTCCCCTATGGGGAGCGAAAGCTTATCTTGAGTGCTTTGGATGACAAGCGTGATTTGGAGGCGCCTATTCCGGGCGCACCTTGTAGTTCAACTGCCGGGATAACAGCCACCGCACGCCCAGCATATCGATCGTGGCGCGTAGCGCCCGGCTACCAAAGCCATATTTGCTCTGGCCGAAGCGCCGCGGCCGATGGTTTACCGGAATCTCAATCAGCCGGTAGCCCGCGCCTTTCACCAATGCCGGGATAAAGCGATGCATCCCCTTAAAAGGCACAAGGGTGGGGATGCACTCCCGTCGCATCGCTTTCAACGTGCACCCGGTGTCGCGCACGCCATCCCGGGTGAACCGGCTGCGAATGAAGTTTGCAATCCGGCTGGTCGCCCGCTTCGTGAATGTGTCTTTGCGTTTCTCGCGATAACCGCAAACGAGATCGGCACCGCCAGCAATCTGGGCCAGGAGCCTGGGGATATCGGCCGGGTCGTTTTGCAAATCTGCGTCGATAAACACGATCGTCTTTCCTTTCGCGATCTGAACCCCGGCATGGATGGCCGCGCTCTGTCCGCAATTTTGTTCGAACCGCAACAGGCGAACCTGAGGAGTGATCTTGATCCTTCCCGCGGTATTATCGCTCGAGCCGTCATCGACAAAGATGAGTTCATAGTCGACACCGGAAAGAGCGTTCGCAATTTCGGTTTGCAACAGGGCGACACTTTCCTCCTCGTTAAAAGCAGGCACAATCACGGATACTTCGGGCGCCCTTGTCGTTTCGATCATAACGGTACGGGCCGGTAATTACGGCAAAGGAAAACCTGCCAGGTGCGCAAGTGTTCCCCAAAGTGACGCATCTCCAGGGTGGCGATTGGCTCGCTTGTTTCAAAGGCGGCGCGGATGTTGTGCGGGACTCTCCCCGTTGCCTTGTCCCGCACAAAGAGTGCGCTGCGTCCCATGAATGGGTTCACGCCTCCTTCCTCCGTGAACACATCCCCCTCCGTCCCGGGGGCGTTTGGCGGCGCGGCCACAAACTCATCATATCGGGGCCAGAATGAAAACTGATTCACGATATCCTGGGACTCAACCAGGTAGACTGGGGGATGCCCCGGCCCCTCGGGGCGCTTCTCACGCAGATAAAACGAAATTTCCGAAGCGCGCGAGCGATCGTCCGCGATCAAAAATAATTTTTGCCCTAATTTCGTTTCCCATTCTCCGCGCAGCTTCTCCACCGCGGCCGAGCCAGCCCGCCATCCGCGCATGCGATCGCTGGGATCTCTTCGCCATAGTCGAATTCCGGCGGAGCGGAGCAAATCTGAATCGAGCGCCAGGACGCTCATCAGCAGACCGAGAACAAGGCCGGCCGCGGCCGCGCGCTTCAGCCATTGTTTCTCCTCGACGCGGTCGCGCCAGAAATTAACGGCCAACAAAGCGAAACCGATAAAGGCCAGAGCATCCCAATTCGGTGCCGCGACTTTGTTTAACGAAAGGAGAAAATAGAAAGCGAACACTGGTAAACCAAACCAAAACAGAAACAAGACCTTGAACTGATGGCGAATGCGCCGCCAGCTTGCCACCGCCGCCCAGAAGAGCCCCAGAAACAGTACCGGGGAATAAATCAGGAAATGTTCGGCAACGAACTTTATGGGCTCAAGAGGATGCAAGCCGACACTCTGGTCGAGGCTGCCCCGCGATTGCAGATGACCTAAAGTCACCCACGCGTGCTGCGCGTTCCAGACAATCGGCGGTATTGTGCAAATTCCGAAGAGAGCCAGGAGCAGATACAAGCCCGGTCGTTTGAATTCACCGTGAAACCGTGGCGCCAGCGCGAGCACGAGAAGGACGGAAACTATCTCGAGAGCATTGGTGTACTTGCAGAGAAATCCAAGACCGATAAGCAAACCGGTCGCCGGCCAATAGAGCGAAATTCGGGGGCTGGATTCGAGCGCCAGCCAGAAAGTAGCCATCGCTGCCGTCCAGAAAAAGATCGAAAGCGGATCGATCGTCATGACAAACGCCCCGATACAAAAGATAGGCGTCACGTTGAGCGCGATGACAACCCAAAGCGCGGCCGTCGCGCTCGACAAACGCCGCGCGAGGTAAAACAGGATCAAACTCGTGCCGGCCGCCAGGATAGGACTGAAAAAACGCACGCCGAACTCATTGGCGCCGAACAGTGCGGTGCTCGCCCGTATGGCGAAGGCCACACCCGGTCCTTTGCTGAAATACGCAGGCGCCAGGCGTTCCGACCACATCCAGTAATGCGCCTCGTCGGCCTCAAGGTCGGTCGTTGCCAGCAACGATAGCCGAATGGCGGTTAACGCGAGCAGAAATAGCCAAACGGCGCGGCGCGGGCTCATTTCGGAGCGTCGAAAATCAGACTCGGATGTCGCTCATAGATTTCCGACATCTGCCTGGCCGCGAGCCAACGCCAGAGTAACTCGAGGGATCCCAAAATGAGAAGTGTTTCTCCCATCGCCAGGAAAAACGTGGCGACGATATCGCTAGGCCAGTGTGCTCCCAAATAAATTCTCGAGTAACCAACGGCGGCAGCCACGAACCAGTAGAGCCAGCCGCGACGCCGAAAGAATAGTGTACAACAAACGGCGATTACAGTGTTGTTCGTCATGTGCCCGGATGGGAAAGAAGGCCCGGAACGGTTCCGATCGGAGCGATCGGAGTAGCGCACGGTTGGTTTCTTGAACAAGGTGAGAAACTCCGGGCGCACTCGTTGCAACTCGACCATGCGCACGACCTGCACCTGTTTCGGCCTTGGCCGATCGACTGCCGTCTTTAACAGATTCGTCACGCGTTCCGCCACCACGAGGCAGAGTAACAGGCAGAAAATAAAGGCGCGTCCCTTAAATCCACCAAAGACCAGCGCCCAGAGGGCGATGAGCACCAGCAGCGGCTTCCAGATCTCGATATTGCTGACGGCCGCCATGAACAAGTCGAGCGGGGCAGTCGTCCAACGTTCATTGATCAGGTGAAATAATGTCTGGTCCATGCTGGAAGCTGGCTCGAAGTTTAAGCGCTATTGATGGGTGAAGGTCGCTTTGGCACAAGTCATCCACAGTCGAATTCGACTCAAAATGGAACATTTCAAAGATAAAAATTGCGAATGAGAAACGGAACCGCAGGATTGCTTGCTGCGTTGAGTTTAACCATTTCCAGCGCGCGCGCCGCGGAACCGCCGCCGTCCGCGGCCAACATTCTCGAAGGCGTGCGGATGCAGCAAAGCCAGCAACAGATTGATTTGGACGGCCAATTGCGGCAGGACCGGATCATCGTGCCGTTTCACTTGATTCAGAACGGTTCGATTGTGCGTTACATTTTTTCGAATCCGGACGAAGCACTCCAGCTTCAGCTTGGCGAAAAAGATTCGCGGCTCGACGAAATCTCCCGGGGCGGTGTGGAAAAAATCCTGCCGGCCCAGTTCGACCATAAGGTTCGCGCTACCGATGTGACCTACGAAGACCTGGCCTTGAAATTTCTTTACTGGCCTAACGCTGAAATCGCGGGGAGTGACAACGTGCGCGGCCGCAACTGCTGGAAGCTGCAATTGCGCGCACCCTCCCGGCAATCGCAATATTCGACCGTGCTTCTCTGGGTCGACAAGGCAAGTGGCGCCCTCATGAGAATGGAAGGCTACGACTGGAACCGGCAGCTGGCGAAACGGTTTGAAGTGGTCTCCGCGCAAAAGATCGAGGGCCGCTGGTTCCTGAAACAAATGCGGATTGAGCGACTCGAACCCGGCACGAATCACGTCCAGTCGCGGACGTATCTGGAAATCGAGAGGTAGGGACGTTTGATTCGCTTTCGTCCCCGAAAGCTCAGCCATCCGGCTTGCCCATCTATGTCGCTCGGCTCCCGCCGGCTCCATTCTCCGAAACGTCCGGACGGCTCTGAGAGCCGTCCCGCCTGGATTGCCGTCCGAATCGTGCCGGGAGGGACGAGCTCGTCTCGTCCCATTATTTCTTGTTCGGCGGAGTTTCGGAGAGCCGGCCCTATCCTACCTACGGCCGGACAGAGCGGGGCGACTAATCAGAGGACGAGACCCGCCTTCGCTCGGCTTCGGCGCGGCAGACAAGCTCGTCCCTCCCAAAGGCGGATTTAGGTCGCGACTTCTTTTTCGCGAGCCGCGTTAACGATCTGAGCGAAGCTGCGTGGGTCGAGACTCGCCCCGCCGACGAGCGCGCCATCGATATCGGGCTGTTTCATCAGCTCACGCGCGTTGTCCGGTTTCACGCTGCCGCCGTATTGAATGCGAATTTTCTCGGCGGTCACTTCATCCGACATTTTGCTCACAGTCTCTCGAATAAAAGCGTGAGCATCCTGGGCCTGCTCGGGGGTGGCATTGCGGCCCGTCCCGATCGCCCAGACCGGTTCATACGCAAGGATCGTTTCCTGGAGTTCCTTTTCGCCGAGCCCGGCCAAACTTCCTTTCAATTGGGTAGCTAAAACCTTTTGCACCTTGCCCTCATCCCTTTGCTTAAGCGTTTCTCCGATGCAAACGATTGGCCGCAGGTTGGCCTCGTGCGCGGCATGCACTTTTTTGTTAACGATCTCGTCGGTCTCGCAGAACAGCGACCGACGCTCGCTGTGACCGAGCACAACGAAGCGAACAAATAGATCGCGCAGCAGAGCTGCGGAAATCTCGCCGGTAAACGCGCCGCTTCGTTCCCAGTGCATGTTTTGCGCACCGACTTTGATGTCTTGCGCCTTGCCAAGAGCTTCAGTCACTTTCGGAATCGCCGTGAAAGGTGGGATAATCACCACGTCCACTTCACGGATATCACCGAGATCGATCAGCAACGATTCGATGAACCTTTCGGACTCGGCTTGAGTCATATTCATCTTCCAGTTGGCGGCGACGATTTTTTTGCGCATCACTCGATTACTCCTTGTCTGTCAACGCTGCGACTCCCGGAAGTTCTTTGCCTTCGAGCAGCTCCAGCGATGCCCCACCGCCGGTGGAGATGAAGGTCATTTTATCGGCTAGTCCGGCCTGGTTAACGGCGGTAACCGAATCTCCGCCGCCAATGATCGTTTTCGCCCCGGAGCTGGCCATCGCTTCCGCAATGGCAATCGTTCCGTCAGCGAAGTCGGGTATTTCAAAGATGCCGGGAGGGCCGTTCCAAAGGATCGTCTTTGCCTTCGCAATCTCCTCCTGAAAAAGGGCGATCGTTGCCGTGCCGATGTCTACGGCCTGCCAGCCATCGGTGACCCCGTGTTTCGGTGATAGGCGCGGCGTATTCCGCTTGTGAGCTCCCGCTCGAATCTCATCTGCTTCCACCACGTCAACGGGGAGCAACAATTCCACTCCGCGTTGCCTGGCTAAAGCCATCAGCTCTTTGGCCAGATCGGTTTTATCTGCTTCAACACGGCTTTTTCCGACGGGAATTCCTTGTGCGAGAAAGAATGTATTGGCCATTGCGCCGCAAATCAGAATGCTGTTCGCTTTATCCAGCAGTGCTTTGAGCACGCCGATTTTATCCGAAACTTTCGCGCCGCCCATGATGACGAGAAAAGGGCGCGCCGGCTTATCGAGTTCTTCGTGCAGGTATTTCAATTCCTTCTCCATCAAAAACCCCATGGCTGCCTTCTCGACAAATTTCGTGATACCGGCCGTGGACGCATGCGCGCGATGCGCCGCGCCGAACGCGTCGTTCACGTAGAGTTTGTCGCCCAACCGAGCAAGGGCCTCGGCGAATTTCGGGTCGTTCGCTTCCTCTTCCGGCTGAAAGCGAAGGTTTTCCAGCAATGCCACGTCCCCATCCCTCATGCTGGCTACGATTTTCTCGGGGACATTTCCGACGGTCTCGTGACTAAAAATCACCGGATGATTAATTAAAGCGTGCAGATGATCGCCCACCGGCCGCAGAGAATATTTTTCGACCCGCTGGCCTTTGGGCCGCCCAAAATGGGACATCAAAATCGTTCTCGCGCCGTGTTCCCGTAACCAATTGATGGTGGGCAACGCTTCACGCACGCGCGTGTCGTCCGTGATATGGACATGGTCGCCATGTTCCTCGATCGGCACATTAAAATCCACGCGGACGAGGACTTTTTTCCCGCTGACCTCGAGATCTCGAACTGAAAGCTTATTCACTTTTGTTCCCGCTCATGCTCCTGCTCCTGATCATGATCGACCACATAACTTCCGCCCTCTTCGCGCAGGAACTCCGCGCGTCCTGAAAATCGCTTTAGTAGCCCCATCAGCATGTTAACGATTCGAACGAGCTGTTCCTTTTGAGAACCTACTCCCTCTCCGGAAACGAGCTTTCGAACCACGAGCACATCTAGACAAGCTGCGCATTCCAACGCCGAGCCCCGTGCAATCTCAAGAAATCTGGCGCGGTCTGAGTCAGAGAACTTTCCATTTCCTTCCGCGATATTCAGCGGGATGCTGGTCGAAGCGCGGTCGAGTTGGTCTTTCGCAGCGGCCTTCACCGGAATGCTGCTTAGCAAGTCACCTACCCATCCGCAGAAGGAAATCGCTTCCCGATAGACGTCCAACCTTTCATGATCAAAGTACGTCTTCATCTTTCGATCATGATCATGAGCAAGAGCATGATCAAGACGCCCCTATTTCCCGAGCATCTCCAGCATGTCCACGCAACGATTGCTGTAGCCCCATTCGTTGTCGTACCAGCCGACGATCTTTACGAATCGATTGCCCAGCGTCAGTGTCAGTTTGCTGTCGAAGATGCAGGAATGCGGATTCCCAATAATGTCCCGTGAGACCAGCGGCTCGTCGCTGTACTCGAGAATGCCTTGGTAGTTTTTTTCCGCGGCGGCTGCTTTAAAAGCGGCATTGATCGAATCGATCGTAGCGTCTTTCGCCAAAACAGCCGAAAAATCGGTGATGGAACCGTCCGGCGTCGGAACGCGAAAGGCGCCTCCGTTCAATTTGCCTTTCAATTCCGGAATCACTTCGCCAATGGCCTTGGCCGCGCCAGTGCTCGACGGAATAATGCTGACGGCCGCGGCGCGCGCTCGTCGCAAATCTTCATGCGGAAAATCGAGGATACGCTGGTCGTTCGTGTAACTATGGATCGTGCTCATGAACCCGTGCTCGATTCCGAAGTTGTTGTGCAAAATCTTCGCTAACGGCGCCAGGCAGTTGGTCGTGCAGCTCGCATTGGAAACGACAGTATGCTTGGCCGGATCGTAGATGTCGTCATTGATGCCCATGCAGATGGTGGCGTCAGGGCCCTTGGCCGGTGCGCTGATCAACACGCGTTTGGCGCCTGCCTTAATATGCAGATCAGCCTTGTCTCGATTGGTGAAGAACCCAGTCGATTCGAGCACCACCTCTACGCCGAGGTCCTTCCAGGGCAGCGCCCCGGGATCACGTTCTTTCAGAATCTTAATCTTATGGCCGCGGACGATGATGTTTTGATCGTCGGATCCAATTTCTCCTTCAAACTTCCCGTGCACCGAGTCCCATTTCAGCAGGTGCGCCAGGGTGTGCGTATCCGTGAGATCGTTGACCGCTTGGACTCGCTCCACCTGTTTTTGTGTCATCGCACGCAGGACATTGCGCCCGATGCGCCCGAAACCGTTGATAGCAAAGTTGGCCATAAAAAGTATTCCGAATTCGAATTTTCCTTTTGCGATTGCCGACTAAAGTTGATTCGTCGACAAGGGTGAGGCGGGCAAAATAAATGCGCAAACGAGGGAAGCAATGGCTAAGTGCCATTGCCGCCGTTGGCCTGGCCGTTTTATCGGTTGCGGCGCAATCCACCGGCAGGCTTGGCCGCGATTCTCAGGCGGTGAGAACGATTCTGGTGCTGGGCGACAGTCTATCGGATGGATTCCGACTCCAGCGTAGCCAGGCTTATCCGGCGCTCCTGGCCGATAAACTTCGTAAGGCGAGGCTCGATTTCGAGGTGATCAATGCCAGTGCCAGTGGGGGGACGACCGACGGAGGATTGCAGAGATTACCGCCCCATTTGAAGCGCAAGATCGATATCTTCATCCTGGAACTGGGCATTAACGACGCCTTTCGCGGAGTGCCGGTTGACGAAATTCAGCGCAACCTTCAGGAAATCATCAAGCAGGTGAAGGGGCGAAACCGCGATGTCCGCATCGTCATTGCTGGGATGCAGTTGCCTCAATCCGGAACGGACGATTACATCGGCGCCTTCGGCAAAATGTATGTCGATCTCGCGGCCAGAAACCACTCGGCGTTGATCCCCTATCTATTAGATGGGGTCGGCGGAAACCCCATTTTGAATCTGCCCGATCGGATTCATCCCAACGCCGCGGGCCATAAGATACTGGCTGAAAATGTCTGGCGCGTCCTTGAGCCGGTTGCCCGCGAAGTATCGGGGCCGGTCAATGTGGGAGCTGGCGCACGATAGATCCGGGAGGGACAGCTTGCCTGCCGCGCCGAAGCCGAGCGAAGGCGGGTCTCGTCCCATTATTCTGGCTCTGTAAGGGAAGCTGTTAGCTTCCTCGGGCGGGCAACGCTTCCACTACAGACGGCGTCGGTGAAAGCTGTGCCTTCAAGCAACCAGTAGCTGCTCCAGCCGCGTTAATTAATTGTATGGACCCAGCCCGACCCCGCGATCCTGATCCGGCGGATCCCTTCATTCCAATTCACGGCGACCAACCCGTAATCGAAACGATTGAGATCGCAACGGAAGGTGAAGATTGCGATGAGTGCGTGCGCAAACTTCGTGAACCGCTCCTGCGGATACCTGGCGTGCAGGGTGTCAGCGTCGATTTAAAACGGGAGCGCATCATCGTGACCTTTGATGCGCGAAAAACGCACGCGCCCGATCTGCACGATGCAATTTTAGCCAGCGGCTATAAACCAGCGCCTTACACCGGGGACTGAACGTGAGAGCGGCCTCAGTGCCGCGATGTTACTGATTATTGATTCGGGACGCTAAGGTCCCTCCCACATTCGGCTCGCCGATTGCTCCCCAGCAAAGCCGATGCTGGCCGTTAACGAAACTCCCGCGGTCGATTTGTGCTGTTCGAACGGTGAACCTTTGCGCGTGGATGAACAGCGTCCCATACGGTCGCGTCGCCCCTGGGGGTTCGGACTAACCTTCGCCGCGGTGCTCCTGATTTGCGGATGGTTTATCACCTGGGGCGACGGGAAGTTTATCGAACACGACGCGCTGGCCAGTTTCTACGACGCACAGGCCCTGTCGATCATGACAGGGCACCTGGACGTGCCGCGCGAGGCGATTGGCTTTGAAGCCTACATGTTTAACGGAAAGGCTTACGGCTACTTCGGCATCGCGCCGGCGCTGCTCCGCATCCCACTGCTGATTGCGTTCCCGGACCTGGACGGTCTGTGGAGTCGCAGCATGATGATGATTGCGTGTCTTCTCGCTCTCATCGCCGTTGATCGAATCTTACGGAAGATTCGCGGGCCTGACCAACGTTCGGGTCACGCTCAATTGCCACGTTCGCTTTTCATTCTCAGTGCCGCGCTCGGTTCGACCAACCTGTTCATCATTTCGCGTTCCTATGTGTTCCACGAAGCGATCATGTGGAGCAGCACGTTCGCCCTCCTCTTTGCCTGGGCGCTTCTGCGGTATTTGGAAACACCAAGCCGCTGGTTGCTCGCGCTCACCGGTGGATTGGCATTCATGTCTTTTCATTCGCGGGCGACAGCTGGTGCCGGGGCGTTGCTCGCGATGTGCGTCTTAGCCATCGTTCTTATCTGGCGAACAACAGGAAGACGCGAGGCGGGAAAGGCGCTTCTCGGGTTTCAGCCGATCGCTAAACCGGGATCGCACGCCGGTATCGCCGTGCTCATTTTGATGGCGACGTTAGGTGTCTACCTGGGGGTGAATTATGCCAAGTTCGGCACGCTGGGCAGTATGCCCCTGCGCTATTACGATCTGTATGTTCAAGCGCCGAGCCGGATGAAGACCACGGGTGCTGAACAAATTCATCCTGAAAACATCCCGACGATACTGGCCACCTACTTCGGGCCGCGCGGTCTTGAATTTCAGGATCACTTTCCCTGGCTTGGGCTCGCCCGGAAAGCGACGATGATCGGCTCGGCCCGCATCGACGTCGTGGAAGGATTCTCGAGTTTTCCCGTGAGCATGCCGGCCCTAACGATGCTCGCGCTCGCAGGATGTTTATTTCTTTTCCGTGGATCGACCGACCCGATACGGCGCGCACGATTGCCTGCGGCGGCCCTGTTCGCCGGCGGCGGAGTCGTGTTTATGACCGTGGGGATCACGGAGCGTTACCTTCACGACCTGTATCCGGCGCTTATCATTTGTGCGGCGGTCGGAATTTGTGCAATTGACTGGGTAAACTTTTCGCGCGTTAAAGTCGGCCTCGTCTTCGTGCTCACGATTTTCGGAATCGCTTTGAACAGCTCGTTTGCTTTGACGAATCAGCGTGCCGGTTCCTGGGGCGTTCCCGCGCAAAAGCAAGCCGAGTTTATCCATTTTCAACAATCGGTTGACCGGTTTTTGCACCGCGATGCAACGGGCCACGTTCGTTAACAACAGGTAGGGACGGCTCTCCCCGCCGGGCCGTAGGCGAGCCGTCCGAATTGTGCCGGGAGGGACGAGCTCGTCTCGTCCCACTATTCCCGCTCCCCGAACGTTCTCCGAAAATTGTAGCCACGGCGCTCTGTCGCCGTGTTTTGAACCACGCCCCGACCCGCCTTCGCGTCGCTCCGGCGCGGCCAGCAGAGCGGGACGGCTACAGTTTGCCAGAGCGCGTCTTCAGCGTCTGGAAGCTGGACTCCGTCGTCGTGCCGACAGGTAGGGACGGCTCTCCGAGCCGTCCGCTCTATTCGCGCCGCATCACCGGTGCGCGGACGTTTCGGAGAATGGAGCCGGCGGGAGCCGAGCGACATAGATGGGAAAGCCGAATGGCTGAGCTTTCGAGGAGAAAGCGAATCAAACGTCCCTAGCTGAAAGAGATTCACACCGCCGGTTGCTGCTGGGTCAGGCAATGGAAAGCGCCCAGCCCCCAGATCAATTCACGGCAGTCGATCCCGACGATGCGGCGATTCGGAAAAATTTCGCGCAAAATAGCCAGTACCGCTTTGTCGTTAGGATCAGCGTAGGTCGGAACAAGCACAACCTTGTTGGCAATATAGAAGTTCGCGTAGCTCGCGGGCAGGACGAGGTCTTCCCGAAGCATTCGCCCGGGGGTTGGCAGCTCCACGACGTCGATTGGTTCGTTGTCGATCTTCATTTTGCGCAGCCGTTCCAGATTATCCTGCAACGGCGCGTAGTTCACGCTCCCCTGGTCTTGCTCGACAACTGTGAGAACCGTTTTTCTCGAGACGAACCGCGCGAGGTTATCAATGTGCCCGTCGGTGTCGTCGCCTTCCGTCCCCTGCCCTAACCAGAGAACATCCTGGATGCCGAGATATTGGCGCAGCCGTTTTTCAATTTCAGCGCGACTTAAATCCGGGTTCCGGTTTTGATTGAGCAAACAAGCCTCCGTTGTGAGCAATGCGCCTGCGCCGTTTACTTCGATGGAACCTCCTTCGAGGATCATTCGCGGATAAAAAACCGGCAGCTGCAAAGTCTCAGCCACCCGGGTTGGCACCACCTCATCGAGATCGCACGGTGGATACTTTCCGCCCCATGCGTTGTAATCCCAATCGACTACGGCGAGCTTCGGATCGGTTTCGCGGGTAAGAAAAATAGGGCCATGATCGCGGCACCAGGGCTCGTTTGTCGGAATGATATAAAACGCCACGCGATCCAGCGGCAGGCCGCGCAAAACATCGCGCGCTTCGGCTTCATGCGCGCCGTTGCAGACGTTGATGCAGACTTGCTCCGACTCGATCAATGCTTCGACCATGGCGCGTAAGGCGGGCAGAACACGGTCGAATGATCCCGGGAAACTGATTCCCTCGCGGCGGGGCCAGGACAGCCAGGTCGCGTTGTGTTCCTCCCACTCAGCCGGCATGCGGTATCCGAGATCCGCCGGGACTCTGTTGTCCGAATTCATTCGAGCGGAACGTCCAACGGACGGCTGCGAACGTCCAATCTTGAAATCAGAGCATTCTTAATCCGGCGCGGAAATAGATAGCAATTGGCCTAGCCATTAAACGTAGACCACATAAAATGCGCGGGAAATGAGCAAGATCTGGTCACCTGAGATTACCCAAGTGGCCACGGAAAACCGTCGGCCGGCCAAAGCGTGCAGACATGCCAAAGCGGGATGATTCCAAAGCCACGGTGGTGGTCCTGGCGCCGAAAGGCAAAGACGCCGAGATGGCGTGTCGCGCGCTGGAAGAAGCAGGGATTCAGTGCCACGTCAGCAAGTCTCTGCGTGAACTAGCCGCCCGGCTAGACGACGAGATCGATGCATTGCTTCTCGCGGAGGAAGCTCTCGAACCCACCGAGCTTTTGCTGCTGGTCGACGCGCTTGGCCGGCAACCGCCCTGGTCAGACGTTCCAGTCATTATTATGACCAGCCCCGGCGGCAATGATCGCGCGGGCATTCCGGCGCTGGAGATTCTTGGTCCGGCCGCCAACGTGACGCTGCTCGAGCGCCCACTGCGCAATGTTACCCTTGTCGCCGCCGTCAAAGTGGCGTTGCGCGCGCGGCACCGCCAGCGTGAAGTGCGCGATCTCATTGCCGAACGCGACAGCGTCCTCTCCAGCATTAGCGACGCATTTTCCGCATTGGATCGGAATTGGCGCTACACCTATGTCAACGACAAGGTGGCCGAACTCGCCGGACTGCCGAAAGAGAAAATTATCGGACGCGTGATCTGGGAGATTTTTCCGGACGCGGTCGGCGGAGAATTCCATGAGCGTTGTCAGCGTGCCATGGAAAGGCGGGAGCCGGATGAGTTTGAAATCTTCTATAAGCCGTGGCAGCGCTGGCTGGATACGCGCATTTATCCTACGGACAAAGGCATTGTCATTTTTCGGGCTGACATCACGGAGAGGAAAAGGCAGGAAGCCGTGCTTAGTGAAAATACGCGGCGTTTGCAGGAAATGGAGGAACGTTCGCGCCTGGCCGTGGAAGCGGCCGGCGTCGGGACCTTCGACTTCTATCCGCCGACCGGCGAATTACGCTGGTCGAATCGGTGCAACGAAATCTTCGGTTTACCGATCGATGCCAAAGTTGATTACGAGACATATGTTCGCGGGGTTCATCCGGAAGACCGGCACATTATTCACGAGACAGTCCAGGGGGTTTTGCAGCCGGGCGGCGGCGGCCGCTACGATATCGAGTATCGCGTGATTGGGATTGAGGATCGGAAGGAGCGCTGGGTTTCAGAAAAAGGCCGGGCTATTCTCGATGCGGCCGGCCATGCCACGCGTTTCATCGGCACCATTCTCGATATTACGGACAGCAAGAACACGGCGCTGGCGCTTGAGCGAGCCAAGCAACTGGCGGAGGATGCCAATCGCGCCAAGGATCAGTTCCTGGCCATGCTTTCGCACGAATTGCGCACGCCGCTGACGCCGGTGTTGATGACAATTACTGCGCTGCGACGTGATCCGAACCTCAGCGAGGAACTCCTGCGCGATTTGGAAATGCTGCACCGAAACGTCGAGTTGGAAGCGCTTTTAATTGATGATTTGCTTGATCTCACGCGGATCTCGCACGGCAAACTCGAGCTGCATAACGACGCCGTGAATATCCACACTTCAATCGAGCATGCTCTGAGCATCGCCGCGCCCGATTTGGAGACGAGGAAGCTTCAAGTCACACGGCAATTGGACGCGACGGAGCATCATTGCTGGGCGGATGCTGCACGATTGCAGCAGGTTTTCTGGAACCTGATCAAGAACGCCATCAAGTTTACCCCGACCGGAGGCACGATCCAAATCCACACCTTCAACGACGATGCACATCAAATCGTGATCGAGATTCAGGATAATGGTGTCGGAATCGAACCCGGGCTGCAGCCGCGAATCTTCGATGCTTTTGAGCAGGGCGGACCCGCGATCACGAGCAAGTACGGTGGTCTGGGATTGGGACTGGCCATCTGCAAACGGGTGATCGACCTGCACCAGGGCAAAATCGCGGTGCGCAGCGCCGGTGTTAACCAGGGTTCCACCTTTACCGTCACGCTTCGGGCGATGGAGACGTCCTTACTGGGGGGGCCGGTTTACTATGTCAGCAGCGATCCACGCGAAGCGACCCGGGCAAGAATCCTCCTGGTCGAGGACCACGCCGACACGGCCTACGTCTTGCAGCGCATGTTGCAAAAAAACGGATATGACGTCGGACACGCGAACAATATCGCGGCGGCGGAGCAACTGTTCGCCGAGCAAAGCTTCGACCTGCTCATCAGCGATGTGGGTTTGCCCGATGGCAGCGGACTGGATCTCATGCGACGACTCCGAGCGAAGCATGACCTCAGCGGTATCGCCTTAAGCGGCTACGGGATGGATGACGACCGCGCGGCCAGCAAAGCGGCTGGATTCGCCGAGCATTTTACCAAGCCGCTTGATGCCGAACGATTGCGCCTGGCGATCGAGCGCCTGGTGAGCGAGCAATCCGAAGAACTTGTCGCGCGGAAACAGGGCAGTTAACAATTCGACGGCTGAGACCGTTTTCTCCGGCACCAACCTGTCGTTAGGGACGCTGAGAAGAGACGGCCCCGATTAGCATCTGTCTCGTGGAAATTGGTTTGGTCGTCTCAGCTTCGGCAACAATGTGCTGTGCCGCTGGTGGCGCGTGAAAGGTATGGCAGGTAATGCATTCCGCGGTCGCTTTGCCGGCTGCGCTGTGGCAGGTGACACAATTCGCCTTTACCGGCATAAGAATGTCGGATGTGTCGCGGCTGCGCACGGCGTGATGGCAATCGTCACATTTCACACTCGTGTGTTTGGCGTGATCGAAGTTTGCTCGCGACATCCAGCGATCGACCAGGACCGGTTTCGTCACCGCCGGAGCGCCATTGCTCACGGTCTTCACCTCATGACAGAACGCGCACCCGGCGAACTGAGCGCGCACGTTCGTGCTCATCTGTTGCTGCGGCTTGTAGGGATCGGTCGTAAAAAACACGGCCTGCTCCAATGCCTCTCCGGTCCGGAAGGTTTCTCGCAGCTGTTTGATTTGTAGCGCGACAAAGTTCTGGATCTGTCGCTCGTTTGTTTGTCCTCGTTTCAACCGGGCGTAATCGGCGTACTGCGCGGGCAACGTGCGCAGAAAAGTCCGGACCAGCTGAACATCACCGTGCGGAATCCTTAGTTCCGGATTCCTGGCATCAAACTGGAGGGAATGACAGGCCTGACAGTTGTTGGCAAACGTGATGCGCTGATAATATTGCCCGTTCGGGTCGGGTTTGTGACAATAGTTACAATCGAGTTTTTGTCCGCTTACTGGAGGAATATCGGCGGCGAAATGGCGTTGATGATCAAAGCGGAGCACGTCGGGATCACCGTGCTGGACCGACGCGAGCTGAAACTCGGGATGATTCGTCTCGAACGAGCTGAATACTTTGGTGTGGCCCTGTGGAGGCCGAGGCAATTCAAAGACAACCTGCTGTGGCGGATGCGGGTGACGATTGAATGCGCCTGATGGCAAGTGGCTTCCCTTTTCCGCGGCCGCCGCCATTCGCCGAGAATCGTTGTGACAGGAGGTGCAGTTCGAGCTTGCCACCAGCCTCATTGGTCCCGGTCCGGCATGTTCCTGATGACACGCCGAGCACGACCGATTCTGGACTACGTTGGCTTCATGAAACAAATGTTGCTGGTGACAGGTTAGGCATCTCTGATCGATCGGCTCGAAGGCGACGCCGTGGCGAAAGCGCGCTTTCAAGACGGCGACAAGTTCTCGTGGTGCCAAAGACGATCCATTCTTGGCGGATTGCTGGTGACAAGCTGCGCATTTTTCCGCGATCGCTCCGTGATTGCTCGAAATCGGTCCGGCGCTGAAAAATGTCTCGCGGCCAGATCTCGAGAATATCCAAATCGCCGCAATGGTGAGCAGAAGGGTTAGGAGAGTGACTAACCGGCGCGCGCGGCGCCAGGGATGAATCTTATTATAGTATCCAAGGTTCCCTTTGTAGCGCTCGGCGATTTGCTTCTGCGTTCGGCTCTGCCTCGCCATATCAGGTTTGCGCAAGATGGTCGCGCGCTGGCAGAACGACGCACAGAACGGTAGTCCGCTTGGTCGCGTCCGCCTTTCGCGCCAAAGAATCCACTAGGTTCGGGCGGCGTTTGCTCATTAATAGTAAAACAGAGTCACGAACGCGTGACACGCGGTGAGCAAGAGCAGGACAAACGAGATCGGGACGTGGACAAAAAGCCAGCCATGCAGCCAGTGCTGCAGTTTCACCTGTAAATCGAGCATCCGGCGTTCATCACACCACGCCTGCATTTCAGCGACACGGTTGCGATAGCCTTCCGTGACCCGAAGTCTGAGAAAGCGAAATGTGTCTTCGGAAAAACGCGCATTTCCAAGCCGTAGTTTATTGCCGTTGCGCGCAGCGAGGTAGGGCAGAATCTGGCGATCGAGAAATTCGATCAGGGTAGCTTCTGAAATCGCGTCGGTCGGCACTGCGGTTGTTGCCGCCGGTTTCGCGGGAGTTGGTCCCGGGTTGATCGTCGGCGCCGTTGCTTTAGCCGCGGTCGCCGATCGCGAGCCAGGATCGGCAATTCCGGCTACAGATATTTTTGGTTCTGCGATCGTCGCCTGTTTGTCGGTGGGCGGGTTTACCGACTTCGCGGCCGGCGCTGGAACAACTGAAGCCGGTTTGGCCTCCGGCGCAGCGATGCCTTCCGTGCCGGCCGGAACCGCACTTCCTTCGGCCACTCGGGCCGTGGGAGTCCCAATCGTTTCCGGCGGTTTTGGCTCCAGGGAGACGGCGGGTGCGGTCGGTGCAGGCGTGACATTCGCTGCTGGTGTAGCGGGCCGCTTGCCCACCGACTCGGCCGTGATGCTGGAACCCACAACGGATTTGGCCCGTGCCGTCGGCGTGCTCACGGTTGCAGACGTCGTCGCCATTGGAGTTGAGCCTGCCGTGACCGCCTTCGTTGCGCTCGCAGCCGAAGCGCCGCCACCCGGCTTGTCGGTCTGAGCCGGCTTGAACGAATCGCGCATCTTTTGGGCGGCGGTCTGCAACTGCGTCCGGATGTGCGGGATTTGTTCGTAAACAGACTCGGCCGGTAGCCGCTCCATCATGATCCGAGGTATCTGATGTTGCAGCACCAGCCCGTAAATTCCGCTGACCATGACAACGACGTAGAGAACAATCAGGAGCGTGGTCATGGGCCCACCGAATCGGAAACCGGTATGTAGAATGACGAGCGGGATTGTCAGCAGAGTCAGCCAGATGTGGGCGCGCATCCAAAGCTGCACCGTACCGACGCGCCAAAGGACCAGCTTTTTGCGGAGGCCCAACAGGGCGGCGAAAATGAAAACGGCGAACGCGATCGCGCCAAAAATCAATCCCAGCGGCGTTCCACCGACGCTACGATGATCAGACGGTTGTTGGACCAACCACGAGGGCGGGTGCAAACCAGCCGGAAGTTTTTGGGCGTGAAAATTGCCGGCGTAAAGCCAGAGAGCAAAGACGCTGGCGACCGAGACAAAAACAAACCACGGAAAGTTCGCGCGGTTGAGAATCCGCATGGCTTAAAAAGTATAAAATTTGAAACTCGAAATCCGAAGGTTCATTAATGAGTGTGGTGTGTTTCGTAGCGCAAGGCGGGTGACTGTGCACCGAACAGTTCGTCCTGCGCTCGAATTGCGTCCCCGAAGAATTTTTGCGGATCGACCCGCTTGGCGGCATCGTGCGGGCAGGCGTAAACACAACTCGGAGTTGAAAGCTGAGTGCAAAGATCGCAGGTGTTCGCCTTGTAAGCGGTAGTCTTCTTTTTCTCGATCTTGATCTGCGGCGGCGCGCCTTGAATCTCCGATTTAATTTCGGTTTTGATTTCCTTGATCACTTCGAGTGGATGCATGTTGATATTGCCGTAGGGGCATAGTTCCGCGCACTTGCCGCAACCGATGCACCAATCCTCGATGATGATTTCCAGGTTTTCCTTGCGCCGGATCGATCCGACCGGGCATTGCGTCATGCAAAGTGGATCGCGGCAGGATCGGCAGGCCGTCGCGACGAGGAAGTGTTCGTAACGCAAGCCGTCGCGCAGCAGCCGCGAAACACCGTCATGCGCCTTGGCGCAGGCGCGGACGCAGGCGTCGCACCGGGTGCAATTCTCGAGGTCGATCAGAAGAAGGTTTTGCGCTTCAAAAAGCCCTTGGTTGAGAAAATCATCCAACTGCAGTCCGCCCGGGATCATTCGCTTTTCATCCGCCGCCAATCGTGCCTGCGCGATCAGTTCGAGCTGGCGACGAACGCTGGGGAATTTTTGCAGCATTAAGTTGAATTCGGCTGCAGGAATTTTTACGACGTCCGCTGCATCCAGCGCTGTGCAGGTTGCCGTTCGCTTGATCGAGCGAAGCAGACCGATTTCGCCAAAATAATCGCCGCGACTCAGGTAGGTACGGACCAGTTCTCCTCCGGGAAGCGTGTTTGATACACGGACCATTCCCGAACGAATCAGATAAAACGCATCTGCGTCCTCGCCTTCCTTGCAGATCACCTGATTTTGATTGTAGGAGACCAGCTCAACGTGCTCTTTCAGGTAATCGATGAATTCCTCATCGAGCGACGCGAAAAGGGGAACGCTGCGCAGATGGTTATTCAGTGAACGCTCTCGGTATTTTTTCTCGAGATCGGTCTTAAATGATGTGCCTTTGAATGTCGGCATCTTCACTTTTGATGTGGCCTTGGTCGCCTCGGAGACCTGGCGATTGCCGACCAGCATGTCGAGAATGACGCGAAGCATCTCGACCATGACGCATGGTTCGCGCGTCTGCACCGTGGCCGAACGCGGCTGGTAGGTCCGGCAAGTCATCTCACCGAACAATTCTCCCGGACCAAGCTGGGCCAGCGGGCGATGGATCGGCAGATCGACGTTGGCGTCTATCCCGATGAATTTGCGCTCGTGCGCTTCCGCCCGCTGATCGCTTTCATCGTCCGTTAAAAAGCTTTTCATCCGCGCGAAGCTGCGTCCGAAAAAACCGAATACGGGATGGGTCCGCAAATGCGCGAGCGGATTATTGATGAAAATGTCGACTGTTCCCGAGACAATGTAATAAGCAGTCGAACCGAACTCGCCCTCCTCACAAACAATCTCTCCCTTTTTGTAATGGTGAACGACGGCCGCGCCCTTGGCCCAGTTGTCCAGTTGCGCGCGGGGGATCTCTTTTAGCGCCGGCAAGTATTCGATCAGCTGATCGATGCTTAATGGCTCGCCGGTGGTCAGCTTGCCCACGATTTCATCCATAGCGGCGATTGCCCAAGGTATTCGGCGCGCGCTTGCCGTGAAAGCTATTTTCGCGCGCGGTCAGGGGGAACCACCACTTGCGCGGCACACGATTTCTCGGTGAACAAGGCCGGCTCCATGCAAATTTACGTCACACGCGAAGGCCAGCGCACAGGGCCTTATTCACTCGAAGAAGTAAACCGTCACCTGGCCACGGGAACCTTGCGCCCGATCGATCAGGCATGGTCAGAAGGGTTCCCGGGCTGGAAGCCGGTTCTGAGTTTTCCAGGTGTGATCATGCCGGGGGGAGCTTCTTCCACGGCCATACCCATCGGCACGGCAACAGTGCGACGTGCCGGTGCGGTCCGGTATGCCGGGTTTTGGATTCGGACGGCTGCTTTCGCGATTGATGCGGTTATTCTGGCTATTCCGGCGGGCGTGATTCAAATCGCGCTCGGTCCGCCGCCGGCCGATCCGGCCGCGGGTCACGCCCTCCTCGCGGTGGTGATGGCGCTGTTCCTGGCACTGGTTTATTTCGCGTCGCTTTGGTCTTCGGGCATGGAGGCGACAATTGGGCAGCGAGTGTGCCGTTTACGAGTGATCGATCTGTTCACACACGGCAAAATTTCCTTCACGCGAGCCGTTGGCCGCTGCCTCGGGCTTTTTCTCAGCCTAACGATATTGTTGGTCGGTGTGGTAATGATTGCGTGGAATCAACGCAAGCTGGGGCTGCATGATATCATTTGCGGCACCTGCGTCGTGGGAGATCAGGCAGGGGAAGAAGCGGCGCTCGGTTTGTAAATGGCGCCCACGATCGCGCCGGCGATCGCGAACTCAACCAGCGCACCCGCAATCCAAAGCTCAAGGATCTTTGGCGTTAACGGTTGCACGGCAAACGTGATCAAATCGCCTCCGATCCCGATCGCTGCGATCATCAGCCCAAGCGCGGCGCCGGCGGCCGCGCCACCTTCTCCGATGAAGCGCGCATAAATCGCGGCGAGAAAGAATGCCATGACCGCGTGTCCTAGTACTAAAATGGGGAAATGGCTGTTGAAGTCCACTTCCGGCCGCCAAAGAACGGGCACTTCCATGTAACTGCTTTTCATCAGTATTCCGTGCCAGAGAAATTCGAAAAAGAAGATGAAAATGAACGCGGTGAAGAACGCGAAAAACAGGCGCTTGGTATTCATAACTTCTTCTACTGAAATTGGTTCCGGCCTGTCGATCTGATTTTCCCCGCGGAGCGCTCGCACGGAACCACAGCGATGATAAACTAGCGAATGGCCAGGACGCGCGCTCCGTTTGTTGTTTTTTTGACCTTCTTCTCTGCGGCAGTGACGGACGCTCAAATCGATCGCATCACTGGAAAAAATTTCGCCACACGGTCTGAGGTTGTCGCGCGTCACGGAATGGTCTGCACGAGCGTGCCGGCGGCCACGCAGGCCGGGCTCGATATTCTAAAAAAGGGCGGCAATGCGGTGGATGCTGCCATCGCCGCGAACGCAACGCTTGGATTGATGGAGCCGGTTTCGAATGGAATCGGGGGCGATCTTTTCGCCATCGTTTACAGTGCGAAGGAGAACAAGCTCTACGGCGTCAATGGCAGCGGCCGCTCTCCGCTCGGCCTGACTTATGAGCAGATGAAAGCCGAACTGGCAAAGCTGCATCGCGAAACCATTCCACCGACCGGCATGTTGCCCATCAGCGTGCCCGGCTGTGTCGATGCCTGGGCTGAGCTGCACAAGAAATTCGGTAAACTCAAACTGGGAGACGATCTCGCGCCGGCAATTCGATACGCCGAAGAAGGTTTTCCGGTGACGGAACTGATCGCGTATTACTGGGGATTCGGTCCCCGCCTCTATCAGGGATTGCCGGGCGCATTTTTGGAAACGTACACATTGGATGGTCAGGGGCGGACGCCGGCAAAAGGGGACATCTTCAAGAATCCGGCGCTGGCAAAAACCTTGCGCTTGATTGGCGAAAAAGGGCGGGATGCATTCTACAAAGGCGAAATTGCGGACAAGATCGACCAATTCATGCAGGCCCGTGGCGGCTTTCTGCGCAAAGCCGATTTCGAGAAACACACTTCAAGCTGGGTCGAGCCAGTCTCGGTGAATTACCACGGCTACGATGTCTTCGAGTTGCCGCCGAACGGCCAGGGTATCGCTACGCTGCAAATTTTAAATATCCTCGAAGGAATGGATCTGCGCGCGATGGGCCGTAACTCCTCTGAAACACTCCATGCTATGGTTGAAGCGAAGAAAATCGTCTGGGCTGACCGCGCCAAATTTTATGCCGATCCGGCGTTCTCGAAAATTCCGTTGGCCGGGTTGCTCTCGAAGAAATATGCGGCAGAGAGGCGCAAACTGATTGATCCCGAACGCGCTGCGAAAAAAGTGGAAGCAGGAAATCCGTCGCTCGATCAGGGCGACACGATCTACCTGTGCACGGCTGATGATGAAGGCAACATGGTCAGCCTGATCCAGAGCAATTATCGGGGAATGGGGAGCGGGATCGTTGTGCCCGGGCTCGGGTTTATGTTTCAAGATCGCGGCGAGCTTTTCTCGATGGAACCGGGACACGCCAATGTCTACGCGCCCGGCAAGCGACCGTTCCACACGATTATCCCCGGCTTTGTCATGAAAGATGGAAAACCGTGGGAGGCATTTGGCGTCATGGGAGGCGGCATGCAACCCCAGGGCCATGTTCAAGTGCTGACGAACCAAATCGACTTCGGGTTGAATGTTCAGGAAGCTGGCGACGCTTCCCGCTGGCAGCACGAAGGCGATAACGAGCCGAACGGCGAAAAGATGACCGCCGCCGGTGGATACGTAAACCTGGAGAGCGGCATTCCCTATGAAACCGCGCGGGAACTGAAGAAAAAAGGGCACGATGTGCGCACAGATGTCGGCGGCTATGGCGGTTATCAGGCCATCAAGGTCGAAATGCATGATGGACAACGCGTCTACGTCGGTGCAAGCGAATCGCGCAAAGACGGCCAAGCTGCCGGATACTAAACGTTACGTGTGATGGTGCTTTCCGGTTGTAAGGCGTTTGATTCGCTCACGCCAGTTCGCTCACCTCTTCAGGCTTCCCGTCTATGTCGCTCGGCTCCCGCCGGCTCCATTCTGTGAAACGCCATCTTCGCTTCTAGTTCTTCGCCGCCTTGAGTTCGGCCAGCCTTTCCTGCGCTCGCGCTAGTTCGCCTTTCCGCCCGATACCGAGAGCGGCCAGCTTTTGCTGCCTGCGTAGATTGATTTCGGCTGCCTGAAGTTCTGCGCGCTCGCGTTTGGCTGCGGCCGCGTCCGCGGCCTGCACAGCTTCGGCAAGCGAGCGTCTGGTTTTCTCCATCTCCTCTTTCGATATCTCGCCACCCGCCGCGCGAGCTTCCTGCAATCGCATTTCTTCCTGAACACTCGCCAATTGGGCTGCCGCCAGATCGGACTGTAAGCGGACCACTCGCAAAACGCGCTGTTCGACTTCCGCTTTGGCCAGCACACCCATTTTGAAGAGGCGATCGGCGCCGTCTGCATTTCTGGTTGCCCGCTCAAGTTCCTTCTGCAGCCGCTCCGGGCCTGCGGTCGCAGGCTGGCCCGCGTTGTTTGTTCCTGGGGATTGATCCGTCTCCCGATTCGGGATCAGGAGTGGTGGTTCGACATCGAAAGACTCGTCGTCATCGCTGCTCGGCAACTCAGCCGCAATGCATGCCGTCGCCATTGTTGCCACGACGAGAACCGAAGACATGAACCGGCTTCTCATGAGCGAACAATATCATGACAAGAGCCGCCGTCGCCAGTTCAACGTCCGCGAACGGCTGTCGTCAGACTGGATGCGCCGCTCATGCCAGTTCCCCGAACGCCACCCAATGGCGAACTGTTGCTGAAGCCGCCCGTGTTGACCGACGGTCTGCCCGAATTGATAGCGGGCCGAGTCGATTTCTCCGCGATTTGATGGCCGGAATTGATGTTGACGTGTTTGGTTGGCTGGGTGCTGTCGTGCGCGTTACGACGTTCTGACTTCTGAACCACATTCTTCTTCGTTGCGCTGAGGGTGCTTTGTATTTGCGCCTTCACTGTTCGAGTGACATGCGCCGTGATTTTCATCCCAGCGGTCGCCGTGTGAATGGCTCCGACTTTGGAATCCACTGTCCCTTGGGTGAGCCCGCGCGATAGTGCGTCACCACCCGGCGCAGGCAAAGAGAGTTGACGAAGGAATGAGTTGGGAGAAAGAGAGGGGTTCGCGGCGGACCGGTTGGGCACTTCTGGTGATAGGATGGGCGGTGGGGCGAGGGTGAGATATGGCGTGTTCCGGGCAAATGGATCGCCCGAATGGTCCGCCGTCCCTGTGGAAGTCGGGGTTGCCGATGATGGCGGGGGTAGCTGCTGGGTGCTTCGCTGTTCGAGGAGCGGGTCAGAGCGATGATACGACGGCTCGGCCAGCTTTCCCCTGACTGGCCGCAAAAATTCGGTGCCCTTAAAAACATACAACGCGCAAACAAGGGCGCCGACGGACGCACAAACGACGAACGCGATGTTGGTCCACTGTGACCGGCTGAAACCCACTGAGTTGATCACGCTGCTCGGTTCCGAGGGAGGTGACACTTCGGAACGGAGGCCGTCTTTGTTAGCGGCACGATTTTCCGATGGGCGGGAAAAGATCTCGCGAAAGTTGACCTGGGGCATAAAACGGGGGGCGAATTATGGGAAGTTCTGTTTATAGGAAAAGCATAAAATATTCCGCGTATGTCGGAACTTCACAGAAGCTGATGTCCGAGATTTTTTGCTTTTCAACAGGCCGTTCTATGGCTTACCACAAACTCGCAGAGGGCCTTGTGAATTTCGGTTATCTCCGATTTCTATATTCCGTTACAGGTTTTGTTGCGATCGCTGGATCAGCCATCGCCTCACCATTTCCTTTATCCGGACCCACCATCCCCGGAAGTACGGCCCGGCTTCGCGCGGGCGTGGCATCGGCTCCCGACAACGCGCCTATGGATGTTAAACGTGCCATTTGGGCGGCGAACCAACTGCACTCAAAGCCTTACCGGTATGGAGGCGGACATCGATCGTTTTATGATAACGCGTACGATTGTTCCGGCACGGTTTCGTATGCTTTAGGCGCAGCCGGAATTATTACCTCGCCGCTGAGTTCGTCCGAGTTTCGCCGCTTCGGCCAGAAAGGCCGCGGCAAATGGATTACGGTTTACGCTCGTAAGGGGCATACTTTTGCGGTGATCGCCGGCTTGCGTCTTGATACCACTCCGTATGTCACCGGGCGCGAACGGTGGAAACCGGGTTGGCAGCCCACTTTTCGCGCGCCGTCAGGTTTTGAAGCGCGGCATCCGGTCGGACTATAATTTAAGGCTCGCCGCCGATTGAGAGCTCCGCTTCTGCTCGGGACCAAACAATGCTAAATCTTTCCGCGTGGTGGCTGCGCAACGTGTGAAATCCCCGGCTGCAAGATTCCGAACGAATTTTGATTTTACTCCATCCGAGTTGCGCAAATTGCGCAGTCTCAAAACTCCAACGGGTATTCAGCGATATCTGGATGAGTTGCCTTACAATCTTAAGTTCGATGCGCGGTCGCCGAAGAAAGTGTTACAGGACCAGACCGCGTCCTGTCTTGACGGGGGAATTTTCGCGGCCGCCGCCCTTCGCGTCCTCGGGTTTCCGCCTTTAGTCTTCGATTTGGAAGCCGATCGCGACACCGATCATGTCGTCGCCATCTACAAAGTTGCAGGTCACTGGGGGGCAGTGGCGAAGTCGAACTTTACCGGTTGTCGCTCCCGCGAGCCGGTCTATCGGACACTGCGCGAGCTCGCGTTAAGTTATTTCAATATTTATTTCAATCTTCGTTTCGAACGCACGTTGCGCCGCTACTCGCAGCCGGTGAACCTCGCGCGATTCGATCCTCTGAATTGGATGACAACGGACAAACCAATCTGGTTCATCGCCGAATATCTTTGCGAGATTCCGCACCGTTCGCTGCTGCCGCGCGGCGTTGAGAAGCGGCTGACCCGCGTCGATCCCCGGACGGTCAGGGGCGAGATGGTCGAGCACCGAAAAAAGTAATCGCTCCCCGCTCTGGAGTTTAACGTTGGCCCGCCGCCAAAGAAATCCTGGTCGGTTAACGCGGTTGCTCCGACGAAGATTCCGCGCCCGTCGTTAGGGTGATTGGTCAGGAAAAAGGAAATTTCTGGTCGATGGCCATCTTGTCCGGGATGATTCCAATCTCGCCCGCGACGTCCGGTACATAGGCGAAAGCGTAGCGCCGCCGCGGCGCATGCCAGCCCGACGCTTCCGCGACGATTTTCTTTCCCGCTTTCTCAGCGTAATCGAAGAACTCCGAGCTAGCCTTGACCGACCAATCGGAATATTTGCCGATCTGCATGAGCGATGCGCGCAAATCCCCTTCGCTCCACGGGGTTCCGGTCCGTTTCTTAAAAGCGACGTATCGGGCTTTGGCGTTAAAAAAGCCGATGGTGATCTCGAATCCTTCGCTCATGTCGCCGGTAAGAAACCCGAACGTCTCTTCCCCCTGTCCTACCATGCCGAGAAGATTGAGAGCCATCGTCGCCTTCTTTCCGAAATGGACTTCAGCGTCTTGTTTGGTTTGCAGCAGAAGGTTCATCGTTGAATTTCGTTCATCGAGAATAACAACGCGCGAATGGATGGCGGAGTGTCAGCGCAAAACGCAATCGCAAAGTCGCGCCGCGGTCGCCACTGCTTCTTTTTCCATGGGTGATCTGACATAGCCGAGAGTGGTGCATTCCAGCAGGTATTGACGCAGGAAAGGCTCGATCCCGCCAAGGCGTTCGTATTGCGCTGTATGAACAAGTTCGTGGACGATCAGCGCGCGCTCGCGCCAATAGTCCGATTGAACAAACACGCCGTAGTGCAGCGTTAGCCCGCGAGGCGACTGAGGGACGAAATTGATGGCATCACTTGCAGCCTTGAGCGCCGGATGGCTCGGGGATGGAATGGCTTCCACCCGAAGCAAGCGCACACGATCCGGATTTTTCACGCCGATATCTTTGGCATCGCTCGTCTCCGAAGGGGAAAGAGGCACTCCTTCGCGCAGAATCCGCTGTTCCTGCTCACTCGCCCAGCTTGTCGCAAGGGGGAGCAACATTTCTAATTGGGAGGGGGTAGGTTGATTCACACCCTCGAATACAGCAGGAATTTGGCCGCCATTGGGCGGGACGAGCATATCGGTCTCGGCCCGACCTCCAGCAAAGGCCAGGTCTCGCCCAGGAATTCGCCGCGGATCTGAAACCCGCTATTGCACCATGCCGAATTTTTTATTTTGCGCCGTCATCTTCAGGAAATAACGCAGTCTTTGTTCGAAAATTTCCGGGCGATGCCGCGAAGCATCGATCCAGCCTATGCGAATGCGTCGATACGTTTCGGAAAAGGCGTTAAAGTTCTTCCAGGTTTCAGCGTCTTTTTTCACTTCCGCCAGGATGTCCTTGGCCGGGACGAACTCCGCATTTAGCTGCGTTTCAATCCTGGTTAACCCAAATGGAGTCATGGCCTTTTGCTTTGATGAGGCGCCGTGCGCGTTCCTTGTTCGTCTCGGAGAGAAAGCTTTTCGGCCGGCGAGGGGAAAAGCGCTGAGCGGTCCGATCCTCGTCCAACCGCTTCAACGTGCTGTCGATCCAGCCGTAGCAAAGAGCTTCCTCTACGGCGTCATCGTAAGGAATACGTCGCTGTCCCGTGTGCTTCTTATAATAGATGAGCCAGATCTCTTTTTTTCTGGCGTGATGCTTGGCCAGCCAGGCCCGCCGCGCTTTCCGGTTCGTGACGTAAAGCGTTTTACCCAATTTCATTCCGACAAAGACAGCAGACCACTGGAATTAACGATTTCGCACTGGCTGAAAAGCCGAATAAAGACTGCGCTGCAGCGTCAAATTTTGAAAGGGAGGACATATGAAAAGAACAGTCTCATTAGTGGTTGCTGCGCTGCTTTTGGCAAGCGGAGTGATTTCAACAGCAAATGCTTACGTCGCCGTGTCCGTGGGAGTTGGCGACCGTCCATATTACGTCCACGGTCCGGCCTATTACGTTGGACCGGTTCGCTATGTATGGATTTCTGGCCATCACGCATGGCGTCACCATCATCGTGTTTGGGTCCACGGCTACTACGCCGCGCGCTAACGCGAAAATCGATCAAGGAGCCGGCGCCCGTCGTCTAATCTTGGACACGGGCGCCGCTTCTTGCGGATTTATGATTGAGCAGGCGAATGGAACTCACTAGATCCGATCCATGTCGCCTTTGCTCGTGGGTTTAATTAGCGGATTAGTCTTCGGCGCGATTTCGGTGGCGATGATGTTGCCGATGTCGTTCCCGGATAAGCCGGCCGCGTTGCTTGCGGCCTTTATCAACCGATTTTCCATTGGCTTGGTGATTGGATGCGTGGCGTTGCCCGCTTGGCCCGGTTGGGCGATGGG
This sequence comes from Verrucomicrobiota bacterium, assembly GCA_041167085.1. GTDB lineage: Bacteria > Verrucomicrobiota > Verrucomicrobiia > Chthoniobacterales > UBA10450 > DATFCK01. The sequence goes on from JBEEGV010000008.1 coordinate 554,381, forward strand.
CCTTCTTTTCGCACTGCTCTTAAGTCTGCCCGCAGCAATAATCAGTAAAGCCTATGCGCCCATTCTGATTATTGGCGCAATTGGGGGCGCGATTATTGGCGGGATCATTCACGGCTGGCACTGATCACCGCCTTATTGGCGACAAAGATGGAAATCGGGCCATCAGCCGCCGAAGACTTTCGCCACTTCGCCAATCTTCCGCTGGATCTTGCCCCCGATCGTTTCAGCGTCGCCGCGGTCTTGCAGTCTTCGATTGCCTGTGGCCCGTCCGACTTTTGATTTCACCTTGCCGGCAGCTTCCTTGGCCCGGCCCTTCGCCCTGTCTTTCGTGCTTGTTTTCACAAGACAGAATCGCGCCTCCGTCTAACGGAGGTTGGGAATTTGAGGTAGGGACGGCTCTCCGAGCCGTCCGCTTCCGCAAGTTCCCCAAACGACGGACGCCTCGGAGAGGCATCCCTACCTGGCGCGTGGTGTCTGAGGTAGGGACATTTCTCCGAGATGTCCGTGGGTGCGCCGCTGGTAGCGTGTGCGAAAACGGACTATGCGCGCCCCATGTAATTCCCGGTGCGCGTATCGATCTTGACGTTTTCGCCTTCCTTGATGAACAGCGGAACGTTGATGCTTTTTCCGGTTTCGAGCAAAGCGGGCTTGGTCACGTTGCTCGCCGTATCGCCACGCAATCCCTCAGGTGATTCCACGACTTTCAGGCTAACCGACGCCGGCAGCTCCACCTGAACCGCTTTGCCTTCGGCATAGAGAACCTGCACCGCCAGATTTTCGACCAGATAATCTTTGCCTTCGCCGATCAGAGTATCCTGCAACGTGATCGTATCGTACGTCTCCGGATCCATGAAATGGAAACCGTTGTTGTCCTTATAGCTGAATTCGAGCTGTTTCCGCTCAATATCAACCAGCTCAACCTTGTCGGTCGACCCGAACCGCACGTCGGCACTCTTGCCCGTATTAATATACCGGATAATGGCTTGGACGAATGCGCGCAGATTCCCCGGGGTGCGATGATGTACCTCGAGGACAATGGCAGCGTTGCCATTGTATTTTATCGCCATTCCTTTGCGGAGATCGTTTGCGGCAGCCATACCGGCAGGATGTAAAAGAGTTAAAGTTTAAATTGCCAAATCGGGAGCGGCGACTCTTGCACGCGCCGGGCGGGAACGCAAACTGCCGGAAGCTCCAAATCCCAAGCTCCAACATCCAAGGAAATCACAAATCCCAAACCGAAATCAGTCCGCGCCCTTTTTGGCAGTTTTTGGATTTGGTGATTGAGATTTCTTTGGAGTTTGGGGTTTGGTATTTGGAGCTTCCAGCTCAAGCTGTTATAGCAGCTTGAGTCTGGTCAGATCCTGTGAGTCGACAATTCCGACCGGGACCTTGTTGTCGTCGACGACGACGAGGTCGTCTATCCGATGGCGCTCGAGCAGGTTGAGGACTTCGACCGCCAATTTGTCCTTATGCACGGTAACCGGGTTTAACGTCATCAGATCGGCCACGACACGCTCTCCGATCTTCGGGTCCTCTTGGAAATGCCTGGCGAAATCTCCGTGTGTAAAGATGCCGAGTAATTGTCCCTGTTCGTCGATGACAACGGCCGCTCCGGCCCGGACACCGGTCATTCCTTTCAGGACGTCGCGGATCGGAGTAGCCGTCGACACCACTGCCATCGCTTCGCGGGGCCGCATCACCTGGTGAACGCGCATGAGCAGGCTTCGTCCGATCATGCCCGCTGGATGAAACCTTGCGAAATCCTCCTTGTTGAAACCGCGCGCTTCCAGCAACACCATGGCGAGAGCGTCCCCCAGAGCGAGCATCACTGTCGTGCTCGACGTGGGCGCGAGGTTCAACGGACACGCTTCCTGTTCAATCTGAACGTTCAGAACGATGTGGGCGTTTTGCGCCAGAGTGGAATTGGAGTCTCCACAGATCGCGATAATCTTAACCTGAAACCGCCCAATTGCCGGAAGGATCCGGAGAAGCTCTTCGGTTTCGCCGCTCGCACTCAGGGCCAGGACGACATCACCGTCCGCCACCATTCCGAGGTCGCCATGTAATGCATTGAGGGAGTCGAGGACTACGGCCGGCGAACCGGTGCTGGTCAGGGTGGAGGCGATCTTTGCGCCAATGTGACCGGACTTCCCGACCCCGATTACGACCACTTTGCCGCGATGGTCAACCGCGTCTTTGATCAGCTGGACAGCATGGGAAAAGTCATCGCTCAGCCGGTCCCGCAGCCGATTCAGCTCGAAAATTTCGATTTCCAGGACACGTTTAGCCTTCTCAAGGTAATCCATCGCTCTATACTTGTCGGCTGAGGCGCTGTCACGGGCAAGAAATTGCGCGACCGGGGCCAAAGGGGAAAAAATGAAAAACTATCTTGCGGTTCTGATCGTGCTCACGCTTCTGGGTGCAGCGTCCGGACAAACTTATCGCGCGCCCGTAGGCAAACAAAAACCTGTCAGGGCGATGGCCACTCCGCCGCCCATCTCAAAACGTGACGTCCAAGGGGTCGTTCCGCGAGGAGTGCGCGGAGGTAATCCATTGCAAATGCTCAATCCGGCAGCACCGCCGCAATACGGGACCGCTGCGCAAAGCGTCGTCTTTGACCCGGACACGGGCAAGTGGAGAGGGATCAAGCTTTTCGAGATTCTCTTTTGAGAGGGTCAGGGCGGTTGCTACGTGGCGCTTCATCCCGCATGAATGCGCCCTGTTAATCTTTGATTTTTAATTGGACCTTGGTCGCTCGGCATTGAGCGTTGAACGTTGAATGCCACATTGAGCAATCGTCCGGTTGTCGCCTCGTATTGCGCGACATTTCTCAAGCCGGAGATGCTGCACATTTACCGGCAGATTTCAGCGCTGCAGCGGGTTCGTCCGATTGTCATCACGCAAAAACGCGAGAACGCCAGGGATTTCCCCTTTGAACCGGTCCACATCGTCAGCAAGCCGGCCACGCACTTCCTGCGCCGTTTTTGGTTTCGTCAGGTCCTCGATCAACCATGGCACATTTCCGATCTCGAATTGGAATCCCTGGTACGGATACTAAACCGGACAGAAGCGCGTCTGCTCCACATTTACTTCGGGCACATCGCTGTCCATCTCCTGCCGATCGTTAGGGCATGGCCGCGCCCGGTCATAGTTTCTTTTCACGGGGCCGACGCCATGGTCGATATGGATAAGCCGGCATATCGAAGGGCGACCGAACAAATGTTGGGAGCTGTTCACAAGGTTTTCGTTCGCTCGGAATCCCTGCGGCGGGCTGTCCTCGACCTTGGTTGTGATGAGCACAAGATCTCGATTCTGCGCACCGGTATTCCGCTCGATCAATTCACGTATCGAGCGCGCAGCATTCCCGAACATGGCAAATGGCGACTGTTGCAGGCGGGGCGGCTTATCGAAAAGAAAGGCTGCGCGACCAGCCTGCGCGCTTTTGCCGATGTTGTGTCGCGCTATCCGAACGCGACGCTGACTCTTGCCGGCGAAGGGCCGCTGCTTACGGAACTTCATGCGCTCGCGCGCGCCTTGAAGATCGATCATCGGGTTTCGTTTCGCGGATTTATCGGACAGGATGAGTTGCGCGATTTGTTCTACGCTTCACACATTTTCGTTCACCCGAGCGAGATCGGCCGCGACGGCAATCAGGAAGGTGTTCCCAACTCCATGCTCGAAGCGATGGCGACGGGGTTGCCCGTTTTCGCCACGCATCACGGCGGGATACCCGAAGCTATTGAAAGCGGCGTGAGTGGAGTGCTGGTGCCGGAGCGGGATCATGTGGCCTTGAGCCAGGCATTGTTGAAAGCAATGAAAGACCCGGAGACGTTGATGCGTTTCGGCCGCACCGCGGCTGATTCGGTTGCGCGGAACTTTGATCAACGGATCCAAATCCAACGGCTGGAAGATCTCTATCTGGAGGTGATGGACAGCGGGCAATTGTAGTCACGGCGCTCTGTCGCCGTGTCTTCGAAGCACGCCCCGACCCTCCTTCGCTTGGCTCCGGCGCGGCGAGCAGAGCAGGGCGACTACAACTTGGCAAAGAATGCGGCCAGCTGTTTTCGAACCGCTTCGAACGATAATCGTTCCATCGAGAGCCATTGCGACTCGACGAAAACGGTTCCGCGCGCGTTCGTATTCGTCAGCAACTCTTTCGCGATCGTGCCGATCTCGTCCGTGGTGCGGCCCGCGGAACAGGTCTTCGGAAATGCAATCCGTTCGATCGCACCATTTCCTCCGACGCAGATCGTGCGGCAAAGAAGTGCATCTCCCGCAACCTGCCCTGGCACATGGCTTCGATCCAGTTGCAGGGCAATTTTATGCTTCGCAACTTCACGCAGGTATTCCGGGTAAGGCTTCCGCTTTTCAATCACGCGCAGGCGACCGGCCGGAAAGTTCAACTCGGCGAGAAGCCGCGCCCCTTTGCGGCCGTCCAGATTGAACACCGTCACCGACTCGCCCGTCGCATCGGACAGCTGCCGCGCGAGTAGCAGGCAGGCGAAATGATTGCGGGATGGCACATCCCATTCGCGCGTCCCGATAAATATCCCCGATTGGTTGCTCGGTCCGACGGAAAAGTCCCATCGCTTATCTTCCAACGGATATGGTGTTGGAATAAACGCGACCGTGGTTGAATCATTTTTTCCGCGGAGACGCCGATAGATTTCGGCTGCTTCGAGCGTCGTAGCGAGGCATCCGTCGGCCCGAGCGGCAATCTCCAGAAATCGAGCGAGTGTGGCCGGGCGGGACAGTTGCGCTGCGATCTGATGGAGCCCGGTTTCTTTGAGGGAGATGGCAACAGCTAACTTCTTTCTTTGGCATTCTCGAAGCGCCCGCTGCGCGTTTTTGAAATCCCCGCGGAGCAAGAGAAGCAAAGGGTTCTTCTCAGCCACGGCCCGCTTCACATCGCGATGAAAGCTGCCGAGGGTGCACGCCGCGAAGCCGTGGAAATTAACCGGGGCATGCGCCGGCGATTCCGGCGGCATCGGGTGATCGAAGTATTGCTCGGCGTCACGGCCGCCGGGGCTCAATACGGTCAGGCGAAACTTGGCCGAATCGGTTACAACGGCTGGCATAATTCCTCGCGCGGTCGCTCTTTAGTACAACAGACATGCCGAGGCACGCCTCATCGATCATTCTCGAGGTCTGTCGGCGGCGGCGTCGACGTCTTCAGCATCGATTCATCCTGAACCTCGTCCAACGGTCCCACTGGGACGGCCTTGCGAATTTCAGCCGGCTCAGCTGTCGAGGGTTGAACCGGTATGGCCTTGGCTGGCTGGACTGCCGAAGGCTGGACCGGTATGGCCTTCATGATTGGCGCGCCGGGCTCCGGTGGTTTCGCTTGGGCCGGAAGCGCGGCCGTTTCAGCTTCGATCTTTTGGGGCGGTTCCTGAGCTGGTTCCGGAGTCGGGGCCGGCTTGATCGCGCCCCTGGCCGAGTTGTAAGGATCTTTATCGGCCAGGAGAGTCGGCGCTTTCGGAATCACTGGCCGAATCTCCTTTAAATCCACGGCCGAGGCGGCGCGCGGGAACTCGCTTTCTGTCGCTTCACGGACAAGGCGCGTCCGCGGTTCGCCGTGAACGTTGCAGAGTTCGGTTGGCACCTGTGCCGCCGTGCCAATCTCCATGTAGCTCGTGCGATGCTGCACTGTTTCACCGTTCGGACCTTTGACCGTGTCGTAACATCGATCGGTCGCAAGCAGACCGGATCTCGAACAAATTTCTACTTTCTTTAATGTCGGCGGCTCGGCGATTTGCTTTGGCGGAAAATGATCGACCGATGCATTCATTACATCTACCCAAACAGGCAACGCCAGTTCGTGGCCGAAAGCGCCGCGATAGATTTTTTGCGGCTTGTCGAATCCAGCCCAAACGACGCAGGTAATAGCGCTATCGTAACCGGCGAATAAAGAGTCGGTGAAATCGTAGGCCGTGCCTGTTTTCCCGGCGGCAGGAAACTTCTTCAAGCCAAACTGTGTTCGTGCTCCCTTGCCTGTGCCGGATTCAAGCGCATCTACCAGGCACGAATGAACTTCGAAAGCGATTTCCGATTTGATGACGCTCTCTTTTCCTGACTGCCGTTGCGCATGCCAGACTGTGCCGTCTTTCTCTTCAATTCGCTCGAGGATGTGAAGAGTGGACGGTCGCGTCCCGCCGTTCGGAAATATTGTGTAAGCGATGGCAAGTTCCGCCGGCGTGATCTCACTGCTTCCCAAAAAAGTGGCCGGGAACGGCCGCAACGGAGAATGAATGCCGGCCGCGCCGCTGATTTTGATGACCGAGTCGAGCCCGGCATCCATGCCGACACGCACGGTCGCGCCGTTTTTCGACTTGGCTAACGCTTCGCGGGCCGTAATCGCGCCTTCATAGCGATTGTCTTCCGTCTCTGGTCCCCATTCGCCTAGGATTCCGGTGGTGCCGCCTATCATCACGGCCCGATTGTCGAGAGGAGAATCTTCCACGACCGAGCCGGGATACAGGCCGCCTTCGAAAGCGGCGGCATAGACAAACGGCTTCATCGCGGTGCCGGCGGGACGTTTCGCCTGTAATGCGCGATTGTACTGGTTGTGTTCAAAATCCCGGCCTCCCACTAACGCCAGGATGCCGCCCGTTTCGTTATCCAGAGCGATCACTGCACCCTGGAGATATTCAGGAGCGGGCGGATTGGCCATGGCGCCGTTCGGTTTGCCTTTTTTAAAGCTGGCGGCGTACTCCGCATAGGTTTGATGTTTGTATCCTGGATGCTGCTCGGCCCGTTCCAGGCTTTTGCGCAAAGAATCCTCCGCTGCTTTTTGCACATCGGAATCGATCGTGGTGTGGATACGAAAACCTTCGTTCATGGCTCGGTCCCACCCCACCGCCGCGATCACCTGCTGCCGGATGTAATCAACGGCATAGCTTTGCCCCTGCGCATTTTGACGGTTGCCGATCACGATCTCCTGCGTCTGCGCCGCCGCCCATTTTTGCTGATCGATAAAACCGAGATCGCGCATTCGCCCGAGGGCATAATTGCGCGCGTCGCGCGAGGACGCCCTGTCGCTCCAGGGTGATAATCGGTTAGGGCTTTTGATCAGGCCGGCCAGAGTGGCGCATTCGGCCAGGGACATCTCTCTCGCCGGTTTCGAGAAATATCCGCGTGACGCAGCCTCCGCTCCATAGAGCCCGCCGCCGAAGTAAATCCGGTTAAGATATAATTCCATGATCTTCTGTTTGCCGAAGCTGTCTTCGATTCGACGAGCCAGGAAGATCTCCAGCAATTTGCGCCGAAAGGTTTTTTCCTTGAGCGCAAAACTGTTCCGCGCCAGTTGTTGCGTAATGGTGCTTGCGCCCTGACGCACATGGCCGGCGACAAGGTTCTTCAAGGCGGCGCGGATGATGCCGAACAAATCGTAACCGTGATGTTGATAAAATTTCGCATCCTCGACTGCTACCACGGCGTTGATCAGATCGCGCGGCAGCTGCTGATAAGGGACGGTTTCGCGATTCTCCACGTAAATCTGACCGAAGATTTTATCGTTTCGATCGACAATGACGCTGGCCGATTCCATTTGTTCGAGCTTCGACAAATCAAACGTCCCCGCTTCGGTGCGAAGATCGGCGGCGAGAATCGACCAGTAAATGAGAAACCCGCCCAACAGGAGAAGCGCAGCTCCGGCCGGCACAACAATTTTCGGTCGTGTGTACCAGGGCCGCCAGTGACGACGGTGGGTTGGAGGGGTGATGTATGTAACCGGCATTTTCAATGGCAGCGCAGCAGGAAGGAGTCGCGCAATTTAGAGGGCAAATGCCCATCGCTCAACGCCCAACATCCAATGCAGAATTCACCACCGCCGTTGCCTTTTTCAGTGCATTGGACGTTGCCTGTCGGACGTTGGAGGTTTTCTGCCGCTTGAAAGATCCTCGCCACGCTTTGGTTCAATTCGTCCGGTCTGAAATAGAAACGCATGGCCCCGTTTCCTTTGCCTGGTTCATGGAGCAGGCGCTCTATCACCCGGAGCACGGGTTTTACAGTTCCGGGCGGGCAACGCTTGGCCGTGGTGGCGATTATTTTACCAATGTAAGCGTCGGGCCGCTGTTCGGTCGCCTGCTCGCTTTCCAGTTTGCCGAAGCCTGGGAGCGACTCGGCCGGATCGATTCTTTCTCGATCGTCGAACAGGGCGCGCACGAAGGAGAACTCGCTCGCGATGTGCTCGACGCCCTTCAGTCGCAATCGCCGGCGTTCTTCTCGCAGGTTCGTTATCGCATCGTCGAGCCATTTGCCGTCTTGCGAGAACGGCAGGCGCGTAACCTGAGGATTTTTGGGGATAAGGTTGACTGGTGCGACTCGTTAGACGCGCTCGATCCGTTTACCGGCATCCATTTTTCCAACGAATTGCTCGACGCCATGCCGGTGCACCTCGTCTACCCGAGCGAACGCGAGCCCAATCCGAATGTCCCTGCCGAAACGGATTGGCGGGAAAAGTATGTCGCGTTAATGGATGGCATCCTCATTTTTGTATCGCAGCCGATCACAAATCCAGTTCTGCGTGATCGACTGAAAAAGCTGCCGGCGTTGCCGCCGAATTATGAAACCGAAATGAATCTGGCCGCGCTCGATTGGCTGGATTCGGTTGCTGCGAAATTGAAACGCGGCTTCGTTCTTGCCGTCGATTATGGTTTTGTCCGCGACGAATTCTTTGCCGATCATCGCAGAACGGGAACGCTGCAGTGCCGAAAAGAGCATCGCCTGTTGGCCTCGCCTCTTGAGCAGGTTGGAGATGCGGATATCACGGCTCACGTGGAATGGACGAGCATCGCCCGACACGCTGAAACGTTAGGATTGGCGATCGCAGGGTTTACCGATCAGCATCATTTTCTTACGGGTCTCATCACGCAGGAGCCGGCATTGATTCAACACGGTGACTCAAAATCGCGCAGGGCCCTTCAGACCTTGTTGCATCCCGAAATGCTCGGTCGCAGCTTCCAGGTTCTGGCACTCTCGAAAGGGGTGGAACCGAACATCATCCTGAATGGTTTCAAATACGCGCGTGATTCCCGGCGAGCGCTGGGTCTTGATTCAGGCGGCGACGCGATTCCGTCTTCCTCGTCGCAATCAAAACAGGATTGATGCAGTTTGTCACGAAGACGCAGGACGCGTCCGGACTCATGTCGATCCCACCTATTCCGGCCCGGCGAACAACATATCTCTCCCTTGTTGCCCTCGTCAGTGCTTGCGCGATTCTGCCCTGCCCGGCACAGCAGAATGCGGTCGTGCAAACGCCGCTGTTCCCCCGGAATTTTGTCGGTCATCCGGAGTTTCAAACAAAACAGGGAAATCAATCGGCTGGGACTGCTTTCCTGGCCAAATTGGAAAATGCGCCCGGCGTTTATCTGTTGACTGTCCGTCACCTGCTCGGGCCGAAGGGACATTTTCCGACTCAGATTTCGGCGGCCGAATTGCCTTCGTTCGTTCGGGCCGTTCGCCTGGAACAACTTTTCGGCGGTGGTTCGAGGTTATATCAAGTGCAGGGACTGCATGTCCCGGAGACAAGCGACGAAAGAAATCCATTGTTCGAGCTGGCTGCTTTCAAGACGACAATGGCCGCTCCCGGCGACATCGCGACTTTGACATCGGCCACTCCTGCAGTTGGAGATCCGGTTTGGGTTCTGGCGCACGTGAAGGGGGGAGTTCCTTCTGGCGAATTGATCCACACGGCCCGGGTGGTTGAGGGGCGTCGCGATTGGCTAACCGCCGAATTCAATAATCCCAACATCATCACCGCCGGAGCAAGCGGCGCCCCCGTAATTAATGCCGCGGGAAAGGTCGTCGGAATCTACCAGGGACACATCGCAAAGGATGGAAAGATGTACGCGGCAATGATTCCTTCCAGTCTGGTTATTGAGGTCATCAAGCAACCAGCGTCTCTCTAGGTTGCCGAGACACGAGGAGCTAATTGCGTGGCTGTCGCAGTGACAACTGTCCGCTTACGGTTGCTTATCCAAAGTCACTCGTTCGATGTGCGAGTAGATGTTGAACGATGGCGGCCGCAGAAAACCGATCAGCGTTTGATTGCTTTCACGCGCGAAGCTCACGGCCAGCGTGGACGGTGCCGACACCGACGCGATGATCGGGATCCCGGCCGCAAGCGCTTTTTGCACGATTTCAAACGAGGCACGTCCACTGACGAGAAGAACGTGTCGATCGAGAGGCAGGAGTCCATCGAGCAGCGCCCGCCCGATCACCTTGTCGACCGCATTGTGCCGGCCAATATCTTCCCGGATGACGATCAGTTTGCCGTGGAGATTGAAGACCGCAGCCGCATGAATTCCTCCGGTCCGGCCAAAATCATTTTGACCTTTTCGCAACGAATCCGGGAGCATCAGCAGAGTTGCCAGTTCGACTCGCACATCCGCCTTGGAAGAGATTGCCGGAAAGTTCTGTCGAATCGCAGCGATACTGTCTTTGCCGCAAATACCGCAGCTGGACGTGATCGTGCCCTGGCGTCGCGCCGGCGCGATTTTTATCTTCGAACCGGCGGTGAGCGAAACAGTAATGATGTTTTCGCGATGCAAACCTATCGCAGCGCGCGCTAATTTCGATATCGCTTCGCGTTTTCGAATAACCCCTTCCGAAATCAGAAAACCAGCCGCGAGTTCGTCATCGTGGCCCGGGGTGCGCATCGTCGTCGCAACGGTCTCGCGGCCGACCCGAATTTCCAATGGCTCTTCGACCGTCAGATCGTCGGGTTGGTATTCGAATCGTCCGTCCTGTGTCCGGCGAATAATCTTTTCCGATCCGATGCCAGGTTCCTTCATTTTGAAAAATCGCCGAGCCGCTCGCCGTGCCTTTACGCTGATGGTAACATGCCGGCATTGGAAATTTGTCATCTTTACATTTCTCCCGGCCATAATTTTTTTGGCCACCACGGACGCGAGCCGGACGACCATCCGTCGATCGAGGTAGCGCTGATCGAATGTGTCGCGGGTCACGGTATCCGCGGGGATCGTTTTTTTGATTATCGGATCGACTACAAGGGACAAATCACGTTTTTCTCGCTGGAGGTTTTTGGTGACCTTTGCCAGGCACTGGGGCTTCGAGATCGCTCGCCGGCGCTGGTTCGACGCAATGTCATCACGCGGAATGTTGAACTGAATGAACTGATTGGAACTGATTTCGAAGTGCAGGGGGTACGGTTTCACGGGACCGGCGAATGCCGGCCGTGTTATTGGATGGACCGGGCGATCGGACCAGGTGCTGAAGAGTTTCTCAAGGGTCGCGGCGGTTTGCGCGCGCACATTTTAAGCGATGGCGAATTATCTTCCGGTGCCGTCGTCGCAGACAGGAACCAGTGAAGATCGCGGCAGTCTTGCTCGCGGGTGGCGAATCGCGCCGAATGGGCCGGGACAAAGCCACGCTCCTTTTCGGAGAGAAGCCGCTCTGGAAAAATCAGCTCGACCTCCTGCGAAAATTACGTCCTTCGGAGATCTTCGTCTCGGCCCGCACCGACCCGTCCTGGCGGCCGGCAGATATCCAATTTGTGGCCGACGCTGAGCCGTCGCGCGGTCCGCTCAGCGGTATGGCTGCCTCGTTAACGCGAATGCGTAGTAATCATCTGCTTGCTCTCGCCATAGACATGCCGTTCATGAGCGAACAATGCCTGCGGCGAATTTGTCGGAAAATGGAACACGGCCGTGGCGTTGTGCCGATCATCGAGGATCGAGCCGAGCCGTTGTCGGCTGTTTATCCGGCGGAAGTCGCGGCGGACTTTTGCGCGGCGCTTAAAGGCACGGATTTTTCGCTGCAAGCCCTAATCAAGAAACTCGTGCAGGCAGGAACGCTTTACATTTATCCTGTGACAAAGGACGAGGAACGGTTCTATCGAAATGTGAATCGCGAGACGGACTTGAGCAGCTTCAGCGAAAAGCGGCGCTAAATTCGTCTGGGAAGCAAGAGATCCCCCCATTATCCTGCATTCCGGAAGCAAGTCGCATGAACGTTCTGGTTATCGATATCGGTGGGACAAAGGTAAAGGTCCGCTCCTCCGCTAAAAAGAACGGATCTTTTCCGTCCGGCTCTCACCTGTCTCCGCGGCAGATGGTTCTTGGCGTGAAAAAAGTCGCTCGGGATTGGGAGTATGATGTCGTGTCGATCGGCTATCCGGCGCCGGTTCGACGGGGCCAGCCAATTTTGGAGCCTCATAACCTTGGCAAGGGATGGGTAGGTTTCGATTTTGAGGCAGCTTTCAAACGTCCCGTGAAGCTCGTTAACGATGCCGTACTGCAGGCGCTGGGTAGTTACAACGGAGGAAAGATGCTCTTTCTCGGTCTGGGCACCGGATTGGGTTCATGCATGGTTGTGGATGGGACGGTCGTGCCGATGGAGCTCGCTCATCTTCCGTATAAGAAAGGAACGTACGAGGATTGTCTCGGCATTCGTGGCCTGAAAAAGCTGGGCCGGAAGAAGTGGAGAAAGAAAGTCGCGGAAATCGTTGGAGTCCTCAGCGCCGCGCTTGAACCGGAAGACATCGTTCTCGGTGGAGGCAACGTCCATCAACTGGATCGCTTGCCGACGGGTTGCCGGGCCGGAGACAATGCCAACGCGTTTACCGGCGGCGTCCGGTTATGGAAAGATTATCCGACGAATCCGGGCCAGCTGGGGAAAGCAATCCCGCGACGGAAGTCCGACGCGCGATCGAAACGGAAAAGACGGTAGTAGTGGTTTCACAAGTGGATTTGCGGGGCGTTTCTGTGAAACGCCAACCGAAGTTCCACAGGCAGGCATTTGGGGAGCGCACGCGCCCTCGCGTGCGCTCCCCAGAGCTGAAGCATCCTCGTTGTTCCGCTCAGGTTTCATTTGATACATTCACTAGTAAAGCAACGCGTCCGCATTTTCGAACTCAGTCATGCGAGCGTGCCTGGATGGAAAAAGGCGCGTTTTTCAATGCGGCGTCGGCTGCGTGAAATCCGCACATGCCGTGAACGCCACCACCCGGTGGTGTTGAAGCGGAACAAAGATAGACGCCCGGAATTGGCGTCTGATAAGGGCTCGGGCTCAACACTGGCCGCGCCAGCAACTGAAACAGATCAGCCGCGCCGCCGTTGATATCGCCGCCTACGAGATTGGCGTTGCGCGATTCCAGTTCGGCACAGTTCATCGTGTGCCGGGCCAGAATGGATTGTTGAAAACCCGGGGCGAAGCGCTCGATCTGCCGTTCGATGCGCTCGGTCATGTCGAACGATGAGCCGTTCGGTACGTGCGTGTAAGCCCAGGCAATATGCTTCCCAGACGGCGCGCGCGAAGAATCAAAGAGCGTGGGTTGCGCCAGCAGCACGAAGGGATGTTCCGGATGCGCACCTGTAGCGACGCATGCTTCTGCCTCGGCAATTTCGGCCAGCGTACCGCCAAGGTGGATGGTTCCAGCCGTGTGGCATTCCTTTGCCCGCCACGGGATGGGCGTCGCGAGCGCGTAATCAACTTTAAACACTCCCGGCCCATAACGATAAGACTCCAATCTGCGACGGTACGATTTCGGTATCCGCTCCCGGGCCATGCGCAAAAATTGCCGCGGCGTGACGTCGAGAAGAACCAAGGGCACGATTGATACTTCAGCGAGATTAGTGATTGCGCTGTCGGTTTTGATTTCGCCGCCGATGGATTGAAAATACGAAGCCAGTGCGCGCGCGATCATCTGTGCTCCGCCGGAAGGCATCGGCCAGCCAATTGTGTGTCCGAACAAACCGAGAACGATGCCAAAGGCCGCGGACGCGCTTTGATCGAGTCGCAAAAAGGAGTGGGCCGCCAATCCGGCGAAAAGTGCCGGCGCGCGTTCTTCGCGAAACCAACTCCGGGCCAGGCTGGTCGCGGAACGCAGGCCGCGACGCCCAAATTGGGCGAGCAGAAACGGATGCCGCGGCCAATGCAGCATCGGGCGTAACACCTCATCCGCGAGATTCGTCCAGTGAAGTGCGAGCGGTGACATCAATTTTCGGTAGGCAGCGCCGTCAGCTCCGAGACCGCTGCTGGTTTCCTCAATGGATCGGTGCAGAACGATCGCCGTCCCGTCGGACAAAGGATGAGCCAGCGGAAATTCCGGGTGCAGCCATTTCAGTCCGTGTTCAGCGAGCGGAAGCGTCTGGAAAAAAGGTGAGCCCGCAGCGAGAGGATGAATGGCCGAGCAAACATCGTGCAGAAAACCCGGAAGAGTCATTTCGGCAGAGCGCGCACCACCGCCGATGGTGGAATTGGCTTCCAGCAGCAGCGTCTTTCGTCCCGCCTGAGCCAGACGAATTGCCGCGGCTAATCCATTGGGGCCGGCACCGACGACGACGGCGCCATATCGCTCGTATGCGTTCAGAGTAGGCCAGACTCTCGCGAAGCGTCCGGATTTTCCAGCAAAGAAGCTGGTTTGCGATCCGCGAATGCCGGGGTGCTTTCTCCGAAGACGACGGTCAGGAGCCGCTGACACAGCTCTGTCGTCGGACACCTGTCGTGAATGAGGTTATGCGTGGCCGACGATAGCCCTCCAGCCGCTTCGTCGTGGGACGGAGTTCTCTGAGTTCGTCGACGACATCTTCTGTTTCGAGGTTGGCCGGAGCGGGGCTCGAACCGAACCGCCGTTGGTAATCGTCCGGTAAAGCGCCAAAGCGCCGCCGAAATTCCTGAATGAAATAGGCTGGATCGGCAAATCCGAGTGACCGAGCGATCTCGGTCGCGTTGCGGCCCGACATCAATCGCCGCCTCGCTTCATTAAATCTGAGATTCTTAATGAACAGACCTGGAGGAACGCCGAACCTGGCCGTGAATTGCTGGATAAATTCGTTCTTCGACAGCAGCGCTCTTTTGGCCAGGACATCGAGCCGCAAATCTTCGCCCAGATGTTTGTCAATCCAGAGGACTAACTTCTCCATCCGGGCGGTGTTCAGTTCGCCGGTTTGCGGCAGCACACTCACATCAAGTGCCGCGGGCTCGGCATATTGTTCCTGGCCGCCGTCGCGTGAAAAATAAACGAGTAACTTTCGTGCGACGCGCACAGCTGTCTCCTGGCCGAAATCTTCGGCGATCAAAGTGAGCGCCAGATCGATTCCGGCGGTGGCGCCTGCGGCTGTATAAAACTTTCCATCTTTCAGAACAATTGCGCTCTCTTCCAACCGGAGTTTCGGAAACCGCGTGGCTACTTCAGGAGCAAATTGCCAGTGCGTGGTCACGCGGCGACCATCGAGAAGGCCGGTTGGCGCAAGCCCGTAGATACCGGTGCAAACGGAGGCGATGCGGCGGGTCCGTTCCGCGTTGGCCTTGACCCATTCGGCGACACGGTTGCTCGTTTCCTCGCAGAGCAGGCCGCGTCCGCCTGGAACGATGAGTGTGTCCAGAGTCAGGTCGTCGTTCGTGGAAAATTTCGCGCGAAAGGTAACGCCCGAATCAGCGGAGAACTGATCCGAAGCGCATCCGATAATTACCGGATCATAACAGGCGATTTCCTGCCCGCCCTGGCCCAGAGCAAAACTGTTCGCGAACGCCTCGAGCGGTCCGACGAGATTGATCGCCGTAACCCCATCGTATCCAAGAATTCCTATCCGCCGTCGTTCCATTATCGCACCGTCGATAGCCTGACATCGACCGTGTGGAGGCAGTTAGGACATAAAGAGATCAATTAAAGACCGGTGGAACGCGCTCTCCGAGCGCGTTGGTAGAGATATGCGGCTGCGCCGCCAATATTTAGCATCGCCCCTCGGAGAGGCCGATCCACCTCCCTGAGTTTTCGGATACACCCACGGCCAATTCGGCGGTTCTTTACAGAGGCCCGCGGCAACAGGATTTCGCATGATGTCACGGAAAGAGAATATCACACAGAACCAGGTAGGGACGGCTCTCCGAGCCGTCCGCTTGGAGGTGGAGCGCGCTCTCCGAGCGCGTTGGTAAACCATGGCGGCTACGCCGCGCCAAGTTAGCATCGCCCTCGGAGAGGCCGATCCACCGGAGGATATCGCGTGATCGGGCAAGCTTGCGTCGCGCTTTGATCGATGGTTCCCATATGCCGGTACAGCAAAGAGGCAGCGGTTTCGCCACCGCTGCCTCCCTTACCTAACACAATCCCAATCGGGGATTAGAATTTCTTCCTCATCTCGACGTAGTAGAACCGGCCGAGATTGTCGTAGAGACCGCCCGGATAGTTGTTCGAGTTACCAGACCCGAACCCGAACGACTTTGGCGGATCTTCACCAAAGATGTTGTTGCAGCCCACGATCAGCTTCGTGTTGTTGAGGATGTTCTTCCAGCAAGGCATCGAATAGGCCGCCGTGCTTTCAATGGCTTTGCCATCTTTGCCCGTTAGCACTTCTTTGCCACCTTTGGAATAGCCGGCTACTGCCTTCTCTTCCACCGGAGGCGTGAAGATCAGGTCATAAGAAAGCTGACCGTCAGTGAACCAACGCTGCTTCACGTAATGCTCATGCGGTGGAATCGTCGGATCTGTGACGATGTCGGTGCCCTCGTTAAGCGCGACGGTCGCAGGCGACTGAAACTCCTCTTTGAAGCCATCGAAGTAACGTTCAATCACGAACAGGTCGAGGTTATGCCATGACCAATCAAGCGATGAGTCGCCTTTCCATTTCAGCCAGCCGTCGCCGATGGTGACCTGGCCGAAGAAGGCGCCTTCAAACGGATCGTTATTAGCCCGCCCGCTCACTTCGTGGGTTGTTTGGCTTGAATCGAGTTGGAAGAGGAAGGAATCCAGATAAGACGCGCGAGTTAACCAGGTAAACAATCCGAACTGAGTCTGGAGTTGATACTGCAGACTCAAATCAACGCCGCGGCCCTTCTGTCTGCCGTTGTTGAAAAAGTTGGTCTTGACGAAGTTCACACTGCCCGTTGTCGGGTCATATTGGACTATTTCCCCCGGTTGCGTCGTGAGCGAAGTGCCCGTGTCGCTGAGGGCCCGGTTCACGACCTCCTGAGCACTCGGCACCACCACGACACCTGTGCGCTCGATATCCCAGAAATCAGCCGAGAAGGTCAGCGTTTGCCCGCTGGGCATCCACTTTGGTGTATACACAAGACCAGCGGTGAAGTTACGCGAGTCTTCCGGTTGCAGGTGTTTGTTGGAAGTGATTTCAAACGACGTTTCCGGCTCAGTCACTCCATTATGTGTGGTCGTGACGAGAAGGAAGGCTGGAGCGCCGAAGAGCTCGCCGAGCGTAGGTTCAAGGAATCCGTAACCGAAAGTGCTGCGTAGCGTCAGCTGTTCATCAAAGGGCTGCCAGCGCACGCCCCAGCGCGGAACCACCACGTTACTGCTGTTATTAAGGAACTCCTCAAACCGAACGGCGCCGGTTAGCTCAAGCGAGTGAAATCCGGGAATGCCCATGGCCGGGCTGAATATCGGAATGTTCGTTTCCCCATAGATCCCGTAAGCTTTGCGGCCGCCGAAACT
The DNA here is from genome assembly GCA_041167085.1 of Verrucomicrobiota bacterium. Lineage (GTDB taxonomy): Bacteria > Verrucomicrobiota > Verrucomicrobiia > Chthoniobacterales > UBA10450 > DATFCK01. The sequence continues at coordinate 571,791 of JBEEGV010000008.1, forward strand.
CGGATGTCCAAATCCGACACCGATCTGGTCGCCAGTCTTGTTTTCGTCATCCGGATTGAAGTCGTAATTTTGACGACGAAATTCGCCGCCAAAGGCTAATCCGACACCACCTGCCGGCAGATCGAACAGATCCGTCGTGTAAGCTCTAAGTTCAAATTCCGCTTCCTTGGATAAGGTAAGGTCCCGAATATTCGCTCTCGCGTAATTGATCGAAGGAATATTTGAAGCAAACGTCGGTGAGCGATAATCCGTGAACGGATTGTAGGGCACAGTCGTCCCGATAAAACTCGCCGAGTTCGGATCGAAGATCGAATCGTTCGCATTCATGATGCGCGCCAAACGCGACGCCGAGGCGGTCTGAATCTGGGCAATCGTGTAGATCTGGCTGTAACGGAACGCGCCGTCATAACCCCAGTTGCCGTCAAACAACTTGTCGCCCTTGACTCCGAGCGTGGTCAGCCATGCTTCGTTCTCGGTATCGATGAAGCGGTTGCCGAAGTCGAAAATACGGGCCCGGCTGCCGCCCGAGATAATCTGATTGAACGGGTTAAATGGATTAAATGCATCTATGGGCACATTCGTTTGTATTTCACCCGGCACTGCACTGGCCGGTTGGCCGGCAAATCTCGGCGTATTCGGAGGGGCAACGCCCATTAGGTTCGAATGCGGCGGGATGGCGAGTGTGGGCTGGCCTGTAGTTAGGAACGAGCCGGTGGCGATCGGCGCCAACTCGTCATGCGTTTTCGAGTCGACATAATAAAAGTCGCCGTAAAGCTGCACTTGCTCGCCGCATACCTTGTCGTTAAAGGCGGCATAACCACCCCAGCGTTCCTGTTCTGGAAAGGAACTCGAGAATAGGTTGAAGTTAAAGCCGGGCCGAATGCCACCAACCGTTCGGACACGACCCCCGGAGTAGAGATAGCTGCTGGCTGGAGCCAAGCCGTTGGTAAAGTCCGGCGCGCTCGCAAATTCCAAAGGATTGGTCCCCGCTACGGCCGTTCCGCCAGCCGCTGCCGCTACTGCTTTACTAACGTTGAGGTTCCATGGACTTGAGTTCGAACTCAGGAACGGCGGGCTTAAGGAGTTGCCGCGATCAATATTGAAAGTTGAATTGTGATGATAATAAAAGATGTCACCATTGACCGAGATTTTGTCGTCGCCCGCGCCGAAGAGCACATCACCTTTGTAGATGGCAGCGTCTTTATCGAGGGTGTTGCCGTAGTAGACGTCGTATTGCGCTCCGCGATAATCTTTCCAGAGCTTGATGTTGATAACACCGGCAATGGCATCGGCTCCGTAAATAGCCGAAGCGCCTTCCTTCAGAATTTCGATGCTCTCGATTGCGGGAAGCGGAATCGTGTTCAAGTCGACGAACGTGCCGCCCAAATAAGGCACCACGCGCATGCCATCAACCAAAACCAATGTGGCACTGAGATCGAAACCACGAAGCGAAACGCCGCTTGATCCCGGGGGCCCCCCCTGACCGGTCCCGTTGTTTCCGGTCGGAACCGTGTTTGAATTCATGATCGGTTGATCTCGGAGAAGTTGTTCGGCGGTTTGCTCACCGGTCTTGTTGATAAAGTCACGGTTCAGGTTCAAAACCGGGTTCGGTCCGACTTCTTCCGCCGTCGGAATATTGGAACCGATCACGACCACACGCTCAGCCTGGGCTTCACCGCCAGGACTGCCACCCGCGGCGGTACCCGCACCACCAGCTGCGGCCGCGCCCGCACCCGGGCCGGTTGGCGGCGCACCGGGATTTTGAGCGAAAGAGCTCAGTGTAACTGCAACAGTCACGCTACCGATCAAGGTCACGAGACTCATTCTGGACTTCGTAAACAGGTTTCTTTTCATCATTTCTCCATTTGGTTTTTTGGTTAAGGGGCAGCGGCCTAACCACAGCTGCTGTTCCGATTGCCCGGAAAGTATTCATTTGTTCAATTTTAAGTGAGGACTTAAACGGCACGATTTCGGACATCGCTTCGGGCCGGATTCGGGGCGGCGGCGCTCTGCGAGGAAGGCGGCGGTTGGGCGTCGCTTCCGGCTTTAAAGCACTCCGATTTCGTGTTCCTCTGTAGCCAAGAGCGAATGCCGGGTTGTATATTTGCTTTCGGAGTCTGCGAATCTGATCGTAACGATGCAAAACAACCCGATAGCGACGGTCCCTTCGGTTGAGGACACGATGACAACTCGAGGCACTGACGGAGCGGCTCCCAGGATCGATGCTCAATCGCTCGCGGAAATGCCGGCGGATCTCTATGAAGAACTGCGGCGTCTGGCGGCCAACTGTCTACGCGGTGAACGTCTCGAGCATACTTTGCAGCGAACGGCGCTGGTGCATGAGGCCTATCTCAGGCTGGCCGGCTCAGAATTTTCCGGATGGCAAAACCGCGCGCATTTCCTCGGCGTGTTTGCCCGGCTTATGCGCCAGACACTGATCAATTATGCGATCGGGCGGGCGCGCGAAAAAAGAGGCGGGAAAGATCCCGTTAGACTGGCGCTTGAATTTTACGAACAAAAACAAATCGATGTCACGGCCCTGGACTCGGCGCTCCGCCATCTGGAAACGGTCGATCCGCGGCAGGGGCAGATTGTCGAGCTGCGCTTTTTTGGAGGTTTAACTGTTCACGAAATTGCCTCCGCGCTCGAAATCTCCGTCTCCACCGTAAAACGTGAATGGGCCATAGCGAAATTATGGCTGCGGCGCGAATTGTCTCGTGGTTAGTCTTTCGAAGATGTTAGGAAACAATTTATGAGTCCTTCGGCAAACGCGGATCCGGTGACAACACCGAATGCGGAGCGCTGGCAGCGCCTGAAATCCATCCTGGCCGAAGCGCTCGAAAAAGAATCGCCCGAAGCGCGGAGCGCTACCGTCGAACATCTTTGTGCCGATGACGCCGCTTTGTTGAGGGAAGCCGAGTCTCTCTTATCGGAAGCCGAAGTTTTGTTGCATGACGGGTCGGACCTTATCGAAGAATGCGCGGACAAAGCAGAGGGATCTCTACCCAGAGAGGATGTGCCAGCCGCCGGCCGGCGCATCGGATCTTATGTCGTTATTCGCGAGATCGGACATGGTGGAATGGGAACGGTCTATCTGGCGGCACGCGCGGACGGATATTTTGAGAAGCAGGTTGCGATCAAAGTGCTGAACCGGGGAAGTGGCAGCGAAGAAGTCTTGCGCCGGTTCCGCGCTGAACGCGAAGTGCTCGCGCGTCTCGACCATCCAAATATTGCGCGGTTGATCGATGCCGGAACGGCTGACGATGGCCTGCCTTATTTCATCATGGAGTTCGTCGACGGCACGCCGGTCACTCGGTTTGTCGAAACGCACGCCGAACCTCTCTCAAGTCGCCTGGATCTGTTTCTGAAAATCTGCGGTGCGGTCGAGGCGGCTCATCGCAACTCGATTGTCCACCGCGATCTAAAGCCGAGTAATATTTTGGTTAACGGCGAGGGCGAACCGAAGCTGCTCGATTTTGGAATTGCCAAACTGGTCGGCCGCGAAGCCAACCCGCTCGAGATCACGGCCTGCGGGCGCGAATGCATGACGCCGATCTCGGCCTCGCCGGAGCAGGTTCAGGGCACGGCGATTACAACCTCGAGCGATATCTACGCACTCGGAGTGGTCCTCTACGAAATGGTGACGGGCGCAAAACCCCATCGCTTTGCGACCGACACGCCTTCGCGCGAGGAATTGCGCCAGGTCGTCTGTGAACAGCCTCCAATTCCTCCCAGTGAAGTCGTCCGGGACCGCCGGAGACAACTGGAGCTTCGCGGAGATCTGGATGCAATTCTGCTCAAGGCTCTTCAGAAAAATCCAGCCGACCGTTACGAGTCCGTCGGTCAATTGGCCGAGGACATCCGGGGCCATCTCACTGGTGGACCCGTGCGCGCACGGCAGAATAATGCGGCGTATCGGATCAGGACTTTGGTGCGTCAAAGGCGCAGCATTCAATTCGTGCTCGCTGCCGCGGTTATCGTCTTGTCGCTTGTCACGGCATTTCTCGTCAGCCCGCGATTGCGATCGAGTTTGCATCCCGGATTACAAGGCTCAGCCCCATTTTCGACAAACCCGCAAACAGCGCCAGCTCCGGCGAAGAGCATTGCGGTGCTCCCGTTCGACGTTCTTAATAACGACAAGGAGAATGCTTATTTCGCCGATGGAGTTCAGGAAACCATCCTGACTGATCTGGCCAATGTCGCCGCCCTCAAGGTCATCAGTCGTGGCAGCGTCGCTTCATACCGCGGCCGGCCGAAGAACGAACGCGAAATTGGGCAGGCCCTCGGGGTTGCCTATGTTCTGGAAGGCAGCGTCCAGAAAGCCGGCGATCGCGTTCGCGTCAACGCGCAGTTGATCGACGCGCGGACGATGACTCAAGTCTGGGCGCAGGGTTACGACCGGAATCTGGGCGATCTTTTTGCGGTGCAAAGCGAACTGGCCCAGGCCATCGTGTCGCAACTCAAAGGCAAGTTATCGCCGGATGAAAAAGCGGCCATCGAAACACGGCCGACTGACGACATGCTGGCATACGACCTCTTCCTGCGGGCGCGTGAATCATTCTATCAAAATAATTCGGAGAACGCCGTTCATCTGCTCGAACAAGCGATCGCGCGCGACCCGCGATTTGCTCTCGCCTACTGTTTGCTGGCGGAAGTGCAGCTTTTTACCTATCGCTACATTGAAAGCGATTCCAAGACACTCAATCAGGCGAGAGAAGCTACCGAAACCGCATCCCGGCTCGCGCCGAACTCTCTTCCGTCGCATCTGGTCAGGGCGCAATATCGTTACTATGGATTGCGGGACAATGAGGGCACGCTCCGGGAATTGCGCTCCGCTCCACTTTCTGCGGACAACCCCCGGTTTCTTGATCTGGCTGCGATCAGTGAGCGTCGGCTCGGGCATTGGAAAGATGCGTTGCGCGACGGGGAAAAAGCGGCGGAACTCGATCCGCAAAATCCATTCGTGATCAATGCGCTGGTCAACACCTACACTTCCCTTCGTCGATTTGGCGATGCGGAAGAGCTCGCGAGTAAGACGATCAAAGCAATGGTGTCGCAAAACGGATATCTTTGGACCCTCAAAAGCGAAGCTCTGCTCGGCATGGGACGGACGGCAGAAGCCCTGGCCACTTTGGAAAACTCGCCGCCGGATATGTCACGGCTTGCTGAATTTGTCAGGGCAACATTGTTCGCGCGGGATTTTGCCAGAGCCGATCAACTGCTGGCGAATGCTACGACCACCCAGAAAGAGGGTGACACGGTTCCTTTCCTGGAAGGAGTCGTCGCCCGCGCCAGAGGCGACACGGCGAAAGCAAGTTCGTCGTTTCAACTTGCCCGCGATCGTCTCGAACCCAAATTGCGGGAACACCCGGACAAACCGGAGTTGCTCAGCGGTCTAAGTCTGGCCGAGGCGGCACTTGGCCTCAAAGAAAGTGCTTTGCGGAACGTAAACCGGGCGATCGAGTTGTGTCCTACATCTCGGGATGCCGTGGACGGACCAATGTATCGCATGGCGCGGGCGCAGGTGAACGCATGGACAGGGCAGCACGACGCGGCCCTCGCTGAACTGGCCGAAATCGTGCGCATGCCGCAAGGCCCGCATGCCGGAGAATTGCGCTTTGATCCAGCCTGGGACGATATCCGGGGATATCCGCAGTTTCAGACTATATTGAGTCAGGCCGATCTTCCGCCTCTCTTCGACTGATTGGCCCCGCGTCGCACGCAGGCGCGGCTTTCGGCAATGCACCGGACGCGTTCCGGAATTTTTCAGACTTTTTTGAGCCCTTTTCACATCTTTTATTGCATTACGGGATGTGGGAACGGTGTTTATCGCAGGGTCTTTCTTTAGGCGGTCTGATGGGTCCACGATTTGGCTGCGGATACGGGGAGGATGGTGGTCCCGATGAAGATCGTGACGCGGGTCAAAGGCGTAAAGCCCCGGGTTATTGGCATTCTCGGGTTCGACGGAGTGAATGTCCTCGATCTAGCCGGACCGCTGGAAACGTTTGCGGCCGCACGCGCCCACGAAACGGAAAGCGATTGGTCAGGTTCTTACGAGATTCGAATTATCGGCGTAAGTGCACGAAGTTTCGCCTCTGACTCAGGGGTTGTCTTCAAGGCAGAGGACGTGCTGAGCAAGGTTGCCTCCCTGGACACCCTCATCATTCCGGGCGGCCCGGGGATACGAACCGGAGCGGCAAACCGTAATGTTATCGATTGGCTCGCCGGTCGCGCGTCACAGATCCGGCGAATTGTCTCGGTCTCCACCGGTATCTATGCTGTTGCCGGAAGCGGCTTGCTCGATGGGCGAACTGTTACAACGCATTGGAGATTTGCGCAGGACGTCAGTCGTCGATTTCCCACGCTTCGTCTGGATTCCACCTGTTCCTTTACCAGGGACGGCCCGTTTTACACATGCGGAGGAGGAAACGCGGCCATCGAAATGACGCTTGCCCTGATCGAAGAGGATTTCGGCTCGCGCCTCGCTCTTTCCCTTGCTCGTGAACTCGTGATGCGCCTCAGACCGCCCGGCGACCATCAGGATCCTCTGGACCCGTCGCAATTTGAGTGTGGGCCCATCGATCGATTGGCGGATCTTCCCGCGTGGATCACCGCTCACCTGGGTGAAAATCTATCCGTCGAAGCGCTCGCCGATCGAACCTGTTTGTGTCCTCGTCACTTTGGCCGCGTCTTCCGGAGCACTTTTAATTCTACACCGGCCGCATTTGTTGAACGAGTTCGGCTGAACGAGGCGCGTCGCCTTCTCTTAGTGCCGCGGAACAGAGTCGAGAACGTCGCCCAGGCCGTCGGTTTCACAAATCCGGCATCGTTTCGGCGAGCTTTCCAACGTTGCTACGGTATCAGTCCAACGGGTTATCAAAGATATTCGCGCCACCGCGGGCCGGACGCTACGCCTTTCGCCCCAGGAAACAGATCCGCAGTTCATTACCGGCATAAGACTGCAACTGCCGCGTAGTTCGGGTTTCCGCAGGCTTCTTAGAGTCTGGAATGGTAGAGCGTCTGTGCCAGACGCCTGCGAAGACGGGGTTCAAGAAACGCCCTACACGCAGAAAGCATTTGTGAGATCGTTTGTAGCAGCTGCTACAGGCCGGTAGCACCAGTCGCACCAGTCACGCCGGTGGCCCCGGTAGGACCGGTTGCCCCTTGGAATTGAGTAATAACCAGATGGGCTGAAACGGATTGAGTTCCACCGGCCACGGGAGTGATGGTCAATGCAGAACTATTCCCCGCGGGATTAACGACCTCCAAAACGCTGTTCGTGACGTTCGTATTCACAAGTGATACTCCCGTTATCTGGCTCGTGCCGGTTGCTCGCCCGACGACGGAATTCGCGATTGCTGATCCGTTCAGCCTTAACATAAGTTGTCCTGCTTCGCTCACACTCACCTGAAATTGGACAAGATAGGTACCGACGTTGGGCAACAGAAACGACGAAGCATTCAGGCGGGTGATGACGCCACTCGAAGGTCCATCTTGTGGAAACTGGACCGCAGTATCGACGGCAATCGTGGCCGCATTGTCAGGAGGCATCAGAGCGAAGAAATCAGCATAGTCTACGATCCCGGCAGCTCCCGTGGCTCCGGTCGGGCCGGTCGCGCCTGTATCGCCAGTGACTCCAGTAGCTCCCGTAGAACCAGTTGTTCCTGTTACACCAGTCGCGCCGGTGGCGCCTGTTACACCGGTTGCGCCAGTTGCGCCAGTTGCTCCGGTTGCGCCGGTGGGACCAGTCGCCCCTGTAGCTCCAGCTGGACCCGTCGGTCCGGTTGGTCCAGTCCTGCCGGGCCACCTAACACGTGATGTGGTTTGCGCCTCTGCTGCAGGCAAAGCGAAAGTAACGGCGATGGTCAGGAAGAGTGCACAAGTCGCGGCGGGACGAGATGTGATTTTGAACGGTGAGTATCGGCGGATAATTAACTTCATGTTTCTACAGGACGGTTTTTTGCAAGGTCAGCGTTTTAGAGAAAATCAGCCCGCCGCCCGTCTTCGGGCCGGGCAATGCGGGTTTGAACACGACGAATGAGCTATCATTGTGCCGCCGCCTCATTATTCAAACGAGCCGAATACTGTAGCGGCGGTCTGTGACCGCCGAGATATGCAGTATTGAGTCTATGAAGCATGGCAATGATCCGGGGCGAACTCGGTGCGTATGATTGGAGTCGCGCGATTTGTTGCAGCAGAATGGTTTAATGTCCAAAGGCAAGGCTAACGTTCTCGCGATTTCAGGCGGTGCGCTATTGCTGATTAGCCTGCTCGCTGCTTACGCAAACCATTTTCAGAACAGCTTCCACTTCGACGATGCGCACACGATCGAGAATAACGCGTCGATCCGCGAGTTGCGCAACATCCCTCTTTTCTTCCGGGACGCGACGACGTTCAGCTCTCTTCCGAGCAATCAATCCTATCGGCCGCTCGTTTCGACCCTGCTCGCGATCGCCTATTGGCTCGGCGGCGGACTGAAACCATTCTGGTTTCACTTTTCTGTATTTGGCCTCTTCGTCGCGTTGACGTTGCTGCTCGCGTTCGTCGTTTATCGCCTGCTCGGACGCGGTGGAGAGTTCGCGCAAAACAGCGGCTTGATCGCGCTTATCGCCGCGGCGTGCTATGGGCTGCACCCGGCCAACGCGGACGCGGTCAACTACATCATCGCATCGTCGGAAGTGATCGCCGCGCTCGGTGTCATCGCATCGTTTGCATTCTACTTCTTCTTCCCGACGCTCCGCCGGTATCACCTTTATGTTCTTCCGGCAGCAATCGCGATCCTGGCAAAACCGCCGGCCGCGATCTTCGCGGTCGTGTTCGCGATTTACCTTCTGTTATTCCGCGACGAAACCATGCCGGAAAAGTCGCGTACAAGAAAAGCCTGCTCCTATTTTGCCAGGGTCACTCCGGCCTTTCTGATCTGCGCCGCGACGCTGCTTTTCGTGCGACATATGACGCCGCGCAGTTGGATTGCGGGAGCGGCGAACGCGCATAATTACCTGATCACACAGCCCTACGTGGCGCTGCTCTACCTGAAAACATTCTTCTGGCCAGACAGTTTGTCGGCCGATTACGACCTCAATCCTTTTGCCACAGCGGATGACCCCCGCTTCAGGGCCGGTTTCGTCTTCATCGCTCTTTTCACCACTGCGGCGATCGTGTTTTCGGTTTTCAAGAAGACGCGTGTGATTGGCTTCGGTCTCGTCTGGTTCCTCGTAACGCTTCTGTCGACCTCGTTGCTGCCGCTGGCTGAGGTGATGAACGATCACCGCACATTTCTTCCCTACATTGGACTCGTGATCGCAATGGCCGGCGCGGCCTCGCTACTGATGAATCGCAGAATTTCATACGGCATTTGGGCGAGGATCGCGGCAGGTTGCGCGGTGGCGCTGCTGCTTTGTGTAAGCGGCTACGGCACGTTCCAACGGAACCAGGTTTGGAAAAGCGAGGAAACGCTCTGGCGCGATGTCGTCACCAAAAGTCCGCTTAACGGAAGGGGATGGATGAACTACGGCAACACTTTGATGGCAAAAGGCGAATACAAAGAGGCGCTCGATTGCTTTCATCGCGCGCAGGTTCTCACGCCTCATTACCCCGTGTTGTTGATCAATCTTGCCATTGCAGAAGATGCCACAAAACAAGGCGCATCTGCCGAGCAACACTTCCGGGAGGCACTGCGCCTCGCACCCTCTTCGCCTGACAGTTACACCTATTATTCGCGTTACCTGTTGTCGCATGCGCAAGCGCAACAAGCGCGAGAACTCCTGCGTGCCGCGATCGACCTCAGCCCCAGGGATCTCGCCGCGCGCGATCTTCTCAATCGTGCCGAAAGCGAGGCGGCGCGCGAGCCAATGACGCATCCGGCGGAATTTTATCTCGATCTTAGCCTCCGGCTCTATCGCGAGCAGCGTTATGTCGAATCCATCGTCGCCTGCCGGCTGGCCCTGGCGCTTCGGCCGAACTACGCCGAAGCGTGGAACAACATCGGTGCCGCTGACAACAAACTACATCGCTTCGAGGAAGCGGCTGCGGCGTGCGAGCAGGCGCTGCAGGCCAAGCCGGATTTTGAATTGGCGCGGAACAACCTGAAGTACGCGCGCGAGATGGAAAAGGCGCCGGCCAAATAACACGACCCGGCTATGATTCGCTGCTTGCCCTCCGCTGCGAATTCGGAAAAATGGGCATCGCGTCCGAATCATCTTTGTCTTAGGAAACTGCTCACATGTGGAACATGTCGCTCGTCTGGTGGGAATTCGTCCTCCGGGGCATCATTATATATACATTCCTCATCCTGATCCTGCGCCTGACCGGCAAACGGCAAATCGGTCAGATGGCGCCGTTCGACCTGGTACTGCTTCTGGTTCTGAGCAACGCTGTGCAAAACTCCATGAACGGCGGTGACAACTCCGTTCTCGGCGGAATGATCTCCGCCGCTACTCTGGTCGGACTAAACTGGGTCGTCGGGGATTTGACTTACAAGAGCAAGCGCGCTGAAGCCATAATCGAAGGACGGCCCGAGCTGTTGATTCATGATGGCAAACTGTTCGAGAAAGCCTTGGAGCACTGCAAAATCACTCGGCACGAACTGATGTCGGCACTCCGGGAGGCGGGTTGCGCCCGGGTCGAAGATGTTCGTGCGGCCATGCTCGAAAACGATGGCTCGGTCAGTGTCATTCCAAAAAACGAAGTGAAGAGTTAGACTTCTGGAGATCACGAAGCTCCCGGCCCGGAGCGGACGGCAACGTAGACCCAGGATTGTTTCCCCGAAGCAAGGGTTACGGCTATCCGTTTGTAGGCCGCGGTCTGCTCGTACTGATCTGCGGCAGCGAGTTCGGCGTCGGTGATCTCGAATACCGTGCCGCTCACGCAACTATCGTCTTTGCCATTGAACGTTGCGTTCGCGTGATGCGTCTTGCCGCTTGCGGCTACGATTTGCGGGTCCTCGATCCTGACGAGCGATTGCTCGAACCCGGGAAGCTCATCCCTTTGCCCATGGAGCAGCCTTCCGAACGTGAAGAGCTGCACGTTTTCCTCCTGAAGAGTGCCGTAGGAGAAGATGAGCGGCATGACGACGGCGGTGAGATGTGTCAGCACACAGGCCGAAATTTATTTTTTTCCTTCCATAAACAGCGACGGCTCCAGGGGATAATCGCCGAACGCCGATTCGTCGAAGCGGTATCGATCCCAGCCCGGAATATCCGATATGCGATAATCGGTTACGCGAACCTCGCAAAATGTGCTGTCGGTAAAAAGCCGGCCGAGCGAGACACGATCGAACATCCAGAGGTTCCTCTCGTGCGTCAGCTCCAGATAAGGCTGGGACGGCAAACGCGGTCCAAACCATCGCCTGATCACTCCGGCGATTTTTCGCAGCAGTAACGCCGGGTCTTTCAGCAACTCCGCTCGGAAACGGCGAACGCGGGGCGTGGCCGGGGCGGACCCGGCAGGTGGAAAAAGAAAGTAGAGCAGATCGCCGTTCACCTCTTTTACGTGCTCTGGGATGTATTCACGATGACGGATCACTTCCAGCATTTCTCCGCCTGAAATCTCGCGTGCGCATTGATCGATCAGGTTGCAGACCGCCCAACGGTAACGCGCGTAATTTTCGGGAGACGGGGTTGCAATTTGTTCACGCACCCACCGAAGATAATCAGCCGCATGGAATGCAAGATCGGGAGTGGAGATCCGCAGGATCGCCCCTGGTTTAAGGAGGCGATGAAGATCTCGCACGAATCGTTCGGCAGTGCGGGGCCTGAGGTGTTCGATGGTATGAAAGCAATAGATAGCGTCGCAGGATTCGTCCGGCAGGGGCAGGGGAGACTCCAGTTGATGATTGATCAAGCTCGCTGTTTCGGGCAACGAATCTGAAGTGAGGCGCACGTGACTCCATTCCTCCGCCAGGCGGCGGCGCTCCGGCGTGTAAAATAAAAATTCCGTCCGCCAGATCATCAGCAAGCGGTGTCCTGACGGAGCGGTAATCAGCTTCATGACCGAACCAGGCTGCGACAAAGATTACTGAATTGCCGCGCGAATTCGCGAATACGGAGACGATATTGCGTTTCTGCTCCGGCTTCCAATTCCACGTCCGGCCCCGGGCGCAAATCCGGCCAGTGTTGGGCAAGCAAATCGGCCAGGGCCTCGACCGATGTTGGCGGAAAGAGATGCATCCCGTCATGCAATTGCGCACGATGCATCGGGATGTCCGATGCGAAAATCGTTTTGCCCATGGACCAGCTCTCTTCGACCAATGCACTCCAACCTTCAAAAAACGACGGTTGAACAATAGCGGCCGCCGCCCGCATAAGCTGCACCTGGTCGTCACGCGAAATCAGGCCCAAAATGCGAATCGTCGCCTCGAGCTGATTCGCGGGAATAAATTCTCGGAGCTCGGTAGCGTAGTTCGGAAAACGAGGGTCGTGCAAAAAACCGGTGCAGACTAAAACGACATCATCAAACCCGCGGGTCCGAAGCAGTCGGATGGCTTCGAATACGGTTCGATGGTTTTTATGTTTCCAAAATTGACTGGGAAAGAGCAGAAATTTTTTCGGTAGACCGTATTTGGCGACAACCTGCCCGGGGTCGGCGCTGCGCCAATTGCGTCCGAGGTACATCGTGCAAGGCAACACGACAAGCTTATGACGGCTTTGTGGATAAAGCCGGGCCGCGTCCTCGTAGCTGAACGGATCGCTTAGCAACACGCGATCCGCCTCAGCCATGATCCTGGTAAAATACTGATCGCGACTGCGTCTTTCCTCAGGGGAAAAGAAATCCGGCCGATGAACATGTTGAAAGTCCGGTATCCAAGCTATTTGCGGGATGCCAGGATTCGGCCGGAGAAGATGACCGGCGAAGAGGACGTCCGTGTCGTTCTTGCTTAGCGAGTGCGCCAAATCCAGCGTGGGAAATCCCGGCCAGCGCAGTTCGCGCAACGCGATGCCGGCCACACTTCGCAGGTTGTAGTAAAAGCGCCGGGAGGGCGGAGAGCAGAATTCGGTCACATGGACGGCGGCGGCAAAAGCGCGGACGTCGCGATAGTCGGAAGTGCGATGCTCGGCGAAATCGAGGTAAACGGACAACGAAGCCTGCTCTGTTATGGGCAAGAGGCAGTTCCCATAGAGCAAGCTGTGGATGTAATGCACGCCGGCGATCCATTCAGGCCCTCCCATTGCCAGTATGCCAACGCGCAGCATCAGTTCAGCGAAGCGGATTCTGAGCTGCACGTTGTCAACTTAAGACGTGATAAAATCATAAGATCGCGAGCCTTGTTGCTAGCACGGCGGACGCCAGGATTCCAATTCTCCTCGCAGAATCCCGGTCAAGTGTGTCGTTTTGACCGCGGCCGCTCTGAGGTCTGGGTCCAGTTTTTCAGCGGGCAAGCTTAGACTGAACGTTGGCCGGCACCGCGCCTCTCCATCTCAACCACCCTGTCGCGCCGTAGTCCCGCGGCTGCGGGACGAAGGAGGTTCAACGCCTCAACTCTCTTATCCGCTCTCCGAATCAAGAATCACGATTCCGCTTTCAGCTTTCGGTTGTCAGTTGTCGGTGGTCGGTGGTGGCGCAGTCAGGGGTGCAGTCAGGACATCGGTAACATTTCTGGGTCAGGACATGGGTAACACTTTGTTGTTCATTGGTTAAACATTGCGTCGATGATTTGCAGTTTTATTCGGGCCAGTGCGGTGGTGAGGAAGAGGGAGTGACCATCGACTTTGATCACCCCATCCACAGTGATCCGCGGCCGATGGTGGATCCGTGACGACGATCTTGTCTACAAATTCACTTCTACTCCGTTGAAAGCGTTCGGAGTGTTGCCGCCGTCCGACAAAGAGAAAACCATCCCGCTTGCTCGATTCCGCGATCGCACAACTCCGCAGGTTGCTCCATACTTTAGGCGAGTCGATGAACACATCTAACCAGGTCGCTGCAGCTAACCGTTGGCCGGGCGTGATGACTCACTTAAATTTATGAACACATTGTCGATGTTACGAAGGCTCGTCCTCGCCAGCGGTAGCTAAGCTTCATCTCGTTAGAAGAATGCATGCTCTCACTATCATCAACATTGCATTTGCTACGCTGCTGATCGCAGCGTGCAGCAAGAGTCCGACAGATAAACTCGTCGGGGAGTGGAAGGGCACCGACTCCACCGGTTCGACGGCGTCTGTCATGCTGGGTGCCGATCACACGTTCCGTATGGTCATGGGCAACTCAGTCTTAGATGGCCCGACTCTAGGCGGCAAACTGGAGTGGCGTCTCGACGCAACTCATGATCCGATGGCCCTAGATGTGATCGCGAAAAAGTCTTCCGGCGAGCAACGGGTAATTCCTATGATTGTGCGCTTTATCACCGACCAAAAGTTGCAGCTTCGGTTCAGCGTAGATATGCAATCACGGCCCGCCAGTTTTTCAGTGGACGAGACCCGAGATCAAATCATCGTCACGAAGCAATGAATTCTCCTAACCATGCGATCTAGCGAACGGCTGGCAGCCTCGGCTCCTCACTTTTCATGAAATTCCACCCTCAATCCGCGGCGACGCGCCGCCTCGCCAGCCGTCGCTGACCTTGTTCTCGTTAGGCCTCCGCCACGCCATGCCCGTGATCGAGCTCAGCACCGAGATACACGCTCCGGTTGAGCGCGTCTTCGACCTGTCACGCACCGTCGATCTTCACATGGCTTCCACGGCTCACACAGGTGAGTGCGCCGTCGCCGGGGTCTCCAGCGGTCTGATGGCTTTCGGACAGGAAGTCACCTGGCGCGCCAGACACTTCGGCGTGTGGCAGCATCTCACCAGTCGGATCACCGCTTTTGATCGCCCTGCACACTTTCGCGATTCTTTGGTTCGCGGCATCTTCCGGCGGTTCGATCACGACCATTTCTTCGCAGCTACCGGCAGCGGCACGCTCATGCGCGATGCGTTCGACTTTCAGTCACCATTTAGTATCCTTGGTCGCATTGCAGACAGTCTTTTTCTCGTCCGTTATATGACCCGTCTTCTCGCCACGCGAAACACGCTCATTAAAACGGTAGCAGAGAGCGATGAGTGGCGGCGCTACGTCCACAAGGCCTAACCATGCGAATGGAGCGAACCGCTGGACGGCGCAATGTTTACACTGACAACATGACTACTGACCACAGGCTACGGGCCACGCTCGCTCTCACGAGCGGTGGCTCATCTTGTTCTCGTTAGGCCACTTCAACAACTGCATTTCCGTTCACATCAAATCAACAGTATAAAATACCTATGAAATACATGCTCACCTGGTCCGAACGCCCGCAAGGTTCACCGATAGAATACGAGAATGCCCAGAAGCGGATTCTGGATGTTTTCACGCAATGGAAGGCGCCCGCCAATTTCAAGATCGAGTTGTTCGTGATACGAGTGGGCGACTGGGGTGGGTATATGATGTTGGATTGCGATGATCCGACTGCAGTTCACAAGTTTTGCTCGATGCTGCCTGCATTCGTATTCGAGGCGCGCCCGGTGATTCCCATCGAGGACGCCGTCCGGGTCGAACAGGAATCCATTGCCTTTCGTGACGGACTCAAACGCCAATCAAGTTGAGAGACGACGCGCGGCCTAACCAGGCGGGAGCGAACGGCGACCCGCCGCGTCTTCCGTGACTCGGACGTTCCCACTTCGGGAGACGTCCGCTCTCGGTGTCCGTCGCTCATCTTGGGAAGGCGTAGCTGATCTTGTTCTCGTTAGATCTATCCGTGAACCGCTATGGAAGCTTCGACTTTTCGTATGCTAAGGTTGACGAGCTCACCGGCTTTGAGATGAGCTAGCGAGCGGGAAGCGGAATGGAAATTCACAAACCGAAGCCGTTTCACAGCTGGGGCGAGCTTTTGTACGAGATACTGATTATCGTTATCGGCGTGCTGATCGCGCTCGGCTTGGAGCAATTCGCCGATGCCCTCCGTTGGCGTTACAAGGTTGCGCAAGCCGAGCAGAACATGCGCATCGAAGTGGCGCGAGACCGGACGAACGCGGCCCAGTACGCGATCCTGGCGTCATGCGCGGACGCTTATCTTGATCGGATGCAGAGTGATCTCCTCCGCCACGACACCGCAGACCTGGCGAGACTTTATGAATTGGGAGAGCCTTTCATAAGCGAAGCCTGGACAGCGACCGCTTGGGACGCGGCCATCGCCAGCCAAATCGGCGACCACATGAACACCAACCGATTCCTCAACTACGCGGAAGCGTTTCGACGCGCGATGCTAATGCGAGATGTGCAATTCCGCCTGCGAGACCATTTCGTCGCGGCGATGGTGGGTCGGTTTGATCTGCCGGACGGTAAGAGCCAAGCCGATTCCCTGACCGCCGCCGAATACTTGAGACGGGACATAGCTTTGGCACGCGACATAACGCGCGACTTCATTGCTAACACGGATGCACTGAACATCGTCCCCGACGCTGCCAAGGTCGGAGAGTATCAGCGCAAGGCTGCGGTATGCGTGGACTCGCTCCGTAGCAAAAATTAGGGAGCTTTTGCAATGCATAGACCTAAATAATCGATGAAACCAACTCCGAAGATATTCGCGAGCAGGCAGGGCCGTTGCGAGACAACTTCACCGTGTTTGCCACGACGCCCTGCCGTGGCTTATCTGTTTCTCGTTTAGGTCTCATCACGCTCATGAAATATCGCATCTTATCCGTAGTCGTATGCATGACAGTTTGTGCTCGGCTTGCCAGCGCTGACCCCACTACGCAGCGCATCCGGAAGCTTGCGCAAGAAAGCAACGCAGCGCTCGCGGGCGGCGACTACTCGCGCGTTGTCGAGCTTACCTATCCGAAGGTCGTCGAGATGATCGGTGGCCGCGAAAAGATGATAGAGACCCTACGGCGCGGAACAGAAGGCATGAAGGCGCAGGGCAGCGCGATTCTCGGCGCCGAGGCCACCGAGCCGAAGGACGTTGTCGCCTCCGGCGATAAGCAGTTTGCCATCGTCTCGATGACAGTGCGAGTGCGGGTGCCGGACGGCGTTTTGCGCTCGAAAGGCTTTCTCATCGCCATCTCAGCCGATCATGGTGCCACCTGGACATTCCTTGATGGCGCGGGCCTTACCAAAGAGACACTCCCACAGGTTCTACCTGATTTTCCGTCCCAGCTTTCCTTACCTGCGCCTGAGCCGCCGGAGCTTGAGCGTAAATGAGACCTAAGCAGGCGATGCAGCGCACGGCTGGACGGCATGAAAAGTGGAATTTCGGAATTAGAAGGTAGAAAGGACAAACGAAGCCTCGCTCTCGTCAGCGATGGCTGATCTTATTTTCGTTAGATGCTTGTAGGCGAGGAAGGAAATACAGATGAATAAGTGGAGAAGCTTTTGTCCCGGGTTCGTCGTTTTGATCATTGGTTTGACAGCGTTGGCGCAAGAACAAGGTGTCGTAAAACCCCAATTACTCCTGAGCAAGATTCTGCAAGGGATGCCGAAAGGCGATAAGCAGGAGGTGCGCGTCCTCACGGCCAGCTTCAAACCGGGCGATAAGACCCTGTTCCACACGCACCGTTTTCCCGTGACAGTCTATGTCTTGGAAGGTGCATTCACATTGGAAATGGAGGGGAGCGAGCCAGACACGGTCAAGGCCGGTCAGGTCATGGTGATGCCGGCGCACGTGAGGATGACGGGCTACAACCGCAGCAGCACTGAGTCGCTGCGGGTGGTGATCTTCTATGTGAGTGATCCGGACACACCATTCCTTGAGCAGATACACTAGCCAACAGATAAGTCAGCGCAGTGTGTTTGAAGTAACGCGGATAGGCCTTGTTCCACCCGAAGCTACCTTATGAACCGCGCATCTAAACAGGCGATGCAGCAGCGCACCAATGGACGGCATGAAAATTAGGAATTAGGAAGTAGAAAGTAGAAAACACATGAGAACGCTTCCTCCCGATAGCGGTAGCTGATCTTGCTCTCGTTAGGCTTAGCCCCACGGACGGCAATGGAAATTAATGGTGCGAAATGAAGAGTATGATGTTCGCGATCAAAGCCGAGGTTAGCGATCCGAGGGCGGAGACGTTCGCGTTCAGCGCGCAGAAGACGATGTATGGCGGCAAGCACATCGCCAAAGGCGATACGATCTTTGTCTTCGCGAGCGAGAACGAAGGCGGGCCAGGTCTCATCGCGAGCGGCGTCGTCACCTCGGCCGAAGCGATCGCAAAAAAACGCGGGATCGCCCGGCAAACGCCGCGCGTGAGCATCACCATCAGACGCACCGCGCTCGCAAAGCGGCGCCTGGGGCAGAGCGAGCTCAAACCTTTTGCCGACTGGAACGACGGTCGACCCGAGACCGAGCTCAATTTCAAATTCTATCGTCAGGCAACGAACAAGATTGTCGGCATCTCGGATGAAGCGGCGGCGTTCCTCCGCGGGTTCTTTTAACGCGGCCGATTTCGACATGAACACGATATGGCCCAACGTATAATCGAATTGTTCGCTTGCCACCCATGCGCGACTGCGACCTACGGGAATGAGGGCGAATGTTTCATGAAGCTCAACGTCAGAATGGCTCTTAGTTAATGAGCGAGAACTTCGAAGAGCTGGATTTCCAGCACACAGAAATGGGAGAGCTGAGTTTGCGGCGCAAACGGATTCTGTCGTTAGATGGAAGAGAGGTCTTCGAGATTAAACTGGGCGACAAGTTCCTCATGTCCAGTCTGTTCACCGAGGCGGAGATCGCCTTAGTCGACTTGGCGTTGTCCGAGTTGGATCCCGGTTCTATTGACGTCGTTGTAGGCGGTCTAGGGCTGGGCTATACGGCGCGGGCCGCACTGCAGAATTCAGCCGTAAAATCTTTGGCGGTGATTGAGGCGATACCCGCGGTGATCGATTGGCACTGCCGAGATTTGGTCCCTCTGGGAGCGCAGCTGAAATGCGATCCGCGTTGCCGGTTTGTGCAGGGTGACTTCTTCGCTTTGGTGAACTCCCGCAATCTCGATCCGGAGAATCCCGGGAAACGCTTTCACGCCGTCCTGCTGGACATTGATCATTCGCCTCGAGACAGGCTGCACCCGCGGCACGAACCGTTTTACGAAGTCGATGGTCTTCGTCGGGTCACAGCGCACCTCCATCCGGGTGGCGTCTTTGCCATGTGGTCTGATGAGCCGCCCGAGGAAGAATTCCTGCAGGCACTCGATACGGCGTTCGGCGAGTGTCGAGCCCACATCATCACATTCCACAATCCGCTCCTTGAGCGCGATTCAGCCAGCACCGTGTATGTCGCCCGGTTTCGATCGCTCGACCGCGAAACTGCGAAGCGTACCATCTCGCCGCAGCGCGGCGAAAACATCTGCAAATAGCTCGATATGGAGTAGATTCCAGCAGTGCCCACTTACGTTTACGAAACCACCGACGCCACCCGGAAGGCACGCCGCTTCGAGATCGAGCAAAGCATTCACGACGAACCGCTGCGCGTTGATCCGAAAACCGGTGAGGCCGTTCGGCGCGTTATCTCCGGCGGGTCCGGTGTCCTGGTTCGGGGCAGATCGACCGGTCCTTCGGTCGGCTCGGTCGGCTCACATTCGGGATGTGACTGAACCCGCGCGACCCTCGCGCAAATCCGGTTCTCATATTGCGGTATCAGCGGTTTCACCATGCGAGCTTAGTGCAATTTTGTTCCCGCTGCCTTTCTCCTCACCGCTCATCTCCCCTTCATCATTCTCTTTCTCGCGGGCCGCGTAAGCTCGCGGCAAGCTTCTTCGGAGCAACGCGTCGCCACGACTGAAACAATAAATCGAGCGCGTTCGATTCCTCAATTGTAGCGATGAGTGCGCCAGGGTGGCGAAATTGGCAGACGCCAGACTTAGGATTGCGAAACCATCGATTTCAGAACAATGCTTTCCCTTTCAAATCGAAGTGTTTTTACGAGGTAAAAACGGCCGTTTCGGCGATATCCCGCAATGCCGCGAATGGCGAGCAAACAGGCGCTCGCTCTAGCACAAATTCTAGCACAGGGCTCTCCTCGTCGGCCTCTGGTCATTTCAGTTTTCTTGCGAATAGGTCACCGTGCGAGCCGTCTGTCGCTACGAAATCTAATTCTGGTTAACCCAGCCTCTAGCGCTTCCGAGCACTTGGCGCAGCGCCCGCGAGTTTTTTCCGGAACGTTCTCCCGGGCATTTCAAAGGAGCTCAGAGCGAAGCGCACGGGCTTCCCGCAATTGCAGGGACCGGATAGGTGTTAAAACTCACATTTGTCCGCGTGAAATCGAGCACATCTGCGATGTTGTTGGCAGTTTGATCCCGAACGGTCAGCGGCGGAAGGCCGAATCGCCACTCGATCATTTTCAAGACCGAGGTGTGATCGAATTGTTCGCTTGCGACATAGCCCCGCCTGGCAAAGGGCGAGACAATCAAGTTCGGGATCCGAAATCCGAGTAGACCGAAGAAGGGGTCATCCACGTCGATTCCCTCGGCGATGCCGGCGGCGCGGGTGGCGGCCGGCACTGGCGCAACCGGGGGCGGAACATGGTCAAAGAAACCGCCCCATTCATCATAGTTGATGATGAATACAGTCGAATTCCAATTCGGGCTCGTCGTGACCGCGTTATAAATTTGATTGATAAAATATTCTCCGGCGCGCACATCGGCATGCGGATGATCATCCTGCGAAGTGCCGCTCGACTCGTCCTGAAAACGAGGATCGATAAAGGAGACTTCCGGTAATTGCCCGGTCGCGGCGTCGGCCAGAAACTGGGTAATCGGGAAACTGATATTGAGATACGCTGCGCCCCACAACGCCAAAAACGGCGTGTCGCTGTAATAGTATCGACCACGATAGCCCCCGGCCGCGAGCCGGTCCCAGATCGTCGGCAAAAGCGACGATGATGGAGCGCTGCTCCCGCTATTGGCGGGATGCATCGCGTTGTGGAGACGATCCGTACATGCCGCATGCATGTAGAAGCGGTTCGGATACGTCTCGGCCATGATCCCACAGAAATAGTTGTCGCAGACTGTCCAATCGAGCGCCGCCCGGCCGAAGAAATCGAGCGCGGCCTGTGGGTAATACCCGATTGCGAACACGTCGTTCGCCAGATTTGGATCGGAGGTGCTTTCGTCAGATCCGTCAAACAACCAGCCATCGGCCCGACCGCCGTTGTATTGGACGCGACCGTCCGAGAACGAGTGTCCGGGATCGAGAAATGCGCAGCCTTGGAAATCGCCGTTTGTTGCATCACTTGCGAGCGCGTGCGTCGAATGCTGCACGCCCGCGGTATCGAGATAAGTCAGTCCGCTTTGCCGGCCGTTCGCATTCGGCAGCCAGCCCAGAAAATGATCGAAAGAGCGGTTCTCCATCATCAACACGACAATGTGTTTGATTCCGGAAAGGCCCGGTGACGGCAAAGACGAAATTGCGGATGCCCCGCGGCCAAACGCCAACGCGCCGCTCGCGCCGGCCGCGAGTTTGAGAAAATGCCGGCGGGAAAACTTGTCGATCCTGCCGTTCATCTTGTCAGACCTCGGCGACGCATTCGCAATGTGACCGGCAAGGAAAGAGCGACAACCAGGAGCGATACGACGCCTGGCTCTGGAACAGTGACGAATTCCGTCACAACCCCGATCGTGTCAGAGTTGTTTGCGGTCGCTGCAGCGACGTTGCCGAAGTTGTAAGCGCGCGAGACGGAATCGCCCGCCGCGAATGTCCCATCGAGTTCGATACCGGTGGGCGATGCGGCCCCCGCGAAATTTTGGATATCGAGAAGCAGATTCCCTTTGGACGGATCGTAACGAAACGGAGTCGTCAGGAGCACGACGATGTCGAATGGCGCCGGATTTCCGGATGCGCTGCCGCTGCTGGAAACGGCCAACGGCGAGCCAGTGCCAGGAATACCGTAAACGGTCGTCGCGTCAGCGCCGGGATTGTTCGTGAATGTGCCGTTGAGATTGTCCGGCGTTGCGCTGGTCGTCGAAAGGGTGAATTCAATTGCTGGAATCGTTGTCGCAAACGCGCCATGATCGAGTCGCGTAGCGGCATCCGAACCTACTCGAAAAAGAATTTCGGTGATGTCTTCGCCGCCTGGGGAGAGTGCAGTGAACTGCGACGCATCGTAAATCTGCTGGTAACGGAGCGATGTTCCTGCGCCCGGAAAAAGCGGAAAGAGATTGCTCGTGTCGCCGTAAGTCTGCGTTGCCGGCAAATTACCGGCCGAATTTGGATCAGGCAGTTCGTTTGGCGCGATTACCGTTGCGGCGCGAAGATCGACCATCGCGAAACCGGAAATTGCAATGGCGATACCGGTGGACACCAACGCCGTTCTCTTCCTGCTCAGCACCTGTTCGTGTTCGGGCGGCGCTCTCCATTTCCGGCGCACGATGAAGGCAGCGAGCGCCGCGCATATTCCGGCGGCAACGAGAGCTAGCGTGTTTGGTTCAGGGACGGCAAAGACGTCAATGATAGGCATCGCCTCCAGATCGCCGGCGCCCGAAGTTGGCAGGTTGTACATATCCTCGAGGGTGCGCAGGACGCTGAAGTGGGTGACCGGTTCGCTGTATTGACCGGTATTGACGCCCTGGCCGGAGAAAAGTGTTACCACTCGATTGGCCGCGCCATCGACCGGCGTGTTCGTATCTTCACTGCCTTCATCGAACGTCACGATGAGCAGGCTGTTATGGGTGAGCGCCCATTGCCGGTAGGCCTCTATGTTGTTCAAAAGCCACGTGTCCCCCATTTGAATTGTGCCGTCATGCATGTCGTTCTGCTGATTCGGAATGACGAATGAAACAGTGGGCAGGAGCGAGAAATCCGTCGGAAACGCGGTGAAAGGCTGATTCGTCGTCGCCGGAAGTTGATTGGCACCGGGATTGGTTTCGTTTTGCCAATTGACTGAAGGATTGTGCTTGCGCTCATATTCGGTCAGTCCGGCGTGGGCCGAGTAGCTATCACCAGTAAATCCATAAGCGGTTGCACCCGGCGTCCCCGGAGCGACGGCAACGCTACGATTGCCCGGCAGAGAATAGGGCAGCGATTCGGAGTAATCGGAAAACGTAAAACCTGCCTTGAACAACGAGGCGCCAAGATTCGCGGTGGTGAACGGTGCCAGGAGTGATGTGTTGTCGGCCACAACTCCCTGATTAAATCCGGAATAAAGATCGAGGTAATTGGGCTGACTGGGATGTTCCGTTCCATGCGAGCTGGTGAAAAGGGCGCTGTTGGCCGCAAGATCGGTTATATATGGCGCCGAGGGCGAGCCGATGATCTCACTGAAGTTGTGGTTCTCCTCGACCACAACCACGACATGGGCGTACTGCGGTATCTGTGCCCTAGCGCTGTTGCCGGGTGCGGAGGCCGCCAAAGCAAAGAGAAGCGAAAGCCGAATAGGGACGCGACGATGGGTCATGCCTTATAATCGCATCGGACTGTTACAAATCGGTGACAACCAAGTGAATTCGAACCGAACTTTTTTCCGACACGTGCTCTGTCGATCCATCTCTGTCGGGAGAAGCTTCGAGTCTGGCGCGTTCGGCGTTGACTCGGCGGCGCTCTAACACGACTTCTAGCACAACGCGGTTTGTTCTAGTGAGCTGACCGAACAGAGCCAGGGTGGCGAAATTGGCAGACGCGCCAGACTTAGGATTGCGAAATCATCGATTTACGAGAGGAAAACGCGCGTTTTTACAAAATGAGCGGTCTTCACGAGAGAGAAGTAGAAACATCATCATTCTAGTACATAGACGCGCCAGAGTTCGATACATCCGTTTCCAGCCCAACGACTCAAAACGCTTAGTTGCGACTGGCCATGAGCTGTCCTGGCGTCTAAAATTTCAAACCTGCGCAAGAGAAAGGTTGGGGGAACATGAAACGCGACAGCCTGAGCACTCCATCTGAGCGGCCGCAAGGGCCACTCACGGATCTCGAGCGAAGCGAATTTTACCTGCGTGAAGGGGAACGATTGGCTCATATGGGGAGCTGGTCGCTCAGGGCCGATGGCAGATTTGATTATTGGTCGCCCGAAACATTCGCGATCTTCGGTTCCGATCCTGCGCAAGGGATTCCTACACTGACGCAATGGCTGGCTCCGGTGCAGCCTGATGGTCGCGATCTGTTGAAAAGAACGATCGACAAAATGTTTCGCGAAGGCGTGCGAGGCGACGTCAGGTACTGGGTTGATCATCCAAAAAAAGGGAAACGGATGATGCACAGCACGGGCGAGCCCGTGTTAGAGACCGGCAAAGTCGCACGGTTAATCGGCAACACGCTGGATATCACCGAGCAGGAAGAATTGACTCAGGAACTCCGGCGGCGAGAGGCATATCTGGCGGAAGCTCAACGGCTCAGTCACACCGGGAGCTTCGGGTGGGATATTTCAAGCGGAGAGATCTTCTGGTCTGATGAAACCTTTCGAATATTTGAGCTCGACCCGAAAATCGAGATTACGACCGCGCTGATTCTACAACGAACCCATCCTGACGACAGACAAGCGGTCCAGCAAGTCATGGAGTGTGCTTCTCGTGATAGGACGGAGTTCGCTCTCGAACATCGACTGTTGATTCCTGATGGATCTATTAAGTATCTCCAGGTCGTCGGTCGCCCTTCGACAGATGAGGGGCACCGCTCCGAATTCGTGGGCGCGGTGACTGACATCACGAACCACAGGCAAGCGGAAGAAAAAATCCGCGAACAAGAAGCAGAACTTCGGCAGATTCTGGATCTGACGCCACACCACCTCTACGTATTTGGGACTGACGGAGGCTTACTGTATGTCAATCAGTTTGCACTCGCTTATCTCGGTGCCGATCTCGCTGAGATGGTAGCTCCTTCTCGAATTAATTTCATTCATCCAGATGATCGTCAAGGGTATCTGGCCGAAAGAGAGAAGGGATTTCTCGCCGGTAAGTCGTATGAGTTTGAACTTCGGATTCTGAGACGCGATGGGACATATCGTTGGTTTCTGGGCCGCGGAAACCCGCTTAAAGATGAACTGGGGCGCATAACACGATGGTACAACACGGCTACCGACATCGAAGATCGCAAACGGGCTGAAGAAGAAATACGCAAAGAAAACATCGTTTTGCGCCAGGAAATTGGAAGCACGTCGATGTTCGAAGAGGTGCTGGGTACTTCTGCTGCATTGCAAAGGGTGCTCGCCTTAGCCGCAAAAGTGGCTCCGACAGATTCAACGGTTTTGATCGCGGGCGAGACGGGGACCGGAAAGGAGTTGATCGCGCGTGCGATTCACAAGAGATCGAAACGCGGCGAGCGTTCGTTCGTTGGAGTGAATTGCGCGGCGATCCCCTCGTCGTTGATCATGTCCGAATTGTTCGGCCACGAGAAAGGAGCGTTTACGGGAGCACTTCAACGGCGGCTTGGCCGGTTTGAATTGGCAGAAGACGGAACACTTTTCCTCGATGAAGTCGGCGATCTGCCTCCGGAAACGCAAATTGCCCTGTTGCGCGTTCTGCAGGAACGCGAATTTGAACGGGTTGGCGGAACCGAGATGCTGCGCTGCGATGTGCGCGTGATTGCCGCGACCAATCGCGATCTTCACTCCGCGATCGCTGCTGGTTCGTTTCGCAGCGATCTTTTTTACCGGCTCAACGTTTTCCCAATTGAATTGCCGCCGCTGCGCGAACGTAAAGAGGACATTCCGATTCTCGTCAACTACTTCGTCAATCGTTATGCGCAGAGAGCCGGGAAGAAGATTGACACGATTCGAAAGAAATCTATCGAAGCGTTACAGGAATATTTCTGGCCTGGGAACGTTCGAGAACTGCAAAACGTGATCGAACGCTCACTGATCATTGTCGATACGAACGAGTTTTCCGTCGATAAGAACTGGCTTTCGCACGAGTTCCAATCGAGTCGGCGCGTAGGACCAGGCAGTAGAATATCGACCGAGCAGGAACAGATCGAAGCAGCGCTTGCGCAAAGTAATGGTAAAATCTCCGGAGCTCATGGCGCGGCGGCCAAGCTGGGCATGCCACCTTCAACTCTCGAATCCAGAATTCGCTCTCTAAAAATTAACAAATTCCAGTTCAAGGGAGTTTAACCCGGATATTTCATATCCGCTCGGCGGGACGCCGAGCAGCCCCTTCAGGGCGAACGCGTTCCAGTGCGTACATAGAATAATCCGAGATTACAATTTGGATTGAGTCTAGACTGCTGGAAGGGGCTGGGCTAACCCAGCTACTTCCTCCGAAGTAGCTGCCCGTCGCGCGCATTTCGCTGGGCGAGCGAAAAATGCGGGTTAACGCGGACGGTGCACTCAGTCTGTGGTGATCGTGAAATCGCGAAGCTCGGATAGACACTTTCTTTTTTTCAAGACACCTCTGACTGTCTGTCCTCCGTCCCCTCGTCCCGGCTTTCTCCTTTCCAATTGTTCAGCGTTTCCGCTAGCTTTTCGGCCTCAGAATGGCGTCGTCCAAGAAAACTGCGGCGGTCACGAAGGATCAAATCGATTCAATGATCCGGACCATTCGCGGAATTCGCGTGATGCTGGACAGCGATCTCGCGGCGATTTACGGCGTCTCGACCAAGCGGCTAAACGAGCAAGTGAAGCGGAACCTAGAGCGGTTCCCGGGTGATTTTATGTTCAGCTCACCGCAAAAGAGAGCGCCGTTTTGGGGTCGCAAAACGCGACCTCAAGTTCCCACGGTGGCCGTCGGTCACATCCCTACGCCTTCACCGAATACGGCGCCCTGATGGCTGCGAATGTCCTCAACAGTCCAGAGGCAGTGCAGATGAGCGTGTTTGTTATCCGTGCCTTCGTCAAAATGCGCGAGACGCTACTTGGCACGCGCGAACTAGCCAAGAAACTAGCCTTGCTGGAGAAAAAGCTAACGGGCCGGCTCGACTCCCACGAAGTAGCCATCATTCATGTTCTTCAAGAGCTCATGCAGATCTTGAACCCTCCTCCTCCTCCTGATCCGCCACAGCGGAAAATCGGATTTCAACCTCCGGCATAATCGCGAACTGGAGAACGTAATCGAACGGTCGCTCACCATCGGTGAAACGAACGAGTTCTCGATTGATAAAAGTTGGTTCTCGAGCGAGTCACAACCGGCCATGTCGCCCGCAGTCGATCAGACTTCTTCTGAGCGGATGCGCATCGAAGCAGCGCTTGCGCAAAGTAACGGAAAAATCTCCGGAGTACATGGCGCCGCGACCAGGCTGGACATGACACCTTCAACTCTCGAATCCAGAATTCGCTCTCTAAAAATTAACAAATTCCAGTTCAAGGGAGCTTAGCGCGCTTGCCCGCGGTAGCCTTGGCGAAGGCGGGGACGGTGCGCTCAGTCCGTGGCGATCGTGAATTCGCGAAGCTCGGACAAATATTGTCGATTCTTCGGATGGTGCGGTTGCGCCACATCTAGCAACCATAAGAACGCCGCCTAACGAAATGTCAAATGTTGAGATTTGACCCCATTTCTTCTCTTAATCCCGCCACAACTCGCGCCGCGCATTTATCTGGAGTGCGAAGAATTTCACGCTCCCAAAACCGGATGACTTTCCAACCTGTATTTCGTAGTTGGCGATTAACGATGCGATCGCGTGCACGATTGCGCTCAATCTTAGGAAACCAGTACGATTGGTTGGTTTTGTGTTTGAGCCGCCTGCGGCTCCCCCATCGATATCCGTGCCAAAATTCGCTGTCGCAGAAAATCGCAATGCGCCTGCTCACAAGCACGAAATCAGGTTTGCCGAAAATTGGATATTGCTTGCGATACCGCAAACCCGCGCGCCAAAGCGATCGTCCGAGCGTCCTCTCGATTTGCGAGCCCGACGATCGGACTCGTGACATCGTGTAATGAATCTGTTTCCTACTCGGCGACTTCTTCGCCCGTTTCTTCGCCTTTTTTTTCAACGGGATACTGTTCGGCAAAATCGGCGAGTCGCCTCGCCGCCAGTTGTTCTAATCGTTGCGCTTGGGTTAACAGTGTTCGACGCAACCCTTTGGAAACATTCCGTTCGCTGATGACACGCGCGAGGTTCGCGATCGTTGAAGCCCGCCGAGCAATCCTCGTGTCGGGATGCTTTCTCAGTTCGTAAAGGCCTTCAGGGATAATTCGGCTGCGATAAGACCGCGGCAACTTGACGAGCCGCGTTTTCGGAATGTCCTTCTCGTTAAGCACGGCACCAAGTTTGGATTCTTTCAGGACCTTCTGGAAAACAGTGTACTCAGTTCCGTTCAGAATCTTCTCAATATCGCCTTTAATGTCTTCGGCGTACAGAGGCCACACTTCAATTTCAGCGACTTCGAAAGGATCGAGAACGTTCATCGCGACGGCATCAGTGCGTTGGTTTGTTAGATGTCGCGCGATACGCGAGCGCAACATTTCTTCCGTCTGTCCGACATAGATCGGCTCGCCGTCGTAATCGTAGAAAGCATACGCACCGTATTTCGCATTTCCGATTTTCCGACCTGATGAATCCAGTGTATCCAGAAACCGCCGGATTTCTGTGCGGATCGCAGCTACTTCCGGAGCAACTCCAGCCTTAGCCATAGGCGAGGTGTTCGAAGCGATCTTCGGCCGCTTCGTGCCCCTCCATTGCACGATCGAGATAGTTTTCAGCGATCCATTCGATGACCGGAACGCAAACCGCATCCCCAAACCCAAACAGTGCCTGATTGAGAGAACCCGAAATAATGAAATCGTCGGCTCCCATTAATCGAGCGCACTCGCGAGGCGTTATCAGACGAGCAGAAAATTCCCCGAATCCTGCTTTGACTAAAATTTGGCGTCCGCTTCCCCCGCGCGGAGTTCGCAGACATCCAGCGATTCCATCGACTCTCAACTCGGCCATCGAGCCCCCTTCACGAACTCGCCTAAAAACGGTACCAAACGACCAGCCAGCAGAATTAATCATCTTGTCGGCGATGATGCGATGTCGTTGGCTCATTTGATTAAGCAGATACGAAGTTCGTTTGTTATTCCACCATTCCGGCGCATCCTCCGGCAAATTTTCAAGGATCGATGTCAATCGTCTGCTCGATTTCGGCAATGGTGGCAGATCACGTAACCGCCAGTTAATAGCGGGATTGCTAAAAATGAATTCGGCAAGTGCCTTTGGTCGAATTTCACTCTCGAAAAACTCAGAGTTTCTCCGCCTTTTCTCTCTCGTCGAAGACGAGGCCTCCTTTTTCGCTTGCAACTCTGCAACTACAAATAGCCGCGACCGGCTTTGGGGAACGAAATGCAATGCATCGATTATGAACGGATCAACAGTGTATCCAAGATGGTTAAGTTCAAGAAGCGCCGAACGAAAATCGGCTCCCGAGCGCGACGTTAAGAAGCCTGTAACGTTTTCAAGCAGCACAAAGCGCGGGCGACGCTCGCCCATCTCTCGCAAGATTTTAACGAATCCGTAAAAGGCCGATGACTGTTTCCCCTTCAGACCAGCACGCGCACCAGCTAATGAAAGATCGTTACATGGGAACGAAGCGGTCGCGAGCGTGACGGTCGGAATCTCGTTTGTGTTTAGCTCGTGAATATCTTCAACGACAAAATGATCGTCGGCATCCTCAAAATGCGCAGCGTACATTTCGTATTTGTCCTCGCAGATATCATTTGCAAACGCGATTTTCCAACCGCGGCGTTCTAACCCGATTCGCATCAATCCGACGCCGGCGAAGAATTCGGCAAACGTGCGTTGCTGAGGAACGGGGAGATTGATCACCGGAAACTCTTAGCGCGATTAGCAGACCGGCGCACGCTGTTTTTCGTGGCATCCTTGTGCGTCGCCATGATGAGAACGCGCTTGTAGCTCCACATCACCAAGGCCAAAGACTTCGGAGGTGGCGGACAGTGCGGCCAATCACGCGTAGCGTGCTTTCCCATAGGTTCATTCTCTTCTTGTCCCCGGTGTTCACGTAACCGATGTACCTGTCTCTGTCCCGCCGATCGCGCTTCTGGACTGCCTTAATCGCTCGAGCGCTCATCGGACCGGCATTGATCACGCGGTTGTTGCGGATCCAATAGTGGGATTGGCACGCGTATTTCCAATTACCCACAGAAGGATGAAGACTGACGCTGCCGGCGGACATCTTAACCAGCCGCCAGCGGGCCGGCCCGAGCTTATTGTACACGTCCTCGCCACAGCCGCAGCAGCATTTATGCGCCGTGACGTCGAACCCCTCGCAGATATAAAGTACGCCCTCCTGCAGCTGTTCCGGCAATTGCTCCACGTATTCGGGCCTGATGACCTGGACCTTCACGGTTGTTCCTATGCAACGTGCAACAACCGCTGCCAAGCCAGAACGTAGCGCAGAGTGTTCACCGTGATCTCTTCGGAGTAGAAACCGATCTTCTGTTTATAGACGATAATGGCTAGCATCGAATTCAGCGCATTGAGTTCAGCAACCTGAATGTTGTTATAAACGGCATCTTCCTCGTCATCAGCGACTGGCAAACTATCGAGGAGCCCTTTGGATTGACTGTCGATCGCCGTGACTCGTATGCGGGCTATCAGCTTTACGTCCTCCGGGACCCTATCGACACCCATGCCAACATCAACGAAAGGGATACTCTTTTCAGCGAGGTGGCGAGCGATAAGGCCCCGCGACGGGCCGTGATCCACAGCAATGAAAACGAACTTGCAATCATCCAGCTCATGCACGTTGGCCTGATCAATGCGCATTGGGTGACTTTCGATGCCGACGCGCATGCGGCTGTAGATGTCTCGAAGATGGTCCGTCTTCTTAGCTCCAGCGTGCGCTTCATTGATTGTGAGCGCACCAGGCATACGGTACACAGTCGCCGGCTCTACTATGTCATCATCGTAGAGGTGGATCTGCTCTACAGGGGTCTTTGCGAGCGCATCGAGGATATAGCTTCCTGTCCCTCCTAGCCCAACGATGGCCACCTTCGAAACCTTGAGTTTGTCTTCGTATGCGTCCAAGCCGGCGCGGGCTACTGCCGTGTTCGGGTAGACGAAAACCGAGCGCTCTTGGCGAATGGAGATTGAGCCCTCACCGGCTGCGCTAACTGTCGGATCGATGACGCTGACATAGCTTTGGAGTTTGCGAATATAGTGCGTCAGCTTGTTATAGATGTTGTCTAGCGTGTCCGATCTTTCGGACTTATAGGAAAACCTACACAGCGCCTGCCTGCCGGCCACTACGGTAGCGTTCGTGTCGGCGACTAGCACGTGCGCCAGCGATTCTCCCTTCGGCGTACATGGAACGCTGCCCGTAAACCAGACTGTATGGTCACCGAACTCCTCTATTCCATCCTTCTCGTGGTATGCGGAGATGATTGCCGCCCGACCGATTACACCGGCCGCGGAGACATACGGAACGTTGTCGACGACGATGTACTGGCCCTCAATGCTGACGCTGTACTTTTCGTCGACAAGACGCTGGACGTGGCGACTAAGAGCGATTGGACTTTCCGGCATCGAACCGCATCCCATTCTCCAGCGGCATGCTCTGCCCCGGGGTCAGGGTGCCCGCTTTGTTGCCGTGCACCCATTCAACATCGTAGAGATTGGGATCTTGGCCAGCCAAGTTAATGCCAGCTTCCTCCAGGACTCGCTCGAACGAGATGGTGGGGCCGGGTACTTTGCGCGGTTTGGTGTTAACGAATATCTGAAACTCTTTTTCTGGGTCTTTCATGGCAGAAAGTACTCGATAGCTACGCAATTGCGAGACCGTCAGCCAGATCTCGCACGTAACACCTTTGGTCGCGCTGCAGGTGACGCCGCTTCTTTGGCGCACTGCCAGAATTTTTCCGCGGCTGGGCTGAGTCGGCCTTTTGTCGCGACGATGCCGACCGAAAAAGGCTTGGGCTCAGGAGTGAGGTGCAAAAATTTTATTCGATTTCCGAAACTGTAACCAAAGTCTACCGAAACGGCAACGCCGGTCCCCGCTTCGGCGGCCGACATGACGCCGGACATGCTGTCATGTTCCTCGATGACGCGCGGTTTCTGTTTCACCTTCGAAAAGATGATCGACAGTAAGTCATAGTAATTCGGATAGTCTTCGCGGGTGAGGCCAACCAAGGGTTCGGCGGCGACCTCGGTAAGCGGAATGGCGCGGCGCCGGGCCAACGGATGCTGCGGCGCGACCGCTACGCAAACGCGTTGACGAAGCAACTCCTCAAACCGCACATCGTGCAGCGCACTAGTCTTTGGGGAACGAGTTATCAATCCGAGTTGAAGCCGGCCATCGCGTACGCCTTCGAGAATGGTTTTGTTGCTCCAATCGCGCAATCTGACGTGCACCTTTGGCATCGCTCTCTGAAATCTCCGTAAGATTTTCGGCAAAATTTCGGCAGTTGGCGTCGGTGAGTAGCCGACGTGGAGTTCAGTAGGCTCTGCGCTTGCAACCGCGCGCTCTTTCGTGACGGCTTCGTCCGCGTTGTAACAACGCGCGCGCATTGTCGATGAACGCCCGGCCCGCATCGGTCAACCGAACTGACTTGGCCGTGCGTTCGAGTAAGGAAAATCCAATGTCGTCTTCCAGATCGCGGATTTGCCGGCTGAGCGCTGGCTGCGAGAGATGCAGCTTTAGCGCCGCGCGCGAGACGTTTTCCATCTCGGCCACCGCCACGAAATAGCGCAAGTGCCTCGGTGCCACGGCTGGTCCTAGTATGCCGAGCCGGCATATCGAGACAAGAAACATCGTCTTTCCCAAACGCCAGGTGCGAAGCGGATCGTGTTAGCACGAAAACTTCAACTAACGGAGGACAAAATCTATGAGCAGAACAATGGAAGCAATCATGCGGCACATGGCGTCGACGCCGAGTCGTCTGACAGATCAAAGCAACAGCGTCGAGAAGCTGGAAAAGGAAATCACGGTACAAAAGCGGCGTTACATCTGGCCGGAAGCGAGGTTCGTGCGCACCATGCTTCCGTTTCATTCCAATATCCGAGTCGGGTACAATGGAACGGAAGTCGACGGCAAAAGCGTAATGGACCTAATGACGCTGGCCCCACCGGAAGGGACAAAGGTGTGGATCCGTATCGAAGGACCCGATGCGGCACACGCAATGCACGCTGTCGATCAATTGGTGCAATCGCGCTCTGACGATGATTGACGAACCGTTGCGAGATTATCGTGATTCTACTTTTTCGAAAAGCCTCCGATTGACGCGGCAGCGTCCTTTGCGCATTGCCAGAACTTCTCGGTGGCGGGACTAAGTCGACCTTTTCGCGCGGCGATGCCGAAGGAAAGTGGCTTTGGGTCGGGGGTGAGTCGCACTAGCTTCACCCGATTGCCGAAAGTGTAACCAAGCGCGTCCACCGCAACGGCCACGCCTGTGCCAGCTTCGACGGCGGAGACAACACTGGTCATGCTCTCGTGCTCCTCTATCACTCGCGGCTTGTTTTTTACCGACGCAAAGAGCGTGGCAAGATAGCCGTGATAATCTGGAAAGTCCTCACGCGTTAATCCTACAAACGGTTGCTGCGCCGCACCAGCCAACGAGACGGAACGACGCTGTGCAAATGAATGGTTCGGCGGGACCGCCAGGCGGATATGCTCGCGCAACAATTCTTCAAAGCGGAAATCGCCAAATGCACCGCGCTTTAGTGGACGGGCGACTAAGGCCACCTTCAGTCGCCCTTCTCGTAGACCAACGGCGATTTGTTCGTTGCTCCAATCGTGCAGCCTCACATGAACCTTAGGCATTGCCTGCTGGAACGCGCGCAAAGCTGCCGGCACAATTTGTGCGCCGGGCAGTGGCGAATAACCGACGTGTAGTTCAGTTTCCCCCGTCTGCGCAAACGCGCGCACGTTTTTCACTGCTTCGTCCGTTCGCTCAAGAACCGAGCGCGCTTCCCTTAAGAAAAGACGGCCGGCGTCGGTGAGATTGACCGCTTTGCCGGTGCGCTCGAATAGCTGCACGCCGAGTTCGTCTTCCAGGTCGCGGATCTGCCGGCTCACGGCCGGTTGCGAGACGTGAAGTTTCTGGGTCGCAGCGCGCAGAACGTTCTCAGCCTCTGCCACGGCGACGAAGTAACGAAGGTGCCGTTGTTCCACTGTCGATCCTACTATGCCGCGTCGGCATATCGAGACAAGAAACATCGTCTTTCACATCTGCGCAGGATCAAGCCGATCGTTGTGCATGATGAAAACGGAATTTCCAACCAATGGTGAGCTACCGATCCCTAAAGAGAGAGAACATCGGCGCGGCGCCGTGATTCAAGATCATCACGACAATCGTTCCGAGCACGTTCCTGCAGAGGATTCTTCAGGCAAAGAGAAAAAGCAGTCACTGTTTCGGCGGCCCGGTGTGATTATCGTCGCGGCGGCGCTCGCGGTTGCCGGAATCGGCTACGGCGTGTCTGCGATGTTCCATTCGTTTACGCACGAATCCACCGACGACGCGTTCGTCGATGCGCACATTATTCTAACCGCGCCAAAGATCGCCGGCCGGGTCGCGGCGGTGCACATCAACGACAATCAGGATGTAAAAAAGGGCGATCTGTTGGTTGAGATCGACCCCGCTGATGCTAAAGCGGCGCTTGCACAAGCGGAGGCAAAGCTGGGGCACGATCAGGCGGCGCAATTGAAAGCTGATCAGGACTTGAAGCGCCAACAAGATCTCTTCGGCAAGGGCGCAATCAGTCCGCAAGATCGCGATACCGCCATTCAGAACGCGGCGACTACGAAAGCGGATGTGCAAACTGATAAAGCGGCGATCCAGCAAGCCGAGTTGAATCTCAGTTACACAAAGATTTTCGCGCCGGAGGATGGTCGCGTGACGAAGAAAGCGGTCGAGCCCGGCGATTACCTGCAACTTGGCCAAAATTTGTTTGCGCTGGTGACACCCGAGCGCTGGACGACGGCGAATTTTAAGGAAACGCAATTGCGCAACATCCGTCCAGGTCAGAGGGCGCAAGTCGGTGTCGATGCTTACCCGGACCATCCCCTGCGCGGACACGTGGATAGTATTCAGGCCGGCAGCGGTGCGCGTTTCAGCTTATTACCGCCGGAAAACGCCACCGGTAACTATGTGAAAGTAGTCCAGCGCGTCCCGGTAAAGATCGTCCTTGATGAACAGCCGGATGTGCAGCGAGCGCTTGGCCCGGGGATGTCGGTCGTTCCAACGGTGGCCGTGAGTGATGGCGCCGAAGCGATACTCACGGTCGTAAGTATCGGGATAGCTCTCGCGATAGGCGTAATTGTTGGGGCGGCGCTGTGGATCGGCCGGGTTCGGAAGGGGTAACGGTGAGTGCCGATACTGCAGCGCCGCTGCCTGACGACTGGAAGCCGAGCGTGAACCCATGGCTGATCGCGGTTTCCATTATGCTCGCGACCTTTATGGAAGTGCTCGACACTTCCGTGGCAAATGTGTCGCTGCCATACATCGCGGGAAACCTTTCCGCGTCGACAGATGAAGCGACATGGGTCTTAACCAGTTACCTGGTTTCGAACGCCATCATTCTTCCGGCGACCAACTGGTTTGGCCAGCTCTTCGGTCGAAAACGCTTTCTCATTAGCTGCATCATTCTGTTTACCCTGGCCTCGGCATTGTGCGGCCTGGCCGGGAGCCTCGGATTTTTGATCATAGCGCGCGTGCTGCAAGGCGCCGCCGGCGGGGCGTTGCAACCAATCTCGCAAGCTGTTCTGCTCGAAAGTTTCCCACCGCAGAAACGCGGAATAGCCATGGCCGTTTTTACCATGGGCATAGTTGTCGCGCCGATTCTCGGGCCGACGATCGGAGGATGGCTTACCTACAATTACTCATGGCGCTGGGTCTTCTATATCAATCTGCCGATCGGCATTCTGGCCGCGGTGTTAACTAATGCGTTCCTGGAGGACCCGCCTTACCTGAAACGGGCCTCCGCCTCGAACATCGACTATATCGGACTTGGCCTGTTGAGCGTCTGGCTCGCGACCTTGCAAATCATGCTCGATAAAGGCCAGGAGCTCGACTGGTTCTCTTCGAAAATGATCGTTTGGTGCGCGGTGCTCTCCATCGCCGGATTCATCGCATTTATCGCGCGCGAGCTGACCACGGCATTTCCGATCGTTGACCTTCGCATCTTGAAGAATCGCAATTTTTCCGTTGGCGTGGTGCTGATTCTTCTGGTTGGTGCGCTTCTTTACGCAACGACGGCAATCCTGCCGTTGTTCATGCAGAATTTGTTAAACTACACCTCGCTCGCGGCCGGTCTCGCATTGACTCCTCGCGGCATCGGCGCATTCTTGGCGACAATCGTTGTCGGTCGCATCGCTGGCCACATCAGCAGTCGCCTTTTGATCTGCGCGAGTGCTCTGCTGTTGGCCTATGCGTGCTTCGCGCTCGGCGACATTAATCTTCAAGTAGCGCCAAGTAACCTGCTCTGGCCAATCATCATCAGCGGCGTAGCCGCCGCTTCGATCTTCGTTCCATTGACGACATCGGCCATGGGCACGCTCAGCCGGGAACAGATGGGAAACGCCGCCGGCATTTTCAATTTAATGCGCAACGTCGGCGGGAGCATTGGCATTGCGATGATCACCACGTTAGTCACGCGTAACGCGCAAGTGAGCCAGGCGGCGCTCGCGCCGCACATGACGCAGTTCAATTTTAATTTTCAACAGCAGATCGCGCACATCCAAAGCGCGCTAGCGAACACGACCGGCAACTGGGATGCGATAAAAAAATCGCCCGCCGTTCTCTACAGCATTCTGCAACAACAGAGCTCGCTACTCAGCTATGTCCACGGTTTCCGTTTCTGTGTCCTGGTCTGCCTCGTATGTGCGGCGCTCGCTTTTCTGTTCAAGAAAGTCGGCAAACCAACCGGCCCCATCGCAGCGCATTGAAGGAGGGAATAAGGAATGAACACAACAGCCGAATCAAGTAACAGCAACTCCCGGGTTCTTATCGTAGATGACAATTCTGAGTTCACGCACCGTGCTAATGAACTTCTGCAAAACACTGATCACTACGTCGTGTGTGAGGAAAACGACCCGTGCAGAGCATTAGAAACAGCACGCAGCTTCCACCCCGATCTCATCCTTCTCGATTTAATCATGCCTCGAGCCGACGGCACGGAAGTGGCGGCTCAGATTACTTCCGACTGGATGCTGCACAGCGTGCCGATTGTTTTCGTGACCGCGCTTATTACGCCAGAAGAAGCGCGAGACGGTCGTCGCATCGAAGGACATCGCGTTGTCCCGAAGCCGGGTCACAGTCGCGATCTAATCAAATTGGTCGAGGAGAGTTTGCCTTGTTGCTCGGGCGCGTGAGCGGTCTCGCGAAATACTGACCCGCGCCGTAGGTAGCGCAAATGTCTTCGTTCCACTGCTAGGTGGAGCATGCCTGTTCGTTATGCTGAGACAAGAAACATGGTCTTTCGACAGACGCGCAAGCCTTCTTCTGAAGGATTCTCCGCAATGGCAGATCGCACTTTCGGCTGTGAAAAGACTTCGGTTTGTTGTAGGCAGATCGTGTCCATCGCACCGACCATCCAGGACGTTGACATGAGAATCTCAAGAGGGAGTGTTCCGCTAATACCATTAAAGGATTTCGGCTCTTCCCCATTCGTTGAACACGGGATCTTCGTCGAAGCGCTCGAGGAGTGTGTCAACTTGCGGAGTAAGAGGATGGAGGTCCATCGGCATGATTACGTAGAGATTTTTTTGCTGCGGGGCGAGGGCTCGGTGTTGATCGATTTTGAAAATTATCCGCTGTCGGGAAGATCACTGGTCGCCGTCGGGCCGGGACGCGTTCATGCCTGGCAGGCAGATAAAATGACTGGGCTTTACATTGCCTTTACTCAGGAATTTTTTGATGGCTCCAGCCCACCGCCCAGCGTCCTATTTGATTATCCTTTTATGTTCGGAGGCGAACTTCCTTCGGTGATTCACTTAGAGCCGAAGCAGGATGCGCAAGTCCGGAATCTATTCCGCGACATTAATCGCGAATTCAAAAGCCATCAGAAGCTGGCGGTCGAAATGATCCGTCATCAACTCCGCTCGCTTATGGTCCATTTGTCTCGCTTACATGCAGCCATATCCCCCGCGGCATTTACAGCCGTTGGTTTGGTAAGACGATTCCGCCTGGAGATTGAAAGATCGTTCCGTAGGTCAACGTCGGTCCGTGATTATGCCCGAGCCTTAGGCGTTACAACCAGTCATCTGAACGAATGCCTTCGGCTTGAAACCGGCTTGACGGCGGGAGATCTGATTCGGGCGCGCCTTGTTTTAGAAGCCAAACGTCTCCTCCTGCACTCGGAATTGACCATGGCTGAAATCGGGTACGAGCTTGGCTTCGAAGATCCCTCCTACTTCTCGCGTTTCACACGACGAGAGCTCAAGACAAGTCCGCAGGCGTTTAGAAGTCTCACTCGCCGAAAATACCAGAAGTTCATGCGTTAGTGCCAGGCTTGGTAGTTAGATTCCTTCGCGTAGAATTATTTTCGCGGTTTGCCATCGATTACGGCGCAAAGTCGCCACTCGATTTAGATCGTAATGCCGAGGTGCTTCGGCAACACTGCGCGGTTACGAAACCGGTGCCGGGAACGTTGCAGGAGGGAGGTGCTTCGTTTCAAACGACGCATTGGACCCTTATTTTGCGCGCCGGGCAGAGTGAGTCGACGGAATCGACGCAAAAGGCGCTTTCGGATTTTTGCGAAGCGTATTGGCCACCGCTCTACGCCTTTCTGCGCCATCGCGGTTATCCATCCGCTGATGCACAGGATGCCGTGCAGGGTTTTTTCGGGCACGTGCTCGAGCAAAATACGTTGAGCCGAGCGGACCAGGAGAAAGGTCGACTCCGCACGTTCCTGTTAGCATCCCTAAAGTATTTTGTGATGGATGAGCACGATCGCGCCCGCACACTCAAACGGGGTGGCGGGCGACCGATTCTGTCCTTCGACGAGCATCTGCCGGCGGTCGAGGCGGCAATGTCGGCTACAGCTCATCTAAACGATGTGAATTGCTACGATCTCACGTGGGCGTTAGATATTGCAGCACGGGCCTGGCAGCGTTTGCGCGAGGCGTTTGCTGCGGAAGGCAAAGCTCAGTGGCTTGACGACCTAAAGCCTTTTGTCGCCGGAGCAAGCACGCCGCTGCCAAATCAAGAGGAGATCGCGACTCGACTTGGGGTGCCGGTCGCGACCTTGCGCACGTGGCTTTCGCGTCTGCGCCAGCGTTACCGCGACTCCCTGCGCATGGAGGTGGCAAGCACCGTCTCTAATCCCGCGGACGTTGACGAAGAACTACGTTATCTTCACCGAATACTGATGTCGTGACCTGATTCTTGTTGGTCCTTTCGATGAACTTACGCAAACATGAAAAGGAAGTTCGTGGCGAACCGATGGAAAAAGCGGAGCCTCAGGCGGCCGAGATCTGCGCGATTTGCGGACGACCACTGACACAACGCGGTCCGGACTGGAAGTGTCTGCGCTGTCTCTTTAATTGGGGATTCTTGCCAGAGGGCGAGGAATCTGATCAGGGACCCGCCGCGCATCGCCGGGTCACAGCCGAACCGCTAAAGTACGCCCACTTCGAAGTCGATGTCGGCGAAGACGGTTTTCCAGTTGAACTGGGTGCCGGAGCGATGGCCGTAACTTATCGCGGGCGGGACACGGTGTTAAACTCCGTCGTCGCGCTCAAAGTGATTGATCGCAAGGTCGCGGAAAATCCGGTCGCTCGCTCGAGGTTCCTGCGTGAAGCACGCGCAGCTGCGCAACTTCATCATCCAAACGTCGCTCGGGTCATACACTACGGAGAACAAGACGGCGAATGTTTTTATGCCATGGAACTCGTTGAAGGGGAGACGCTCGAAGCGCGTGTGCGACGCGGCGGACCGATGCCGCTCGCGCTGGCCCTCGAAGTGATCGAGCAGGCCGCTCGCGCCCTGGCCGTCGCGGAGGCTTGTGGGGTTGTTCATCGCGATATCAAACCCTCCAACCTCATGATCGCTTCGCGGCAGGGCGAATCGGACGCGAGCGATTCACTTGTCGTGAAGGTGATTGACTATGGAGTGGCGAGAGTTGTCGCGAGCGAATCGGAAATCGGTGAAGATCAAACTCGAGCTGGCTTTATTGGCACGCCAGCCTTTGCCAGCCCGGAGCAGTTTGCCGGCACTGGACAAACGCCAGTCGATACACGTTCGGACATCTACTCACTCGGCGTTACGCTTTGGTATCTGCTTTGCGGCCGAACGCCGTTTATCGGACGCACGCTGGAAGAAATTCGAGCGAGGCAAGCATACGGGCCGCCGCTGGAACAGCTCAAGGCTGCGCACGTCCCCGCGCAGGTGGTTGGACTGTTAAAGTCGATGTTGGCGATTGATCCGTCGAAAAGACCGCAATCCGCGCGCGAGCTGCTCGCGGCCGTCCATCGCTGTTATCTACGGTTTGAACCGCAAGCGCGCTCGCGACGCATTCGTTTCGCGCAGATAGCGGCAGTATCAGCATTGCTCGCGCTCGCGGCAATCGTCGGCACTATTGCAATGTTTTCCCGTTATCGCATGCGATCCACGCCGGCTGCGCCCGACAAAAGCATCGCGGTCCTTCCGTTCGAAAATCTGAGCAGCGACAAGGCCAACGCCTACTTTGCCGACGGTATCCAGTCCGAGATTCTGACGCGCTTATCCAAGATCGCCGATCTGAAGGTCATCTCGCGAATATCCACCCAGCATTACAAGAGCGCGCCGGAAAACCTGCCCGAGATTGCCAGGCAACTTGGCGTCGCTCACATCCTGGAGGGAAACGTGCAAAAGAGCGGCGACGCCGTACGCGTAAACGTGCAGCTGATCAAAGCGGCCAATGATTCCCATCTTTGGGCCGACACCTTTGATCGCAAACTGACCGACATCTTCTCGGTCGAGAGTGAGGTGGCCAAAGCCATCGCCGATCAGCTGCGAGCGCACCTCAGCGGTCAGGAAGAGCAAGTCCTCGCCGCCAAACCGACAGATAATCCTGAGGCTTACGATGCCTATCTCCGCGGTCTGGCTTATACATTAAAAACGCAAAACACACCGGCCAACGCCCTTGCCGCACAGAAATATCTTAGAGAAGCGGTGCGATTGGACCCGAAGTTCGCCCTTAGTTGGGCGCTGCTATCATCCACGGATGCGCGCGGCTACATCACACAGAATCTTCAACCAACGGTCGCCCTGCGTGAAGAGGCACGGCAGGCTGCCGAAACCGCGCTCATTCTTCAGCCCAATCTCGGCGAGGCCGTATTGGCCAAGGGATCTTACCATTACTCTTGCCTGAAGGAGTACGACCCCGCGGTGCGTTACTTT
Organism: Verrucomicrobiota bacterium; assembly: GCA_041167085.1. GTDB lineage: Bacteria > Verrucomicrobiota > Verrucomicrobiia > Chthoniobacterales > UBA10450 > DATFCK01. The sequence continues at coordinate 612,909 of JBEEGV010000008.1, forward strand.
GAGCAAGCTCGTCAGCTTCTGCCCAATAGCAGCCAGATTCCTGAATTCCTGGCCTATGTCGCGCGCAGGCGAGGCCAGTGGGACCGGAGCGAAGCCTACTTCAACGAAGCCGAGCGGCTCGACCCACGCAACGTTAACCTACTCACCCAGCAGGCGCTTTCCAATATCAACCTTCGTCGTTTCCGAGAAACGCTGCGAAAGCTTGATCAGGTTCTCGATATCACCCCGGACGACCTCGATACCCTCGCGCTAAAGGCAGGTATTGCACAAGCCGAGGGCGATCTGCCCCGAGCCTCGGCGCTGCTCGCTCCGCTCCGCCCCGCAGCCGACGACACCCCCGCGTTGGCAATACAAGTTTACCAAGCGATCTTGGAACGCCGCCCTGCACAAATCATCCCTCGGCTAAAGGAGATACTTGCCAAGCCTGATCCAGCGTTGGGTTATATCAATGGCGAACTGCGGTTTTGGTTAGGCTGGGCGCAAGAAGTCGCCGGCGACCATGCCGCCGCCCAGGAAACCTGGCGGCAGACGCGCAGCGAATTGGAATCCTTTCTCAAAGAACAGCCGGAAAATTATAGCCTGATTGGCGACCTCGCGCTGACCAACATGGGCCTCGGTGACAAAGCCGCCGCGTTGGCTCTGTCGGAGCGGGCCATGGTCGTGATTCCGATCGAGAAAGACGCCGTGCAGGGTCCCATTCCGATCGAGATCCTCGCCCGGGTGGCAGCGCAAATGGGCGAGCCCGACCGCGCCATCACCGCTATACAGAAGCTACTCTCGATACCCTCCGTTGGCCCGCTGGCTGAAAGCGTGCCGCTCACTCCTGCACTGCTCCGGCTCGATCCAATGTTCGATCCGCTCCGGAATGATCCACGCTTCCAAAAACTTATCTCCGGACCTACGTCGAAATGATCGCGTTCCGACTTGTAGTTCGGCAACGCGAGATTTGTGAAGTCTATAGGATTCGAACCGTCCTCGAATAATTCGATCTCGGCCAGCCGATCAGGAACAGCGTGGCTTGAACCACTGATAAACCGACCCGCGTAGAGGCATAGCAGATTGGCCGACGTACGGCGATTTTCAGCTAAATCCTCTCGGGACTCGCTGCGAAGCGATCCGCGCTTCCAGGCGTCAGTCAAGCGGCGTGCTCCGACCGCGCCTCTAACTAATAAGCCGCCTCGTGGCAGGCGAAACAACCGCGGATTACTTGAATGCAGACGGATCGGAAAGGGATTTTTGTTATCTAAGTGATCCGCGTAATCCGCGGCTGAAGGAAAAGAAATTTCAAGTTTTCCTGAAATGTCTGCCTTCAAAAATCTTAGTAAGAGGTAGCAAATCAACAAACGGACAACACGATATGAACACCGACGCCAGCGATCACCTTGCTCTAAGCGCAGCGTTTGGTCCGAACCTTTTTGCACTTTTGACTGAACCGCCTGTGGCTGTGGCGGCAGAAGGCTTAGCGATCGGCGTGCTTCGTCAGGCAGTTCATGATTTGCGCAAGTTCCGCTCGGCGACGCGTGGGGTTGAACGTGACCTCTATCTCGACGCCTACTCTTGGATTATGGCAGATGATTTTCTTTGGCCGTACTCGTTCCTGAATGTCTGTGAATTACTGCACGTGTCCCCGGAAGCCATCCGAGCAAAGCTGTTAGCCGACGTCTCATTAGGCTGGTTCGGGCATTGGATAAAACTTCATGAGCGCCTTACCCGTTTGCTCCGAGCTCCTTTATTCGCGTTCTTAGAAAGTCTAGTGACATCAAGAATGCCAGAAATTCGTGCGATTGTCCCAGGCTTATTAGTTGGTTCCACGCGTCGACTGAGGACCTTGTCGTATGATCACTGAGAGCACTGTTGATGACGTCCGCAAAGTATTCGACGCGCAGAACGCGCGCCGCTGGGTGGTCGCGCAATCGACGACGCAGGAGCGAATCGAAAAACTGACGCTTCTAAAGAACGCGATCGTATCGCATCGCAACGAGCTGGCCGGCGCGGTGCACGCAGACTTCCGTAAGCACGCGGCCGAATTCGAGTTCACGGACATTTACCCGGTACTCGAGGAACTTAATTTCGCGATCAAGCATCTCGCCAGTTGGATGGAGCCCGTCCATGCAAAATCGACGCTTGAACTGATCGGCACACGAAGCGCCGTACGTTACGAGGCACTCGGGCTGGTGCTCATTCTGGCACCGTGGAATTATCCTTTCCATCTGGCCTTTATTCCCCTCATCGCCGCAATCGCGGCCGGGAATTGCGTGGTGCTTAAGCCTTCAAACAAAACCCCGAACACAGCCGGCGTAATCGACAAATTGATCAGTTCCGCTTTCACTCAAGACGAGATAGCAGTCATCACCGGAGATCATCGAATTGCCGACGCTCTTCTCGATCTGCCGTTCGATCACATCTTCTTCACTGGAAGCACGGCGATTGGAAAAAAAGTCATGGCTGCTGCCGCGCGAAGCCTCGCGACTGTCACGCTCGAGTTGGGCGGAAAAAGCCCCGCGATCATCGACCAGTCTGCCGATATCGATACATCGGCCCGGCGAGTGATGTGGGGAAAATGCGAGAACGCCGGCCAAACCTGCATTGCCCCCGATTACGCGCTGGTACATGAGAGCGTGGTGGATCGCTTTGTCGAGGCCGCGGAGAAAACTGTCCAGAGGTTTTACGGGCCGAGCCCCGACGATTGGATCAAGAACTCCGATTATCCACGCATGGTCGACGACAATGCGTTTAGCCGCGTATCGAAGCTCCTCCAAGGGAGCGTCGCTGCCGGCGCCCGGGTCGCCTTCGGTGGCGCGATTGACGCGGGCGAACGATACATCGCGCCGACGCTCCTCGTGGGCGTCACACCTGAAATGCCCGTGATGAGTCAGGAAATCTTCGGCCCGATCCTGCCCGTGCTGGCATTTAGGAATCTGGACGAAGCGATCGCGATCGTGCGACGCGGAGAGAAGCCGCTCGCATTGTACGTTTTTGCCGAAGATCGTGCGGTAATCGAACGGGTCCTCGCGTCGACCACTTCGGGCGGCGCTGTCGTGAACAACGTGTTCCTGCAGATCATCAACCCCAATGTCCCGTTCGGCGGCGTGGGCGCGAGCGGGCAGGGAAACTACCATGGCGAGTACGGGTTCCGCACGTTCTCGCACGCGCGTGCCGTGGTCGAGCAGACGACGGCGAGTGTAATGACCCTTTTGTTCCCGCCCTACGAGACGAAGAAGAGCAAGGTCACGCAAGCCGTCTTGGAACGGCTCGTGTCATAACCGTCAATGGAGGCACGATGAAAATCCTCATCACTGGCGCCACCGGATTTGTTGGGGGCGCCGTCGCACGAAGGCTGGCGCAGCACGGCCACATTATCCTTGGCCTGTCGCAGTCCGAAAGCGCCGCCGCGCGCGTTCAGGCCGCAGGGCTAACGCCCGTACATGGCGACTTCGCTGAACCCGCGACACTCGTCAAACCTGCCAGCCAGGTTGACGCTATTATTAGTACAGCCAGCATCGGCCAAGTCGATGGCACCCCGGACGGCTTCACCAAAGATCGTGACGCCGTGGCGGCGATGATCGCCGCGCTGAAAGACTCGGGAAAGCAGCTCATCTTCACCAGTGGATCGGCGATTTTCGGGGTTTTCACCAAAGGAGAGGCCAGCCCCACAAAATTCGAGGAGGATCATCCCGTCCCGCTGCCCCCTTCGACCTTCGCGCCGCCAGAGGCGGGAGTACCGCAGCCGCTAATCGAGGGGTTCGGGGGCTCTATGGCGCCCCGCGCAGAAACCGAAATGGCCGTGCTCAAGGCGACCGGCATTCGGGGGATCGTCATTCGCCCTGGCCTGATTTACGGCGAGGGAAAGGGTTACGACCTGCCCAATCTCATTGCCCTGGCCAGGAAGCACAGTGCCGCACCGTACCTCGGTACCGGAGAGGTTCGGCAGGGCTTCGTCCATATCGACGATCTGGTCGACCTCTATATATATGCGCTCGAACGCGGTCCTGCCGGATCGATGCTGCATGGCGTAACCGACGAGGTCGCGCTCGGAGATCTCGCCCAGGCGGCAAGCAGGTTGGTTGGCGCGCATGGGCGAACCGAATCCTTGTCCCTCATGGAGATGTACGCCCGAGGTGGCGGTCGAGGCGTAAGCCTTTCGGTTAACAAGCGCCTCGCAAGTGATAAGACACGGCAACTGGTGGGCTGGTCGCCGAAGCGCCACGACATCTTGGAAGACACCGAGCACGGCTCCTACAAGGAGGAACTGTCACCACTATGAATAAGAATCAAGCGTGTGAGATATCACGGCGGCATTTCCTCGGTTCCGCGCTACTCGCCGGTGCGGTCATTTGTTTCATGCCGCGCCGCCTGTTTGGCGTCGATGGGAGTCCTGTAACTATTATTAGGGACGCAGCCGCCACTGCCAAAATCAATGTGACGAAACTGCGCGGTAACGTTAGCATGCTCGAAGGTTCCGGCGGGAATATCGCCGTCCTCACCGGTCGCGACGGAAAACTCCTTGTCGACGCCGGCATCACGGCCTCGCGCCCGCGAATCACAGAAGCGTTAGCCAGTCTCAGTAACGATCCGGTTAAGCATCTGATCAATTCGCATTGGCATTTCGATCATACTGACGGGAACGAATGGCTACATTCCATTGGCGCCGAAATCATCGCGCACGAGAACACACGGAAACATCTTTCCGTCACGACTCGTGTTGAAGACTGGAACTTCACTTTCCCACCGGCACCATCTGGTGCGTTGCCGACAAAACTCTTCGATAGCGAACAAACGTTGCATCTCAACGGGTCGCCTATCGCTCTCAAGAAGTATTCTCCTGCGCACACCGATTCGGACATTTCAGTCGAATTCACGGATGCCGACATCGTCCATGTGGCCGATACTTTTTGGAACGGCCATTTCCCGTTCATTGATTATTCAACCGGCGGCAGCATAGACGGAATGATTCGCGCGGCCGAGACAAATGTCGCCAAAGTCACAGACAAGACCATTGTGGTTCCGGGGCACGGTCCAATTGGCAACAAATCTCAACTGATCGAATTCCGCGACATGCTGGTTTCGGTCCGCGAGAAAGTGGCGGACTTGAAGAACCAGGGGAAATCTCTTGACGAAGTTGTCGCTGCGAAGCCGACGGCTAACTACGACGCAAAATGGGGCGGCTTCGTCATCGACGGCAATTTCTTTACCAGGCTGGTCTATGCCGGCGTCTGACTCGTCAGGTACTACGCAAGGAGCTAAACATGTCCACTTCAGAGAAACCGCTTCACATCGATATTCCAGTACGACTAACAGACCTTCGGGTTGCCTTCAGCGTTGCTGACCTGGCGTTCGAAGGGGACCTTCCGGCGTCTATTTTTCACCTCCAGCTCATCACGAACGACATCTCTGACTGGAAGGCCAAGGCCCAAGTCATTGCCGTCTTTCACACAAATGCCGGTCACGTGACTTTGAACGACGATTCCTACAACGCCGAACGAAAGGTGGCGACCAGCAATCCGTACAAGAAACTCCTCGCTGAGCTGATGAAACGCGGTGTGCAAGTCGAGTTGTGTGGCGCGACCGCGGCAGTTCACAACTGGGGCAATGAGGATCTGCTTCCTGGAATCAAGGTCAACACAGATGCCATGGCAAGAATGTCACAGCTCGTTCAAGAAGGGTTCGTCCAAATCACGGAGTGGGATTGAAGATGCTTCGCTGGAGCGTAATGAGGATTCTGCGATGAAGTTCCTTGGATTACTCGCCGCCGGCGCGGCATTCCTCGCGTTCGGGGACTCTGTATCGGCAGACAAGTTGCCACAGCCAAAATCGGTAACAATCGACAAATCGCTTGGTGCAGATCAGGCGCAGGCGGCGGTTCATGCCGCCCGGGTCTTTTATGCGTTCTGGGATACTGGAGATGCGCAGTTCGCAAGATTGGCGCTGGCCGATAACTTCACAGATCGCACACTTCCAAAAGGCCGGCCGCAAGGAGTCGAAGGACCGATTGACGCCTCGCGCAACTTCCGCCAGGCGCTGCCTGATCTGCGCTGCGAGATTGAGCAATTAATTGTAGCCGGCGACCGCGTGATCGCACACTTGCATTTCCGCGGCCATTTCACCGGCGCTCTTGGCCAAAAGCAAGGAGGCGGTCAGACGGTCGATTTTATCGCGACCGACATTTTGCGCGTGCAAGACGGTCGGATCACCGACAACTGGCACATTGAGGACAATCTCACGTTGATGCACCAATTGGGAATCGTTCAACTCTGATCTGGCGCAACATAAAACAGCAGGTCTATCGTTCATCATGAACCGCAGAGCATTTATAACCACAACCAGTGCGGCTGCCATCGGCGTCGGAGCCAGCTCCCTTGTATCTGTCCGAAGCCAAGGCAAGGAAACTCCGTCGGGGCCAAAATCGCATCAGGGCTTCTGGCCAGACAAAGCACGGCTCGTCATCTCACTTTCCATGCAATTCGAAACAGGGGCGCAGCCCAAAAGCGGAGCCAGTAGTCCCTTTCCACCTCTTGATCCGAAATATCCTGATCTGCCCGTCCAAAAATGGTACGACTACGGTTTCAAGGAAGGCATTCCGCGCCTGCTCGACCTGTGGGATCGGGCCGGGGTCAAAGTGACTTCGCACATGGTCGGCCAAGCTGTCGAAAGACACCCTGCATTGGCGAAGGAAATTGTCGACCGCGGTCATGAAGCGGCCGGACATGGGCAGACGTGGGAACCCCAATACTCCATGACCCCGGAGCAGGAACGAGCTGGGTATCAGGCGAGCATCGACACGATTCAACGAGTCACAGGCACACGTCCGTTAGGCTTCAACGCGTTTTGGCTTCGCGGCACGCCAAACACGTTGGGTATTCTACAAGACTTAGGTTTTATCTACCACATCGATGATATCAGCCGTGACGAACCTTTCACCGTAACCGTAAATGGAAGACCGTTCGCTGTGGTTCCTTATACCATTCGCAATAACGACATCGTGCGCTTCGATTCACCGGCCACGACCAATGCCATTTACTTACAGGACCTGAAGGATGACTTCGACGTCCTACATGCCGAAGCTGCTACTCGCCGTCGGATGATGTCGATTAGCGCACACGACCGCATCTCCGGCATTCCGGGACGGGTAAAACTCCTCGAGCAATTCATCAAGTACGCTCAAATGCAGAAAGGCGTCGTGTTCATGCGCAAAGACAAGATTGCACAATGGGCTTTGTCCACCGCTGATGTCCCGCATGAAGCCTGACCTCTCGTTTGAGCAATGAATATTAACACCACGAAGGTAAAAGCGACATAGCTCTCCTTTGTGTGTAATGGCCGAGAACGAACGGCGAGCTCCATTGGAAGGTGGGGAGCATGCTCATTCGTTATGCTGAGGCAAGAAACATAGTCTTTCTCAAGAGCGCGGCGCGCGGCTGATCGTTGTTCACAGAAAAGAAAGGAACAATGAAAGCGATTCGAATTCACAACTACGGCGGACCAAAGGTCCTCAAGTACGAAGATGCGCCGCGTCCGGAGCCACAAGCCGATGAAGTTCTGATTCGAGTTCACGCTGCGGGTGTGAACCCGATCGATTGGAAAGTTCGTGAAGGCCACATGAAAGACTTCCGGCCTCATAAATTTCCGCTCATTCTCGGATGGGACTTGTCCGGAGTAGTCGAGGAACTCGGACCGGATCCCGCGGCCGCGGGACGATTCAAAATCGGCGACGAGGTTTACAGCCTTTCCGATCCGACACGCAACGGCGCGTACGCTGATTATATCGTCGTTCGCGAATCAGAACTGGCGCTCAAACCGAACTTGCTTCATCACATCCGCGCGGCGGCCATTCCGCTGGCTGCGCTGACCGCGTGGCAATCGTTGTTCGACAATGCGCAATTGCGGCCAGGTCAGCGCGTGTTGATTCATGCCGGCAGCGGCGGAGTTGGTCACTTAGCCGTGCAACTCGCGAAGTGGAAAGGCGCGCACGTTTTCGCGACGGCCTCTACTAAAAATCAGGACCTGCTGCGCAAGCTCGGCGTGGACGAGCCGATCGATTACACGCAACAACGATTCGAAGACATCGCGCGAAAAATCGACATCGTCCTCGACACGCTTGGCGGCGAAACGCAGGAACGCTCCTGGTCAGTTTTGAAAAAGGGAGGCGTTCTTGTCTCGTTAGTCCAGCCGCCGTCGGAGGACAAAGCCAAAGAACTCGGCGTCCGGGCTGCGATCACTGGCGTGCAACCGAACGGCGCGCAACTCGCAGAAATCGCGAAGATCATCGATTCGGGCAAACTCGCGCCGGTAATCGATCGTATTCTTCCGCTGATCGAAGCGCGTCGGGCGCATGAGTTAAGTCAATCCGGCCACACTCGCGGCAAAATCGTGCTGCGGGTCAGGAACGGAGACGGAACCTTCGAAAGGAAACAGTCATGATCGCGGGCTCAAGTCTTCGTGAATTCGCGAAGAATTCACGAGTTTTTGCCGCGTTTGCGCCCGGTGCAAATCGAGTCCCACAATTTTTCTTCCCTCGTAGATCAGCGTTTCGGAACCTTGCTGGCATTCGATATGCGAATGCTGTCGCCAACGAAAGGAATCTCAACCCATGAAACCGATACCTGGAACATTGCAAGAAGGAGGAGCTGGATTTCAGACGACGCACTGGACTTTAGTTCTGCGCGCTCGACAAACTCAGTCGGAAATATCAGGTCAAAAGGCGCTTTCGAATTTCTGCGAAGCCTACTGGCCGCCGCTTTACGCGTTCTTGCGCCATCGCGGACACGCGTCACCTCAAGCGCAGGATCTGGTTCAAGGCTTTTTTGCCCATCTGCTTGAACAAAACACGTTAAGTCGCGCCGATCAGGAGAAAGGCCGCCTTCGCACATTTCTGCTCGGCTCACTGCAGAATTTTTTGTTCAATGAATATGATCGTGCCCACGCTCTAAAACGCGGCGGCGGTAAGCAGATATTGTCCATCGACGAGCATCTGCCGGAAGCCGAAGCAGCAATGATGGACACTGCTCATCTCAGCGATTCGCGCTCTTATGATCTGGCCTGGGCGTCGAACATCGTGAAACGCGCATGGCAACAGTTGCAAGAGGCGTTCGAGACGGAAGGCAAGGCCGAATGGCTTGAAGTGCTACGACCGTTTGTAGCCGGCGGTGGAAAGATGCCGCTAAGTCAGGAAGAAGCGGCCGCGAAACTTGAAGTTCCGATTGCGACTCTGCGAACGTGGCTTTCGCGTCTGCGTCAGCGCTATCGTGAAGCGCTGAGAACGGAAGTGGCGAACACGGTTTCCGATCCGGCCGAAGTCGATCAAGAGCTTCATTATCTTTATCAGATTCTGACAGCATGAGCGCGGAACCTGAAATTTTTAACGGCGAATCAGCGGTCATACGCGGATCAAGGCTCCGCCTCGAAAGAGATAGGACGGACCCCCTCTTTCGTAGCAGTTTAAAATCTAGCAGAAGCACAGTGGGGATTGCATCGGCTCTAAACGACAATCGGCGGGTGCAAGCACCTTCCGGAAACCACTCGAACGGTACCGGTGTGATTGAAAACGGCATCGACCTGACGCACGGTTCGGACTTAAATGGAGCGCTCGCATTTACCGGTATGGAACGCGAACCAACCGTTGGAGCGTGCGCGATCTGCGGACGACCGCTCACGCAAGTAGGTCCAAGAGGCGAATGCCTTCGTTGTCTCGCTGATTTGGGTTTTCTGAGCGGCAGCCAAGAACCAGGACGATTCGAAACGCCCCGGCGATTGACGCCTGGACCGCTAAAGTACGATCACTTTGAGGTCGAAGTCGGAGTGGATGGTTTTCCGATTGAGCTCGGCTCAGGAGCAATCGCGATTACTTATCGTGCCCGCGATACGGTTTTGAATTCCGTCGTCGCTCTTAAAGTCATTGACCGAAAAGTCGCGAAGATGCCTGGAGTCCGGTCGCGTTTCCTGCGCGAAGCGCGCGCGGCCGCGCAAATCCGTCATCCGAATGTCGCGCGCGTCAGTCATTACGGCGAGCAAGACGGTGAGTGTTTCTATGTCATGGAGTTGGTTGAAGGCGAAACGCTCGAAGCGCGGGTTCGCCGCGATGGGCCCATGCCTCTGGCGCTGGCGCTCGAAGTAATCGAACAAACGGCGCGCGCATTGGCCGCCGCGGAAGCGTGCGGTGTGGTGCACCGGGACATCAAGCCATCGAATATCATGCTGGAGTCGGATCCAGGCGGCTGCGCGCCCATTGTTAAAGTGATTGATTACGGCATCGCTAAAATCCTCAACCCGGAAGCGGAACGCGGCGCCGAAAAAACTCAGCCTGGTTTCATCGGAACTCCGGCGTTCGCGAGCCCCGAGCAGTTTGCTCCTTCCGAACAGATGAAGATCGATACGCGATCGGACATCTATTCGTTAGGCGCGACCTTTTGGTATTTGCTTTCCGGTCGTGTGCCATTTGTTGGGCGCACGCTCCGAGAAGTTGCGGCAAAACAGGCGGAGGAACTCCCGCTCGAGCAACTGAAGACTGCTCACGTCCCGGCGCGTGTGATCGCGCTCTTGCGGTCGATGTTGGCCGTCGATCCTGCGAAGCGCCCACAAACAGCGCGCGAACTTCTGTCGATAATCCACCGCTGCAACACAAAATTCAGCACGGAAGCGCGCGCGCGCCGGAAGCGATCTATCATAGTCGCGGTCGGAGCGATTCTAGTTCTCGGTGCAGTCGCATTTGGAACTTGGCTGTATGAACGCGTGCAATCTTCGGCCGCGATGGAACGCTCGATCGCGGTTTTGCCTTTCAAGAATCTCAGTGCGACTGGCGAAGGCACCTATTTCACCGTTGGAATGCAGGACGAGATCACCGGCGATCTGGCAAAGCTTGCCGGAATGAAAGTGATCGGGAGTCAGAGCACGCGTTCGTACCTGCCGGGTAAGGAGCGCAACCTTCACGCAATCGGTCGGGACCTCGGCGTGCGGCACCTGCTCGAGGGAACCGTTTCGCGCGACCACGATCAAATGCGCGTTGCGCTTCACCTTGTCGATCTTCGCGACAGCGGCCGCCCCTGGACCGAAACATATGAACGTCCGATGAAAGATGTGTTCGCGCTCCAAAGCGAAATCACGCAAGCTGTCGCCGCGCGATTAAAAGCCCGTCTCTCGCCTAACGAGACTGTTGCGCTTAACGAGCCGCCAACGGCCGATTTGCGCGCCTATGATCTTTACCTTCGCGCTCAGGCTATCGAGCGGCTGGTAAAAGATACCGCCGAAGAGGCCTCCGTGATGCAGCAAAAGATTTCCCTTCTCAATGACGCGGTAGACCGCGATCCAAAATTCGTGCTCGCCTACTGTGCGTTAGCAACGGCTTACGACAAACTCTACCAAACGAAAGACATCACGCCGGTGGAAAAGCGAAACATCGATTACCGCGAGTTGGCTGAAGTCGCCTTGGAAAAGGCGCGACGCGTGGCGCCGGACTTTGGCCCGGTGCACCTCGCTTTGGCTGACCATTTCGTCCTGGCCCACAAGGATCTCGAGCAAGGCCGCCTCGAAGTAGATCTTGCGCGTCGGACGATGCCAAATAGCGCCGCACTCGAGACGACTGCCGGAGCGATCGCGCGCCGTCAAAGTCGTTGGGATGATGCTCTGCGTGCCATCGAGAGAGCCGTTGCGCTTGAGCCACGCGCTGCAGAGAGTCTTTTTGATCTCGCGAACATGTATCGTCTAATGCGCCGATACGACCGCTTCGATGGCGTAATGGACAGGTTGCTCGGAGTATTGCCGCCAGACCGCTCAGCGACCTACCGTGTCTTCCGCACTTTCGGTCCACTGGAGAGCGAAGGGGAACTCGGCCCGCTGCGTGCAGCTGTCGCAACCGTCACGCCCGAGGAGGACGCGAGCGGTGCGATCAGAGATTTGCACAATCTGATTCTTGCCCTTTGGAGCCATGATCCCGATTCCATATCGCGGATTTCTGCACAGGCTGCCGAGATCACGTTCGTGTTCAATGGCGTAAAATATCCCAAAAGCTGGTACGAGGGTCTGGCCGCGCGAATGCGTGGCGACCAGAAAGGCGCACAGGCCGCCTTTGCCGCAGCTCGTCTCGAAGTTGAAAAGCCGGTATTGGCCGACGCGTCTGATGGCCGCGCCTTGAGTTTGCTCGCGATGATAGATGCCGCTCTTGGACGGCAAGAACAAGCCGTTCAGGAAGCAGAACACGCTTGCGACTTGGTAACTTTCGAAAGTTCAGCCGTGAGCGCGCCGATCGTGCGCTGCAATTTGGCCGTCGTCTACGCGTGGAACGGTCAGTTAGATTTCGCAATTTCGGAATTGGATCAGTTGGTGAACAGACCCGCGGGATCCAATCTCCCGGCCCAGCCGACTTACGGTGACTTTCGGCGAAACCCATTATGGGACCCGCTCCGAAATGATCCGCGCTTCACGGCGATCATGAAGCGGCTCGCGCTTGTCGCATCGAAATAGTTTCGCTCAATGATGGAGCAACGATTGTTGTCGTGAGGCCTTGAGGCATCGGCAATAATCGGTTTGCGACGGCACAATTTATTGCATGAGCGCTGGACCTGAGATTCCTGAAGTTGAATCCAAAATCGTTGAAATCTGCGCAACGTGCGGACGGCCGTTGACACAGGTAGGCCCGAAGGGCGAATGCCTGCGTTGCCTCGTTAGTCTTGGCTTCGCCGCGGAAGGATCAGGTTCAGAGCAGCACCGAAATCGACTCACACCCGGCCGGTTGCGATACGATCACTTTGAAGTGGAAGTCGGTGCCGACGGATTTGCAGTTGAGCTCGGGGCCGGTGCCATGGCAACAACGTATCGCGCGCGCGATACCGTTCTGAATTCGACGGTCGCGCTGAAAGTGATTGATGGGAAAATCGCGCAAACTCCCGGTGTACGGTCGCGCTTTTTGCGTGAAGCCCGCGCTGCTGCGCAGATTCACCATCCAAACGTCGCGCGGGTCAGTCATTACGGTGAACAAGACGGCGAATGTTTCTATGTGATGGAGTTGGTCGAAGGCGAAACGCTCGAAGCCAAAGTCCGGCGCGAAGGTCCGATGCCGCTTGCGCTCGCGTTGGAAATTATCGAGCAAGTTGCGCGCGCTCTGGCTGCCGCCGAAGCGTGCGGTGTCGTGCACCGGGACATCAAGCCATCGAATATCATGCTCGAGTCGGATCCAGGCGGCGCCGCGCCGATTGTTAAAGTCATTGATTACGGCGTGGCGAAGGTTCTGGCGCCGGACTCGAAACTCAGTGCCGAACTAACTCAAACCGGTTTCATTGGAACTCCGGCGTTCGCCAGTCCCGAACAATTTGTCAGCGTTGGTCACACACCGATCGACACTCGCGCCGATATTTATTCGTTAGGCGCAACCCTTTGGTATTTGCTTTCCGGTCGTGTGCCATTTGTTGGGCGCACGCTCCGAGAAGTTGCGGCAAAACAGGCGGAGGAACTTCCGCTCGAGCAACTGAAGAATACGCACGTCCCAGCGCGTGTGATCGCGCTCTTGCAGTCGATGTTGGCGGTCGATCCGGCGAAGCGCCCGCAAACCGCGCGCGAACTGCTCTCCGTCATCCACCGCTGCTACGCAAAATTCAGCACGGAAGCACGTTCACGCCAGAGGCGAGCTGCGTTCGCGGTGGCAGCGGTGGCGTTAATTGTCGCCGCGATTAGCGCGGGAGCGTGGATGTATCAGCGGGCACAATCTTCCGCCGCGATCGAACGCTCGATCGCGGTCTTGCCTTTTGAAAACCGGAGCGAAGACAAAGCGAATGCCTACTTCGCCGAGGGCATCCAGGATGAGATTTTGACGCGCTTATCCAAGATCGCCGATTTGAAGGTAATCTCGCGCACTTCCACGCAGCATTACAAGAGTGCGCCGGAAAACCTGGCCGAGATCGGCAAGCAGCTTGGGGTTGCTCACATCCTGGAAGGCAGCGTGCAGAAGAGCGCCGATGCCGTGCGCGTGAACGTGCAGTTGATTAAAGCAGCCGATGATTCCCATCTGTGGGCCGATACCTTTGATCGCAAACTGACCGACATCTTTTCGGTCGAGAGTGAGGTGGCCAAAGCCGTCGCCGAGCAGTTGCGCGCAAAACTTACCGGTCAGGAAAAGCAAGTCATCGCCGCGAAACCGACAGACAATACCGAGGCTTACGATGCCTACCTGCGTGGCCTGGCTTATAGCCTGAAAACGCAAGCACCTGCCAACGCTCTTGGCGCACAGAAATACCTCAGAGAAGCGGTAAAGTTGGATCCGAAGTTCGCGCTTGGCTGGGCCCTGCTGTCACACGTTAATGCGGCCGGCTACATCACGACAAATCTTCAACCAACGGTAGCCCTTCGTGAAGAGGCACGGCAGGCATCCGAAACCGCGCTCACTCTTCAGCCCAATCTGGGCGAGGCTATATTGGCCAAGGGCTATTATCACTATGCCTGCCTAAGGAATTACGGCACCGCAGTGCGTTATTTTGAGCAAGCACGTCAGTTCCTGCCCAATAGCAGCCTGATTCCTGAATCGCTGGCTTATGTCGCGCGGAGGCGCGGCCAGTGGGACCGGAGCGAGTCGTATTTCAACGAAGCCGAGCGGCTCGACCCGCGCAACGTTTACCTACTCTCTCAGCACGCGGTTTCTTATGCCTATCTCCGCCGCTTCCCAGAAGCGCTGCGAAAGCTTGATCAGGTTCTCAATATCACGCCGGACGACGTCGATAGCCTTGCGGAAAAGGCGGCAATCGCGCAGGCCGAAGGCGACCTGCCGCGTGCCTCGGCGCTCCTCGCTCCGCTTCGTCCGGCCGCCGATCTCACCCAAGCTTTGGAGACACAAGTTTACCAAGCGATCCTGGAGCGCCGCCCCGCACCAATCATCCTTCGGTTGAAAGAGATACTTACCAAGCCCGACCCAGGGCTGGGCTTTTACAATGGCGAACTGCGCTCTTGGTTAGGCTGGGCGCAAGAAGTTGCCGGCGACCATTCCGCCGCTCAGGAAACCTGGCGCCAGGCCCGCAGCGAACTGGAACCTTTCCTCAAAGAACAGCCGGAAAATTATTTCCTGCTTGGTGATCTCGCGCTGACCTGTATGGGCCTTGGTGACAAAGCCACCGCGTTGGCTCTGTCGGAACGAGCCATCTCTACGGTGCCGATCGAGAAAGACGCGGTTTCTGGTTCCCGACCGATCGAGATCCTCGCCCGGGTAGCGGCGCAAGTAGGAGAACCTGATCGGGCCATCGCCGCTTTACAGAAACTACTCTCTACGCCGTGCTATGGGGCGCTGGCCGAAGGTATGCCGCTTACTCCTGCGCTGCTCCTGCTTGATCCCATGTTCGATCCGCTCCGGAACGATCCGCGCTTCCAAAAACTTGCCGCCTCGTCCGCAGCGAAACCGGCGGACAAGTAATACGAGGCGGCGACCGCCAGCAATCTTCTTCCCGCTCAGGTGGACGGCCGATCGCGATATGGCCCTTCCAGAATCTTAGCCTCTCTTTCTCGCGGCATCAGTGATAGTCAAATTGCATGAGCGCAGAGGGTGAAGCGGAAGGCGGACCGGCAATCGTCGGAACGTGCGCAACGTGTGGACGATCGCTGACGCAGATAGGTCCAAAGGGCGAATGCCTGCGTTGTCTCATTAGTCTCGGTGTTCTAAACGAAACCGACCACCCCAAACTCACACACGCGCACAGACGATTGACTCCGGGACCGCTGAAGTACCATCACTTCGAGGTCGAAGTCGGGGCGGATGGTTTTCCGATTGAGCTCGGCTCAGGAGCAATCGCGATTACTTATCGTGCCCGCGACACGGTTTTGAACTCCGTCGTCGCTCTTAAAGTCATAGACCGAAGAGTCGCGAAGATGCCGGGAGCCCGATCGCGTTTCCTGCGCGAAGCGCGCGCGGCCGCGCAAATCCGTCATCCGAATGTCGCGCGCGTCAGTCATTACGGCGAGCAGGACGGTGAGTGTTTCTATGTCATGGAGTTGGTCGAGGGCGAA
>JBEEGV010000009.1:0-91411 GCA_041167085.1 Verrucomicrobiota bacterium
TCTTTCGGTTTCACGATCACATTCATTTTCATCGTTCAATATTGATCAGCTTGTCCCTGCAACAAGCCCATTTGTCACAATTTGCTGTCGAAATTGCCTTCCCGAATCCCTCCGTTTCAGCCGATACGCCTTTATCGATTCCGTATCGACCCATAACAGCGAGATCAGGCCACACCTTTACGCGATCGCCCGTTCGCGCGAGTGTCGCGCGATGACCGCTGCGCAACGCAAGTCCTGGCGCATTCCCATTGCATGGTTAACGCTCTGCATTGTCTGGAGCTCGACCTGGCTTGTGATCAAGGTGGGCCTGCGCGATCTGCCACCTATCTCCTTCGTCGCCATCCGGTTTCTTATTGCGGTTGGCGTTCTCATCCTCTTCTCGGTCGGTCGCGTGCCTCTTTTGCCCAAGCGCCGCTCAGATTACACGCTTCTCGCCTTTACCGGTTTGCTCATGTTCGCGCTGAACTATCCCCTGCTCTTCTGGGGAGAAAAGTACGTGTCATCCGGATTAGCAGCAGTCTTGCAGGCCTCGATCCCGATATTCGGAATGATTTTCGCGCACTGGCTCCTGCCTAACGAGCCGATGCGCTGGCAACCACTGGTCGGCGCGTTAATCGCCATGATCGGTATCGCAATAATCTGTGGCCGATTACTCGACCGCGGAGGTCTGATGGCATTCTGGGGCGGCCTGGGCATCGTGTGCGGCGGCGCCAGCGCCGCGTTTTCGAATGTGCTTTTAAAGCGGCGGGCGCTTGAAATTGCACCCGCCATGCTCGCAGCCTGGCAGATGCTCTTCGCTATCATTCCCTTGTTCGCGCTCGGCTTGATCGCTGAGGGAAATCCGCTGCGATTCCATTGGACGGCCCGCGCCTGGTTTTGCCTGCTGTATCTCGCGGTGATCGGTTCGGCTTTGACCTTCCTGCTGCTCTATTGGCTGCTGCCCCGAATGACCGTGACCAATCTCCAAACGATCGCGCTGATCACCCCTCCTGGAGCCGTCGCGTTCGGGTGGTTACTGGGCGGCGAAACTTTGGCGCTTTCGTTCCTGGTGGGGGCCGGTTTCGTTCTGGTCGGTGTTTGGATGATCTTCCGCAGGCTCACACCGCGGCTGGACCCAACCAAGATTCCCGCATCAACCGCTTTGCCGCGCTCTTAGCTTCTGTAGCGGCGGTCTACGACCGCCGAAAATGTTAGAAATGGCTTTCAGGGCCGCGAACTGTAGAGGCGCTTGTGCCAAGCGCCTGTTTGTCAAGATCGGTGCTTGGCGCAAGCACCGCTACATGATTTGCAGGCCGTCTCTGTGAGATGGCAATCTGAAAAACGGCGTCTGACACAGACGCACTACAATTCTCTTCCTTGTTCTAATGGCCGCGTCCGTTTAAGAATCCCTCCATGCGCGCCACGATCCGTTTTTTTCTGATTGTTATTTTATCCGCCGCCGGTGCTTCGCTTCCCGCGAAACCAATCGCACTGGTCGGTGGCCGCCTGATTGATGGATTTGGCGGACCGCCCCTGGCCAACAGCGTGATCGTTATCGACGGAGAACGGATTACCGCGATCGGCACCGTCGATACTCTGAAGCCGCCGCAAGATGCCGAGATTATTTCGACCGAAGGAATGTCCGTGTTGCCTGGTCTGTGGGACTGCCACGTTCATACCATGTTGCTCGGTCACAGCGATTACGAGCACTGGGACAAAACCTATCCGAAACGCCTCGGCTCCGAGATCATGCCTGCGGCCGCGCATCAGCTTTTAATGGCTGGCATCACCAGCGCGCGTGATCTCGGCGCTCCGCTGGAAGATAGCATTCAAGTCCGTGATCGAATCAACCGCGGCGAAATTCCGGGACCGACGCTTTACGTCGCCGGCCCGTTCTTTCAACACGAACCGTATCCCGGCACGGAAGCTTTTCGCTGGGGCGTGAAAGGCGCTAACGACGCGCGCGCAAAAGTGAAAAAAGTGGCCGAGGCCGGCGTGAACATCGTGAAGCTGATCGACCAGGACCAAATGACGATGGACGAGGTTCACGCCGTGGTGGACGAAGCGCACGCGCACAAACTGCCGGTCGTGGCCCACGCCCATCGCCCGGAAGAGATCCGACGCGGGCTCGCGGCCGGGGTGGATTGTTTCGAGCACACCGGATTGGCCATGGCGCCTGAAATTCCAGCCGATATCAGGACGATGATTGCGGAACGCACAGCCAAAATGAGTCTTGGACCGCTTTTCTGGTGCCCGACGGTGGAAGGACTGATCAATTACGAATATCTGCGCGACAATCCCATGCAGTTGGACGATCCGGCGTGGCAGCTCGATGTGCCTCCGGACATTGTGACAGATATCAAAAACTCAATCCGGCATCCCGGTCAGCTCAGTTACTATCAAATTACACCTCTGCGCCGGCCGACAGTGGGCAAGAAATTCCAACAGCTGCAAGAGAGCGGCGCGGTGCTGTTGATCGGGACCGACAGTGGGATTCCGATGAAATTCCACAGCAGTTCGACCTGGCGCGAACTCGACGCCTGGGTGAACAAATTGGGCGTCGACCCAATGACGACGATCCGCGCGGCGACGTACTGGCCTGCTGCGATGATGAAGGTGGATAAGGATTATGGCTCGGTCAGCGAAGGGAAATTCGCCGACATCATCGCCGTGAAAGGCGACGTGCTTCGCTACATCGATTTACTGCAACGCGTTGATCTCGTGATCAAACACGGGAAACGCTATAAGTAGAAATACGCTGACTCGTTAAAAGAGTTACATCGTTGCGGCATTTGAGCGCCACCAATTGTAGAGGCGGTTGTGCCAACCGCCTGCTTATTTGAGATCGGTGCTTGGCACAAGCACCGCTACAACATCTACGCGGCCGCGCGGCGCTTCTGTTTGACCAGCGTCGATGTTCGCCGCGCACCGTTACCGCTATTACCGCCGCGCTTCACCTTCACCGTTTTGCTGCGATTGATGCTTTCCTGCAAAACTTTGACCAAATCAACCACATTGGTCGCTCGTGGAGCGGCCGCGGGCGCAGGAGGCAGCTTCTTGTTTTTCGCCTTTTGCTCGATCATCTCCATGACCGCATTGCGATATTCATCACGATATTTTTCCGGTTGCCATGGCGTCGACATGCTTTCGATCAGTGTCTGCGCCATTTGCAATTCTTTATCGTTCAACGTCGTGGCCGGGCGACTCAATTCCTCCGGAGTCAGGACTTCGCTGGCAAAATGCATCAGCTCGAGAATGAGAAACAAGCCATCGGGCTTCACGGCGGCGAGATACTCGCGATTGCTGATCACCACTTTGGCGATACCAATCTTGCCCGTGCCGCTCAATGCCTTGTGCAGCAAGGCATACGCTTTTTCGCCACCCTTTTGCGCCTCGAGAAAGTACGGTTTGTAGAAAAATTTGGGATCGACCTGCTCGAGATCGACGAAATCGGTGATATCGATCGAATGGGTGGATTCGATGCGCACTTTCTGAAAATCTTCGTCGCTTAATATAATGAAGCGACCGCGTTCGTACTCGAAGCCCTTTACGATCTCATCCGCCGTGACTTCTTTCATGTCGGCCTCGGCGACCTTCTTGTAACGAATCGGGCTGTGATCGCTCTTGCGCAGCTGTCGAAAGCTGACCTTCTCTTCGCGCGTTGCCGGATAGACGGCGATCGGGATGTAAACGAGCCCGAATGAAATACTTCCTTTCCAGGTCGGACGCATAAGGTTCAGCGCGGGAATGTCGTTTCCACCAATTGTGAATAAATGTCAATAACCTTTCTCACAGACCCCGGTCGAGAGCACGAAGTATTCCCCTGCCCAGCAAGCCGCCCGTGACGCGACGGCACGGAGAGGCATAGTTCGCGATCCCGCGGGTTAATGATTCCAAGCTCCGAGAATTAGGGATGGTTGGAGCTGACAAACCAAAGTTGGCCCGTATGGGTGTTTTATAGAATAACCAGAGATGCTCGCAAATTCTATTACGACGCCGCAAAATGGATTCAGATGTTTTACGTATCGTGCCCCGCTAAACGCCGCCGTTTTGCCTGTCCGTCCACGGCTTAAAACCAGGGCCCATTCAAGCCGCCGCCGCGGCCTCCTTTTCGGAGCGAAAAAAGACCTGATTAATTACTTGCCGTCCGCGCTTTAATTGCACACTCTCGTGCCTCCTTAACAAGTATCTATAAAACTATGAGAAAATTCACCCTTTGTTTGACCGCGGTCTTTGTCGCCGGTGCGCTCGTTGTTTCCTGCGCACATAAAGAAGAACACGCCACGACCACGACCCACGCGTCGGCTACAACAGCGAAGAAAACTTCGACCACGAAGAAGGCGGGCGCCGCCAGCACTTCGGCATCCACCACAACCAAGAAAAAGACGGCTACCACCGAGGCCTCTCCATCAGCGTCACCGAAGAAGAAGAGCAGCCCGGCGGAAGAATCGCCTTCGCCCACACCTACTCCTGCAGAAGGTTCCGGCCAATAGTTGTTGGCAGACCTAATCGAAATCTCGGCCAACGAAGGTTGGCCGAGATGTTCGATCGTACGGCTGGGATCGAGTTAAACTCGGACCGCCCGGAATATTTGATTGTGGCGTAAAGCTGCGCGTTCCGAGCTGAAGAGGGAACGCCGGTCCCTCTGCTACTTCGCCGCTAAGTCTTCGGTCCGATGCGAAGTTCGGAAAGGTAATCCTCGGGCGCGATCTCGGCCTTGCCGATGAAATTCGCGTTCTCATCAACGACCAGCCGCGACGTTTCTATGTCGCCGCGTAGCGTGCATCCGCTGCGCAGTTCGCACCGCTCCCCCGCCGTCAGGTTGCCGTCGACCGTTCCATGCACGGTTACAGACCGGCTGCGGATTTCGCCTCGAACATGGGCGTTTCGTCCCACCGTAAGCCGGCCGATCGATTCGATTGTTCCCTCCACATTTCCATCGATTACAAGTTCGGATCGAAATTTGACCGACCCTTTGATGGAAACGCCGTTCGAGAGGACAGCTCGAATGGCGGGCTGAAGTAAATTATCATTCGACCGCGGCAGACTGGGGACCGAGTCAGCGACATTGTTGGCCGGGGGCGAAAAGGGATTCATCATCGACGAGCTGATATTACTTCAATTGAGCAGCAACCTTTATTTTCGTGAGAGTCTCCGTAAGAACGGAACAATGCCATAATCTCCGTTCACTCGAACAGCGAAAAATCACGCCCGCCAAACTTTCGGCCGCCAGCCATCTAGATCGTGCCGCGCCGGCGCCTCGGCCTTCTTTGAACGCCTACTTTTCTTTCGTAACCGCCACCACGTAGGCGGACTTTGGAATCACGAAACTTCCGTCTTTCGCATACCGGTGCACATCTTTCTCGATCGCCGCACGGATCTTTTCGAGAACTTCCGCTGTTTGCCTGGATAACAATCCGGCTGGCGCACTCCCGCATTCAGCTCAGCGTCAAACGGATAGCGGGTCGTCGGCACCCTCCATTCCACGGTGCGCAATTCGAAAATCATCGAGCCGCCGTCAAAGCCCGCGCCTTCCATGGCCTTTCGAAATTGTTCCTCGCCGCTGAAGGCGTAATGCGAGGGGCCGGACGGCAGCCTTACGTTGAGGTCGGCGTTCGCTTCAATCGCGTCGTCGACAATTTTTGCGTAAGGGTTATCCGCCGGCGGTGCCCATACCGTGAAGGCGAACCTCCCGCTGGCCTTAAGAACACGAAACGCCTCCGCGACGGCGCGTTCCGGATCTGAAACATGCAGCAGCGCAAAGTTACTCAGCACGCGATCAAAACTGGAATCCGCATACGGGAGATTCTGCGCGTCGCCTTCCCGAAACTGGATCTCTGGGAACATGGTCTTCGCAATCCGGACCATTTCGGCCGAGAAATCCAGTCCCTCCGGCCGAGCACCCCGCTCGGCCGCCGCCGCCGCGATTCAAGCCTGCGCTTGCTCGGCCACGCGCCGCAGATCGTCCAGTAGAATTTCCATGTCCCGCAACGTCGTGCGGAAATTTATGACGCAACCGCGCAGAGCAAATCGTCCGTCAATGCGCGCGTTCGATAGATAGGAACTGCCGTCCCGTTGTAGTTCGACGAGCAAACGTTCGTTCAGCACATCCAGATCGGCGTCGATGCGCGCTGCATCAGCCGTAGCCAGTTTCTTTTTTAACTCTGGCGGCACATATCGGAAGCAAAAAATGGAAAGCTCGACCGGCGCCATCATCTCGAAATCGTCGCTCGTGCGCACCAATCTTTCGAAATGGCTGGCACAGGCCAGATCCTTCTCGATGGCTTCAGCGAGCGAGGATATACCTGCACCCTTCAACATCATCCAAACTTTCAGCGCGCGGAAACGGCGAGAGAGTTCCGGTCCGTAATCCCAAAAAGCGAAGGATTCGTCCTCCTCCTGCGCAATCACGCGAGTGTAGTCGGCCTGATGCGCGAAGGTGGCGCGGGCTCTTTCCGGATCACGATAAAGCACACAGCCGCAATCCACCGGAAGATACAGCCACTTATGGGGATCGAGCGCGATCGAATCCGCCCGATCAATTGCCGCAAACAGATGACGCCGCGAGGGGGCCAATGCGGCGAAACCGCCATAAGCCGCATCCACATGGAGCCATAGCCCGAATCGCTCCGCTATGGCTGCGACTTCCTCGAGCGGATCAAACGCGCCGGTCACGACGGTGCCTGCGTTGGCCACGACACAAAACGGCAAATGCCCGGCCTGCAAATCTTCCTCGATCTTGGCCACGAGCTGATCGATGCGAATTTTGAAATCCCGGCCGACCGCAATTTTACGCACACTTTCGCGGCCGATGCCGAGGAGACCGGCTGCCTTTTCGATTGAGTGATGCGTTTCCTGCGAGACATAGACGCACATTCTTTGGCGGAGCGACTGCGCGCCTTCATCGGCGAAATCGATGGGCGCGTTTGCGCGACGGGCGGCCGCAAGCGCGGAGAGGTTAGCGATCGAACCGCCGCTAACGAACAATCCAGCCGCCTCTCGGCGGACGCCAAGAAGTTCTTTGATCCAGTCGATTGTCAGGCGCTCCAGTTCCACCGCGGCCGGTGCCGATCGCCACGCTGTCAGGTTGGCATTCAGCGTCGACGCGAGGAGATCGGCGATTGCGGCAACAGCGGTACCTGGCGCCTGAACGTAGCCGAACATTCGCGGATGTGCGTTGCGCCGGCACTCTTCAACAATTTTGCGAAAAGTGTCGAGGAGATGATGGAATTCCGATCCTTCTGCCGGGAGAGCATAATCGAGTTTTTCCCGAATCTGACGCGAGCTCGTCCGCGGATAAAGCGGCCCGTCGCGAATCGACCCGAGGTACTCCGCCATCTCATTAATGGCCTTATTACCCCACTGGCGAATTTCCTCAGGTGAGGGATCAAGAAAGGACATAATCTCGTCTTATCGCAAGGTAGGGAGATCTCTCCGAGATGTCCGCGAGGAAAGCTCAAACATCAGATCAAAGATCCATTCCCATAAGCAAGGCTCCGGGCACGTCTTCCCAGCCGCATCTTCTCCAGAACGCATGCGCTGCGTCATTGTCTCCTGCCACCAAAATCAGAGCCCGTTCCAGACCGGCATTCCGAAGGGCGTCGACACATTCCGCAATGATCCGTCGGCCGATGCCGCGCTGCTGACAGGTGGGGTCAATGGCAAGATGATAGATGAACCCGCGGCGCCCATCATGCCCGCAAAGCGCCACGCCCACGAGCTTATCTCCCTCTTCCGCAACACGACTGAAGCCCGGGTTCCGGGAAAGGTAATGGATCAGATCTTCTCTCGAATCGCCCTCCCCAATTTCGACGCCTTCAACGCGTGTCCACAAATGCACCGCGGCATCATAATCTTCAATTCGAAATTCTCTCGTTGTTAGTCCGGAACTCATATCCCGCCGCGTACCTTACCATCGAGTTGAAGAAACTGTCACCTCCTGCTCATCGCCATTTGGATATTCACCGCAGAGTTCGCCGAGAGCGCCGAGACAGAATTTCTGTCACGTCGACCGAAGCGGAGACATCTCTTACTGCTTCGCTTCCCCAGTCCGCACGTAGCCATTGTGAAGCGGATCGATAAAGTTGTGGATTTTGAGGATGTACTTCGCACATTCTTAACGAAATCAATTCCGCAAAACACTGGAAACAACAATTTACCCCTCTCGGCGCGCACGCCGCTCGCCACATGGATCGGTTTGTTTCTGTCCCTTTTCGGGGTGCCGCTGATTCGGCAGGGCGTTTCATACTTTTATCCGAATGTGTCATTCACGGCATCTCTTTGGAAAGAATCGCTCATCTGGCTAAGCGCGTTCACGCTCTTGCTCCTCGTTGTCCGCGGCGAACGTCTTCCCCTCACCTCTATTGGCATTGGCACGTGCAAATGGTGGAAATCGATTCTTTGGGGATTCGTCGTCGCCGTCGCGTGCGGTGCGGTCGGCGGCGTGATTGCCGCGATGACCCACTACGGCGGCGGCTCTGTCGCTGCGGCGTTTGCGAAACTGCCAGTCTGGCTGCTCACTCTTATCGTCGTGCGCGCAGGTGTGGTTGAAGAATTGTTTTATCGCGGTTATGCCATCGAACGCCTGCAGGCACTTGGTCTTAATCGTTATGCCGCCGCCGTTATTCCGCTCCTCATCTTCAGTTTTGCGCATTGGACCGGCGGGTGGGCGAATATCGCCATCGCCTTAGCGCTCGGTGGCATCCTCGCTGGGTTCTATTTGTGGCGGCACGATCTCGTCAGCAACATGATCGGCCATTTTCTGGTCGACTTTGTTGCCAACGTCCTGCCCCGGCTTTTTTCCTGACGCAGGTCAGACCGCAACAAGGAACTGCTTTACACTGTCCTCACTATTTCTTGGCGTTTCGAGGATCGTCAGACGGGTTCACGTATTTAATTTCAAACGGACCTTCGCTGTGAATCTGTATGACACTTTCGCTCGTGCTGGAGGCGAAATGCTTCATCCCCGCTGGCAAAACGGCAAAGCTGCCCGGGTTCATTTCGTGCGCTGCAGCTTCGTCGAATTTGTCGCCCATGCCAATGCGGACTGTTCCCGAGATCACCGTGACTCGCTCCGCTGTCGGATGCGTGTGCGGCGGAATCTTGTAACCACTAGGCGCCTGCAACCGGACAGTGAACGATCCTTTCTTGGTTGGATCGCCATCCAGCACAGCCATCTTTGCGCCTGGCGGCAACCCGGGAGGAGCATCCACCCATTGCAGGTCGGAAGGGGTGACAATCTTATGCTCGGTCGCGGGGGCCGATTTGGCATTTTGCTTATCGCCGGCGGAAAGGACGAAGGCTGACAATCCAAGGACAACGAATGCGAATATTGCAATTCTTTTCATAACAATTGGGATTGAGGTTTTTGAGTAATCTCTGATCAATCGTTAAGATGCCTTCCCTGAAAAAGCGAGACCAAATCACGCCCGAGATAAAGTTCATCGCCCGGTGATTTCCCGGTTGTCCCGGAGCGACACGCGCGCGACCTTCCGCGCGAACTTATGAACGCTGACAGCAAGGATTTCTTGAAACAGCTCGTCGAAACACCGAGTCCGTCGGGATACGAGCATGACGTGCAAAAGCTCGTGCGGGAACGCATTCGCCCCTGGTGCGACAGTGTTCGGACCGATGTCATGGGGAATGTTTTCGGGGTACGAAACCCGAAGGGCGAGCCGCGGATAATGCTCGCCGGCCATTGCGACCAGATCGGATTCCTCGTGCAATACATTACGGAGGAAGGTTTCATTCATTTCGAAGCGATCGGGGGTGTTGATCCGGTTGTCGCGACGTCGCAACGCGTCTCGATCATGACGCGCAACGGGCTCATCCCCGGCGTCATTGGACGCAAAGCGATTCATCTCATGGACGAAGACGACCGGAAGAAGGTCCCGAAGATGCACGACCTTTACATCGACATCGGCGCAACCAGCAAGGAGGACGCGCGCAAGCTCCTGTCCATCGGCGATGCCGGAATCTTCCTTCAACCTTATATCGAGTTGGCCAACGAACGCGCTGTCGCGATGGCGTTCGACAATAAGATGGGAACCTGGATCGTTACCGAGACATTACGGCTGCTGCATGAGCGTAAATTCGACGCGTGCGTCGTAGGTGTCTCCACTGTGCAGGAAGAAATCGGACTGCGCGGCGCGACGGCGAGCGCGTTCTCGAGTGAAGCGGATGTAGGAATCGCATTGGACGTCGCCCATGGCACCGATACACCTGGGATCGAAAAAAAGAAGGCGGGCGAGTTTCACGTTGGCAAAGGACCGATGATTTTTCGCGGGGCCAACATAAACCCTCGTGTGTTCGACCTGCTCGTGGCCTCGGCCGAAGAGGAAAAGATTCCTTATCAAGTCGCTTCCGCCGCACGCGGCACGGGCACGGACGCGAACCCGATGCAGCTTTCCCGCGGCGGCATGGCCACGGGATTGCTCTCGGTTCCTCTTCGTTACATGCACACGCCTAACGAGTTATTGTCGCTTGCTGACCTGGAAGACACCGCTCGCCTTCTCGCCGCATTCTGTGCACGCCTGAACACGAACCATGATTTCACTCCATAAGGGACCCCGGGACGGCGCTCCTCCGCGCCAATCGCTGGAAATTTCGCCTCGATCCACGGCCGAATTGAGGACGGTTTCCGAACCGTAGTTAGGCCCCGCGGGAACGATGAACGTCTTGATTGTTGAGGATGACCAGCACACGCGCAAGGCGTTGACGAGATTGCTCAGACTCTGGGGTTTCGAAGTAACGCCGGTCGAAAGCCTGGAAAGTGGTCTGGAGCGGCTGGAAACCGAGCCCATCGACGTGATTCTCAGCGACATCGCTCTTCCGGATGGGACGGGATACGCGCTGGTTAGCGAGGCAAGACGGCGCGGCAAAAATGTGCTCGCCATCGCCCTATCCGGTTACGATTATCCGAGTGACGTTCGGATCGCCAAGCTCACCGGATTCGACTATCACCTTTCGAAACCGTGCGATTGTCACCAGCTGCGAGCGCTCCTGGAAACAAAGATCGAATCGCGGCTTTAGAGCCGTGAGCGTTCGGCGCAGACTCGCGCCGGCGGACAAGCGAGCAAACCACCGGTGGATCGAGCTCTCCGCAGCTCGATCCTAATGAGGGCGGCGATGCCGCTAAAATTTACCAACGCGCTCGGAGATCGCGTTCCATCTATCTGCACGTAACTCCGGGGGGACCCGGGCGCCTTGCAATTCCTCCTTCCTACTTTTTGCTTTCTCGATTCTATTTCTCACGTGTCCAGATCCGTCTCAGTCCGCAGCGGCTCGATCGAGTTTCTCAAGGTTAACACTGAGAGATGGGAATTACGCGATGCGTATCAATGGCTGCTCGCGTTGAGCTGGCCCCGATTCGCGGCGTTCCTCGCCGCCATTTATATCGTCATCAATCTGATCTTCGCCACGCTCTACTTTGTCGGCGGCGATTCCATCGCCGGGCTTACTCCTGGATCATTTGCGGACGCATTTTTCTTTAGTGTCGAGACACTGGCCACGGTTGGGTACGGTCACATGTACCCGGCGACTTTGTATGGGCACATTGTTACGACCATCGAAATCGTTAACGGAATGTTTTACCTCGCGGTTATCACCGGCCTGATTTTCGTACGATTTTCGCGGCCGACCGCGCGCGTCCTCTTCAGCGAAAGGATCGTCATCGGTCCTTTTAATGGCCAGTCCGCCCTCATGCTGCGCGTCGGAAATCTTCGCGAAAGCACTTTAGTGGAAGCGGAGTTCCGCATCATGTTCACGCGCGACGAACCAATCCTCGAAGGTGAAGATTTCAGACACTTCTATAATCTGAAGCTGGCCTTCGACCGCTTAGTGGCATTTCCGGCGGCGCTGACTCTGCGCCATATCATTGATGAAACGAGCCCACTTCACGGCCAAACAATAGAGTCGCTCGAGAAGAGTCGCGCCACGCTTGTCGCCTCACTCGTTGCGATCGAAACCGTGATCCCGGCCGTCGTTCAAACCCACCACCATTATTCCTGGCGTGACATTCGGTTCGGACAACGGTTCGTCGAAATTTATACGGAGCATGGCGACGGCAAACTGACGGTCGATTTCGGTCGTATCCACGACACCGAAGCGGTGAAACCATAGCCGCTGCTCTTGATTGCCGTCGTCCTCCGGCGACAACCGTCGACCTTCAGTCCTTTTGCTTGGGCGTGACATCAGCCTTGATGCCATCGGCGCCCGCCCAAACAACCTCATGAAACAGGATGTCCATCTCTTTGGGCGATTTGGTCCCGTGGATCACCCACCAGGAGACGAACGACACGAGGCTGCCAGCCAATCCGTGCGCGATCACCGGTCGGCGATCGGCCGGAATGCCGCGAGCGCGCGGTATCTCAGCGAGCCGCTGTTCGATACCCCGCGCGAAATGCTGCTGACCAAGTTCCCACACATCGTGAATTCTTCCCGACTCGACGAGAGCGTTGTAAAACGGACGTACTTCGCCGATGTGCGCGAGTAACTCCTGGACCGGCGCAACACGCTCCGACTTATCGCCGAAATGCGAAAGGGCCGTCGCCATTCGCTGAAAGAAGTCATCCACGTCACTGAGGAAAAGATCGTTCTTATCTCGAAAATGCGAATAAAACGTCGTGCGGCTGACCCCAGCCCGGTCAAGAACCTCCTGGACCGTGATGTCATCGAATGGTTTTTGCACAAGCAATTCGACCAGCGCGTCACCCAGCCGGTCCCGCGTGCGTTGAACTCGCCGATCCTCGTTTTTCGGCAAGGCTTCAATGTTTCGGAACACCTGGGTGCCCTCTGTTCGGTTTCTTCTCACTCTTATCCTGGACAGCTAACGAGTCGCTCTTCGACCTTAGTGCATGAACGATAACCGACGCGGCGCGATCGCGCTAATTCTGGGAGCACTGAGCGGAATCATCACTTTGAGTCTTCATCCCACCGGCGGTGCGCATCACGTCACGCCGGCGCAATTCGAAATGCTCATCGCGCTTGTCATTGGTGTGCATGCGCTGGCTATCGTGGGACTGCCTTTCTCCTTTATCGGCGCGCTCGCTCTTTCGCGCCGCATCGATTCACCGAGCAGGACGGCGATAATGGCGCTCGTGATCTACGGATTTAGTCTCGTGGCCGTCATGGCCGCAGCAACCATGAGTGGACTCGTCACGCCCGATATCTTGCGCCAGATGGTCGGGCAATCTCCGGCTCGTGATCAGTGGCGCATTTTGATGGATTACAACCATTTAATTAATCAGGGCTTTGCCCAGATCAACGCCGTTGGCTCGTGTGTCGCCATCGTGCTTTGGTCCGCAGTCATTGTCAAAAGACGAGAACTCGCTCTGCCGCTCGGAATATACGGACTCGTGCTGGGCCCGGTGATTATCGGCACGATGTTTGCCGGCGGCCTGAAACTCGATGTTCATGGTTTTGGCTTGATCACGTTTTCCCAGGCAGCCTGGTTCATTGTCGCAGGCGTTCTGCTATGGCGATCGGAGGGCGATCAACCTCGCCTGGCGACCCAGCGGTAGAGACGTCCCGGAAAATCCGTGCTTTGATTGAGTGGTTTCGCCTGCCGCTCATCCAAATATCTGTTCGGCTTTGCTCTTTCTTTGCCATAGCTTCTCTTCTGTCCCCCCTGCAGTTCAAACACGGATTTCTCCTCCCTCCAGAATCAACCAAACAAAGTTAAACATTATGGCACTCTTCGACTCAATACTCAGCGCGGTCACCGGAAAGACTGATGAATCCGGAGGGGCGCATCCTCTCGTTGGAATCCTGGGCGGCCTGCTTGCGCAAAGCGGAGGGCTGCAGGGTCTGGCTGACAAGTTCTCACAAAAAGGGCAGGCCGGCACATTTTCTTCCTGGGTTGGCCTGGGCGAAAATGAACCGATTTCTACCGACCAAATACAACAAGTGCTCGGGTCCGATCAGGTGCGTGAACTCGCTGCTAAAATGGGCGTAGATCCGGTTCAGGCGGCACATTTTTTGGCCGAATATTTACCCAAGGTCGTAGACAAAATGACCCCAACGGGAAAAGTGGACGGCTCGGCGGATCATCAGCAAAGTCTGGCGGCACTAATCCCAGCCCTAATGAAGCAGCTCGGCGGTGACGCTTCCCGGGACGCATCTGCGTCACCTTAAGTCGATCCGGCGATCTCCCGATAAAGAAGGAGCGAAGTCGCGAAGGGACCGGACGGGCGGGCGTTTTGCCCAAATGGGGATGCGCATTCCAGGCGCGATTAATCATCCTTTGTCATTCCGAGCGAAGTCGAGGAATCTCTCATTCCAAGAACTACTAGCAGTAAAAGATGTCTCGACTGCGCTCGACATGACAAAAGGCGTTTGGGCAACACGCCCCGGACATGTTTGTTCGGTCCGGTGGAAGTTTGAGTCTCAAGTCTACGTTTTTTCCACCTCCGCGTCCGCCTGCGCTTTCTGCACCATCGATACCGCGGCCATCAGAATTATGGCAGCGATGATCTGGTGGCGTAACAGGGCGGCATGAAAGAAACCCCAGGTGATGCACACTGCCGCCAGGGTTTGCATCATCTCGAAGTAGCCGGCAATGGAGGCGCGCGTCAGACGAAGCCCCTCGAAATAGATCAGGAGCGGAATACCACCCGAGATCGAGGCGAGCAA
The DNA here is from genome assembly GCA_041167085.1 of Verrucomicrobiota bacterium. GTDB lineage: Bacteria > Verrucomicrobiota > Verrucomicrobiia > Chthoniobacterales > UBA10450 > DATFCK01. Next base: position 14,611 of record JBEEGV010000009.1, read on the forward strand.
CGCCAACGCGCCGATCGCTCGACCAGCATGCGCCTGTGCCGTCGCGGGCCAAAGAGAAGCCCAATGCAATTTACTTTGCAGCAAAAGTATTATCGTCATGCAGACAAGCCCCACCACAATGCGAAGACTCGCAGCCAGCCGAAGCGACATTCCGGTCATAACGCCGCGCCCAGCCACGGTAGATAGTCCCCAGAATAAAGCGCAAACGAGCGCATAAACGGTTCCGAGATTCAATCCAGCTTTCTCGAACGACACACCAATCTCTGTCGGATGTTCAACCGACAGAAGAATGCCGGCGATAATCGCGATACCAGCATAAACAAAAAATCGGCGGGTCAGACGATCGCCGAAAAGCAGAAAAGCACCGAGCGTTGAGATAAGGGGCTGAATATTCAGCACGACGTTAACGACCGTTGGGTTCCCGTTTTTCAGGGCAAGGGTAAAGAAAATCGTGCCAACAGCAGAGCCGGCGAATCCGGAAAAGATCAGATAACCCCAGGTAGACCGCGTAATCTTGCGCAACTCCCCAAGGCGGGAGATGAGCAAAGGCAGGAACATCAGCAGGATGAGAATGTGTTCCCAAAAAACAATCACCGATGCATCGAACAGCTCGTTCAGCGGTATGCGCCACGCGCTTTCCGTGCCCCACAGAGCCGCGCCGATACCGACCAGCCACGGCCCATACTTTCTGCGATTCGCATCGGCTTCCTTCACCCGAACCGTCTTAACGTCCACGCTCGCTTGCGTCAACGCATCGAATGCGATGAGCCTGGCAAATGGGGCCCCGCGGTACGCACGCTGCTGCTCAAGCTCCCGTTTACCCCGATGAACGGTACTCTGAAAATTTTGACCGTGGACGATCAGCCGTCGATTACCGAATCGATGCGCTTCATATTTCCGAGCCCGAAATATGAGGTGACCGGCGCGCAGAGCGGCGACGACGCCCTCGAAAAGCTCGAGGCAAAACCGCATGCCTTTGACGTCATCATCATCGATCAGAAAATGCCGCATTTATCCGGTGTCGAACTGGTCGAGGAAATCAGGCGACGACAGTTCACCGGCAGAATCATGGTCTTGTCGGCACATCTCACTCCGGAGATTCGCGCAGCCTACGAAGAAATGAATGTGCAACTTATCCTGGAAAAGCCGTTCGACATTCAAGAGCTCCGCGTGGCTCTCGATCGCCTCGCCGCCTAAGCATTCTTAGTCCAGTTCGGCAAAGAGGGACGCAACACGTCAGCAAAAACGCGAAACTGACGACGATAAAACTTTTGTGAAATCGATCGCTGTTGGATATGGCCGCGAGAAGAGCGTCTGTCGCCTCAAACACGCGGCGTAAAGTGATCCAGCGCTGAGTTCCAACTTCGCCAAGCTTTCCTAGCCAAGCGCAGAAACATTCGTTACAAGCGGGAGGTATGGAATTCCCGTCATCTTCCGCATCTGAGATCACTCCGCCTTCGCTTCCAAATCAAAATCTACCCGTCGCCATAGCCGCAGGGCTGGCCGCCGCAATCATAGGGGGAATCGGCTGGGCATTGCTCACGATCAATACGGGATATCAGATCGGCTACATGGCGGTTGGGGTCGGTTTCCTCGTTGGTTTTGCTGTTCGACTCGGGAATGGAACCGACAAAATTTTTTCCTATACCGGCGCTCTCCTGGCATTCTTAGGATGCTTGATCGGCAATTTTCTTTCGATGGTGGGTTTCTTCGCCAGTGCCGAAAAGCTCAGCTTCCTTTCGGCCTTATCACAAATTGACTACTCCAAAGTGCCGAGTGCGATGGCGTCCGCGTTCAATCCAATGGATCTGCTTTTTTACGGGATCGCAATCTACGAAGGGTACCGGTTATCAGTGCACGGGAAGAAACAAGAGGCACCACCAGCCTCGAGCCAGCGGATTTAGAAACATCGACGCGATCACATGAAGATTCAGCACATGCTCCGCATCACTATGGGCCTTCTGCTCCTCACCGGACTTGCTCAAGGCGATGATCGACTCGGAGCGTCAACTCAGGAGCTTGACCGGCTCAAACAACTGAACAAGAGCAATACGGCGGCATCGCTCAGCGATCAGGAATTGAGTAAGTTGATGGTTGGAAAATGGACGACCGGCCGGCACGAATACTTTTATCGATCCGATGGCACCTGGTCGATGTTGCCGACGGACATAAGCACTACGAGCGGCAAGTGGAGGATTCAAAATCGGCAACTGATCGAGGAAAGGAAATCTGAAGACGGCGGATTCCTCCCGCAGGATGCTCGAACCTTTCTCGAGGCGACGGCCAAACAACTTGTCCTGAAAAACGACAAAGGCATGTACCCGTTTCGTTATATCCGAATCAAATAGCAGATAACTCGGCGTGCTATTTAAGACGTACGCAAAACGCGCCCTCCCCAGCTGGAGAAGGCGCGTTTCGGTAAAAAACGAAGGTTAGATCTTAATCTTCGTCGAGAGTGACGCGATCAACCGTCAGGTTGTCGCCTTCGCCCATGTAATGAACGCGAACCGGAATGCCCACTTTGACCCGGGTGCGCACGGTATCTTCATCGAGCTCTTTCCCACTTCGGGTCACATAGGTGACTTTCTTTCCGAAATGATAATGCCTCGGCCCGGCGCTCTCTTTTAAGACGATTGCGCTGCCCGGACTGAACTCGGTGATCGTCCCGCTGCCTTCTGTCGTGGTTGTGGTGGTCGTGGTTTCCGACACCTGCGCCCACGCGAACGGCGCGGCTACGGCCAATGCCATGCTCAATAGTACTTTCTTCATTCTTGTCCCTTTCTTTGTTCCTTTGCCTTCTTACTTCTCCTTCGCCGACCGAAATCGGTCTCCCCGCGAGTAAAGGCAATCCTTTTGCTGTTTGCAGTAAAAAGACCCGCTTGCTCCGCGCGTTAACGTGTCTCGATCTTTCTGATACGAAGGGTTCAATGAGTTTGACGGGGCTGCGCCGAACGATATTCAGAGTCCGCGAATTTTAGATCGCGGCCCAAGGAAATGTCGGACGCTGCCTGGCAAGGACGCCGAGGTCGCTGCCCGATTGATTACTGCGTTACGACTACTCGATAGAATCGGCGTTGCTGCTGATCGACAGCTTCAACATCCGTAATGCTCACGGCGCCTCCGGTACCGTGAATATTCTCGCTCAACGTCATCCACGAAACCGAGAGGTCTGTCCGTTGCTCAATCCGATATGTCTTCCCGAAAACGGAAGGGAATGTGATGACAACATCACCGCCGACAGTTTGGATGGCGCTGATTCGTAATACGCTCACCGCCGAAAGCGGGTCGGTGCCGGCTTCGTACTCCTGCACATTGCTCAGACCATCTCCATCGGAATCGATCGCGGCATCTCCGGCGGAGCTCGGATCGAAACCCTGGGCGATTTCATAATCGTCAGGCATCAGGTCGCCATCGCTATCCATGAATGAAGATGTCGTAAAAGTGAGGTCAGACCCCATCGTCACACCCGACGCGTTCGCACCGCTGAGACGGAAGTGGTAGGTGAATCCCGGCGTCAACCCGGATAACGAAACGCTCACATTCAACGTGTCGGTTCCGCTGCCGGCAAATTGCGCCTCCTGCACAAACGGGTAGCTCGTACCCGATCCGATTTGAAAATCGTAACTGCTATTTTGGCCGAGCGGGTTAATTGTCCCGTTCAGGGTAGCGGTCGTGGATGTGATATTGCTGGCCGGTTTCGTCGCGGCGAAAGGCGCGGACGGAATCGTGCTGAGCATGATCGACCAACCATTGGCGATTGAGCCCGAGCCTGATGTGTACTCGTCCAGCACAAACAAGCTCCAGGTTCCGTTCGGGTTCGTCCCGTTAAAGATGGATAACGCACTGCCAAACGGCTTCGACGGCGCCGGAGCAGGAAAAGCGTCCTTGTCGCCCGATGGGTTGAGATTGGTCGGCTGATAACTGCCGGAGGTAATTTGCGAAGCAGATAATTGTGACGCGGCGTTATCGTCGAAAAGGAGATTTACGTTGCTTAACTGTCCACCGCCGCCCGCATCCGACATGAGCATTGTGTTCTGCCCCGAAGGACCGGCCAGCAGAACGTCAATGTCCTCAGGATAAGCAGGAGAAACGGTGTTGAGCCCGTTCAACGCGACACTAACCTTCGACACGACACCAGCGACGCCGGTTACGGCAATGGCAGATGGATAAGGATTGGCCTTCGTTTCCCCGCTGCCTCCACTGCGGATGGAGATGCTCGCGCTATTAATAAACGTGAGCGCAGTCGGTGTTGGCGTTGGTGACGGTCCGATGGTGGGCAAAGCAAGAACAATCAACTCGACTGGCCGGGCAAACGACTTCTGCTGATTTGCGCTCATGGAAGCAATTTGTGCAGCCACACTGCCCATGTCTGTCCGTGTCAACGCATTGACGGTGATCGCCTGACTCGCGACCAGGCCGGCGGCGGCCGACGCAGCACCTGTGTTGGCGATTAAGCGGCAGCGCACGGTTGCGTCCGGAACCAGATTTGGCTGAAAAATAAAATACTGGCTCAACGCATCGGATTGGAGACCGGAAACGACCACGCCGTCGTATTGCACATAATTCACGCTCGGACTGGGACAATTCAGAGTCACGTTGGTGTTATCGCCGGCAATGGTTGCCGTCATTGTTTGCGAACCGTTGAGCAATCCGGTCAGCGTGCTCATGGCGTGTGATGCGCCGTCAGGCACGGTGACGATGTTCGCGTGATAGTCGGTGTCACCGATAAAGGTCGAGCCATTCCAACGCTGCAGCTGCGTTACCGGGTGCAATTCAAAATGGCGCTCGCCGGCGTGCTCCGTATAAAAGCGAAAAATTCCACGAAACGTCGCCTGCTGATCTGTCATTCCATCCAGGTGATTCAGTTGCGTGGAGCTCGCATTGATCACTTCGCAGATCAGCGGCGATTCCCCGGTGTTATTGCCGGCGGCTCCGGTTCCCGACGAATCGATTGCCATGTCGATGTGAATGTCTCCATCAGATGAAATGCTGGTATGCGGAAAGATGAAGTCCCAGCTACCGGCGATGTTCGGGTACTGCGCGTTCGCCAGCGGCGAGATGGAAATGCAATCTGTTTCCCACAACATGGACATGTTTGCGATCTCGGCCCGCGTGAACGTGATGGTGGTATTGGCGCGCGCAGCGACAAGCGACGCGCCCAGGCAAAACAAGAAAGCGATTCCGCGACTAACCCTGGGGCACATGGGGGGACGCAGATGATCGCTAGTCGCGCTGCCGAGTCAATTACTTATCATAAATATCGCGGAATTTCCGGACGTAAGATGATATACTACAATCGGAATTGGCAATTTTTTGGGACAATTGCGTCATCCTTCGCGGATGGGATCGCTTGCTTTTCCCTACTTGGAACACAATGATCCCAGCCAGAAACGTGGCCCTATTCCAATCAGATCCTGACGTCTCCATCGATTCTGCGACTGACGTGCGTGAGTTGCCAGCTTATGGCATAACCGAAGCGACACATTACCTGCAGATTCCCATTCAGGCGCTCCGGGGATGGACGCGCGCCGGGATTGCTCGCACCAGTGCAAGTCGGAGGCGAGTTAAACCTCTTATCACACTGCCCGATCGAAAATTGCGCAGCTTGTCGTTCATTAATCTGGTCGAGGCACATCTCCTCGAGGCAATTCGCCGCGGGCACCAGCTTCCAATTCTTCATGTTCGCCTCGCTTTGGATTATGTGCGCAAAAAGTTAGGATTGAGGCGTCCTCTTGCTCAGCAAAGTTTCGTCACCGAAGGCGTTAAACTTTTCCTCTCACGCTTGTCCGATCGGATCAGCGCCTCGGAAAGCGCAACGGTTCAGGAATTGATCCGGTGCCACTTTGATCGTGTTGAACACGATCACGCTGGATTGGCCGTTCGCCTTTATCTGTTCACGGGAAAAGACCAAAAAGGCGATCAACCGAAAGTGATTGCAATCGACCCTTATGTTTGTTTTGGCCGGCCAACAATCAGGGGCCGCGGGGTGAGCACCAGCATCATTGCCGAACGTTATAAGGCTGGCGAATCCATCGAAGGGTTAGCGGACGATTATGGCTGTCAACAAACACAAGTCGAAGCGGCGGTCCAGTGCGAACGTGCTCGCTCCGCCTGACTCTTACATTTTCTTCACCGACGCAAATCTGGGACGTCGGGTCGTCCCGAGCGCACTCCGTGCCGCCGGCGAAGAAGTCAAAGTTTATGACGAGCTCTTTTCCCCGGGTTTGGTCGACCGGGAGTGGCTTCGGATTGCCGGCGAGAAAGAATGGATCGTTTTGAGCAGTGACCCGAGGATCGATGACCATCGCAGTCAGATGATTGAGCTGCTGGCAGCGCAGTTACGCGTTTTTGTCTTCGTCAGCGAAAAATCACACGGGACGAAGCTGGCGAACATCTTTGTGAAAGCCCTCACACGAATGAAGCAGCTTTGCCAAAAGCACAACCGTCCGTTCGTCGCCCACGTGCATGCTAACGGAAGGATTGTGATGTCGAAACGGCCGAAGAAACGGCCTCGCTGATATCATCGTTCCCTGGCGCTGCTCATGCCCGGCGGAACCTGCGCCAGCTGATTTCGAAAGCGAAGTCCGCAGCAACTCACGCGCCGTTGCTCGCAAGGCCTCCACAAAGCAAGAGGGCCTCGCCTGCCAAAGCAGGAGAGGCCCTCAGCATGAAAAAATCGGAAGGTGTTATTCTTTCTTTTTAGTCGCTTTCGTCCCTTCCTTGGTCTCGCCTTTCATCTCTTCTTTGGAGGCCTTGTCTCCTTCATCCTTGGCCTGGTTCTCAGTCACGTATTTGCCTCTTTTGGTTCGGCCATAGAATCTGGAACCTTCCTCGTGATAGATATGCGTTTCGGTATTGACCCAAACCATCCCGTGACCGCCTCCAGGGATAGGTGTGGCACCAGCCTCGCTGGCCGCAGCACCCGCCGGGCTCCCCTCTGTCTTCGGCTTGAACAAATTGCCGAGCTTGAATTTACCAGGAGATGCCGATGCGGCTGGAGTTGCTTCCGCCGCCTCGGTCTTCTTTGTCCGAGTATGTTTCTCCTTCGGTGAAGCTGAAGCGGATGCGCTGCTTTCCGCTGCCGGCGACGCCGCTGGACTTGCTTCCGCCTCGGTCTTCTTTTTGCGAGTATGCTTCTCCTTCGGCGAAGCTGAAGCCGATGCGCTGCTTTCCGCTGCCGGCGACGCCGTTGCGCTCGCTTCGGCTTTGTCAGCTTTCTTATGAGATTTGTGTTTCTCGGGTGACGCAGATGCGGCGGGTGACTCAGCCGGCGAGGCCGACTGGGCCGCATCGGCTTTTTTGTGTGAGCGATGCTTGGCCGGGGATGCAGATGTCGACGGCGATTCACTTGGCGAAGGTGACGGAGCAGCAAAACTGCATGTTGCTCCAAAGCCGGTTATTAACAGGAATGTAAGAAGTTTGTGGTGCATGAGCGAGAGGGTAATAAAAAAAGATGAGAATCTAAAAGAAAGAAGTTAGGCCTCGGAAATTTTCCGCCTAAATAACACTCCGCCGTATAGTTACGAGATTCTTCTCCCGCGAAAGCAAGGAAAAAAACTGTCGCATAACCCAGTTCGCAAGCGTGCTAAGCCGACCTTCCGCTCGATTCCTCGTAAGAAACCAGAAGATCAGCCGGGTCTTGGTAAATCATTAAGGCACCGGCGCAGCGAAGGACTCTCTCGTCAGTTCCACCACACAATAGGGCGATGGTTTTCAGACCGGCTTTGCTCGCAGCTTCGATATCGAACCGAGTATCGCCGACAACGATTGCCTCGTTAGCGGAGAGCCGCGCCAGCTTTCCGAGGGCAGCTTCAAAAATATCCGGCGCCGGTTTCGATTGATCGGCGTCGTCCGCGGAGGTGGAGCCGTCAATGAGATCTTCGACTTTGAGGAGTTTTATATAGTATTTGGTTTCTGATTCCTTCCCGGAAGTGGCGAGAACGATCCGCTTGCCATCATCGCGGAGGCGCTGGAAAAGTTCGCGCACCTTTGGAAACGGTCGGACGCGCGGAAGATACTCTTTCTTGAACAGATGGGAGCGATACTCGTCGAGTTTCTTGCCGAACGACTCGATCTCAGCCTGGTCCAGGAACTCAGGCAAATATTGGTCGGAGCCTTTCCCTATCTGCGCGCGCAATTCTTCACGGGAAAATTGTTTTCCAAAGTGCCGAAAGGCCCGATCCCAGGAATCAACGTGCAACTCATTGGAATCGACCAGAGTGCCGTCCAGATCAAAGATAAAGGCCCTCGGAGAGCGGAGCGAAGATTGATTCATGCGCTGTTTACGGAACGCAGACACTAGGAGATAAACGGAAGCATTAGAAACGAGGCAGTTCGGGTTTTTTGAAAGAAATTCGCCGATCAACCGAATTCTGGTTGTTACTCTGTGCATTCTGCCGAGAAAATTTCGATGAACGACCCGCCGATCTCGATTGATCCCCGTTCCACGGCGCACCGGCAACCCGGTCTGGATCTCTTGCGAGCCGTGGCCATCATTCTCGTGGTCGTCTATCACGCCGGGCTTTTCGGGCTCGTCCTGCCGTGGCACGGGCAACGGTTCGGCTGGATCGGCGTCGGTCTCTTCTTTGTTCTGAGCGGTTACCTGATTGCCGCACAACTGTTTGCACTTCTGGTAAAGGCGAGATCGCTACCGCTGCGCACGGATCGGCGCTCTTCTTTTGGGGTGGAGCGTCCGTTTCTGAAATTGAGGCATAGCCTTATTCAAAAAACGAAGAGGTCAGGCGAGCGATAGGAGAAGGTGATGCGGACAAGCTGCACTTCGCGAAAAACTGTGATAGCAGTGCTTATGCGTATTTATGCAATGGTTGCGGCCCTTTGTGCTCTCACATCACCCTTAACAGCGGCAAACGAAGGTCCCTATCAGTTTCTTTCCGAGATCTCCATCGGCGGTGAGGGGGGCTGGGATATCCTTTCCGTCGATTCCGCGGCGCATCGATTGTATCTCTCGCACGCGACGAAAGTCGTGGTGGTGGACTTGGAGAAGAATGCGGTCGCAGGCGAGATTGCGGACACTCCAGGAGTGCATGCGTTTCTTTCTATTCCGGAACTGAAGCGCGGGTTTTCGTCGAATGGCAAGGAGAACAAGTCGAGTGTAGTTGACCTAACGACACTGAAGACAATCGCGAAAGTGGATACCGGCGAGAGCCCGGATGCGATCTCGTATGAACCGAAGAAGGGCGAGGTTTACATTTTCAATCATCGCGGAAACTCGGTCACGGTGATCGATGCGAAAAGTGCGAAGGCGGTAGCGACGATCGCACTTGGTGGAAGTCCGGAGTTCGCCGCGACAGATGCGGACGCGGGCCGAGTTTATTGCAATCTCGAAGATAAGAACGAGGTCGTGGCAATCGATGCGACGAAGCACGAAGTCGTGGCGCGCTGGCCGCTCGCGCCGGGTGAAGAACCGACTGGCATCGCGTTGGATGCAGCGCATCATCGACTGTTTGCTGCCTGTAACAGCAAAATGCTGGTAATGCTCAATACCGAAAGCGGCAAGGTTGTTGCGACGGTTCCGATTGGTTCCGGCACGGACGGCTGCGCGTTCGATGACAAAACGCAGCTTGCCTTTGTCTCCTGTAGCGAAGGTGTAACGACAATCGCGAAAGAGGAAACGCCGGACAAGTTCGTGGTTGTGCAAACGCTGAAGACAGCGCCGCGGGCGCGAACGATGGCACTCGATCCGCAAACACATCGAATCTATTTGCCGACAGCCGAGTTTCAGCCTGCTCCATCGCCTGCGCCCGGCGCATCTCCGACTCGGCCTACTGTTGTACCCAACACGATGAAGCTTTTGGTTTATGGGCCAGCAGAGTAGCTTCAACGTTAAGTGTTAAGGTTAGAAGGGAGCGAATAGTTAGAGGTCTCTCGACTTCGCTCGAGATGACAATAGACGGTCGCCGCGCCTTCCACATTGGGCAGTGAATAATAAATTCTTTTGGATTGCGGTGGCGATTTGTCCGCTGGCTTTTAGCAACGCACGGGCGCAGGGCGGCCCGCCGTTGATTACGGACGATCCGGGCACGCCGGGCTCCGGCAAGTTCGAGATCAATCTGGCGATCGCGTTCGAGAGACGCCCGAGCGAGGTGGCGTTTGACGCGCCGGCGATCGATATCAATTACGGCGTGGGCGAAAACATTCAGCTCACGTTACAAACCGCGCCCGTCGTTTTAAAGCGTCGCGACCACGGACTGGTCGGCGGTGTGGGCGGGACGGAAGCGGCGTTGAAATGGCGATTTCTCGATGAAGAAAAGGCCGGGGTCGACGTCTCGATGTTTCCGCGTGTCATCTTTAATATACTACAGTCGTCGGTCCGTCGCGGATTGTCCGAGGACGGCACCCGAGTGCAATTACCGTTTCAGGTGGCGAAGAAGTTCGGGAAGGTCGCTCTCGATTTCGAATGGGGCGCGCTCGCCAGCACCGTTGGGCGGAGCGAATGGCTCTACGGAATCGTGGGTGGCGTCGAGCTAACGAAATCGACCACCGTTATGGCCGAACTCCACGGTACATCGCGGATGAGTTTCGACCGCGACGTGCTAGCAGTGAACGTCGGCATCAGGCAAAAACTGACCGAGCATTCAATTTTAATCGCGTCATTAGGCCATCAGGTTCGAGTCCCCGATGAGGAAGAGTTCGCTCTGATCGGATATTGTGGCGTGCAGTTGCTTTACTGATCGATTAATGCGCTTTTGAAGCCGGCTTTTGCGGGAAAATTAGGATCAACGCGACGATCACCACCAGGAGCGCTAGAGATGCGGTATAACGGCTCAAAGCCAACCCGCCATCCGCCCGAGGCTTATCCAGAAAATCGCCGACGACCGCTCCGAGGGGGCGGGTCAAGATGAATGCCGCCCAAAACAAAATAGCGCGCGAAATGCTCGTGAAGTAGTAGAGAAGTGCGGTCAGAAGAAGCAAACCACCAAAGACCGCGGCGGCCCCGAGGTAGCCCATTTCGTTGGTATCCGCTACCCAGTCGCCCAGCGCCGTACCCAGCGTCTGTGAGAACATTATCGTGACCCAGTAAAAGATCTCGACCTTCGGCGTATTCACAGTTTCGACCGATATGCTCCCGGTTGACCAACGCCACGCCAAAAGCGACGCAATTACGAGGATCAGCAATATGGTCGAACCACCGGTGTAGCCAATGCCGAGCGATCTGGTGCAATAATCGGCCAGCGTGGTGCCGACTGTTGTCGTTGCGACGATCGTCAGCCAGTACAGAAATGGGTGAAATTTCTTCGCCTTGATCTGGACGAGGACCGCGGCAACAAAAATAACGCCGAATATTGCCGTGCCGACAAGATAGCCGGTGCCTTTGGCCGCGGCAGTCGTTTCGCCAAGCCACGACATGGTGACAGCGTCGCCGCCGGTCTCGCCCAGCGTGGTCGCGAGGATCTTAACGATCCAGAATACCAGCGTTACCTGGGGTACCTTAGCAACGAGCTCCGATCTCTCTTTGTCCATTCTTATCCTCCCAAAATCATCATTCGCTGCTTGCCCGACAACGCATCACCCCAGTTTCCACCGAAAGTAGTGGCGGTGATTTTGATTACCCAGAATGCAACTGTTCCTGGAGGTAATTTGTTCTTCATTAGTCGCTACTCTTGGATGACTTTATCGCGGGCAGCAAGTGCTTCACATAAGGAGAACGTGCCGTACTCGACTATTCCTTATCGACGGAGACTTCGGTTGTCTCGATTATCGCGAAAACCTTGTCGCCCTCTTTGGGTTCATTCTCTGAACCGAACCGGTAGTAATGAAGGATGTGACCCATGCGTGATCAACTGAGACCGTAGCGGAGTAATAGTTGCTGTCGAAGTTCCATCTGCATGTCCGGTTGTAAACGGCTCAGCAATTTCTCGCGTTGATCGCGCTCCATCGCCGCCAATTCCGCCAGGTACTTGTCGCGCGTCTTCTTCTTTTCATAGCGACTCCATCCGATGCCAGCGGCGAGGAGAGCGCTAACCGTCCAGACGATGATTGTGGTCCAGGAAATCATAGGGAACCGAAATCTTAGCCGGCGGCTCCCGGAATCCGAGTACCGAAATCGTAGACGCAAGGTTCCACAGCCTGGCGTCAGACTTTGCCCCAAAAACAAAACAGCGATTATCTGCTTGTTGTTACGGAGTCGCTGTCGCCGTCGGCGTTGCCGTTGGAGTTGCAGTAGGGGTAGCTACCGGAGTTGACGTGGCCGTGGGGGTTGCACTCGGGGTCGGCGAATGATGCGGATTGTGGGTACCTTTGTCCCAACCATAGTGGTGTCCCGGGGGCGTGAAACTGGGCGACGGGGATGGACCGGTTCCTGGGCCGTGGCCTCTGCCATTGGCGTGGGATGCCTGTTGTCCCTGAGCGGCGCTGAACAGAGCTAGCGAAAGGCAGCCGACAACGGCTGCGGTCAAATTGGTTGAAGTGAATGATTTCATATTTCTTTTTTCTCCTTTGGGGGTCCCTGTTAATTATTTATACCGGTAATCATGGTGATTATCACAGCAATGGAGCGGTAGTAGAGCAGGGGTCAAGCCATCCTTCCTCGATTATAAGGTTGTTTCCGAGGGGTTTAGGCGCTGCAGCCTGGTTATTGATCCCTCAGGCCCCCTCCCCCGCAGGCAGCGCCCGCCCACAGGCCGGCCCCTATTTAGTTTTGCGCCAAACTACGTCTTCGTTGTTCCGCCGGTCGATCAGGGCTTCCATCTTGCCGCTGTCGTCATTTCGGAAAAGAATTCGCCCTTCAACCCCTTTGCGAAAGAAGATATCGCAAGCTTCCGGGAACAGTTGCTCCTTCTTACCGTTTCGTTCGATAAGAAGTTTATCACCCTCCATGGAGACACTTCTTATTTGACCAGGGGCGAGTTCATAGGTGCCGACGTAATGAGCGAACTTGTTCGGATCGATTTCGCCAATCGCCGGATCCTCATAATAGCGATGAGCCTGGCTCGCTATAATCTGCCACTCGCCATTTCTTCGCAGCCAGGTATCGATGACGTGGTAACGCGCCCAAAGATTTTGGCCGAAAATGGTTTCGGTTTCATTCATATCGTAACTTAGAACCGCAGTGTCTCCATGGATGATGCTCTTCGCTTTCGCCACCTTGATCGTGCCGGAATAGCCTTTGGGTAGGGGCGTGATGTCGGCCACCAGCGCCAATTTATCCAACGTGCGGCCTTTTTCGTCTGAGTAAGTGGCGTCCTCGGCGAAGTATTTTAGCCAGGGCCCTTTGTCCCCGGATGCGACGGCATCGCAGAGCTCCTGCGTCCGGCGAACCAGTTCTTCTTGCGTGATTGTCCTGTCAGGTTGAGCCGTGGCCACAACCGCCTTAGCAAACCATATAATAATAAGGCTACGTGAGAGAAGTGCGGTGATGGCAGAATGCTTCATCTCTGTCTTCTGTAGCGACGTCACGCGCGTGCACAGGCCCAGCCGGTGTGGCGGCTGAAAGAATCTCAAGCTAGTTGCCGGGAAACGCTTCGCGAAGGCCCCGGATAATTTGGTTGCCTTTCGATTCTTCGCGCACAGGAGCGCCGCGAACCGGACGCGCCTTTTTCTGACTGGCGGCGAGTTTGGAATCGCGGCAACGGCTTAACACTTTGAAGTTCTCTTTTTCCAAATCGCTAAATTCCTTTTCAATCTGATCGTAGGTAACGCCAGGGCGCGATTCATACCATGGGAACGAAGAAAACTCCCTGGCCGTTTTTGCGTCCTTAAATTCGGCGCCGTGCCGGGCTAACATTTCGTTGATCGCGTAGTCAACTTCTTCCAGGCTCGATTCGTTCACATCAGCATCGGTCAGCTGGTCTTCGCGCGTAGCTGGAAACTTCTCCCCTGGGAGGGTGTCACCCTCGTCTTCATCCCCATCACCTTCCGCCGCCTGGTCGCCCGTCGTTTCCCCAACGTGAGCGAAGGCAGAGTCTTTCCCACCGGACTCCGCGGGCGATCCGGCCGCAACCTCTGGACCGGTCACCGGCTGATCCGGATTGGGCTCCACATGTTTTGAGGCAACATCGTAAGTGCAACCCCAGGGCTCAGGCACATCGGGTTTATCGGGTGTCAGCAGATAAGCCACGGAAACATTTAACTTTCGTGAATCCTTTTCCCAACCGGTCGCATCGATCGTCACCCCCCGGCGCGGCGTGTTTGCGTCGGCATGAACGGCGCCCAGGTAAGTCTTCCAAACCGCGTCCTGAAGATCCTGCCCCGAATCGCCCGTGGGATCGTAGCGAACGGAAGATCCATTGTTGCGATGGTAAAGGCGCGCCCCACCTCCATCTGGCCCTGTCCTCTCATCAACCGCAATCCATTGATCATCGGGTGAAAACAGAACCCACGCGTTGTTTTTAGACTCGTGGATGACCGAACTTGCCTCGGGATGATGAGCGTCTTCCACGAGGATCCTGCGCACCTTGGTCTTGCGATCGCGGGCATATTTGATCCGAACATTGCCACTGGCGGACATGACCTGGCGTTCGACAGCGAAGCCGCCCGGGGCCTGAGCGGCCGACGTCGCAGACGCAGGATTGTTTATCGCCGACGTGTTGGCCGTGCTCGCCGATCGCACCGACGCCTGACCCGGCGCAGCGGCGGCCATCGCATGCGGTTCCTTGGTGGATGTGTCCGGCCGGCGCGGAAGCCATTTGGCCAGGATAAAAATATTGGCCACAACGATCGCGCCAATAGCGCCGACGACGATAAGGAGTGTACGCCGGGACATGTGGTTATTGCACAGGTTTTGGATGGGTATTGTCAAGTTTGAAGGAAGCGGATGGCCCCCTAAAATGATTAGGATTACTGGTGTTAACGCTTGCCAGGAAACGGGTGCTTTGATTTGATCGAGCCGAGCGGAGAACGAACATGAAAACTACCATCTTTGTTTGCGTTTGCGTCTCATTAAGCATGGCCTTCAGTCACCCCGCACTTGCCGGTGGCAAAAGAAAGGGCGGAGGAGGCGGTGGCGGTGGACAAGCCGCGCATCCTGGTGGCGGCGGTGGAGGGGGGCGAGGTGCGATACACAGTGGCGGTGGACAGCGTGCTCTTGGCGGCAATGCCGGCCAGCATGCAAATGCACGCCACGGATTAAATCGCACGCACAACCAAAATTCCGCCCGCGGATTGGGAACGCGCGGTCGGGGAAACCTGCGAAATGCTCATGCGCGCTCTTTCGCGGGCCGCGGAGTCCATCGATTGGGAGCTCGGGGCGGCGTCGGGCATTGGCGAAGTGGCCTTCGTTGGCGCAACTCCCACGTTCTCTTCTCAGGCTACCGCCGCGCCTGGCATAATAGCTGGTGGTGGCGGTGGCATTACAGTCGCGTCGTGCTGATCGGCGGCGGTTGGTACTATTGGGACGGCGGTTACTGGTTTCCGGCCTGGGGCTACGACCCGCTTTTCACCGCTTACGTCTACGACGGCCCAATCTATTCCTACGCTAATCTGCCGCCCGATGAGGTCATCGTAAACGTCCAGGAGATTTTACAAGATCAGGGATATTATGCGGGTGATGTCGACGGGCAGCTCGGTCAGAAGACGCGGGACGCGATTGGCGCATACCAGGCCGATCACGCATTAGAAGTCACATCCGCGGTCGACGAACCCACCGTGCAATCACTCGGTTTGAATTCGTAGGTCCTGGCCCAGCGGCCACGCATATGCGCGGCCATTTGCAGAGTTGAACTCGCCCGCCCGAGCAGGCGCTAAGAGGATATCCGATTTCTCGAAGCATTTTCATTTAACCTTTTCCCCCATCGAACAAAGCTCCAATATCAGCGTTAAGCACCGCTCCGCTGCAATCCTCAAGCTATGAAAGATTTAACTCAAGGCTCGGTGATGCGGCACCTGCTCGAGATGGGGTCATTCATGGCGGTGATCATGTTTGTCCAGACGTTCTATCTGCTGGCCGATCTTTACTGGGTCGGGCGGCTGGGGAAGGAGGCGATCGCTGGGGTCGGTGTCGCTGGAAATCTCATGATGATCGTGTTGGCCCTGACCCAAATGCTCGGTGTCGGAACGACGACTCTTATCTCCCACGCCGCCGGGAGAAAAGACCAGCCGAAAGCGGAGTTCGTTTTCAATCAATCATTCGTCATCTCTTTGGCGATCGCGGTCACTCTTGGCATCGGCGGATTTCTCGTTCGCGATGCGTACTGCAAATCTTTAAGCGCGGACGCTCTTACCGCCACTGTGGCTAAGAACTATCTGGGTTGGTTCATTCCGGCGCTTTGTCTGCAGTTTCCATTAGTGACACTGGGCTCGGCCTTGCGAGCAACCGGTATTATGAAACCCACGATGGTTCTGCAGGTATTGACGATTGCTCTGAACATCGTGCTGGCGCCCTTTTTGATTTTTGCTCTGCACCCAATCGGGCACGCTCCCTACATAGTCGGTTGGGGCGTGCTTCGCATGGGCGTGTCAGGCGCGGCCCTCGCCACGTTTATCTCCATCTTGATCGGAAATCTGCTGATGATGCTGTACTTCGAAAAGAAGTATCACTTCCTCCGTTTCCGCATCGAGCAAATGCGCCCACAACTCAAGACTTGGGTCTCCATGCTTGGCATTGGCGGGCCGTCCGGCGCGGAGTTTGTTCTCCTTTTCTTCTACATTTTCATTGTCTACGGCATCATCCGCGATTTTGGACCTGCCGCTCAGGCCGGCTTTGGCATAGGGGCGCGCGTCATGCAGGCACTTTTCCTGCCCGTGGTCGCGCTGAGTTTTGCCGTGGCCCCGGTGGTCGGCCAAAACTTTGGCGGCCGTCACGCCGACCGCGTCCGGCAGACCGTTTACGCCGCGATCAAAATCGCTTCCTCGATCATGCTGCTGTTTACCTTGCTCGCGTGGATCGCTCCTGCAGTGCTAATCCGTCCATTTTCAAGCGATCCAGATGTCATTTCCTTCGGCAGCGACTATCTCAGAATTGTCTCGCTGAATTTCGTCGCAGCCGGAATTGTTTTTACCATTTCGAGTGTCTTCCAGGGTATTGGCAATACATGGCCGCCGCTATTTAGTTCGATGACACGCTTAATCCTTTTCGCTCTGCCGACGCTGATGCTGGCGCGCAAGCCCGGATTCGATATCAAATACGTCTGGTATTTATCGGTCGCATCCCAGGTCTTTCAGGCGTGTTTCAACCTTTTCCTTCTTCGACATCAGCTTAGGAAAAAACTCGCGTTCACAGAAACCCCTGCGTTTGCGGCTGGAAGCGCGCCTGCTGCTTGAGATCTAAGACCTCGGAATGTCGTAATGACGGCAGATGAACGGATAATGTTAGAAAAATTGGAGGAGATTCTGCGCTCGGACGGCGTGGGCTCGCAGATTCCAGCGATTGTCGAGCGCGTCCGCAAGGATCTGACCCGGAAAGCGGAAGCGGTCATGGCTTGGGAGCCGATCCCACTGGAGATCTATGAGAATCTTTTACCGCGGACGATCCGCTCGAGCTGGGTTTTTATTTTGCGCCGCGGCGCAGATACAGGTGCGGAACGTCATCCAAACAGTCACCAGCGCATGATGTCTTTCGCGGGGAGCGGAGATTTGCAGACCGATAGCCGCAACGCCGGCGGCGGAGACGCGAAAGCAGAATCCGAGATTCTTTGGCATTCGAACATATTGGTGAGTGACCCTGCTGCGCCGCTCGAAACAAGATGGGTTTCCATCCCGGAGAATGTCTGGCACCGGCCGGTGGTAGCGGCGGACTCTGACTGGATCGTCGTTTCTTTTCATACCGTCCCGGCCGAAGCTTTGATCGAAGAGCGACCGGATCGCGACCGCGATACAACGACACAAATGAGATATTTGCAGAACCTTCCTGCCCAGAGCCGCTAGGCTGATTCCATCAACATGTATCTCGTTGAACTCGACCGATCGAAGCGGTTGCTCGTGATTAGCGCCTCGGGAGATGTCACGAGCGATGAGGTAAAAGAGACCGCCCGGAAAATCCGTGAGCTTATCAAGGACGCGGCCCCGGGAATCCGGGTCCTGACCGATCTGCGCTGGCTGAATTCGATGCAGCCCTCGGCCGCCGCGCATATCGCCGATATTATGGACGCGTTATCGGAAAAGCGTTTGGCTTCTGTCACCCGAATTGTGCCAGATCCCGGCAAAGATATTGGATTCAATATTCTCTCGCAATTTCATTACCACCCTCCCGTACCAATCTTCACCTTCGAAACAATGGCGGATGCGATAGAAAACCTGAGGCTCGCTGACGATATCCAAGGCAACCTTGAAACTGACGTAACGCGAGAAGGAGCGTAGGAGTGGTTGCAGAAAAAATCGAAGAACCGTCACCCCTAACCCTCGCCCATACCCACTCCGGTGCCCTCACTGGCGATTCGCGTCCGTCTCTCCCAGTGGGAGAAAAGCGCGAGAGTTGATCCCTTCTCACTCAGGGAGAAGGTTAGGATGAAGGCAAGTCAGGTTAGTCGCAGGCACCACTTCACTTTTGCAATCGCTTCTGGGAGCCGGTCGCTCTCGAACGCAGCCTTCTTGCCTATTGTCCTTGCTTGCGTCGCGGCGTCGGACTTGGCGACGGCTTGGATCGCGTGCGGCCCGGGACAGCCGTTGTTGATGCCGTCTTGGATTTGTTTACTCGCGGCGTCGTCGTTCGATTTACGCCCGGTGATTTAGCGCCCCGCACACTGGAATTTGGACGAGTGGATCCGCCACGCGTTGGTCGATTACCACCAAATGGCCCTAATCCAAGAACACTTCCGATGATCGGAGGAACAAAATGCGGGCCGCCTCCGGCAGGCTGTGACGGTGAAGGCTGATTTCCGATACCTGCGTAAATCAAATCGCGACTCGGCAAAGGAGAAAAATCAGTGATCAGCGGGTGATGATTCATTACGTCATTTACATCGACATCCTGGGGCGGCGGAAGCTTGGTCGCGCCCGGTGGCACATCTTCCACTTGGCCGGCCCTCACGTGAATCGATTCGTGCGGAAATTTAATGAGCGAAACCTGCGCGCCGCCCTCGAGGACGGTCAATTTGTTGCGGCCCGATCGCGTTGCTTCCAGGATCACGGTCGTCCCGGTAATTCCAACGGTAACGGCTAGCGTGGTCAATTCGGCGCCACCGGAATTTTTTGGCACACGTAACAGCATCGCGCCACTTTCGAGTTCCACCTTACGGCCTGCGTTCCCGAAGGAAAAAAGAGTGTTGGATCCGAGGCGCTCGATCGTTAGATCGACAAAGGTCAACTCCGAGCGCGATTGATCGCCGGTTCGCACACCCGTGCCTGCCTTTACTTTCTCGTTCAGCGCCGCCTTCTCGACCGCTGCATTTTCCGGCAGCAGCCTGACGTCGCGAACGATCTTCGTCACCCGAGCCTCGTCCGTGTGCGTGGCAGCATGTCCTGCAACAACATGCGCGGCAAAGAAAACCGCCGCGGCCACGGGCCAATTCAGCCGTCCAGGGATTTGCTGAAGATGCAAGTTCATGCGGTTTTGACAGCGTCGATCGTGCCAGCGCAATCGGCAATTGGAATTGTGGATACCCGCTGGTGAATTATTTTGAGCGGTAAACCATGACGTGCAAAACATTCCCGTCTTTCGGTATTCCCAAATGAAAGTAAACATCATCGATACGCGACAACTTGGCCGGCCTGGCGTAATCGCCGCCACCGCTTTGGAAACCAATGACGGTGTGGTCCTCTTTGACACGGGTCCCGAATCAACCTTTGAAACCGTCGTCGCTGGACTTCGGAAGGTTGGTCTGAGCCCCGAAGAGGTCTGCCATGTCTTTCTCAGTCATATTCATTTCGATCATGCGGGAGCGGCGTGGCGGTTCGCAGAGGTGGGGGCCATTATCTATGTCCATCCGCGCGGCGCTACTCATCTGGTCGATCCGGCAAAATTGATAGAATCAGCGAAGCGGATTTTCGGCGCTGACATGGAGAAGCTTTGGGGGCGGATCGCTCCTGTCCCGAAAGAAAACGTCAGGATCCTGGAGGACAACGAAAATGTGCGTGTCGGCTCGGTTGCGGTCCGGGCCGTGGCCACGCCCGGGCACGCGAGTCACCATCATGTCTATCATTGGGAGAACAACTTGTTCGGAGGCGACATTGCCGGCGTTCGGTTAGGTATGGGCCCACCGATTCCGCCCTTTGTCCCGCCTGAACTGCACATTGAGTCGTGGCTTGAATCGATCGCGAAAATTCGAGCGCTGAAGGCGACGACTCTTTACCTTCCGCACTTCGGCCTTGTTCAAACTTCTGTCTCAGCACATCTCGACGCTCTCGAAGAGCGAGTGCGGCGCTGGGGGAAATGGTTCCGCGATCAAATTCGCGCCGGTCGCGACGAAAGCGAGCTCATCGCTAGTTTCGCCGAGTATGAACACGCCGACCTGATGGCGGGCGGGGCAAGCAAAGAAGGAGTCGATGACTACGAAGCTGCGGATCCAAGTTATATGGCGGCGGGGGCGGCGCTGAGATATTGGCGCAAATACCATCCCGAGGAATTGGTTGACTAGAGGACGAGAGGGAAACCTTAACTTCAACGCTCAACGCTCAACGCTCAACGCTCAACGCGGAACGCTCAACGCTGAAGTTGGTGAAGACGACGTGAAATATCGGTTCGTTATCGATATGGCCACGCTGGGCTAAAACGGGAGGGACGAGCTTGTCTCGTCCCAGATACCTCGTCTTCAGCTAAGAAATGGGACGAGACAAGCTCGTCCCTCCCGCCAGCTTCCTAACCGCCACTTGCCGGATTGGGTTGCCGATGTGGTCAGGCGTTTAGGCACGGCCCCCCTTCCGCGGGGGAATAGCCCGGGCGGGTCGTCACGCGCCGGGCCACACCGCCTTCTTTTGCAACGCCATATAGCAAAATGATTGCCGACCATCGGTCGTGAGAAAACGCAGGGGTCGCGTCGTTTTGGGCAATTCCTGAGCGGCCCCTGTGTTGGACAAAGCCAAAGCCTCGACAAGGAACGGAAGCAGGAAACAGCAGAAGGTGCGCATACAAATGAATTATCGCCGACCCGAAGAAAGAGCTTGGGGAGCCGGACACACGCAACTGAGATTTGCTGACGTCGAGCAAACCGCGGGTCCAACGGCTAGCGGCGTTTTGTTGGTACGAACTACGCAGAACCTGGCGTTTTATTACTTTTTCACCGCGAGTAACGAGCCGCGACAACTGGACGCCCGGCAATAGCAGGCGTGTTCTTTTTCTAGATCGGGCGTGACCGGTTCGTCCAATTCCAGAGCGTAGTCGTAGGAAAGTTCTTCACCCGGACGGATGTTGCGCAGCGCATAGATAAAGACACGTCCGTTCTCTTCGATTGCTTCGCAGTTCGGTGCGCACGAATGATTGATCCAGCGCGATTCGTTTCCCCCGATCCCGGCGTTGATTACCTTGTCGTCATCTTCCAGGCCGAAAAGAAAAGTGTGTGGATCATCGGACTCGGCCGAGGCTTTTTCCCACGACATCCGTTCACCGACGTACTCAATGATGCGCTTGCCTTTGGCGATCGCTTTTGTGGCAAAAACGCCGTGGCCGTGCACGCTTGAATCGCGCACTTCAATACCGGCGCTTCGTTTGGTCGATTTTGTCTCTGCCTTAACTTTATTGCCGTTTTTGCCGGGATTATCCACGCCAATCCTATGCGCGGCAGGCGTGACGATCCTGGTCGCTGGAAGTTCTTCTATTGTTGTCACGGGATCCTTTGATTGATGCACTCAGTCAAATCGCAGCTCTGTTTCATTCTGCGCGTCCCGGGAAAGACAAAATAAAAACTTTTTTAATCCCAAGCTACGGCACAAAAGAAAGAGATCGCCGCTAAAACCGCGAACTGAGCGGGTTTGGGCTGTCATCGCGCGGGCGTTGCCACTTGTCCTTGACGCAACGCATTTCAACCGGGACGCCGAACGTGCAAACATCGCACCAGTGACGCTGGTTGCTGGCCAGTCGTTTTCGTGAGGCACAGCCGTCACAAACAAAAATTTCAGTATCGACTTTCTTACGAGTTCTTCTCACGGCCAGGTCCTGTCGGCTTTCAACACGTGGAAAATGGTGCGGATTCTCAAAATTCCAAGCAGAAGGTTTAAAAAAATCCCTGCCCAGGGAACTCACCCTTCACGCGTTACGTCGCCTGGATCCTTGTCGTCCCGTAGTCCGAGGAAAACCGGCTGGCGCAATTTGCCGTCACGCGTCCATTCGGCAAACTTGATTTGCGCAACAAAGCGTGGGTTTACCCAATGCATTCGTTTCATCATGGAGGGAGTGATTCCCTGCACCCATTGACCGCCCTCTTTCGACGGAAGATCAGCGAAGGGACAGGAGTCACGCTCTTCTTTTTTAAATTTTGCGTGTAACATTCCTAACGACTTCGATGTGAATCCGGTTCCTACCTTTCCCGCAAACAAGAGACGCCGATCCGTTCCTTTGCCACGGGCCTTTTTGTCCACCGCTCCGGTTTTTTGTCCGTAATAACCGACCAGGATCGCGCCAAAATACTTTCGCGAGCCAGCCGGTGGCGTGTAACCGCCGATCACGAATTCCTGTTCGTGCAGGCATTTTAACTTAACCCACGCTCCACTTCGCCGGCCGGGCTCGTAGACAGACTCTTTTTGCTTGCCGATGATCCCTTCGAGGCCGAGTCGCGCCACTTCACGCAGCAGCGATGCTGGATCGCCGCCCAATTCTCCGGAATAGCGGATTGGATCTGCCACTCCTTCGCAAACTGTGGCCAGCATCGCTTTTCGCTGAACCAGCGGCAATTGAAGCAAGCTCTTGCCTTTCAGTTGTAGGAGATCGAAGACATAAAAGCGAACGGGGGCTTTCCGCCCTTCCATTTCAAGCGCCTGTAACAATTGGAAAGATGAGCGACCATGCTCATCCAGAGCAACCACTTCACCGTCGATGACACACTCTTTCGCGGGAAAACTTTTGAGCGCTTCGGCAATGTCGGGAAAACGTCCGCGCAAATCGTTCTTGTTGCGGGAAATCAAATGGACCCTGCCGCCGTCTTTTACCGCTATTGCCCGGATACCATCGAATTTGAGCTCGTAACTCCAATTCCCGCCCCTCGGCGGCGCGTCGACCAACCGCGGCTTCATCGGGTCGATAAAACGCGGCTTGGCGGATGGCAGGCTTGAAAGCAGGGATCGATCTCCGGGCGAATCAGCTGGGTGCTGCGCCCGGCCGCCTTGCTCGCGAACACCTTCGGACTCGCGCCTTATCTCACCGGGACTTTTTTTTTACGCGCCGTTTTCGATGCCGCAGCTTTGGATCGTCCTGCTTTAGCGACAGCCGTCCGGATTTTGGTGCGAAAACTTTTACTGGGTGAATCTTCGGCGCGGTTCGATTGCCACTCAGCGTCACGCTGGTCGGCAATTTGCTTCATTGTGCGGCGGCTCTTAATCGACTGATCATCCAGTTTCTTCGAAAGAGGCTTGTGGCTGGCACCCGTTTTCAACAACAGCCATTGATTTTTACCCGATCCGTCACCGCGTAAACGAATGAGGGTCCATTCTCCCTTCGCTTTTCCGCCGTCGAGCACGAGATGCAGTTTGCCTTCCTGCCACGATTTCAGCGGGTTCTCGCCGTAAACGTAGTAATTGCCGCGATCCCACAGCATCACTGTGCCTCCGCCGTATTGACCCTCCGGAATCACGCCTTCGAAACCGGCATATTCCAGCGGATGATCTTCCACTTCGACAGCCAGATGTTTTTCTCCCTGCTTCAATGGAAGGCCCTTTGGAACCGCCCACGATTTCAACACGCCATCCATCTCCAGTCGAAAATCGTAATGCAAACGACTGGCATCGTGTTTCTGGATGACAAAACGCGATGCGCCTTTAACGCTTTTCGGCAACGGCTTCCCGCCGGCCGGTTCCGCCGTTTTCCCGAAGTCTCGTTTTCGTTTGTATTCGGCGAGGCCCATTTTGATTACAGCTACAAACTAGAAGCTTGGAGCTTGCAGGTAAAGGAAGCACGCGAAGCGGTTTCAGGTAGGGACGTTTCTCCGAAACGTCCCATAATTAAAGGACAGCGCGGAGAGCCAGTCCCTGCCTGATGTCGGCCGGCGGTCATAGACCGCCGCTACAATCGGCCTACTTGCCGGCCGACGCTTCCACGTTAACAACTTCCTCGGCCAGCTCGGTCAGGCGTTGATCTGCCTCACCTTCCTCGTCCAGCGTCTGCTGCAGCAATTCGACCGCGTCCTCTTCGCCCAGAATTTCGGCAAAGGTGCGAACAGTGCCATAGCTGGCAATCTCATAGTGCTCTACTTTTTGAGCAGCCGCGATGATAGCAGCGTCGAGCACCGACTCCTCCCCTTCTTCCTCCAGGATTTCGGAGCCTTCTTCGATCAGGCCCTTCATTGCCTTGCAGGTCTTACCGGTGGGTTTCTTGTCGAGCTTTTCGAAGATTTCTTCCAAGCGTGCGACATGTTCCTGGGTTTGTTCGAGATGCTCCCCGAATGCCTGCTTCAATTCGGGCGACGATGCGGCTTTCGCCATTTTCGGCAGCGCCTTAAGCAGCTGATTTTCAGCATTGTACAGATCGCGCAGCTCTTCGACGTAAAGCGTTTCTAATGAATCAAGTTTCATATTCCTCCATTTGTTGATTGTTCCAGCCGGCGGAAAATCTTCCCCCAAGCCCCGACGCCGCTTCGGTGTGAAGCGGCGTGCTAAGAATAAACGAATCTGCGCCTCGAGCTGCGCGTGCAATATAAAAAAATTCACGAGCTGTCGGCGCGAGTGTGACGCGGTGAATTGAGCTCTTCGTAAGTCGATGATGAGTTGGCCCGGAAATCACTCGGACGCTTGCCTTCGCCAGCCCTCACCTGGCGCTACGCGTCCTCCTCTCCCTGAGGGACAGGAATGAGGTGAGGAATCAAACCGATTCCTCTATCCCGATTATCCGCAAGGAATTCGGTGTCGTCGGGGCCAAACTGATTAACAATGTGCTCGGAGAGCCCGTTCCACCATGCCTACTGCTTTACTTCGCTCGCTCCGGGTGCCGGATCGAGCGGCTCGCCGACCAAATATCGAGTGAAACGCCGAATGACGATGTTCTCGCCCAGCTCCGTGACTTTGGAGGCCATCAATTCCTTGATCGTCTGGTCAGGATTCTTGATAAAACCCTGCTCCAAAAGGCAGACCGTGCTGTAGAATTTATCCAGTTTTCCTTCAACGATCTTGCTTACGACATTGGCCGGTTTGCCCTGGACTTGAGCTTCGTAAATCGCGCGCTCCGACGCCACTAACTGCGCTGGAACATCTTCGCGCGCAACGTAGAGAGGATGAGCCGCGGCAATGTGCAGCGTTATGTCCTTCACAAAACCGCGGAAATTATCGTTTTTAGCGACGAAATCGGTCTCGCAATTCACCTCGACCAGCACACCGACCTTTCCCTGCAAATGAATGTAGGAGGCGACGATGCCTTCCTTGGTCGCCCGCGACGCCTTTTTGCCCGCGCTCGCGATCCCTTTTGTCCGCAAAATGGCCTCTGCTTTTTCGAGGTCGCCACCGCTCTCGGTCAGTGCCCGCTTGCAATCCATCATGCCGGCATTGGTTTTCTCACGCAATTGCTTCACGATCTGGGGATCGATGTCTGCTGTCGCTTTCATAGAATTCATTATTACAAAGTTAAATAGGCCACGTCGCGGTCGTTGAGAGGGCTCTCAACTCGAACCGGCGACTGCAATTTCGCCGGCTACGCCGACACTCCAGCCATCTCTATCTGCTCGCGAATCCGAGCTTCGCCGGTGGCGGAAACAATTGAGTCGACGAGCTTCTGCAACACAACTCGAATCGCGCGGATAGCATCGTCATTCCCCGCAATCGGGTAGTCGATCAGTTCCGGATCGGCATTCGTATCAACGATTGCCACCACCGGAATACCAAGGCGCCGCGCTTCAAGCACAGCGTTCTCCTCCCGCATGGTGTCGATGATGACGAGGGCGTCCGGAAGCTTGTCCATCTCAAGAATCCCATCCAGGTTACGCCGGAGTTTCGCCGCTTCGCGATTCAACGCCGCCAATTCCTGTTTCCCCATCTTTTTGTATTCGGGCGACTGCTCGATTTGTTCGATATACTTGAGACGGCCGATGCTCTTGCGAATAGTCGCCAGATTGGTCAGCGTTCCGCCCAACCAGCGCTGGTTAACATAGAACTGCCCGCAAGCGATCGCGGCCTCTTTCACGGCTTCCTGCGCCTGTTTTTTACAACCGACGAACAGGATCTTGCCGCCACGTCGCGTCATCTCCTGGAGAAACTCCGTGGCGCGCTGCAATTGGATGACGGTTTGGTCCAAATTGATAATGTAAATCTGATTGCGCTGCTCGAAGATGTAGGGCTTCATCTTCGGATTCCAGCGCTTGGTCTGGTGACCGAAATGCACGCCGGCTTCCAGGAGTTCCGGCACTAATTCTGTCGTATTCGCCATAAAGAAAAACGCGCCGGCGAAGTGCCGCCGCGAGTTGGAAAAGATGCTATAGCTCGTGGCGAAAGGCAAACGGAATGTTCGGCCCGGGCCCGGCGCAAGCGAGGGATGGAGTAGCTGGCATTTCAAGCATGCGGAGGTTTCGGACAGACGCTCATCAGGCTTTTTTGCTCTCCGTATGCCCCTTCTCGCAGTAACGGGCCAGGATCCAGCAAAAATCCGAGAGCCGGTTGAGATAACGCAGGATTTCAGCATTCACGTCTTTCGCCGCAGCGACACGCCGCTCGGCGCGACGGCAGGTGGTTCGGGCGAGGTCGAGAGCGGCGGAGCCGGGCGTTGAACCCGGTATGACCCAGTCGCTCGGGTACAACGATTTGTCTTTTTCGAGATCAACAATTACTGCGGTAATCCGGTCGACCATTGCCGCCGTCGTCAGTCGATGCCCGTCCTTCAAATAACGGTCGGTGTCATCCTTCGCGGTCGCGAGTTCGCCCATGACCGTGATCAAATCCTTCTGTACCTTCAGGATCTCCTCGGACACAAAGGAGTTTTCTGACAAGGCACGAGCCAAACCTAACGCGGCGGTGACTTCATCGACACAACCGTAGGCATCAACACGCGCGTCGGTTTTCGAAACCCGCCGACCGTACATGAGCGAGGTTTCGCCCTCGTCGCCTGTTTTCGTTACGATCGACACGTTTTTGCGTCTGTGCGTGACGGCGTATGTGCGTAGCGGCGCATCCTTTTACGCCCACACGCTAAAACTCTCACACGCTGTTACGTCGCTGTTAGCCGATCGCGGGCTGGATTTCGGGCTCTTCCATGACGGCAGCACCAATCGGTTCGCCTTTCTCGACGAGTTTGATCTCGCGATGCTGGGGGAAGCCTGTTCCAGCCGGGATCAGGTGACCCATGATCACGTTCTCTTTGAAGCCGCGCAGCCGGTCCACTTTCCCGAGTGTCGCCGCTTCGGTCAGAACGCGCGTCGTATCCTGGAATGACGCTGCCGAAATGAAGCTGTCGGTCTCAAGCGATGCCTTGGTAATACCAAGCAGGACTGGAGTCGCCTCCGCCGGTTTACCACCTTGTTCGACCACCCGCGCGTTTTCTGCTTCGAAATCGAGGCGATCGACCTGATCTCCCCAGAGCAGACTTGTGTCGCCCGGATCCGTGATTTTCACCTTCCTCAACATCTGGCGCACGATGATCTCGATGTGCTTGTCGTTAATCTCCACACCCTGGAGCCGATAAACTTCCTGGACTTCGTTGACCAGGTGCTCCTGCAGATCCTGCGGACCGCAAACCTCGAGAATCTCGTGCGGGACAACCGGACCTTCCGTCAGCTGTTGGCCCTTCTTCACGAAGTCACCCTTGAACACAATAATGTGTTTGGTCATGGAAATGAGATGTTCTTCTTCGGTCCCCGTTTCCGGATCCTTCAAAATCAGCTTGCGCTTGCCACGAGCAGTCCCGCCCATTTCGACGACCCCGTCGATTTTGGCGATTTCCGCTGCATCTTTCGGACGGCGGGCTTCGAATAGTTCCGCCACGCGCGGCAGACCACCGGTAATATCCTTCGTCTTCGCCACTTTTCGCGGAGTCTTGGCCAGGAGTGCACCACCGCGGACCTTTTGTCCTTCCTCAACGATGACGTGTGCACCGGCGGGGATCGAATAATTCGCAACCACTTCCTTCTTATCGCCGACGATGACGATTTGGGGATGCAGATCTTCCTTGTGTTCAATAATGACCGTTCCCATGAGGCCGGTC
This sequence comes from Verrucomicrobiota bacterium, assembly GCA_041167085.1. Taxonomy (GTDB): domain Bacteria; phylum Verrucomicrobiota; class Verrucomicrobiia; order Chthoniobacterales; family UBA10450; genus DATFCK01. Next base: position 42,767 of record JBEEGV010000009.1, read on the forward strand.
GCTTCGTCGACATCACGCTTAATCGTCACGCCCGCAATCATGTCGCGGAATTCGATTTTACCGCTCTTATCGGTAAGGATCGGCACGTTGTACGGATCCCATTGCACAAACGTCTCGCCTTTCTTCACGGCCGATCCATCCGACTTCGAGATGACTGAGCCGATGACGACGTTGTATCGTTCGAGCTCACGACCCTCGGGGTTGTGCACGCCAATTGAGCCGTTCTTATTCAGGACGATCCAACTGCCATCGAGCGCCTGGACCGTGCGCAGATCGTTAAATTGAAGGGCACCGTCGTTCTTGGCCTTGATGATGGGCTGCTTGAATGTCTGGCTGGCCGTCCCGCCAATGTGGAACGTCCGCATGGTCAACTGCGTGCCCGGCTCGCCAATCGATTGGGCGGCAATGATTCCCACGGCTTCGCCAAGTTTGACGAACTGACCCGTGGCCAGGTTGCGGCCATAACACTGGGCGCAAACCCCGCGACCGCATTCACAAGTGAGCACGGAACGAATCTTCAGCTGCTCGACGCCGATGCGCTGCAAATCGTTGGCGATCTTCTCGTCGATTAGTTGGTTTGCCTTAACGATCTTCTTTTTCTTTTCGACGGGATCGACGACTGTTTCGGTGCTAACGCGCCCGATAATTCGGGTGGCAAGATCGACGACTTCTTCGTCTCCTTCGTAAATCGCGCGCACGGTGATGCCGTTGACGGTGCCGCAATCCATTTCATTAATAATGACGTCCTGAGACGCATCGACCAATTTGCGGGTCAGATATCCGGAATCGGCCGTTTTCAACGCCGTATCGGCCAGACCCTTTCGGGCGCCGTGGGTTGAAATGAAGTACTCGAGTACGCTCAGTCCCTCGCGGAAGTTCGAGGTGATCGGGCGCTCAATGATTTCGCCTGAAGGTTTCGCCATCAAACCGCGCATGCCGGCGAGCTGACGCACCTGTTGACGGTTACCGCGCGCTCCGGAATCAACCATGAGGAAGACCGGGTTCAATTCCTTGCGTCCGTCGTTGTGCTCGAGGGTTCGGAACATGACACTCGAAATCTCATCACCCGCATGGGTCCAGATATCGATGATCTTATTATAACGCTCACCGTCGGTGATGATGCCCTTGCGATATTGCTGCTCTACCTGGCGGATCTGCCGGTAGGCATTCTCCAGCTCGGTCTGTTTTTCCTTCGGAATAATCATGTCCGAAATTCCGATCGAGATACCGGCTTTGGTGGCCTCGGTGAATCCCAACTCCTTCAACTTATCGAGCGTTTCGACCGTAGCTTGCGGCCCGGCCACCTGGTAGCAACGCCAGATGATGTCGCTTAATTGTTTCTTGCCCGCGGCCTTATTGAAAAAGCCAAGGTTCTTCGGCCAGATCTGGTTGAAAATGACGCGCCCGGCGGTCGTCTCGAGAATCTTTGCCTCCGCGTTCCCGAAAATTGTCTGCTCGCCCATATCCGGGTTTTTCATCCGAATACGATCGTGCGTTTTGACCGCGCCTTCGCTCATGGCGAACTCCACTTCCACGGCGTCGATGAAAAGCGGCAGCGATTGCCCTTCCTTTTTGGCGCCTCGCGGATTCTGCGTCAGGTAATAGCACCCGAGCGTAATATCCTGCGACGGTGTCGTGATTGGCTTGCCGCTCGAAGGCGAAAAGATGTTATTCGGCGCGAGCATGAGCATGCGCGCTTCCATTTGCGCTTCCACGGACAGCGGCACGTGCACTGCCATCTGGTCTCCGTCGAAGTCGGCATTGTAGGCGGTGCAAACAAGAGGATGAATGCGAATCGCTTCGCCCTCGATCAATTGCGGTTCGAAAGCCTGAATGGATAACCGGTGCAGAGTCGGTGCGCGGTTCAGCAACACCGGGTGTCCCTTGGTCACTTCTTCGAGAATATCCCAGACTTCGGGCGTTTGCCGCTCAATCATCTTCTTGGCACTGCGCACGGTATGCACGTAGCCAAGATCTTTTAGTCGCCGAATAATGAATGGCTCGAAAAGAACCAGCGCCATCTTTTTCGGCAGACCGCACTGATGCAGTTTTAGCTCCGGACCGATAACGATGACGGACCGGCCGGAATAATCGACTCGCTTACCGAGAAGGTTTTGACGGAACCGGCCGCCTTTGCCTTTCAGCATATCGCTCAACGATTTGAGCGGGCGGTTGCCGGCGCCGGTCACGGCGCGGCCATGCCGGCCGTTGTCGAACAAAGCGTCGACCGCTTCCTGCAACATGCGTTTTTCGTTGCGGATGATGACGTCCGGCGTTTTCAGCTGCAGCAAATTCTTGAGCCGGTTGTTCCGGTTGATGACGCGGCGATAAAGGTCGTTCAAGTCACTGGTGGCGAAACGGCCGCCTTCCAGCGGAACGAGCGGGCGCAGGTCCGGCGGGATCACCGGCAGGACATCGAGAACCATCCAGTCCGGTCGAGCGTGTGAATTCTGGAATCCTTGAACAAGCTTGAGTCGTTTGGCGAGTTTCTTGCGGATCTGCTTGCTCTTGGTATTACCCATCGCCTTCTCCAGCTCTTTGTTGAGCTTGTTCAAATCGATTTCGGCGAGAAGCTTCTTCACCGCTTCGGCGCCCATACCGGCCACGAAATCTTCGCCATACTGTTCCTGAGCTTCGCGATATTCGACTTCGTTCAGCAGCTGCGTCTTCTGCAATGGGGTCTTGCCCGGATCAATGACAATATAATCCTCGTAATAAATGACGCGTTCGAGCTGGCGAGCACTCATATCGAGCATGAGCCCCAGCCGCGACGGCATGCATTTGTAAAACCAGATATGCGAAACTGGAACGGCGAGTTCGATGTGCCCCATGCGTTCGCGGCGGACGCGCGCGAGCGTCACTTCCACGCCGCAGCGATCGCAAATCACACCCTTGTGCTTGATGCGTTTGTATTTGCCGCAGGAACATTCCCAGTCGCGCGTCGGTCCAAAGATGCGCTCGCAGAAAAGGCCGCCTTTTTCCGGCTTGAAAGTCCGGTAATTGATTGTCTCGGGATTTTTGACCTCGCCTTTGCTCCACGACCGCATCGTATCGCTGGAAGCGACACCGATCGCGACCTGATCAAAACCCACGGGGCGTTCTTCGCCCACTAACTCACGCCAGGAATGTTCGTTCATGTATTTACTAGATGATTGCCAATTTAAAAATTATCCGACGCTATCGAAAACACTGGTTGGAGCCTGACCGCCGACCTTGACGTCGAGACCCAGGCTCTGCATTTCTTTGATAAGCACGTTGAAAGATTCCGGTGTGCCCGCTTCGAGCGAGTTATCGCCTTTGACGATGGACTCGTAGATGCGGGTACGACCTTGCACGTCGTCCGATTTAACGGTGAGCAATTCCTGTAAGGTGTAGGCCGCGCCGTACGCTTCCAAAGCCCAGACCTCCATCTCACCGAAACGTTGACCGCCGTATTGCGCCTTGCCCCCAAGCGGCTGTTGCGTGACGAGCGAATAAGGACCGACCGCGCGTGCGTGAATTTTGTCGGCGACCAGGTGGCCGAGCTTCATCATATAGATGTAGCCAACCACCACCTCCTGATCGAACTGGTCGCCCGTGCGACCGTCGAACAAGCGTGACTTGCCGTTTTCCTGCACCCAGGAAAAGCCGTCCTTCTTCTTCGCTTCGATCAGATACTCCCGGATCTTTTTCTCCTCGATTCCGTCAAAGACAGGGGTCGCGACCTTAAATCCAAGGGCCTTGGCGGCGACGCCGAGGTGCGTTTCAAGGACCTGGCCGACGTTCATTCGGCTGGGCACGCCAAGCGGGTTGAGCACAATCTCAACCGGTGTACCGTCCGCCAGGAAAGGCATGTCTTCCTCCGGAACAATGCGCGCAACCACGCCTTTGTTTCCGTGCCGACCAGCCATCTTATCGCCAACGGAAAGCTTGCGCTTGCTCGCGATGTAAACCTTAACCTGTTTAATGATGCCGGGGTCGATGTCGTCGCCGCTTTCCACCCGATCCATCGCGCGCTCACGTTCAAGTTCCAGCTCCGCGAACTTGTGTTCGTAGGATTGGATGATTTCGCGGATTTTGTTCCGGATGGGGCTGGGATCGATCTCGATGTGATCGTGGACCACCGCCAGTTTACGCAACAGCGTCTTGGTGATCTTGCGGTTGGCCGGAATAATAATCTCACCGGTTTCGGCGTTTACGACGTCGAGCGGGATCTTTTCCCCGAGCAAAATGTTTGAGAGCGAGTCGGTCAGCTGCTCCGTCAGTTCTTCTCGCTTCTTGCGATGATCTTCCGTGATGGATTTGAGCTGCCGCTTTGTCTCCGTCGGTGTCAGCTTCTCCCGCGAGACCTCGCGGCGGGAAGATACCTTCACATCCATGACAATACCGTAGGTTCCGGAAGGGACGGTCAACGACGTGTCTTTCACATCGGCCGCTTTCTCGCCGAAAATGGCGCGAAGCAAACGTTCCTCGGGCGCGAGTTCCGTCTCGCTCTTCGGCGTGATTTTGCCGACGAGGATGTCGCCCGGTTTCACTTCGGCGCCGACTCGGACCACGCCATCGGTTCCGAGGTTGCGCAAGGCTTCCTCGCTGACATTCGGAATATCCCGCGTGATTTCTTCCGGGCCGAGCTTGGTGTCGCGCGCGCCGATCTCGAATTCATCGATGTGAATGGAAGTGTAAATGTCTTCCTTCACCACCTTCTCCGAAATCATGATGGCGTCTTCGAAGTTGTAACCGTTCCAAGGCATGAACGCGACCAGCACATTGCGTCCCAGTGCCAACTCACCCTGATCGGTGTTCGGGCCGTCGGCGATGATCTGGCCTTTTTTCACATGCTGACCTTTGTGAACGATCGGCTTTTGATTCACGCATGTGCCCGCATTGGAGCGCATGAATTTGCGCAATTCGTAGACATGAATTCCGGTGTCCGCGTCCGACTTCAATTTCTTGCGACCCTCCGGAACATGTCCGTCTTTGGAGACAATAATCTGGTCGGCGGTGACTGATGCAACCTTGCCGCTGTCGATCGCGATCAAGACCGCGTGCGAATCTCGAGCGACTTTTCCTTCAAGCCCAGTGCCCACCAACGGCGATTCGCTGACGATCAGCGGAACACCCTGGCGCTGCATGTTCGAACCCATCAGCGCGCGGTTTGCATCGTCGTGCTCCAGGAACGGGATCAGGCCGGCGGCAACAGAAACAAGTTGTTTCGGCGAAACATCCATGAAATGGACCTTGGACGGCTCCACTTCCAGGAAATCGCCGCGATAGCGCACCGAAACCTTTTCGCCGGTGAAATGTCCCTTACCATCTACCGCAGCGTTGGCCTGGGCCACGAGGTAAGCTTCCTCACGATCACCGGTCAGGTATTCAACCTCGTCGGTCACACGGCCGTTGTGCACTTTACGATACGGCGTCTCGATGAAGCCGAATTCGTTGATGCGCGCGAATGTCGACATCGAGCTGATCAAACCGATGTTCGGACCTTCCGGAGTCTCGATCGGGCAAATACGGCCGTAGTGAGACGGATGTACGTCACGCACCTCAAAGCCGGCGCGGTCGCGGCTCAAACCGCCAGGCCCGAGGGCCGACAAACGGCGCTTGTGCGTCAATTCCGCCAACGGATTCGTCTGATCCATGAATTGCGAAAGCTGCGACCGGCCAAAGAAATCGCGGATCACCGCGCTCAGCGCTTTCGGGTTAATCAATTTTTGCGGGGTCATCCCGTCGACGTTGATGTCGAAAAGGGTCATGCGCTCTTTGACCAGACGCTCCGTGCGCGCCAGGCCGACGCGGCACTGATTGGCCAGCAGTTCGCCCACGGTGCGGACGCGGCGGCTCCCGAGATGATCGATGTCATCCAGCGTGCCTTCACCACGGCGCAAATTAATAAGATACTTGATCGCAGCGATGAAATCCTTGTCGGTCAGGATTCGCTCGGTCAGATCGACGTCGATCCCCAGCTTCTGGTTAATCTTGTAACGACCGACGCGACCGAGATCGTATTTCTTCGGGTCGAAAAACAGACGCTTGAGCAACGCGCGCGCGTTCGCCACGGTCGGAGGATCGCCAGGGCGCAGACGCCGGTAAATATCCTTCAGCGCCTCTTCCTGATCGTGCGCCGGATCCTTGCGCAGCGCTTTCACGACAGTGTCATCGTTCGAGATATCGATGACCTTCACTTCCTTGGTCCCGAGCGCCATGATCTGGCGAATCGTGGCCAGGGTAAGAGGTTCGAATGCTCGCGCGACGGTTACTTCGCCATCGCGCACTTCGGCCGTCAAAACCTTGGTCGCGAGTTTCTCTTCATCGAGCTTCTCGCTCAACTTGAGAGTCTCGATGTTATAAAAAAGTTTAATGACTTCCTCGTCCGGGCCGTAGCCGAGGGCGCGAAGAAATGTTGTCGCCAAAAATTTGCGCCGCCGTTTGCGCCGATCGAGATAGATGTAAAGCAGATCGCTGGTGTCGAATTGCACTTCAATCCACGAACCGCGATCGGGAATGATCCGGAAGCTGTAAAGGACCTTGCCGTTCAAGTGCACGCTCGACTCAAACGCTATGCCGGGCGAACGATGCAGCTGAGAAACGACGACGCGTTCCGCGCCGTTAATGACGAAGGTGCCCTGGGGCGTCATGAGCGGGATTTCGCCCATGTAAACCTTCTCTTCTTTCGTCCCGCGCTCTTCGCGCAATTGGAAAGTGACATGGAGCGGGGCGCTGAAAGTTTGCCCTTCGCGCTGTGCTTCCAGGGCACTTAACTTTGGCTCGCCAATTTCGTAGTGGCTGAAGTCGAGAACTGCTTTTTCATCGTAGCTCTCGATCGGGAAAACCTCCTTGAAAACCGCCTGCAACCCGTTGCTCTTCCGTTTGCTGAATGGGACATCCTTTTGCAGGAAATCGACATACGAGTTGAGCTGGACCTCAATGAGGTTTGGGGGCTCGATCCCCTCTTTGATGGTACCGAAGTGAATACGTTCCGCCAGTGCTGACATATATATATTAGTACTCCTGCAACGCTAGAACCTGACGACGCTGACGTACAGCCGTCGCGAGCTCTTTGGGATTACGGCATTTGCCGCGTACGCAGACGACAAAAATGGCAGCGAATCGGCGACCTGTCAAATTGACCGCCACCGTTCCGTTGCCTGCCTAAAATGTTACCGCCGTTCGCCGGGTTAAAAATAAACCTGCCTACTATCTAATCTTATCTTTAACGAAAATAACTCCTGCCACAGAGAAGAGACCCACGCAAGCCTTTTTTGACGGCGGGGAGGGACGCGCTCGTCACGTCCCACTCTTCTCGACTTCAGGTAGGGACGGCTCTCCGAGCCGTCCCGGACGTTTCGGAGAAACGTCCCTACCCTATTTGATCTCGACCTTCGCACCGGCCGCTTCGATCTTTTTCTTAATCTCTTCGGCTTCCTGCTTGGTCACGCCTTCCTTGATCGTTTTGGGAGCGCCTTCCACCAGGGCTTTCGCTTCCGCCAATCCGAGGCCGGGAACCGCGCCGCGAACTTCCTTAATCACGCCAATCTTGTTCGCGCCCATCTCCTTCAGAATCACTTCGAAAGTTGTTTTCTCTTCCACTGCCGGAGCTGCTGCGCCACCACCCGCCGGCGCTGCTGCCATCGCCACCGGCGCCGCCGCACTCACGCCCCATTTTTCTTCCAGTTGCTTTACCAGTCCAGCAATCTCCAGGACGCTCATCCCACTGAGTTGCTCCACCAACTTATCTGTATCTGCCATTTGTTTTTCCTCCAATTGCCGCCTTCGAAAGCTTCCGAAGAATTAAGGCCGACAGCCATCAGCCCGGACATGTTGTTTTTTATGTTTAATTACTGCCCCGGTTGCCCGAAGCACCTGCTCGACACGCTCAAGTCGCCGCCGGTCCGGCAGCTTCCCCCTCTTTTTGCGTCTCAGTCGGCGACGCAGAACCACTCACCTCGTTTGTCGCCGGGGTTTCCGGCGAAACAACTTCCGTCGCGGCCGTCTCCGGCGAAGCAGCCTCTGCCGCGGGCGTCTCCGGCGGAGTAGCTTCCGCTGCCGGCGCCTCCGCACCCGGGGACTCCGGCGCCGAAGGTTCCGTCTTCACCGGCTCTTCCTTCAGTGCCGCTTCTTCCTTTGGCGCCGCTTCCTCCTTTGGCGCCGCTTCCACGGTTTGCGGCGCCGGCATCTTGTTCCGCCTGGCCTCTAAAATCCTGGCCAATGCCGAACCCGGTTCGTTGAATAAACGCACAAGTTTGGTCGCAGGCGACATCAATAGTCCCAGCAACTGGCTGAGCAGAACCTCGCGCGCCGGTAGCTCCGCTAATACCTCCAGGTCTTTGATCGACAAAACCGCCTTGTCGATAACGCCGATCTTCATCGCCGCAATTTTGAATTCTGCGGCAAACATTTTTAAAATCTTCGCCACCGGAGCAACATCCTTCTCCCCGGTCACAACGGCGGTCTGGCCCATCAATTCACCAGTCACGTCCGGAAGACCCGAATCGACCATCGCCCTTTTCAAAAAACTGTTCTTAACGACGTGCATTTCCGCCCCGTTCACGGCGAGCCGATTCCGTAGATCGGCGAAATGGTTGACGTTCATTCGCTGGTAATCTGTCACGAGCACGAACGGCGACCGGTTCAGTTTCTCCGACAGATCCGCGACAATGCTGGTTTTTTCAGGACGCATTTTTAGAAGGGCTGAGGCTCGTTGCTTAAGAGGTGGCAGTCAAATGTTCAGACGCTGAGATAAGGCGAGGGATCCACGTGGATGCCGGGCGACATGGTGGCGCTCAAGGTCAGTCCTTCGACATAACGCCCCTTGGCTGTTGCTGGACGGGCCCGGACGACCGCGTCAATGACCGCAGTCCCATTCTCCACCAGAGCTTTTTCTTCAAATGAGAATTTTCCCACCGGAACGGCGATGTTGCCGTTTTTATCCAATTTAAACTCGACCCGGCCTGCCTTTACCTCCTGCACGGCCTTTGCCGTGTCTTCGGTGACGGTCCCAGTCTTCGGATTTGGCATTAATCCCCGAGGTCCGAGAACCTTGCCGAGCTTGCGGACTTCAGCCATCGCCGCTGGAGTGGCCACCGCAACATCGAAATCTTGAAAACCTTCCTGGCATTTCTGGATCATGTCCTTGAATCCAACGTACTCGGCTCCGGCATCCTTTGCCGCCTTGGCCGCGGCGCCTTCTGCAAAAACCAGCACCCGCACTTGTTTGCCACTGCCGTGTGGAAGCGGACATGTCCCGCGAACCATTTGATCCGATTGCTTTGGATCGACTCCAAGCCGGAATGACACCGTCACGGTCTGATCAAACTTGGTCGGCGGGAATTTCTTCAGGGTCGCGACGGCCTCGTTCAGATTGTACGATTTTGTACGGTCGATCTGTTCGACGGCGGTGCGGTAACGTTTACTGCGATGAAGTGCCATAAATGAAGCAGTGGTAGCGAGCTCAAGCTCTCCTGCGGTTGACTTGGAACGCGCACACTATCGCAACCCGCGGGCTTGTCAAAAACGATTGTCGCCTTCGATGGAGGGATGAGCTTGTCTCGTCCCACTATAGAAGCGGCGTATCCGCCGCTTCCCCTCCCATAACAGCCAACCGGAGGCTGCCTCACGGGCTCAAGCGCTCCTTAGAACGCCAAGGACAACGCTGCTTCGTGAGGGAACCGGGAGTGTCCCGCCCAGCCAGCCGAAAGAACCCAGATTAGGGCCCAAACGGCCACTTTAGGATTGCCAAAACCCACCGACCCCTGATAAAACCAAGAGTTATGAAACACCCCATTATTTATAGCCTGTTGGCGGCCGCCCTTGTGCTGCTCGTCGGCGCTATAACTGGCTTCGCGCGCCCGATCGATTTTAGCGAGGTTTCCCTTCTTGTTCGTTCCCACGAAAGCGAAACATCGATCAAAGACGAGGTGTCGCGCCGGAAGCTGATGCATCCGTTGAACGCCCAGCAGGAGACGGCTCTGAAATCACAAGGTGCGAGCGATTCTCTCCTTCAAACGCTGCGCAGTAACAATGTTCTCGCTTCGAAGGAAGAAATCGCGGCCAGCGAATCGGCCCACGCCCAAAAAGGCAACGCGAACGACCGGGACAGCGGGACTGGTCACGGGGCAAAAGTCTCGATCTTAAACGTGGCTTACGGGCACTCCATCAATCTGAGCCGATGGGGCGGCGCCGATTATGAAATCGCCTTCTATTCGTATCGCGTGGCGGGAGAAGATTACATTCAGCCGGCGCTTGTCGACACCGTCCGGACAGGTACCGACGTCGCCAGAAACATTCCTTTGATTAGCGAAGGGGAAGCCTTCACGGAGGATCGCTATCCGACGAACGAAACGCGGAACTGGCGGTTTACACCTTACGACGCGCACGGCGATCTAAAAGATAATCGCGTCAACTTTAGCGATTCAGTCGCGATTAGTTCACACTCATTCTCTCGTCCACTTCAGGTTGATTGGGAAAATCCGATCACCATCGAAGGGCAACCCTACAACTTTTTTCCCGTCTACGGCGCGGGCGGAGTTTCACTTTATTACATCGGCAAGGCGAGCGATCGCAGCGCCAAGGTCGCAGTGGTCTCGCGTCACTCCTATTAGCCAGAGACCTTTGGTTGGGACGGGATGGTAGCCGCGGTCGTCGACCGCGGCTACCGAAGGGCGGGAATTACACGCCTCCAAAGATGTAGAGGCGGTTGTGTCAACCGCCTGTATTCGATTTCGGTGGTTGGCACAACCACCGCTACAATGCTTGGCATGGCGAAAGCTTCCGACATTCGCCAATGCCTCGAAGAGTAGCGCGTTACGGTTGGATTCCCGATCTCCCCGATCATCGCGACTTTCTTTTTTCAGCGTCGGTCGCCGTTTTACGGAAGCTTCCAGCAAAAGTTGACCTGACCGCAAAATGTCCGGCCGTCTTCGATCAGGGAGAGATCGGCAGTTGCACGGCTAATGCGATCGGGGCCGCAATCGAGTTCGACCAAATGAAACAAAAATTGCGGAGTGCGTTTTTGCCGTCGCGCCTTTTCATTTACTACAATGAACGCGCAATCGAGAACACGGTAAACGAAGACTCCGGTGCGATGATTCGCGACGGGATCAAGAGCGTGGCCAAACAAGGTGTGTGCCCCGAAACGATGTGGCCATACGATCCGACCCCTTTCCCACCCAATCCACATTTAACGAAGAAACCGACCACGCGCTGTTACAAGGAAGCTTTAAAACATACCGCGGTCCGGTATCAGCGAGTTGCGCGGAATCTGTCGCAGATGAAAGGGTGCCTCGCGTCGGGATACCCGTTTGTTCTCGGATTCACCGTCTATGACAGCTTCGAAAGCGACAACGTTGCGCGAACCGGGAAAATGCCGATGCCTTTGCCACGCGAACACGTCCTGGGCGGGCACGCTGTGGTCGCCGTTGGCTATGATGATCGCCAGAATTGTTTTCGCATGCGCAATTCGTGGGGAAAGAGATGGGGTATGAAAGGCTATTTCACCATGCCGTACGCGTATTTGCTCGACGAGAATTTGTCCGACGATTTCTGGCAAATCACGCTTGTGCGGTAGGGACGGCTCTCCGAGCCGTCCGGATTCTCAGACCGGGAGGGACGAGCTCGTCTCGTCCCACTCTTGTGTTTCTGACTCTTGTTGAGCGGACGGCTCGGAGAGCCGTCCCTACCTGTCTTCCCTAATCAGCCGTCCGGATTCTCAGACCGGGAGGGACGAGCTTGTCTCGTCCCACTCTTGTGTCCGACTCTTGTTAGGCGGACGGCTCGGAGAGCCGTCCCTACCTGTAGAGGTGCTTGTGCCAAGCACCTGTCTTTAAGTTCGGTGGTTGGTACAACCACCGCTCCAATTTCTAATCAGCAGGCACTGTAGAATCAACTGCGTCGGTCGAGACCGCAGCTGTCGTCGGAGTTGGCCGCCCATTCCGGATGATCTTTCCCTCTTTCATGACAAACGAAACCCGCTCCGTCACGGTAATGTCATTGCTCGGATCCCCCGGCATGGCGATGACATCGGCCAGTTTTCCTTTCTCCAAAGTACCAACCTTTGAAGAAATGCCGAGCAATTCAGCATCAGTCGACGTTGCGGAAATCAAGGCGTCGACCGGTGTCATGCCGAAGCCAGTCATCAGCGCAAACTCTTTTGCGTTTTGGCCGTGTGGAAAGACGGCCGCATCTGTTCCGAACGAAATTCTGACGCCCATCTTCACCGCATTACGAAACATCTCGGAACGCGCCGCTGTCGCAGCCTTCGCTTTGGCCTGAAGAGAAGGCGGATAAAGATCGAGTTTACCCATGATCCATTCCGATGCCATCAACGTCGGGGTCAGAAACGTTCCCTTGCTCTTCATCAACGTCAGCGTTTCGGGCTTCATAAAAGAACCGTGTTCGATCGAATCGACACCCGCGGCGATTGCGTCGCGCGCCGCCTGATCGCCGTGACAATGGACGGCAACTTTCTTACGCAGGCGATGAGATTCGTCGACCAGAGCTTTCATTTCATCAGGGGTAAATTGTGGAGTATCCACTTCATCGGCGAGCGAGAGCACGCCTCCCGAAACGGCCGCCTTGATCACGTCGGCGCCATTCTTGACCTCGAACCGAACGGCCTTGCGAATCTCGTCAGGTCCATCGGCAATTCCCTGATTAACACCGGGTTCCTTTCCGAAAATCATGTCGCGATACCCGTTCGTGCCGTCAAAATGTCCACCGGTCGCGCCCACTCCACATGTCGCAACCAGCATGCGAGGTCCGACGACGACACCATTATTGATGGAGTTACGCAGCGCGACATCGACAAATTCCGGGCTATTGGGAAACCGACTTCCCAAATCGCGAACCGTGGTGAATCCCGCCTCGACCGTGGCACGGGCATACGCCGTCGCCTTGATCGCGTGCTCCGAAACGTTGAGCGAGAGTCCGCTCAGCCTCAACTTATTGTAATCACCCGAATAATCGAAAGTAAGATGGGTGTGCGCGTCCATGAACCCGGGAGAGAGTGTCGCATCACCGAGATCGATCACCTCCGCGTCGGCCGGCGCTGGCAAATTGCTGCCGGCATCGATAATCTTGTCGCCCTGGACGATGACGACGCCGTTAGGGGTAAGGGTTTTCGATTTTCCGTCGAACAAATGAGCGGCCTTAAGAACGATCACCTTATCGGCGGCGTTTGCGATGCACAGAGGCGCGGACATGAGCGCGAAGGCGATCAGCGTTGCGATCGCCATCGCGTCATGAAGGCGCGGAAAGTAGGTCGGGGACGGAGTTGGGCATTTCATGGCTCCGATGTAAGGAATTCCACATCGGACTGGCAAGAAAGTTCTGGATGCTACTCTGCTATTTTCGAAACGGAGCCATAAGATGGCCACATTCGCGACACATTAGTATCGAAACAAGGCCACAATCGACCGATTGATCGATACTATCCGGACAATTTACAGTTATGCATATCACATATACCTGTAAATCAGACTATTATGCATCAATAATAAAATGGATCACTTTTGATGCTGATTTGTCGAAATTGGCTCACAAAATGGTAATATAACGGCCAAGAACAAAATATCAGTAACCCCTACCACCTTATGTTCCTCATCCTATTCTGGCTCTATTTGCGGATTCCGATCGTTGGTCTGAATCGGCAGGAAGCGGTGCTTCAATAGTCGCCCGTCGGTGCGACTGTCGGGGAAAGGACCGTTTCCCCTGTCACTGCGGAATGTTTTCCGCAGGAGCTGCCAAAAAACAGTTACGGCGTCCCACCTCGATTTTGCTTTTCTCAAAGGCGCCGGTTTCGAACACTGCGAGGCATGAAACGCGCACGAACGTTTTTCGTTTTCTTTTCGCTGATCTGTATCAGCAACGCACCATCTCAGACAGCCGATCAGAACCGGGCGACGGAACCGCTCAACCAACTGGCGGATAAATTTTGGGCTTGGCGCGCAAAATACGCACCGTTTACGGCTGACGACGTAAACCGGATGGAACGTCCGGGAGGAATTCGTGACTGGTCGCGTGCGGCGATTGACAAACATCGCTCAGAATTCGAGGCGTTCGAGTCGGAATGGAGGAAACTCAATCCAAGCCAGTGGCCCGTTTCGGCGCAAGTCGATCATCGCCTGATCGGCTCAGCATTGTCGCGGGTCCGATGGGAACTCGACATTCATCCCCGTTGGAAACGCGATCCGACCTTTTACATCGAACAAACGCTCACCCCTGTTGTTGAGGCACTGACCGTTCCCGGGCCGTACGACGCTGCGCAAAGCCGAGAGATTCTAACGCGGATCGAAAATATTCCTGCGATCATCGATCAGGCGCGGGCAAACCTCGCCGATCCGCCGCAACCGTTCGCCACTGTTGCCATTCAAGCGCTCGACAAGGTGAGAGAACGGCTGCAGAAGATGGCCGCGGCTTTATCTGCGGTCACCGTACCTCCTAACGGAGCGCTGGCCGCCGCGAGCGATCGCGCAGCCAGCGCGTTGGAGACCTACCGCAGTTGGCTTCAAACCAAACTATCCACCCTTCCGAAGGAAACCGCGCTCGGCCGTGACGCCTATAACTTCTTCCTGAGGAACGTTGCTTTGCTCCCGTATTCGCCGGAGCAACTCCTGGCCATGGGACGGCAGGAATGGGACCGGGCGGTGACGTTCGAAGCATTCGAAGCGCAGCGAAACCGCTCTGTGCCGCCGCTCAAACTGGCGGACAACATGGAAAGTTGGATCAAGGACGCGGCGCAAAAGGAACTGGCTATTCGCAAATTTCTCAATGAGCACGGTATTCTCACCGTTCCGGATTGGGTCCAGCACTACACGCTGAGGCCGATGCCGGAATATCTAAAGGTGCTCGACTTCGGCGAGACCGACGATTTCACGTCACCGACGCGGCTGAACGAGAACTGCATCCGTTATGTAACCGAGCCATCCGCAAGTCTTGGCTATTTCTGGCGCGCAACAGCTTACGATCCGCGCCCGCTGACCGTTCATGAAGGCATTCCGGGGCATTACTTTCAACTTTGTCTTTCCTGGAAACAGGAAGACCCGATCCGGCGCCATTACTACGACTCAGGCGCAAACGAAGGGATCGGTTTCTATGCCGAAGAGATGATGTTACAGGCGGGATTGTTCGATGACAGTCCGCACACTCGGGAGATCATTTATAATTTCATGCGCTTGCGCGCGCTTCGCGTAGAAGTCGACGTGAGATTGGCGCTCGGTGAATTCACCCTGGAGCAGGCTGCGAAATATCTGCAGGAAAAAGTGCCAATGGATGCCGGAACCGCTCGGTCCGAAGCGACTGCGTTTTCGACAGCGCCCGGCCAGGCGATCACGTATCAAATCGGTAAACTGCAGATTACAAAACTTCTGGCGGAAGCGCGATTACAACAAGGAGAGAAATTCAACCTCCGCGCATTCCACGATTTCGTGTGGAAGAACGGCAACGTCCCGATCGCGCTGCAACGCTGGGAGTTGTTAAGTATGAGCGATGACGTGCCGAATCTTGTTCGATAGCTTTTAAGACGATTCCTCCGACACGCATTCTGCTTGTCCGAAGTTGTGTAGAGGCGGCTGTGCCAGCCGCCTACTCGATTCGACAGGCGCTTGGCACAAGCGCCTCTACATTTTCGAATCGCCGGCGCCCAAATAGAGTGATTGCCAACCGTTGCGAAAACTCACGATACTTGACGGAATTATGAAACGCCGAATCAAACGCATAGCGCCGTTGCAAGCTGGGAAAATGCTGGGCGTCCTTTATGGCTGTCTGGGATTAATCTTTCTGCCCTTCATCGCGCTGGCCGCGTTGCTTGGCGTCTTTGCTCAACAAGCGCAACACGTCCAAGGCAACCAGACCGGCCCCGCTGCGATTGCCGCCGGAATGATGATTATTCTCGGTCTCCTCATCCCGCTGATCTACGGCGCGATGGGTTTCATTTTCGGCGTGATCATCGCTGCGATCTACAACCTGATCGCGCAATGGATCGGCGGGATCGAAGTTGAGGTGGAAGAGCTTAACGCCGCTCGTTAGGGCCTAATCGGTGCGCGCTTGAGTTTATTTTGGCCGCCAGATCGGCTGCTCGCTGTAGCGGCGGTCTATGGACCGCCGATCCAATGGTGCAGCTCGATTTCGGCGGTCATAGACCGCCGCTACAGGACTAATCGACGATCTCGAGGCCCATTTGCCGGGCCGTGCCGGCAATGATGCGAAAGTTCGCTTCGTCATTACGCGCGTTCAGATCCTTGGCCTTCGTCTTCACGATTTCCATGACCTGTTTGCGTGTCACTTTGCCGACTTTGGTCTTATTCGGCTCCTTTGAACCGGCGGCGATGTTGGCCGCCTTTTTCAGAAGAATGGCTGCGGGCGGGCTCTTGGTGATGAAGGTAAAGGACTTGTCTTTGAAAACCGTGATCACGACCGGCAAAATGTCCCCGGCCTGCTTTTGGGTGGCGGCGTTAAATTCCTTGCAGAACGCCATGATGTTGACGCCGCGCGGACCGAGCGCGGTGCCGACGGGCGGCGCGGGGTTTGCCTGACCAGCGGGAATCTGCAGTTTTATGTGAGCGATTACTTCTTTTGCCATTGGGTGGGTTAAATCGTTAAATCGTTAAATCGTTAAATCGTTGAAGCGTTGAAGCCTGAAGTAAGCGGAAAACTAACCGCGTTCTACCTGCCAGTATTCCAATTCGACCGGCGTTGCCCGGCCGAAGATAGTGACCGAGACACGGAGCTTCCCGCGTTCCGGATCGATTTCCTCGACGATTCCATTCTGGTTTTGGAAAGGTCCGTCCGCGACCTTTACCGTCTCGCCGACTTCGAAGCTGACTTTCGGTTTCACCTTCTCCTCGCGCTCTTTCATCTGCGCGAGCATGTTGTCCACTTCGGACTGGCGCATCGGAATCGGTTTGTCTTTCGTGCCGGCAAACCCGATGACGCCGGGAGTGTCCCGGATGAAATACCAGGTCCGCCCGACAAGTTGATTGCTTTCGTCGAGCAAATGCATGTTCACGATCAAATAACCGGGAAAAAATTTACGTGTCGTCTCGCTCTTCTTGCCTTTCTTGATCTCAGAGACGCGCTCCGTCGGAACGAGGACTTCGTAAACCAAATCGCCCATCTCCTCGGTCTTGACCCGCTTCGCGATATTGTCGCGCACCTTGTTTTCCTGGCCGGAAAGAACGTGGACAACGAACCATTGCTCCTTAGCTGGGAGAGTTTGCGCCATACTCAGTGGAATCGGGTGAAGAAGTGCACGAAATTCACGAGAACAAAATCGAACAGCGCGACATAACCGCCGAGCAACAGCATGGCGATGACGACGACCAGAGTCGAATCGGTCAGCTCTTTGTAGCGCCGGAACCCCTTTTCCTTGGGATCCCACGGCCACGAGCACTTCTGCAGCTCGGTTCGGACTTCGCTGAAAAAGTTTTTTGTTCGGGCGATCATTGCTTGGCGAGGTGATTCGTTAAATCGTTACTTCGTTAAAAGGGTGAAGGCACACACGTGTCATCATGTGTTCAGGACGCTGTAACATTGTAACTGTTTTAACCTTTTCAACCTAGCGACCGCTTTGCAGTCCACGCCAGGAGGGACTCGAACCCCCAACCGACGGTTTTGGAGACCGCTACTCTACCAATTGAGCTACTGGCGTAAATCTTCGTCCTAATCTTATTCCAATTCCTATTCTTAATCCATTCCGACCAGAGAGATTCCGAACAGGATTATGAACATGAATAAGAGCAGATTTCGTTAATCCAGAATATCGCTAACGCGACCCGCGCCGACGGTTTTTCCGCCTTCGCGAATGGCAAAGCGAATCGTTTTTTCCATTGCGATCGGCTGGCCCAGCTCGACCTCGATCGCGATGTTATCGCCAGGCATGACCATTTCCACACCGTCCGGCAACTTTACCGCGCCCGTAACGTCCGTGGTGCGGAAATAAAATTGCGGCCGATAATTGGTAAAGAACGGGGTGTGACGGCCGCCTTCTTCTTTGCTCAGCACGTAAACTTCCGCCTTAAATTTCTTGTGCGGTGTGATTGAACCCGGTTTGGCAATGACCTGACCGCGCTCGACGTCTTCTTTCTTCACGCCGCGCAGCAGCACACCCACGTTGTCGCCCGCGCGTGCTTCGTCGAGAAGCTTGCGGAACATCTCAATATCGGTCGCCGTCGTCTTGGCCGTCGGCTTGATGCCGACAATCTCGACGTCTTCCATTTTCTTGAGAATGCCGCGCTCAACACGACCGGTCGCGACGGTGCCGCGGCCTTCAATGTTGAACACGTCTTCGACCGGCATGAGGAAGGGTTGATCGATTGGACGTTCCGGTACGGGGATGTAATCGTCCACCGCCGCGACGAGCGCGAGAATCTGCTTCTCCTGCTCGGCGTCGCCATTGAGCGCCTTAAGCGCGCTGCCTTTGACGATGGGGATTTTGTCTCCGGGAAATTCGTATTGGGTGAGAAGATCGCGCACTTCCATCTCAACGAGATCGAGGAGCTCGGGATCATCCACCATGTCGACCTTGTTCAGGAAAACAACGATGGCCGGCACGCCCACCTGACGGGCGAGCAGGATGTGCTCTCGCGTTTGCGGCATTGGACCATCCGCCGCGCTCACGACCAGGATAGCGCCGTCCATTTGGGCAGCGCCGGTGATCATGTTTTTGACGTAGTCGGCGTGACCCGGACAATCCACGTGGGCGTAATGGCGCTTGTCGCTTGAATATTCGACGTGCGCCGTATTGATCGTGATGCCGCGCTCTTTTTCTTCCGGCGCGTTATCGATCGAGTCGTAGGCGCGTGCTTCCGCCATTCCCTTTTTCGCCAGCACGCTCGTGATCGCGGCGGTAAGGGTGGTTTTGCCATGGTCCACGTGACCAATCGTGCCGACATTTAAGTGCGGTTTGTCGCGTTTGAATGCTTCCTTAGCCATTTCGATTCTCCTCTTTAATTATGCTACGTCTTTTTTACTTACTTCCTGCCGATCTCAAGCTCACTCTGGAGCCCACGACCGGGATTGAACCGGTGACCTCGTCCTTACCAAGGACGTGCTCTACCAACTGAGCTACATGGGCCGCTCTTCGTCAATTCTGCCGCCGCGTGCTCCGGGAGCGCGCAACGAACCGGTTTTGCTTCCTGCCTTAGAGCTAAAAGTCCCAGAGCCGTCAAACCTTGCAATTTGAACGACCATGGGACCGCCTCTCGTTCTGCAGAAAGCGCTCGAAAACTAACCCCGAGCCTCGGTGTGTCAAAGGAATTTCTTTCGTTTGCGATGACGTCGATTGACCGCAATCACCCCGGCCCGACGGCGTTCACAATGGGCACCGCGTATTGCTGGGGGTGACGCGCTGCGCCGTCCGGACATCGCAGCACAATGCCCCCTGCCCCTACCGGATTCGCGTACTCCTGCTGGTCACCTCCGCTTTCCCTCTTGTCACCAGCCGAACTACGGCCGCGATGATACCGATCACAACGACCGCCAGGATGATATTGAGCGGAGTTAGCCACGTCGACTCGGGAGCCGGTGTGGGTGTTGGCGTCGGCAACGGTGCATTCTGAGCTGTGAGCATCCCCTGGGCATATTGCAGTCGTTGGACCGTGTCGTAATCGTCCGGTTTTAGTTTTAGCGCGGCCTGATAATCTGCGATCGCCTTGTCGTACTGGCCCATCGCCGCGTAGGTAAAACCGCGGCGCACCAATGATTCGGTGTCGTTAGGATTCTTGTTGATCAACACCGTGTAATCCGCAATGGCCGGGTCGTATTGCTTCAAATTCCGATTGGCCAACGCGCGTCGATCGTAGTTTTGCGGGTCTGCCGGATCCTTTTGAATCGCGACCGTGAAATCGGCGACCGCCTTGTCCCATTGGTTGAGACCGATTTCAGAGAAGCCCTTGAATTTATATGCCGCGGGATCGTCGGGTTTTAATTCGATTGCCTTGGTTACGTCGGCCAAGGCCAGGTCGTATTGCCTTTGCGCGAGAAAGGCCTGAGCCCGGCCGATGTAGGCGCGCTCGGCTTTGGGCGCCAACTCAATCGCTTTGGTAAAATCGTTCGCCGCTTCGGCTCCTCGTTCCATAGCCAGATAAGCCAGACCCCGGTTTTCGTAGAAGGCAGGCTGTTTGCCATTGGCCTGGATCGCGCGCGTATACTCCGTAATCGCCTGTTGATATTGTTTCTGTTCAAAAAGCTGGTTCCCACGGTCATAGTCGCTCGCGCCTGCCCCGCCCCCACCCCCACCCTTTTCCCTGGCTGACACAATATTGGTTAGACCGAGCAAAAAGCCGGTTACCGCTGCGAGCGTCGTAATTCTCCTTGTCATCATAGTCGTTCTCCTCCGCTAATTTCGTTTTTGCGCAATTAATCGTTTGTAAGCGAGCAAATAAACACGCCAAATCGCGCTCAACGGATGCACGAACGAGATTACACCCGAGCATCGGGAGAACCGGCGTTCGCCTCAGACAGGTCGAAGGGATATGCAGCCCTCTTTGCCACAATCGCCATCTGGTCGGTGCCGTCGCTTTTTCAGTTTTATCTCAACCGCTATTACGATCCGTGGGCCCAGAATTTTTATCGTTATTTGGTCGCCTTTCTGACGATCGCGCCGCTGGCAATTTATCAGTTTACACAAACTGGGCCCCGGCTCGATCGGCGCCTCTTCCTACTCTGCCTGCTGGCTTGCTTGCCTAACGTCGTCCATCAGGTGACCCAGGTCCTCGCTCTCTTTTACATGGGCCCGGGTGTGTATTCGATTTTCATACGTTCCTCAGTGATCTTCACCGCTTTGCTCGCCCTTATCTTTTTTCCCGAGGAACGCTCCGTCATCCGGCAATGGCAATTTCAGGCAGGCACGTTTCTGGGGTTGGTCGGCGCTTTCGGTGTGCTTTGGTTCCAGCCAGGATCCCAAACTGGACATATTTCCCTGCGTGGCCTTGTCATTGCGTTCGTCGCGTCGTTTTGCTGGGCGCTTTACAGTGTCCTGGTAAAACGCCCGTCGGCTGAGCTCGGATCGATTCGCAGTTTCGGAGTCATCAGCGTTGTTACGTCCGCCATGTTATTGCCGATGACTTTTTTCTTCGGGCAAATTGGCACCCCCGCGCACGTCTCGATACAGGTTAATCTAATTTTGATTCTTTCTGCGGTAACCTGCATCACCCTGGCTCATGTTCTCTATTATATAGCAATCCGCGAGATCGGGGTCGCCCTCGCCCAAACCCTGCAGTTGCTCTGTCCGCTCGGCGCGCTCGGACTCTCCGCCTGGATTTTCGGGGAACGTCTTTCCTCGGCCCAAGTTTGGAGCGCTGCAATTCTCCTTCTTGGCGCTTTCCTGGCGATGAAAACCAAGCCGATCGCTACGACCGAGAGCGCCGAGAACATTTAGACTTGTCCGCGCGCAGCTCTTGCTCCCCAGATCCAAAGCTTTGGTGCGATACTCACATTCGATTTCCACTTTTCACCCGCTCATCACGGCTTCACGTTGACTGAATGCAGCAACTCCGCCGCGCTGTTGGTACTCTTTCACTAGTTTTCGTTCTTTTCTTTTGCACTTCCGGTGGCCCCTACACAACTGAAATGCTTGTTCACGAGGTCGGACCCGGCCTTGGCCTGCTCATCCTGCTTCTGGTCCCGCTGATTTGGTCGCTGCCCGAGGTTCTGATCGTCGGTGAACTCGCGAGCATGTTGCCGGAAGAAGGGGGCTATTATCGCTGGGTCGATCGCGCATTCGGCCGGTTCTGGGCCTTTCAAAATGGATGGCTTACCTGGATGTACTCGCTCGTCGACATGGCGATCTATCCTGTGTTGTTCAATCAGTACTTGCGCTACTTCCTGCCGGCACTCGATCCACGACTCGAGTGGATCGTGTCGCTAGGGGTGATTTGGAGCGCGACTTGGATCAATCTGCGCGGATCAATGCGGGTTGGTTGGGCGTCGATCGCAGCCGGCTCTTTCATCATGCTGGGGTTTCTGGCAATGTCGATTTTGAGCGCACAGCACATCGCGCACATTCCGTGGCAACCATTCGCATCGGCAAAAGGTCGCGGCGTCGGTGGACTCGCCGTCGGCATTTCGATCGCGCTCTGGAATTACATTGGCTGGGACAACGCCTCGACGGTGCAAGGCGAAGTGAAAGACGCATCACGCACTTACCCGCGCGCGCTCGCATTTGCGTTGCCCTTCGTGACGATCGGCTATCTCGTGCCGTTGGTCGCCGCGCTCGGCGCGACCGATTGGAATACCTGGACCGATGGGAGTTGGCCGCAGATCGCCTTGGCCGCGACCGGAAACGCGGGGCGGTGGATAGCCGCTTGGATTGCGGCGGGCGGAATGGTCAGCGCGCTTGCGCTCTTCAACGCCTTACTTCTCGCCTACTCGCGCATTCCGTTCGTGCTCGCGAACGATCGACTGCTGCCCGCTTTCCTGGGGAGGACGGACTCATCCGGCACCCCGCGCAACGCCGTGCTCGTCTCCGCCGCGTTTTATTGTATCTTCGCGCTCCTGCCGTTTGGGAAGCTGGTCATCGCCGATGTTTTCCTCTATTCGCTCGCGCTCTTTCTTGAATTTGGCGCGCTCATTCAGCTTCGAAAACGCGAGCCCGCCCTGCGCGGAGTTTTTAGAATTCCGCTGAGCCGCAGCGGTGTTACCGCGCTCGCAGTGCTTCCCATGATCGTCTTGGTCGGTGTCGTCGCGATTTCGTTTCGCGATGGCGAATATGGTTTCCCCGCCGTAATCGGGGCACTGGTGGCAATTGCAGCCGGTCCAGTGGTGTATCGCTTGGTGCGATCATCACCCGGGAAAGATCAAGGAGCGGCGGTCTCCAGACCGCCGAGTTAGGTTGGTTCGGCGGCTGGGAAGCCGCCGCTCCTTGAGCATTAGCGCCAAATTAATGGGACGACCCAAGGTCGTCCCTCCCGTTAGCCTTTCTTGAGCCCTTGTGCCTTCCGGACAAGCTCGATGAATCCAGCGCGATAACCGTTGGTATCGCTCCCTTTGCCTTCCTGCGCCCACTCGAGGACTGCGGCCAACGTTCCATTCCCCTTGTGTTCCGAATAGCGCAGAATCATTCCGAATTCCGCCACCGCGGCTGCGAATTTGAGATCAGCGGATGCTCCCTCAAATTTCGCGCCGTTATCGGTGAACGCCACCTGTGCCAGCTCGCTCTTGTCGCCGTCCGGTTTCTTGTGGCGCAATTTCACCGTTAACATTTCGTTTGAACGTGTCGCCGTTTCCGTCGCGGGCCTGGGCGCGCTGGAATATTTCAAAGCATCCACCGCAGGCACACTCATCGCCGGATCGGGCGCCGCACCGACCGGTACAACCTCATACAGCGCTGTGACCGTGTGACCGGCACCGATTTCACCGGCATCGACCTTGTCGTTGTTGAAATCTTCCTTGCGCAGGATTCGTTTTTCATAACCGATCAATCGATACGATGCGACATGCGATGGATTGAATTCGACCTGGATCTTCACATCCTTCGCGATCGTGACGAGCGTTCCATTCATTTGCTGCACAAGCACCTTGCGCGCTTCATCGAGCGAATCGAGATAGGCATAGTTCCCGTTTCCTTTATCCGCCAGTTTCTGCATCGTTGAATCCTTCAGATTATCGGTGCCCACGCCGAGGACGCTCAGGAACACTCCGGTCTTCGCCTTCTCTTCGATCAACCGAATTAAATCACTCTGGCTGGTCACACCGACGTTGAAATCGCCGTCGGTCGCCAGAATCACCCGGTTGACTCCGCCTTTAATAAAATTTTCCCCGGCAACCTTGTAGGCCAGTTCGATACCGTCGGCACCGTTAGTCGACCCACCCGACTGTAGATTCTCGATCGCGGAAAGGATCTGTTCTTTGTGGTCGCCGCTGGTTGATGGCAAAGCCAGGCCGGACGCGCCCGCATAGACCACGATCGCCACGCGATCGTTCTCGGTCAGTTTCTCAACCAGCAACCTCATCGCCTGCTTGACCAGCGGCAGGCGCTCGGGCGGCATCATCGACCCCGAAACATCCAGGAGGAAAACAAGATTGCTCGGACCGCGTTTGTCGATGGCGATTTCGCGGCCCTTCAATCCGATGCGCACCAGGCGATGTGCATTTTCCCACGGGCAACTCGCCACGTCCACGTTGATGGAGAACGGCTTGGCGGCATCGGGTTGAGGATAATCATAGGTAAAGTAATTGATCATCTCTTCGATCCGGACCGCATCTTTTGGAGGAAGCGATCCGTTGTTGATGAAACGGCGGACGTTTGAGTAGGACGCTGTGTCGACGTCGATCGAGAACGTCGAGAGCGGATTGGACGCGGCGTCGAGAAATGGATTCTCGACGATGTGATCGTAAGCCGCAGTGTTGAAGTCACCGTCCGGTTTACGAATTCCGCCAGGCGATTCCGGCGCGGGCGCTTGAACAGCCGCATAGTGGGACGCGATCTCGTCTAGGAATTGGCGCTCCTTCTTCACTGCCGCTCCCGCCAGGACACGGCCGCGGGATTGTTTAGCTGCCGCTGTGGTGGGCGAGTAAGGACCTGTTTCTTCCGCAGTCGGTATGTTCGACCCGAGGACGATCGTTCGTTCGACCTGGCTCTCGCCGGGCGGGGTCGCCGCAATTTGCGGAGTTACTTCCGCTTCGACCTCAGCAAACGCTCGGACATCCGCTGGAGGAAGCGGCAATTTGGTCGGCCCGGAAGAATCTTTATGCAGAACTGCGAATCCATGACCTCCACCGGCCGTCATTTTATACCTTGCCACCACGGTTGCACCGATTACGGCTGCCAGCGCGAGCACCGCGGCAATGGATAACGGCCGCGCGATCGACCAAAACCAGGGATCGTCCCGGATATCAACCAGGTTCGCCGGAGGCAACGACTCATTCCCCGCTGCCGCGCCGTATTCAGCAGTCAGCATCTTTGCCAACTGTTCTGTTTCGGCTACGATACGTCGCCCTTCCGGCGATTGGCGGAGTTCGGCTTCGACTTTGCTTTTCTCGTCAGGAGAAAGCTCGTCCAGCGCATAAGCGGTTAATTTCGGATCATCTAGATTCATTGGGTCAGGTGGTTCGGGGGTTGAACGGGATAAAATCCTTCGATGCATGCGCATAACGTTCTCGCAGGGTCTTGAGCGCAGTGTGAATCAGAACGCCGACATTATTGGCCGTCGTTTTTGTGATTTCGGCGATCTGTTGGTAGCTGAGGTCATTTTGGAATTTCAGTTGAATCACTTCCTGTTGCCGGGGCGGCAGGGTGGCAACGATCCGGAGTAAAAAGCCGGCGGCCTCCTTTTGCTCAAGTTGCTCCGATGGCAACGGTTGTTCCGATTCGCGTGCATTGATGACCTCTTCGTCGAGATAGATCATTCGTTTCTCTTTCCGGCAAACGTTCAGCGCGCCGTTGCGGCAAACGGTGAAGAGCCACGTCGCCGGCTCGGCATGATTGGAGGAGGCGCCATTTCGTTGATACTTGACAAAGGTTTCCTGGACCACGTCTCTGGCTCGCTCGCGATCTCCTGTAATACGAGTGGCAAACTGCAAAAGCGGTAGCTCAAATCGCCGGAGAAGTGCCGCGATATCGGGTTGGGTTTTCTCCGATTCACGATCTCGCATAGTCTTCACTAGGTTAACGCGCCAACTCGCAAAATCTTAGGACTTCTTTTGCGGCCGGATGGATGAGATGACCAATCCCCCCGCGCGGTTGGTAGGGCGTTTGTGTCAAACGCCGTTTCTTGGGGAAGCCGTTTCACAGAAACGGCCTACAATTCCGCGGACTACGAAGTGACCGTTGCGATGATCGTTTGAAAGACCAATCCGGAGTTTCCGGTCAACGGATCAGGCGAAGCTTTTGCCCGATCCCAGGAAATCTTCGGCGGACATAACGACATCTTTGTCTTCAAACCGCACGCGGGTAGAGGAAGTAAAACGGAACGCTGCTCTTCCCGTGCGCAATTCCTTAATCGTGAAATGCACAGAGCGGTTGCGCAGTTCGAAGCCGAGGGTCAGGGCGACCTTGCGGAAACGCGTGTCAAGATCGCGGATCCATTCCTTGAAACGCTCCGGCTCAAAACTGCCCATGTCGCGCATCAGGACGGTATGGAGCAGCTGGCGGACGGCCTCACGTTGCTCCTTCGTATAATTATGCATCGCCATGGCCCAAACAAACCAGCAGGAGGAATGCCGCATCCCGCCAGTTATTTCCCGCTGAAGCGGCTGGACTTTGAGAGTCTGCGCCACAAACGCTTTTTTCGTAGCGCAGCCGCCGCAGAATGGCCACATTCGAGGCCGGTGAATATCGGTCGATATCTTAAGTCGAGACAGAAGACTGTTGATCGTGCCCTGGACGGCTATCTGCCGAAAGCGAACGTCAAGCCCGCCACGATTCATAAGGCCATGCGATATAGTTTGTTCGCCGGCGGCAAACGCTTGCGGCCAATTCTTTGCCTGGCGGCAGTTGAAGCTTGCGGCGGCAAAATCGCGAACGCGCTTCCTTTCGCCTGCGCCTTCGAATGCATCCACACCTATTCGCTGGTGCACGATGATCTCCCCAGCATGGACAATGATGATTTCCGCCGTGGGCGCCCGACTTGTCACAAGGTTTTTGGCGAAGGGATCGCCGTCCTCGCGGGCGACGCCTTGTTGACGATTGCCTTTGAGATTGTTTCTCGCGCCGCGCCGACAAAGCGTTACAGCATGGCGACCTTCCTGCGCGAAACCGCAGTGGCTGCGGGCAGCCAGCGGCTTATTGCTGGCCAGGTGGCCGATCTGGAAGCGGAAGGCAAACGCGTCACGCGTGCTGAGCTTCGTTATGTTCACGAAAACAAAACGGCAGCGATCCTGTCGACCTCGGTGCGACTGGGGGCGATGAGTGCGAATGCGACAACTCGCCAGCTCGCGGCTCTGACCAGGTTCGGCCGTGCTCTTGGTTTGGCCTTCCAGGTGATCGACGATATCCTGGACGTCACGCAAACGTCGGAGAAGCTGGGCAAAAGCGCCGGCAAAGATATAGCGGCAAAAAAAGCAACCTATCCGGCGATCATTGGGTTGGAAGCATCGCGCGTTGAAGCAAGGCGCCTAACGAAACAGGCACATAACGCTCTGACCTTGTTCGGGGCCGAGGCTGACGCGTTGCATGCGCTGGCCAATTATCTTCTGGAACGAGAATACTAGTTCCGGATCAGCACTTTCACGAAAGCGATGGGGCACGAAACGCGCTCGCAGCGGTCCGCGAGCGAGAATGCGTTTGCGTTGGCCTAACGACCAATTCCGCGAAGGAAAACGACGAGCGCCATCGCGATAGCCATTTCCACAATGGCAAAAGCTCCCTGGCGACTCTTCCGGTGTAACATTCTGGAAATTCTAGCATCGTCGGTGCCAAGGTGTCACTATTCATTTTCACGCGAAAAACGTGCCTAAGCCCGTGTTTCCCGGCTTCGGGCGCCAGCCGTGATTGACCTTATGCGCCTGACCTATGCCGGAGGCCGGACTGTTTAATCATCACTCGCCCAGCAGTTTAGGCTGAAGATCTCCCGCGTAACCTTCTTACCGAAAGGAGGGGCGCCCAGACAAAGCCGCCCCGCATGGTTCAACGCCAGAATCGTTAAGGGGTTTTCCACAGCTTTCGGAACACCTTTTGCTTAATCAGGTGACTCCGGAATCCCCCTTGAACGCACCACGAAAACGTCTTTTGGCAACGTCAACATTTGCAGTGGTGTGGATCGTCGCCTTGTCGTTCAGCGCCCGAAGCATATTAAGCTATGAAACGGCACCGGGAGCCGTCGGCACCGTTCCTTCAACCTGGCCCGGGCGCTCGAAAATTCGGCTCGCGGCAACCGGAGACACGCTCGTGATGTTAGCGCATCCGCGTTGTCCGTGCACCCGTGCGAGTGTCGGTGAACTCGCACAGGCCATGGCGCATCTGCAAGGCAAAGTAAGGGCTTACGTTCTTTTCCTGCAACCCGAAGGGACAGGATCCGATTGGGAAAATACCGGCCTTATGTGCAGTGCCGCCGAAATTCCGGGTGTCACCGTTGTTGCTGATGTGAATGGAGTCGATGCGCGGCGATTCGGAGCCGAAACATCGGGGCAAACCCTACTTTTTGATTCGAGCGGCCACTTGTTGTTTCACGGCGGCATTACGGAATCGCGCGGACACGCAGGCGGCAATGCGGGTGAAAATGCGATCATCGCGCTGGTAAACGAGCGCGTTGCCGATCGAACAAATACAGTGGTGTTTGGCTGTTCCCTTTTCGAGCACGCAAAAAGCGAAAGGAAATTCGAGTGTCGAAAGTAACTAGCACAGCGCGCGTGCATGATGCATCGGCCGAGCGTGCCGATGAACTGTTCAAGCAGCATCAACAGGAGATTTATCGCAATACCGACAAACTCTTTGCCCGCTTGATGCTTTGCCAGTGGTTGGTGGGAATTGCGATGGCGTTTCTGATAACGCCTTATACGTGGAGCGGGCAATCCAGCGAGATCCATCAACATGTCTGGGCCGCAATTTTTGTCGGCGGTGTCATCACGATATTTCCCTTGTGGATGACCTACGCCTGGCCCGGCTACGCTGCGACCCGTTATGTTATCGCCGTCGCCCAAATGCTGATGTCGGCGCTTTTGATCGGTTTGACCGGTGGCCGCATCGAAACGCATTTTCACGTCTTCGGTTCACTGGTGATCCTTTCTTTCTACCGTGATTGGCGTGTCCTTGTTCCGGCAACGATTGTGGTGGCGCTGGACCATTTTCTGCGTGGGATTTACTGGCCCTATTCCGTCTATGGTGTGCTAACGGCGAGCCCGTGGCGTTCCCTTGAGCATGCTGCGTGGGTCCTGTTCGAAGACACCTTTCTGCTTATCTCTTGTGCTCGAAGCATCCGGGAGATGCGCTCCATCGCGAACCGCACTGCCGCATTAGAAACAAGCGAACAAAACTTCCGGCAAATTTTCGAAGAAGCTCCAATCGGCATGGCTGTAGTGGGATTGGACGAACGTTTTCAACAGGCTAATACCAGTCTCTGTCACATGGTGGGCTATTCGGAGGAGGAATTGGCCAGTCGCACCCCAGTCGACATCACATATCCTGACGATGTCGAAAACACCCGGCGGCTGACCCGGGCGATGCTCGATGGTGCGCAACGCAATTCCGTGGAAAAGCGTTACCTCCGCAAAAACGGTGAGGTGGTGTGGGCGATGCGGACTGGTTGTATCATCCGCGATAAAGCAGGCAACCCACGCCATTTCCTGATCATGGTGGAGGATATTTCGGAAAGGAAACGCGCTGAGGACGCGCTGTGCGAAAACCGACATCAGCTTGAGGTCGCATTGCAAACGAACCAGCTGATTATGGACAATTCACAGGACGTGATTTGCACGATCGATGACGCCGGCCGCTTCCTCACCATCAATGCTGCCTGCCGGGAATTGTGGGGCTACACTCAGACCGAGTTAATTGGCCGCCCCTATATCGAACTAGTCTCCCCGGAGGATCGATCCAGAACCCTCGAGGTGCAGGCGAACATCCGGGAGGTCGGAAAACTTACGGATTTCGTGAATCGTTATGTCCGCAAGGATGAAAGCACCGTGGATGTGCTTTGGTCCGCTTCTTGGTCCGCAACCGAGAAAATATTCTTCTGTGTCGCTCACGACGTGACCAAACGACAACAGACCGAGCAGAAATTGCGTGAAGCAAAGGAAGCGGCCGATCGCGCCAACAATGCGAAGAGCGAGTTTCTATCCCGAATGAGCCACGAGCTGCGCACCCCCCTGAACGCCATTCTCGGGTTCGGCCAGCTGCTCGAACGACAGAACCCAACGGAGACCCAGCGTGATCGCGTCGGTTATATTATCAGCGCTGGTCGACACCTTCTCGATCTGATCAACGAGGTGCTCGACATCAGCCGAATTGAAGCTGGCCGCATGGAGCTTTCGGTCGAGCCAGTCTGTGTGGGCGATGCCCTCGCCGAAGCAATTGATCTGATGCGTCCTCTTGCTGCTGAGCGCTCGATCGAGCTCGTCACACCCGCGGAATGCGAAAAATCCTTTGTCCTGGCTGATCGCCAACGCCTGAAGCAAGTCCTGCTCAATCTGCTTACCAATGCGGTGAAATATACGCCTAAACGCGGACGAGCGACCATTTCTGCCGCCCCCTTCGCAGAGGACAAATATCGCGTGGTGGTAAGCGATACCGGGCCGGGATTGCCCCCCGAAAAGGTTTCGCGTTTGTTCACACCTTTTGATCGTTTGGGGGCGGAGCAGTCTGACGTTCAAGGTACCGGCCTCGGCCTCGCCTTGTCGCAGCGTCTCATCCAAGCCATGGGCGGTTCTATTGGGGTCAGTAGCGATGTTGGGCACGGAAGCACGTTCTGGGTAGAGCTCCCCCGCGCAGCGTCGCCTTTACCGGGGAAGGTACGACCTTCATTAAACGGGGCCAAAGCGCGGAGCGATGGGCCGGACAAACGCACTGTTCTTTATATTGAAGACAACCTGTCGAATCTGGCATTGATCGAGCAAATCCTGGAAGAACAGCCCGACATCAAACTGATGACGGCAATGCAGGGAAACATTGGCCTCGATCTCGCGCGCCGGCACGCGCCGGACCTCATCCTGCTCGACTTGCATCTGCCAGACATGCCCGGCTGGGATGTTCTGGCCCAGCTCAAGGCAAGCGACGAAACGCGGCGCATTCCGACGATCGTCATCAGCGCTGATGCGACTTCACGCCAGGTTGAGAAACTGATGGCAGCCGGGGCACAGGCATACCTGACCAAGCCACTGGACGTTGACCAATTTCTTCACGTGCTCGAACAGAGTGCCAGCCAACCGAATGTCTCGCCACCAGCGCAGGCCTCCGCCCAATCATGACAACAACCCTATCTTCCAATGAGGACGTCACACCTTCAGCAGTGGCGCCGCATTTTTCAGGCGCGGGCTCTGTCGCAAATTACGGGAAGATGAAAGTTCTCATCATCGATGATGAACCGGCCAACGTGGCGCTGCTCGAGGGAATGCTGAGTGACAATGGTTACACTCGTGTCAGTTCTCTCACCGATTCCCGCCTGGCCCTGGAAACATACGCTACTTTTCAACCCGATCTGGTCCTTCTTGATCTCATGATGCCGCACGTGGATGGCCTCACCATTCTTGAGGCGCTTCGCGCCCAGACGGCCGATGTCTTTCTTCCTGTGCTCGTTCTCACTGCCGATATTAACGAAAAAACAAAGATTCGCGCTCTCCAAACCGGGGCGACCGATTTCCTGCTCAAACCATTTGATTATGTCGAAGTGCTTCTGCGCATCGCCAACCTTCTTGAAATTCGTTGGCTGCACACCCAGCTCGATACGCAACGTGCCGCCTTCGAAGACGCGCTTCGCGCGCGCACATCAGAGCTGCGCGATGCAAACGTCGCGTTGGGAAAAAAGAGCTGGTCGGGAAACTAGACTGTCGTCAGCGGCACGTCATCTTCCGACGTTCTCCCGCCGATGTGGAGCGCCAAAATTGAGCGCCGGACCAAGCGGAACGATGCGCGTCGGATTAATCTCGGTGTGCGTCATGTAATAGTGACGTTTGATGTGATCGACGTTAACCGTCTCGGCGATTCCCGGGTGCTGATACAGGTCCAGAAGGTAACCCTGCAAATTCGGATAATCGATTATCCGTCGAATGTTACATTTGAAATGTCCGTGATAGACGACGTCGAACCTCACCAGGGTGCAGAAAAGCCGCCAGTCGGCTTCGACGATGCGATCGCCAAACAAGTAGCGATTGTTCGATAAACGGCTCTCCATTTCGTCCAGTGCCTCGAAAACCTTTCGGCACGAAATCTCATACGGTCGCTGCCGCGTGGCGAATCCCGCCTGGTAAACGCCATTGTTGATATGTTCGTAAATGAAATCGGAAAGTTTGGCGTGCTCCTGTTCGATATCGCGCGGAAAGAAATCGATCTTCGCGTTTTTCGCGACGCCGTTGAAGGCGTTGTTAAACATGGGGCAGATATCGTCTTCGCAATTATTGGCGATCCGGCGCGACTCCTTGTCCCAGAGAACGGGGACCGTCACGCGCTCGCTGAATTTTGGATCGGTCGCCTCATAAGCTTCGCTCAGATATTTGAATCCGTTGACCGGATCGGTTGATGGAGGGACGACCTCTGTGTCGTCCCACTTACCGGACGCGACCGAGCGCGTCCCTCCAGGATCGCGAAAAGCCCAGCCTTTCTCATCGCGAATCGGATCCACCACGGTCATGCCGATTGCTTCTTCCAAACCCTTCAATTTGCGAAAGATGACGGTTCGGCTTGCCCAGGGGCAGGCGAGTGAAACGTAGAGATGATAGCGCCCGGCTACGGCCGGATAAGCGGTGGACCCGTCGTTCGAGATCCATTCACGAAATGCGTCCTCCTGGCGTTGAAACTCCCCGGTGTCCGACGTTTCGGAAAGAAACTGTGCCTTCATTTTTCCACGCCTACTTTTTTCATAAGGAGCCGACATCCATCGCGGCCGAATCACGAAAACATCACACGGCGCGATTGTCGACCTCGCGCAATCTAGCCAGAACCCGTGCTGAAAGGGAAGAAACGGAAACAGCGGTGACGATCATCGACTGGCGTTTGCACGCGAGGCGCGCGCGCTCCCAAAGCACTCCGACTATCACGATTTCACGAAACAGGCGCGGGCTCCTGGGCCGGTGCGGGAGACCCGGCCGGCTCGTGATGCGTGTGCGCGCTCCGCAGGAATGGTACCTTATCAAGGACGTGCTCCTGAAACCATTCGAGCCACAGGTAAATCACTGGTGTGACGAACAGCGTAATCATCTGCGAGAAAATCAATCCGCCGACAATGACCAGGCCGAGTGGGCGACGCGAAGAAGCATCCTGGCCGAACCCCAGCGCGAGCGGCACGGCACCCATCAGCGCGGAAAGGGTAGTCATCATGATCGGCCGAAAACGTTCCACGCTGGCCTCATGAATGGCCGAGCGCAGATCCCAGCCTTCGTCGATTCGTTGGAGCGCGAAATCGACCACCATGATTCCATTCTTCTTCACAATGCCTAACAAAAGGAATAACCCGATCACGCTGTAAAGAGACAACGTCGAGTGAAACAACCATAACGTCGCCAGTCCGCCGACCACCGCTGGCACAATCGCCGGAAACAGAACGGTGATGGGATGGACGTAACTTTCGTAAAGAATTCCGAGGATTACATACATCACGAAAATCGCGCCGACCAAAAGCAACGGCAGCGCTTTGAAAAGTTGGCGAAACACAAGTGCTTCGCCCTGGAACGTCGATTGCACGCCCGGATACTGTTGATGCACCTGCGCGAATGAATCCTCGATAAACTTGGTCGCGTCGCCGATCGCCCCGCCCGGCAACAAATTGAAATTGATGGTGACGCTGGTGAATTGGTCGAAGTGATTCACTGCTTGCGGCCCGACGATCTGCGTTGTCGATGTCACCGCCCGCAACGGCACCAGATCGGCTGCTGTTCCCGTCGTGGTAGTAATTGCGCCGCCGCTCGTTCCGCCGGACGGAGCAATTGCATTTCCCGTGTTGCTGCGCACGTACAGATTATTGAGATCAGCTGGCGTAGCGCGCTCGTTATCTTTTACTTCGAGGATGACCTGATATTGATCGTCCGGCTCCTTGATTAAATAGACGTAGTTTTGTGAGTAAGAGTTTCTTAATAGACTTTGAATCGCGGCAGTCGAAACGCCGTAGGTCGCCGCGCGCTCGCGATCGATGCTCACCGTCAGATTAGGCGTACTGTTGTAGTAATCGGAACGCACCGATGCGAATCCTTTGAACCCCCGCAATTTCGCCATCATTTGATCGGCAGCGTTGTAAACGTCTTCCGGAACAATGCCGCTGAGAGTGTAAGCGTACTGTCCCTGCGTTTGGTTGGTCGCGCCGACATTGATTTGCAAAACGGGTTGCGGCGTAATCACCGCGGTGATTCCCGGAATCGTGCCAATCGATTTTTGCAAGCGCAACAGACATTGCTCAATCGGGTCGCGTTCCGCGCGCGGTTTGAATACGCAAAAAATGATTCCCTGGGATGCAGCGCTTCGTTGTCCCGAACCAGCAATCGTGAAAAACTCTGCGACGCCCGGCTCCTCTTCGATTTTTTGATTCACCAGCTTCTGAAAAGCGCGCATTTGCTCCGGCGACGTACCTTCCTGCGCGATGAAAACGCCGCGCGCTGAACCGCTGTCTCCAACCGGAAGGAGTGTGAATGGCAGATGAGTGAAGAAAAACCAAAGACCGAGAATGCAGATGAGCAAAATCGGCACTGTCAGCCAGGCGCGATCAAGAAATTTATCCAACCAGCGACCATACCCGACGATAACGCGCTGAATGAAATCGCCGGCCCATTTTTCCATTCGCGTGCGTTTGTGACCGGCCTGGCGTTCACCCAGAATTCGCGCGCACATCAAGGGCGTAAGCGTCAACGAGATAAGACCGGACGCGAGAATGGCGACGATGATGGTAACCGAAAATTCCTGAAAAATCCGGCCCAGCAATCCCGGGAGAAAAACCAGCGGAATAAACACCGCGGCCAGCGAAAGTGTCATCGATAAAATCGTGAAGGAAATTTCCCCGGCGGTGTTATAAGCCGCTTTCAGAATGGATTCGCCGTGCTCGGCGCGGCGAATCACGTTTTCTAAAAAGACGATCGCGTCGTCGACTAAAAATCCGATGGCCAGAGTGAGCGCCATCAAAGTCAGGTTGTTGATGGAGTAGCCGAGCATGTAGATCACGGCAAAAGTGAGCAGCAACGAAAGCGGCAGGGCGACAGCCGGAATCAGCGTGTCCGTGGCGCGGCCAAGAAAAATGTAGATCACCATCACTACCAGCACGAACGCGATCATCAGGGTCGCCCGAACGTCGTGCACCGAATTCACGATTGTTTGCGAACGATCGAACACCGGAGTGAATTTTATGGAACCGGGCAAACTTGCGCGCAGCTCGGGAAAAAGTGCCTTGACCGAATTCGCCACTTCGACCGCGTTTGCGCCCGCCTGCCGCGAAACCGCGAGGACGACGACCGAGCCCGGCGAATTCAATCCGCGCACCCAGAAGAAGCGAGAAGTGCGCTCGTCCTGCACACTTTGTTTTACTTCGGCAATGTCGCGCACATAAACCGGCGAACGGTCCTTGTTCCGAGCGACGATCAAATTGCGATAACCTTCCGCCTGGTCGATCTGCCCGTTCGGCTGAAGGACAAACGTGCGATGCGGGCCATCAAATTGGCCTGCGCCGGAGTAAACCGTTCCCGCTTTGATCCCGTTTGCCAGATCGTCCATCGTTAATCCGCGCGACGCCAGGGCCGCCGGGTCGGCTTTGATTCGGATCGCGCCTTGGACGCCGTAGATATTCACTTGCGAAACGCCAGGAAGAATCGACATGCGCTGGGCCACTACGGTGGATGCGTACTTATAGAGATCGCCGTCGGTCAGCGTGTCCGACATGAATCCGACCAGATAAACTGCCTGATCGTTAGGATTCGTTTTCGTAAACGTCGGCGGGCTCGGCAAATCGACGGGGAGTTTTCCGGTTGCACGTTGAATCGCCGCCTGCACGTCGGTGGCCGCATCGGTGATGCTTTTACTCAAAACGAATTGCAGCGTGAGCGACGTGTTCCCCTGTGTGCTCGAGCTGGTGATGATGTCGAGCCCGGGAATTTGCAGAAATTGTTTTTCGAGCGGCGTCGCGATGTTGTTCGCCATCGTGACCGGATCGGCCCCTGGATAAGCACACGTGACCTGAATGATTGGGTAATCGACCGCGGGGAGGTCGTTTACCGCCAGCTTGTTGTAGGTCGCCATGCCAGCGACAATTACCGAAAGCGTCAGCAAGACGGTCATAACTGGTCGCCGAATGAACGGACCCGATAAACCGGAGCCCTTAACCTGAATTAACTTGGCCTCAGGTGGGTTCTGATGTTGCCCAGCGGCCTGAGAATGAGTGCGGTGAGCAGCGGGAACGCTGTGTTCACCATTCCCCGACCCATCGTGGCCGTCGTGCGGATTCATTTACAATGAGCTGGTGGACGCAACTTCAGCCGCACCATTCTGGTTAGGCGTCGCGTACGGCTTGGGATCGACGTGCGAACCTGGGGCGAGCGCGAGCTGCCCGGTCACGACCACGGTCTCATCCGGCTTCAGTCCTGACTCGATCACCATCATGTCGCCATCCTGCCGCTGTCCCGGCTTCACCGGACGAAGGTCGACGGTGTTGTCCGGCTTCAGCACAAACACAAACGGACCGTTCTGGCTGATCTGCACGGCCTGTGTGGGGACCAGCTTTGCCTCGCTAATTTGGTCCAGAATGAAACGTACCCGCACAAATTCCATCGGCCACAGCGCGCGGTCCGGGTTAGGCGTTTTCGCCCGCGCCTTCACCGTTCCCGAACCGGGCTGGACGGCGTTATCAATGAAATAGAGCTCTCCCAAACGTGGAGCGATCTTGCCGTCCGGATCACGGGTTTCGACTTTCACGTTCGATCCGCCGAGATATTTCCGGACCAGAGCCAGGTCAGTTTCAGCCACCGTGAAGTCGGTGTAAATAGGATCGAGCCCTTGGATGGTGACCAGCGACGGACTCGACGGACTCAACGGGCCAACCAGATTACCAATATCGACATTGCGCAAACCGACTCGTCCGTTAATCGGCGATTTAATGTAGCAGTAATCGAGGTTTACCTGCGCGGCCTCAGCGGCTGCCTCGGATTTGTGCGCATTTGCTTGCGCGGTGTCGAGATCCTGAGGTGAAACTACGTTGCGGGCGCGGAGTTCCTGCTGCCGTTTTAGGGTGATCTGATCCAACACCGCCTGCGCTTTCGCCTGGTCGACAGCGGCTTGGTACGGCCGCGGGTCAATCGTGAATAGCAGATCGCCTTTCTTTACATCGGATCCGTCCTGAAAAGCGCGGGAGATAATTACGCCGTTGACCTGCGCCTGCACTTGAACGGTTTCGTACGCCGCGCAGTTACCGATTTCGTCCAGGTAAACCGGCACATCCTTCGATGTGACCTTAGTCACCAACACCGGTCGCACCGGCGGCTGGCTGGCTTTGGCGGCAGCTTTTTTCGCAAAGTACAAGCGCGAGCCGACTACGATCACAAGCACCGCGAACAACAGATATCCCCATTTTGGAATTGAATCGCCCCGCCACCTCTTCATTTCGTTGCCTCCCTGATCGCCACGCCGTTGCCGTTCTTGTTGCGACCATTCCCTTTTGAACGACGACGCACCGGGTGGGATTTTAGTTTGGTAACCTTATCTACCTTTTCAGCTTTGTTCGTAATGCGCTCCAGCACCTCCATGCAACGCCGCAGATCGGCCGGCGGAATTTCGGACAGCAACTCGTTGCGCAAATCGGCAGCGGTGGCGTTGATTTGTTCGATGGCGCTCTGGGCGCGGTTACGGAGATGAACGGTTTTGCATCGCCGATCGTGGGGCGCGGTCTTGCGAGCGACCCATCCGGCTCGCTCCAGTCGATGAAGCAAATTTACCAGAGTCGGCTCTTCAACTCCGAGACGGGAGGCGATTTCGGACTGAGTCAGGGCACCGTCAGCCAGCGAAAGATGGAGCAAGGTGCGCCACTTGGCCTGGCTCAAACCCATCGGCTTCAGGCGCTGATCCAGCTTTAGCCGCCAGGCCCGGGCCGTGCCATGAAGAAGGGGCCCAAATGTTTCCGAATCAGCCTGCGACATGAGAATTAGTTAGCATGCTAACTAATCCCGCGTTGTCAATCGGAGCTCGCCTAAGCCTACGAAGGTGGTTTTACGTCGAAAAGGATGACCGTTTCCTGCCGGTAATCCGTCACCCGCAGGGCCAGTCGCGCGCGGCCGGGCGACCAATGATTGCTTAAGAGAGCAAGCTGCTCGTTGTCGGGGCGAACCAGGAAATACCGTGCCCGAGGCGGTATATCCTCAATCCTATCTAAATAGACGAGACGCGCCCGAACATAGAAGAGCGCCGGTTGGTAGCCCGGATCGACCGCGTATAACGTCTCGTTTGGCGGAATAACGGCGTTTAGCTGCTCTGCCACGTTTTTTACCTTACTTCGTTTGCCATTGAAAACCGCGGCCAGCGGATAACCGACTAAACAAACCGTCGTGACCACGATCACGATCACCGGTCCCAGACGAAGCCAGAGCGATCGACCTGGCCGGGATAACCAGCGCGGCGGCGCGAATGCATCTTCCGAAAATGCCAGAGCCATCAACCAGCAGAACGGCGCTGCCACCGGCAGCGAATATCTCGGCGCGGAACCCGGTAGCAGACTTACGCCGACGAGCGGAACGACGAAGCTCCACATCAGCGAGCGGGCCAGTCTTTGCCGATTCTCGTCGCGGAATTTGTCGAACCGCAAGATGGGCAGAAAAAGCACCCACGGCAAAAATTGTCCGATCGCGCGCGGGATGCCCAAAATCCAGACTTTGAAGTGAAATGATTCGGGCGCGGTCCGGCCCAGGAATTGATTAGCCCACTTCGTCATCGTCCGCGATTCGCCGCTGAGTTTTATAAATGGAATCGCCCACGCGGCGAAGATGGCCAGCATCAAGATCACACCGAGGAAATGGGCCGGATGGAATAACTCTTTCCAGCGTTTGCTCCGCCAGACCACGGCCACGATCATTATATAGAAGAAAATCAGGAGCACCGGGCCCTTGGCCAGCCAGCCCAATCCAAGAAAGAGCCACGGAACAATCCATGTCAGCCAAGGGGAACGCTTCTGCTCCCACCATGTCAGCCAAAAGATCATGGCTAGCGCGCAGAGCGACACATACAACGCTTCAATTTCGATCAGGCGCCCTTTCTCGATGATGCCGACAGTCGTTAACCAGATCAGAGCGCCGATCGTAGATCCGGACTTGCCAAGGCTGGCTCGGCCAACAGTGATCAAGGCAATCGCCACCGCTAAAATGCAGAGCACCGAAGGCAGGCGAGCCGTCCATTCATTGCGGAATCGAAACAGCTTGAAAGAGGCGGCGACCAGCCAGTTGACCAAAGGTGGCTTGCTGAAATAGGGACGGCCGCCGATTTGTGGGACGATGTATTCCCCACTCTCCAGCATCGCGATTCCGGGCAGAATGCGCCGGCCCTCTTCACTCTTAATTTCGAATGACCCCAAAGCAGGCAAATAAATCGCCGCCCAGACCGCGACCACTAAGAGCCACGGAGGAAACCGAGACATGCGCAGACTGTGTCGGACTGCTCCCTTGCTTGCAATTCAATCTCAGCGCGCCGCGCTGGGTCGGTACGGTGCGGCCCAAGGTCGATTGCCGGCGGCGCTCCCTTGACGGAGCGGCTTTCGAAACTATGGTATACGCCTAGTCCGCGCCGGGGGGAGTGGGAATTGATGTCCCACTCTTTTTCGTCTGCGGGCTACATGTTTTTATGAACGCCGAATTCATCGCCATGCTCGATTACCTGGAGCGGGAACGCGGAATCAAACGCGAAATCCTGCTCGAGGCAGTCTCAAGCGCCCTGCTCTCGGCTTCGAAAAAGAGCGTCGGCGCGGCGCGCGATCTTCACATCGACATCGATCCGAAGACCGGCGATATCCGCGCCCTGGCCAACCTTGTCGTGGTGGATTTCGTCGGTAATCCGCAGGACGAAATCACCCTGGTCAAAGCTCAGAAAATCAAACCCGACGCAAAAGTGGGCGACACGGTCGAAGTGGAAGTGACGCCGCGGAATTTCGGACGAATCGCGGCGCAGACGGCCAAGCAGGCCATGATGCAGCGCATTCGTCAGGTCGAGAAGGAAATGATTTATGAGGAGTTCAAGGACCGAGCCGGAGAAATCGTCAGCGGAACAGTCCGGCGATTTGACCGGTCCGATGTCATTTTGGACCTTGGAAAATTTGAAGCGATCATGCCGCAGCGCGAGCGTGTGGTGGTCGAAGACTACAACGTGGGCGATCGCCTGCGCGCCTACGTCGTCGCGGTTGATAATGGCATCCGCGGGCCGGAGATCATCGTTTCGCGCAGCCATCCGAATTTTGTCCGTCGCCTTTTTGAGCTGGAAGTCAGCGAAATTGCCGACGGCACAGTCGAAATTCGCGGGATCGCGCGCGAGGCCGGTTATCGCACCAAGATCGCCGTTTGGAGCGCGAACGAAAAAGTCGACCCGGTCGGGGCGTGTGTCGGCATGCGCGGTTCGCGTGTAAAGAATATCGTGCGGGAGCTGAACAACGAAAAGGTCGACATCATTCGATGGAGTTCCGATCCGAAGGACTTTGTGCTCGAAGCGCTCAAGCCGGCCAAGGTAAAGAACCTCGTTTTCGATCCGGAGAAGAAGAGCGTGCAGATCTCGGTCGATGAGGATCAACTCTCTCTGGCCATCGGCAAGAAAGGGCAGAACGCGCGCCTTACCTCCCGCCTGACGGGATGGGAAATCAACATCGATAAGGACACGTCGGCCACGACCGCAGTCGAACAAAAAGTGGCCCAGGCCGCGCAAACACTGGCCACCGCGCTGCCCATTACCCAGGAACAGTCGGTCGCCCTGGTTAAATCCGGTTTTACTAATTTGGAAGGATTACGCGACGCGGACGTCCAGGACCTGGTCGACATACTCGCTATTGATGAGGCGAAGGCGCGCGAAATTCATGACGCAGTGCATCGAGAAGAGGTCGCAAAGTAATATGGCTTCGCTTTAACCAGCTCAGGCCATGAGCACGTTTTTAGAAGAACAGACATGCCAACAAAGACAAAAACCCCGGCACGCAAAAGCGCGACAGCACCTAAGCCGGCGAAGTCTGTTTCTCACAAGCCCGCACCGGCGGTAAAAGCGAAAGCGCCAGCCAAACCGGCTGCTGATAAATCGAAGAAGACCGAGCCGCCGGCCAAGGCTAAAACCTTTCATCCTCCGGCAAAAATTTCGGCGCCTGCGCCGAAAACCGGACCGTCCGCAAAAGAATCGAAGCCCGAAGCGCCGCCGCCGGCCAAACCGCCAAGGCCGCCGGCATCCGAGACAGTATCCTTAATAGACGGCCACAAAGCGAAGCCGAAGGCGGATGGAACTGGAAAAACCAGGAGTTTTCTGCCGCCGATATCGAAGATTCGGGCCAAGTTGGACAATCCGCCGGCCGCGATCGAACCGCCACAACCAGCTGAACCTGTTGCCGCACCCGAGCCGGTCGCAGAAATTCCGGCCGCTCCTCCAATCCCGGAGACGGAAGAGGAACCGCAAAACGTCATCCACATCAAGCCGCCAATCATCGTCAGACAACTGGCGACCGAGCTTTCCCTGAAACCGCATCAGATCATCGCCGAGCTGATGAATTTCAACATTTTCGCGAACATCAACCAGACGATCGAACCGGATATCGCGGCCAAGATTGCCGAGAGCCACGGATTTATTCTCGAGAAAGAACGCCGCGAAAAAGGCGGGGGCGTTCACAAGGTAGAACAGGTGGTGGTCGCTCCTCCCCCACCCGTCATCGAAAAGCAGGAGGAACTCAAAGCCCGCGGACCAATCATCACTTTCATGGGCCACGTCGATCACGGAAAGACTTCGCTCATGGACGCGATCCGTAAGACGCGCGTCGCGGCCGGCGAAGCGGGCGGGATCACGCAGCACATCGGCGCATACAGCCTCGAACACAAAGGAACGAAGATCACTTTTCTCGATACGCCCGGTCACGCCGCCTTCACGGCCATGCGCGCCCGGGGTGCAAATGTCACTGACATTGTCGTCCTCGTGGTTGCAGCCGACGACGGGCTCATGCCCCAGACGATTGAGGCGATCAATCACGCCAAGGCCGCACCGCACGTCAAAATCATGGTGGCGATCAACAAGATTGATCTGGTCTCGGCCAATATCGATCGGGTCAAGAAACAGCTGCAGGATTACGAGCTAACGCCGGAAGACTGGGGCGGAGAAACGATTGTCGTTCCGGTTTCGGCCACCAAAGGCACTGGCATCGATCAGTTGCTGGAAATGATGACGTTGCAGGCCGAAGTCATGGAATTAAAAGCTTCGCCTACCGCCACACCCCGCGGCACGGTCATTGAAGCACAAGTGGAACCGGGCCGCGGACCCACCGCTACCATCATTGTCCAGATGGGCACTCTTACCGTCGGTCAGCCGTTCATTTGCGGCGATTACTGGGGCAAAGTGAAATCGCTGATGGACGATCGCGGTCAGTCGATCAAGGAGGCTGGCCCGTCCACGCCGGCACGAGTGCTGGGTTTCGCGGGGCTTCCGAACGCGGGCGACGAATTTCTGGTCATGGAATCGGAACGCGGCGCCAAGATCTTGAGTGAAGAAAGAGTGGAAGAAAAACGGGCCGACAAGCTCATCGCGCCGGCGCGGGCGACACTCGAAAGTCTGCTTGAGGCTGCGGACGGCAAAAAGACGCTGCGCATCGTGTTGAAATGCGACGCACAGGGTTCGTTGGAAGCATTGGTCGGCGCGCTCAGGCAGATCGAGAGCAAGAAGATCGATCTGGAAATCATTCATGCGGCAGTAGGCCCGATCTCCGAGTCGGACATTCTGCTGGCAAGCGCTTCGAATGCGGTTGTCATCGGCTTCAACGTCAAGGTCGAGAGCATGGCGGTGCCGGTGGCAAAACGGGAAGTAGTTCAGGTCAAGCTCTACAGCATCATTTACGAATTGCTCGACCAGATCAAAGAAGCGATGGCGGAAATGCTCGATCCGGAGCACCGCGAGACCGTTATCGGCCACGCCGAAGTCAAACAAGTGTTTGCGCTGAGCAGAGGCATCGTGGCCGGCTGCCTGGTCACCGACGGACGCATCGCGCGCACAGGCCGCGCCCGTGTTCTGCGGCGGCGCCAACCCGTCTACGACGGAGGTCTCTCCACATTGCGCCGTTTTCAGGACGATGTGAAAGAAGTCCGTTCCGGTTTGGAATGCGGCATCAAGCTGGGCGACTTCAGCGAATACGCGGTCGGCGACATCATCGAGTGCTACCAGCTCGAACAGGTTGCGCAAAAACTGTGAACGTAGTCACGGCGGTCTGTCGCCGTGGGGCAAGAGACAGCACCGCAGCACTCGCTTCGCTCTCAACTATCAACTCTCAACTATCAATTGTTTGAGTAATGAAACATCGCCTGTTGCGCGTCAACGAATTATTGAAGCGGGAACTGAGCGCAATCATCCTGCGCGACATTAGTTTCGACCCGGCTCTGGTCACGATTCATCACGTCGATGTTTCTCCGGACCTTAAGCATGCGCATGTTTTCGTCAGTGTCCTCGGAACCGAAGACACTGCCGGCGTTATGACCAAGCTCGAATCACACCGCGTGACTTTGCAGGCCGAGCTCGCCCGACACGTGGTTTTGAAATACACCCCTCACCTTGTCTTTCACCTCGATGCGTCCATTGAGCGGGGCGCTCGCGTAATCGAGATTTTGCAGCAACTCGAAACGCCGCCAGCGGGAGACGAGTGAGTTCATCCGGATTTCAGGAGATCGGCAAGGCTTTGCGCGAAAACCAGCGGTTCGCGATTCTCAGTCACGTTCGGCCCGACGGGGACGCTCTGGGCAGCCAGCTCGCGCTCGGTTTGAGTCTGAAACAACTCGGCAAGGATGTCTCGATCTGGAATGAAGATGGAATGCTTGAGAAATATTCCTTTCTCGCCCGCTCGGAGTTGCTGACCAAACCACCGGTTGAACCCCAGGATTTCGAGGTCGCGGTCGCGCTCGACACCGCTATCCAAAGCCGGCTCGGTGTCGCCGGTGAAAAGATTCGTTCGGCCAAACACTGGATTAACATTGATCATCACCCGAGCAATCCACGCTATGGCGATCTCGTCCACGTCGATGCGGATGCGCCGGCTACGGGCCAGATTCTCTTCGAACTCATCACCAGCGAAAGCCTGCCCTTCGACCGTGAAATTGCCGAAAACCTTTACGTAGCCATTTCGACCGATACCGGCTCGTTCCAGTACCCGAACACGACCGCACGCACATTCGAGATCATCGCCGAGCTGGTAAAGGCAGGAGTAAATGTCGGCCAGGTTAGCCAGCAGATTTATGAGAACTATCCGCGACGGCGTATCGAACTCTTGCGAGAATTACTCACGACGATGCGGTTTACCGGCGAGGGACGCGTCGCCAGCTTCAGCTTAAGTCTGGCCACCGCCGCGCGGCTCGGCGTTCTCCCTGAAGACAACGAAGGGTTGATCGATCATCTTCGCGCCATTCGCGGCGTTATCGTAGCCGTGTTCTTTGAAGAACTGGCCGACGGAAAAGTCCGGGTCAGCATGCGCTCGAAAACTGAATCCGCGGATGTCTGTGCGATCTGCCAGAAATTCGGTGGTGGCGGCCATAAGTTGGCTGCAGGCGCACGCGTGCGCGGGACTTTGGCAGAAGTGGAAACTCGAGTCTTGGAGGCTGTTTGTGATGTCGTCGGCTGTGACCCCTGACGGAGTTCTCCTGGTCGACAAGGCGGAGGGCATGACGTCACACGACGTGGTGGCACTGGTCCGGCGTCGATTGGAGATCAGAAAAGTCGGCCACTGCGGCACACTCGATCCGATCGCGACCGGCTTATTACTGCTGACGCTTGGTCGCGGCACGAAGATCCAGGATTTGCTTATGAGCGAAGACAAGGAATACGTCGGCACGATGACGCTCGGCATCAGCACATCGACCCAGGATCGGGAAGGCGACATCATCGAGCAGCGCGAAGTTCCGCCCCTGACCGAAACCGAGGTGCGCGCGGCATTCGATAAATTCCGCGGCGATTTCTACCAAATGCCGCCGATGGTTTCAGCGATCAAACATGG
Organism: Verrucomicrobiota bacterium; assembly: GCA_041167085.1. Classification (GTDB taxonomy): domain Bacteria; phylum Verrucomicrobiota; class Verrucomicrobiia; order Chthoniobacterales; family UBA10450; genus DATFCK01. Next base: position 87,481 of record JBEEGV010000009.1, read on the forward strand.
CGGCGTCCCGCTCTACAAACTTGCCCGCCAGGGAAAGGTCGTGGAACGCGAGCCGCGCCTGGTGCACATCTATCACTATTCCGTCGATCGTGTTGCTGTCCCCGACATTGATTTCACCGTCGTCTGCAGCAAAGGCTTTTATGTTCGCACTTACGCCCACGATATCGGAGATGCGCTCGGGTGCGGCGCACATCTGAAAGCGCTGCGCCGCTCCAAGTCAGGCCGTTTCGATGTCGCGCATGCGATCACCGTGGACGAAATCAGAAATGGGCCGCCCGAACAAATCTTAAGCAGAATTTTGAGCCTGCCCGAAGTCTCGCGCATGCGCGGCGCCTAACGGCGCGCACCAATGACGAAATTCGAATGACGAAGCTCGAAGGAACTCCTAAATCCCAATGCCGAATGATGGCCGCACCATCTTTTGAGCATTTGGTCATTCCTTCGCCATTCGTCATTCGTCATTCGTCATTGTCCTGATGCAGACGCTGCATTCCATCAAAGAGTTGTCGACACTGCACGGCCCGCTCTTTCTCGCTATCGGTGTATTTGACGGGGTCCACCGCGGGCATCAGGCGGTCATTTCCACATCCGCGCGTCACGCCCATTCCGCCGATGGAACACCGGTCGTGGTAACGTTCGACCCGCACCCGGCGAAGGTGCTTCGGCCTAACGACGCTCCGCATCTGCTCACCGCGACCGCGCACAAGATCGCTTTGATTCGTCAGCTCGGGGTCGCACATCTGCTTGTTATCCAATTCAGCCGCGAATTTGCCGCCACGCCGGCTGAGGAATTCGTTCGCGCACTGGCCACGCATTCGAATCCGTTGCGCGAAATCTGTGTCGGACACGAATGGTCGTTCGGTCGCAATCGCACGGGTAATCTCGCGTTGCTGAAGCAAATGGGAACACAACTTCAGTTCGAGGTCGTCGGTATTCCGCCGGTAGCGATTCAGGGCAACGTGGTCAGCAGCACCGCCATTCGCCAGGCCATTGAGGCGGGCGATTTTCCCAAAGCCGCCGAAATGCTCGGACGCGAGTACAGCATTGTCGGAACCGTGACCGGCGGCGAAAAGCTTGGCAAAAAGATCGGTTTCCCCACGGCGAACCTTAGCGCGCACAGCGAACAATTCCCACCGAACGGAGTCTATTTCGCCGAAGCATGGATCGACGGCGTTCTCTTCCATGGAGTGGTCAATCTTGGATTCAGACCCACCGTCGCGCGCAGAGAACCTCAGCGCATCCTCGAGATTCATCTGCTCGATTTCGATCGCGACATCTACGGGCAGGACATCGAAGTGCGTTTCCTAAAGTACCTGCGACCGGAGAAAAAGTTCGAAAACGTGGAAAGCCTGGTTCAACAAATAAAAGCCGACGTCGAAGAAGCCAGAAACCTCTGCGCCGCCTGACTTTGGGAGCGCACGTGCCTCCCGTGCAAACGCCAGTCCGGCTCGGACTTCGTCCTTTCTTATCTCACGGGGTGAATGCCCCAATAATTCTGAGCGCAGTGCTCCCCTCAACTTCTCAACCACTCAATGCCTCAACTCTCTTTTCAGCGTTTCAGCTTTCAGTTATCAGCTTTCCGCTTTGCGCTCTCCGACCTCCGCTCCGATCCACGAATAACGATTCACGAATAACGAATCCCGCTTTCAGCTCTCCCTTGTCCGTCGTCCCCGGTCCGTTGTCCCGTGGTCCGTGGTCACGTTATCAGTCCAGCGGACTTTTCACACCGATACCGGGCTTGTTCAGCACGTGCGTGTAAATCATTGTCGTGCTGACATCTTTGTGCCCTAACAGCTCCTGGACTGTTCTGATGTCGTAGCCGTTCTCGAGCAAATGCGTCGCAAACGAATGGCGAAAGGTGTGGCAACTCGCCGCCTTATTTAACCCGGCCTCACAGACCGCCATTTTTACTGCCCTTTGTAAGAAGCTCTCATCGACATGATGGCGGCTGTCTTTCGGGGGGTCGGAGCTTTGGCGGGGATCAGCCGATCGCCGGCCTGAAGCGAAAATATATTGCCATCCAAATTCGCGCGCGACGTTCGGATATTTGCGCGCAATGGCCATCGGTAAAAACACCTTCCCAAAGCCATCCGCCATGTCCTCTTCATGCGTGATCCGCCTTTTTTCGATCTGCCGGCGCAACGGATCTACCACGCTCACGGGTAGCATCGTCACGCGGTCACGCCCGCCCTTGGCGTCACGCACAGTTATCTGCAAATAACCGAAATCAACGTCCTTAACTCGAAGCCGGACACATTCATTTAAGCGAAGACCGCATCCGTAAAGTAGATGCGCCATGAGCCGCGCCGTTCCGTTCAGCTTGTTTAGTACGGCACGCGCTTCCTCGGGCGTAAACACGACGGGCAGCTTGGCTGGCCTTTTGGCACGCGCGATATCGTCGATCCACGGCAACTCCTCCTTCAGCACTTCGCGATAGAGAAAAAGCAGGGCGCTAAAGGCTTGATTTTGAGTGGAAGCGGCGACGTTATGATTTACGGCCAGATCAGTTAAGAATTGGCGCACTTCCTCCGCACCCATCGTTTCCGGATGCCGTTTCCGGTGGAAAAAGATGAATCGTTTAATCCAGTCGATGTACGATTGCTCGGTGCGCAGGGAATAATGCTTGAACCTGATGGCCTCTCGCACGCGATCGAGGAGTTTGACCTTGCCCGGCTCCGGCGCCTTGGGTAACATTGCCATAATGCAGCTTTGTAAGGCATTGCCCTACGCAAAGGCAAGAAATAGGCTGCAGCCCGCCGCCTTTTTTCACGACATTTTGCAACCCAATTCTCGTTAGGCGTGAAAGGGCGAACAGTCATCCAGGGCGTGTTTCTCACTCTACTGTGTCTAATCGCCGTTGGTCTCCTGATAAGATTTACAGGCGACTCATATCGGGAATTCATTGTGCCTCAGGGCTACGTCGGCAAGCTCATGATTGTAGTTGACCCTAAATCGCCGATTTCCATCAGAAATGTTGACCTGCTGCGATGCCACTTTGTCATTCGTTTCCCTGCCGACGGCGTGCTGCGCGTTAATAACGCATCAGGCTTATACCCGATGGCACACGAGCAGTGGCAGTATCCTGACGGAACACTTCTCACAGCAACGGGACCTGGTCCATGGCCCGGTCGCATAGCTCAGCTCAACTATTACGGCGTGCCCACCGAGCCTGGCACCAAATACCTTTACGAAGTTCTGCCTGAAGGACAGGCTGCTCCCGTCTTGCCGTGAATACGCCTAACCATGCGATGGAGCGAACGGCGGACCGTTGTACGATCCACTTTTGAGATGACTTCCACACCTTCACTCCGAGCGGCGCGCGGTCTCGTCCGCCGTCGCTCATCTTGTTCTCGTTAGACGGTCTACACGCTCGATATAAGCCAAATGAAGCCCCTTGAGATTCCGAACACTGTCCTGGACGACCCAAAGGCAACGGAAATCGCGCGAATCTGGGCGGCGCATGATAAGATGCATGTCCACATTCAGACCGGACTTTGGCCGGACGCTGGGAACTGGGGTATCATGCTTGCGGATTTTGCGAAGCACATTGCGAATGCTTACGAGCAGGATGGACGTGGCGACTACTTCAAGGTTCTTGCTCGGATTCGCGAGATCTTTGAGGCTGAGTGGGATTCTCCAACCGATATCCCGACAGGAACTCTTACGCGGAAGCCTCCTGGCGATGAGCCGACCCCCTAACCAGACGATGAAGCTAACGGCCACTGCTGAAAGCCTTGAAAGGCCGACGACGTCACTACTGACTTCAGACCTACGGACTTGCCTCTGTCCCGGTGGCCGCAGCTTATCTTGTTCTCGTTAGATAGTTTAATCTTGAGGATATTCGTATGAACTGGACTCGTATTGCTCTTAGTTCCGTCGCGGCGTTGGTCGCGTACTTCGTTTACGGTGGTGTGGTAACCGGCATTTTTCT
>JBEEGV010000010.1:0-5404 GCA_041167085.1 Verrucomicrobiota bacterium
CGGATCGTCTCTTCCCCAGGGGTTACGGAATCGTTGCCGTGGATTTGGTACAGGTCGATATGGTCGGTCTGCAGACGGCGGAGGCTGGCCTCCACAGCGTCCATGATGTGGCCGCGAGAAGCCCCGATGTCATTCCGCCCCGGGCCGACGCGGCTATAGACCTTCGTCGCAATCACGACATCCTTCCGCGCGATGTTAAGATTTTTCAGTGATTGCCCGAGAATTTTTTCGCTCTCACCCTCCGTGTAGTTGTCTGCCGTATCAAAGAAGTTAATGCCTCCGTCAATCGACGTCTTGATCAGTTCATCGGCCCCGGCCTGGCCAACGGCGCTGATGGCCTGAAAGAGCCCTCTCCCGTCCCCGAATGTCATGGTTCCGAAGCAGAGTTTTGAAACCAGGAGACCCGTATTGCCTAACGTTTTGTACTGCATATTCGGTAAAGTTATCGGTGTGGGTTTGATTTTTCCTGACAGCTATAAACCGAGTTCGCTCAATCCAGGATGCGCATCAGGACGGCGGCCAAGCGGCCAATGATATTTTCGCTCCGATTCCTTGATCGGGAGATCGTTGATCGACGCGTAGCGAAAGCGCATCAGACCATTGTCTCCAAATTCCCAATTCTCATTGCCATAGGAGCGGAACCAATTCCCGGCGTCATCGTGCCATTCGTAGGCGAAGCGCACGGCAATACGATTTCCGGTGTAAGCCCAGAGCTCTTTGATCAACCGGTAGTCCAGCTCTTTCGCCCATTTCCGTTTTAGAAATTGAATGATCTCCTGTCGTCCGCTCGGAAACTCGGCGCGATTTCTCCAGCGCGAGTCGATTGTGTAAGCAAGTGCCACCTTTTCCGGATCGCGAGAATTCCAGCCATCTTCGGCCAGGCGAACCTTCTGGATGGCAGCCTCACGAGTGAATGGAGGTACAGGAGGGCGGACCGACGGTGTGTCTTTTTCGGACTTCGGTTCGTTCTGTACGTGATCGTCCCTCACAAATTTCTCCTTTGAATTCCCTCATCATGCCGCCGCGTAGAGACATCAACCATTACGCGTCCGCGAGATTTTCCCGTACCACCTACGAGGGGATGCTCACTCCCTCTTTCGAGATAGCGTTAGTCCGGACATAGCGCTGCGATGTTCGCGGGTCCGGCAACGGCGGGTCCGTTCTTACTACAACTGAATCAGGCCACGGCGCGTAGCATTTGCGACGGCTTCGGTCCGGCTGATGACGTTGAGTTTGGCGAAAATGTTTTTCACATGTGACTTCACGGTGCCTTCACTAATGAAGAGGGCCGACCCGATCTCCTTGTTGCTTTTTCCCTGCGCCATCAGCTTGAGCACATCGATCTCGCGTTCGCTCAACGTTTCTCCGCTGACTCGTTGCGCGAGCTTGGCGGCAAGATGCACCGGCACGCACGTTTCGCCGGCGTGCACTCGGCGAATGCAATCCATTAGCGCTTCGCGCGGTGCGTCCTTGAGGAGGTAGCCTTTCGCGCCGGCTTGAATGGCGCGGTAAATATCTTCGTCGCCGTCGAATGTCGTTAGGACAATGATCCGCGCCTTGTCGTCGTGGCCGCGAATCTCCTTGAGCGTGCCGACGCCGTCCAACTCCGGCATGCGCAAATCGAGCAGCGTTACATCGGGACGATGTTGCTTCCAAAGATCGACTGCTTCACGTCCATTGCTCGCCTCCCCCGTCACGGTCATGTCGGACTTCCGGGTGATGAGTGAAACCAAGCCTTCACGGACAACGCTGTGATCGTCCGCGATGAGCACAGTGATCCGAGATTTTTTGGTATCTCCGATTTTCTGCGCGGTCTTCGCCGCAGCCTTTGGTTTTTTGGCAGACTTTGTTTTCGCTGTTTTCTTTTTGGATGTCATGGGATCGATTCTCCGTTGCATGGCAGGAGCACGGTAATCTTCGTGCCCTTCCCGCGTGAGCTGGTGATTTCCAATTCGCCGCCCATCTGTTCGACGCGCTCGCGCATTCCACTCAGGCCGACTCCGTCATGTCGATCTTTGGCTTTGAATCCGTGGCCATCATCTCGAAGTTCGAGACGAAGTTTTTTCGCCTTGTAGCTCAATCGCGTTTCGAAGTGCCGCGCGCGCCCGTACTTGAGCGTGTTGGTCAAAGCTTCCTGTCCGATGTGCAGAAGGTTTTCCTGCCAGGGTCTGGGAAGCTCCGGTATTTTGCCTTGCGCTGCAAATTTTGTGTGGAGCGCTGTTCCAACAGTTGTGTTCTTAATAATGCCTTTGAGCGCGTCCCAAAAATTGTGTTCTTGTAAGGCTTGCGGGCGCAACGCGTGCACGGACCTGCGCGCTTCGCTTAGACTCTGCCGGGCTAATTGGCCGGCGCGGTGCAAATGATCGTCCGCTTCCTTGCGATAACCGCACGAAATCGCGTCCTCCGCTGCTTCCAATTGCACAATCACACCGGTAAAACCCTGCGCGAGGGTGTCGTGAATGTCCCGCGCCATTCGATTTCGTTCTTCGAAGACCGCGGCTCGCCGGCCCTGTTCGGCAAACTCATTAAGTTGAAGCGCGAGCATGACTTGATGCGCGAGCGCCTGAGTCAATTCGATCTCCTCCGGCCGATAAGAGGCCTGGTCGGCGTGGCGGATTCCAACAAACCCTCGAACCTGTCCACCGATTAGGAGTGGAACTCCGAGGAATCTTTTCGTGCCTTTTTTCTTTAAATGGTCGCGCCACTCGCCGGTCACGCGCGGATCGGTTTCCACATCTTCGCAAATTACCGGGCCCCCTGTAAAAAGCAGTTCCTGGATAACTGAGTTTTGTTTCCAAAACAATGGATCCTTCACGAATGGATGCTCCGGGTCGGATGGAACCAGTTTTCCGCCGTCCGACATTAATCGCCAGGCAAATGAGTCAGTTGCCTGGTCGAATAACCACAAGGCTACGCTCTGCGCATTCAAGAGGCGGCCGATCGTATTCAACATCTGGCCTATAAACTTTTCCGGGTCCGGCGCGGTTGTCAGTACATCCAAACTCTGCGCCAGCGCTTCCACTTGTCCGCGCGCGACCTGCTCGGAAGCGCGCAGCGCCGCTTCGGAGCGTTTGCGTTCAGTAATATCGATAACGCTGCCCACGAACTCCACAAAATGACCAGCCTCACCGCTAACCGGATGCCCCACCGCGTGGATGTCCTTGACGTCGCCGTTTGGGTGAACAACTCGATATTCTGTTTCGAAGTCCGCTCTCTCGGCAATCGCTTTCCCGAAAAGTTCTCTAACTCTGTCCTGGTCCTCAGGGTGAAGTCGCCCAAAGAATTTTTCGAATCGCGGTGGCCCGGCGTCCGGATCGAAGCCAAGCACGCGGTAGGTTTCCTCCGACCAATATCTGATTTCACCCGTCGCCGGTGCCCATGCCCAACTTCCAGTGTGACTGAGGCGTTGTGCTTCCGCGAGATATGTTGCGCTTTCTCGCCGTGCCGCTTCCGCGAGTTTTCGCTCGATCGCAATGCCGGCGAGGTGAGTTATGTGTCTAATCGTTTCCTCTTCACGCGGGGTCGGGCTGCGTAGCTCGCGATAGTACATGGCAAACGTTCCGATCACTTTGCCTTCGGAGGAGAAGATGGGTGTAGACCAACAGGCGAGCAGCGAGTGCGCCAAGGCAAGGTCGCGAAAAGCCGCCCAAAGTGGATCGACCGCGATATCGGAGACAATCACCTGTTCAGCGCGGTGGGCGGCCGTGCCACATGAACCGACCGCCGGCCCGATGAAAGCTCCGTCGATCGCTTCGGTGTAAGTTTTCGGAAGATGTGGTGCCGCGCCATGCCGCAACTGTTTTCCATTCGGATCCATTAACAAGATGGAGGCCAGGACACCGGAAGATTGCTCTTCCACCAGCAGACATAAGTTGTCGAGGATATCGGAAAGCGAATCGCCTTTGGCCACCATCTCAAGAACTCGATTTTCCCCGGCCAGGAGCGCTTCGCGTCGCTTACGCTGGCTGATGTCTCTAATGATCGCCTGGTAATATCGGCCGCGCAGCGCCGATAACGAAACCTCTACCGGAATCACTTCGCCGTTTTCCCGCACGAATTTTCGCTCGAACCGGAAAGAGCCCTCCGCTTTTAGTCTCTCGAGCCTGTTCGCCAGCAAGTGGCGCTCTTCCGGCAGGTAGGTGTCTGCGATTGAACTGCCGATGAGTTCGTCTTCCGAACGCCCCGCCAGTTCGAGGCCTGCCGGGTTAATCAAAACACATTTGCCATCTGCATCGATCACACAGATTGCGTCCGGCGAAGCGTCGATTAAATCCCGATATTTTCCCTCGCTTGTTCGCAGCGCTACCTCAGCGCGATCGCGTTCAATCGCAATTCGGGCAAGGTTCGTCGCCTTCTCGATAACCTCAAGATCCTGTGAGCTCGGACTTCGCGGTTCGCGACCGTAAATACAGAACGTTCCCAGCACCTTTCCTTCGGAAGAGAGTATTGGGTTCGACCAGGAGGCTCGCAGTCCATGACTCAATGCGGCCGCACGATGCTCCGGCACTTCCCAAAGCGGATCGCTCGCAATGTCGGCGACGATGACCGCTGATCCGCGATACGCCGCTGTCCCGCAAGAGCCGGCACACGGTCCAATCGGCAATTTCTCCATCTCCTGTCTCCATCCTTTGGGAAGACTCGGTCCCGCCACCGAATCCAGATGAAGACCATCAGGACGAAGCAACAAGATAGAAGCAAGCGTGCCGCTGCGGTACTCCTCGATGATCAGGCACAAGACATTCAGAATCTCTTCGAGCGCAACGCCGGTGGCGATCATCTCGAGAAGACGCTTTTCACCGGTGAACAACGCCTCCCCTCGCTTGCGTTCGCTGATGTCGTTGTTCGTTTCTAGAATCGCGGTCGGTTTTTGAGTTTCATCCCGTTGCAACGCCCATCGACTCGCTACCGTGACCTTTGTTCCATCGCGGCGAGTGTGGATCAGCTCTCCCTGCCACCGGCCAGTCTTAAGTAGCTCCGCGTTTATTTCCCGGAGCGGAGCGGGAAACGTCGTCTGTGTGAGTTCGTGCGTGACCTGGCCGACGGCCTCTTCACTCGACCAGCCGTATCGTTCCTCAGCGCCGCGGTTCCAGTAGGTTATGACGTCGTTCATGTCGCGGACGAAGACGGTGTCGTGCGTGAGATCGAGAAGATTCGCTTGCTCGCGCAACGCTCCCTCGGCGCGGCTGAGTTCCCGTCTTTCCTGCGCTTCTCGTAATGCCCGTTTCACCGAGGACACAAGCCTCGACAGTCCTGTCTTGGAAACGTAGTCGGTCGCGCCGATCTTTAGCGCTTCAATCGCCACGTCTTCGCCCAACGTTCCCGCAACAAAAATGAATGGCACATTCGGGCAGTTTCGCTGGGCAAGCTTTAAGGCAGACAGGCCGTCAAACGAGGGAAGCGAGTA
>JBEEGV010000011.1:0-3939 GCA_041167085.1 Verrucomicrobiota bacterium
AAGATGGTTGGTCATCATCAACCGATCACGCTTGCGGCGATGGAAGGGAAATTCGAGGGCGGCCCGATGGCGCCTGTTACTCTCATCGGCCAACCGAACGTTGCCAAACAGCGACTCGAAAATCCGATCGAAGTTCCGGGCGCGCTCAGTTTTCTCGCTTACGGCCACTTCGGAAGTTTTGTTCACGGTTTAAACGATTTCCCAAAGGATCAATGGCCGGACAACCTGGAGCTTCTCTACTACTCGTTCCACATTATGATCACGCTTGGGACGCTGTTCATCGGTCTCATGGGTCTTGCCACATTGGAGAACTGGCGGGGCCGACTCGACTCTAACCGCTTGCTGCTCTGGATTCTGATGCTGGCGTTTCCGTATCCCTACATCGCCAACACGCTCGGTTGGATGACTGCCGAACTGGGGCGTCAACCGTGGTTGATCTACGGACTTTTTCACACGCGCGACGGCTACAGCAAAGTTGTTAGTAATGGTGATGCCATTTTCACGCTGATCGGATTCACCGGTATTTACTTCGTTCTCGGCCTGCTCTTTCTCGCCCTGGCCAGCCGCGAAATCGCCAAAGGTCCGGAAGAAAGAGCGGCTGTAGTTGTCGACCAAAGAGAGGCGGTGCTCGTGTGATCGCGACCTGGTACGCCGTCGTCAGCTTCATGCTGATTGTCTACATCGTTCTCGATGGACGAAATTTCGGCGCTGGAATGGTGCAGTGGTTTGTCGCCAGGACTCCTGAAGAACGCCGACAAGTCATCGCTGCGATTGGACCGTTATGGACATGGCATGAGGTATGGCTCCTCGGTTTCGGCGGAACATTGCTCGCGATCTTCCCGCGCCTGATGGCGTCGGCATTCGCCGGTTATTATCTGGCCCTGTTTCTGATTTTGTGGTGCCTGATTCTGCGCGGAGTTTCGATCGAAGTCGGCGGACAGATCAATGATCGCCTTTGGCAGGGATATTGGGACTTCAATTTCGTTCTTTCCAATTTTCTCCTCGCGATTCTTTTCGGCGCAGCCGCCGGCAACGTCGCGCGCGGCGTTCCGGTTGACGCAAAAGGGAATTTCTCGATGGCGTTTTTCACCGACTTCAATGTGCGCGGCCATGTCGGCCTGCTCGACTGGTACACCGTTTCGATTGCAATTCTCGCCGTCGTTATGCTGGCGGCGCATGGCGCGACCTATCTAACGTTCAAAACCGAAGGTCCAGTGCACGACCGCTGTGAAATATGGGCGAAATATCTTTGGATCGCGGTTGTCCCGCTGCTCGCCGTGGTCCTGATCGAATCGAGAATAGTTCGGCCGGATCTGCCTGGCCGCGCCTTATCTAATCCGTTTTGGTGGAGCGGGTTGGTTGCCGTTGCTACCTCGACGATCACCCTAATCTCTGGCCTTACCACTCAGCGCGAACTGCGCTCTTTCGTTGGATCAAATTTTCTACTCGTCAGCCTGCTGGCCACCGGAGCGGCCGCAATTTTTCCAGTGATGCTTCACTCAACGCTCGCGCCGGAGAGTTCACTGACCGCCTATGCGGTTGCATCCAGTCCAACCACCTTGCTTCGAGCTAGCTTTTGGTGGCCGGTGGGTTTCGCGCTAGCGGTCTTCTATTTCGTCTTTATCTCGCGACGCTACGCCGGAAAAGTGAGCGTCCAGCGCGACACGCAAGCTTTCTACTAGGGGACGCGCCCATGATTTATGTCCACTCATTAGGCCGGGCTGTCCGATATTTCTCGGAACGGACTGCGCTTGCCGCAAACGGAACGCGCTCAACTTTTCGCGAACTACACGATCGCGTCGGGCGCATTGCTGCGGCATTGACGAAACATGGCTTCAAAGCCGGAGATCGACTGGCCATTCTTCTTCCCAATGACCCCGATTATATCGAGCTCGTCTATGCGTGCGCCTGGCTCGGCGTCATCGCGGTTCCGTTAAACACGCGGCTCTCAGTCAAAGAAATCGACGGCATCCTCGCGGATGCACAACCACATGGATTGATTCGCCATTCAGCGTTGCCGGTCCCGACCATGCAAGTTTCATGGCAAGTGGTACTTGATCATAATCCGCTGGATGTTCAGAGCGACTCGATCCCGGATCCAATTTACGATCCGAACGCCATTCTGGCGCTCATCTACACCAGCGGCACAACGGGCCGGCCGAAAGGCGTCGAGATCAGGCATGCAAATATTCTGGAGAACGTCTATCACACCAACTTCTGGTTCCCGCTGGAGGAAGGCGCGGTGCATTTACATGCCGCGCCGATTTTTCACATCGCGGACTTTCCGTTCATGTTCGCCGCGCCGGCTTTTGGCACGTGTCAGGTCACGATCCCAAAGTTCAATCCGCAGAGCTTCTGCGAGACGGTCGCGCGCGAACGCGTCACGCACACTGTGCTGGTGCCGACGATGATCAACATGCTGACACAATCTTCGGAGCTGCAAAAGTATGATCTATCGACTCTTCGGCATTTGGGATATGGCGGATCTCCAATGGCTCCTGAACTCGTGCATCGCACCAGACAGGTTCTGCCAAAGGTTAAACTCGTTCAGGTTTATGGACTCAGTGAAGCCGGATTTCTCACTGGCTTGAACGACGATGAGCACACCGAAGACAAACTCACCTCTTGCGGACGCCCATGCATGGGAATCGACGTGCGCGTTGTCGATCCGACAGGAAACGAAGTCGAAACCGGGCAAACGGGCGAGCTAGTCGCTCGCGGCGCGAATATTATGCGTGGCTATTGGAAAAACCCGAACGAGACAAAGGGTGCATTCCGGAACGGCTTCTTTCGCACCGGCGATGTCGGCTATCAGGACGCAAACGGATACTACTACATTCTCGATCGTTTGAAGGACATGATCGTCACCGGCGGGGAGAATGTTTATTCCGGCGAAGTCGAAGCCGTGATTTATACGCATCCAGCCGTGCGCGAAGTGGCGGTTTTCGGAATACCCGATCCGAAATGGGGCGAAATCGTAAAGGCTGTCGTTGTTCTCAAGCCGGGGAAAACTCTTACTGCTGATGAGTTGACCGCGTATTGCGAACGATCGCTCGCCAATTTCAAGGTTCCGCGCAGCATAGAGTTTTCCGAAACCGAGCTGCCGAAGAGCGGTTCCGGCAAAATCCTCAAGAGAGTTCTGCGTGACGCCGCCTGGGCCCGCCAGGAACGAGCCGTTGCCTGACGCCTTATATATAATGAGCTCCGGGGAGCGCACGCGCCCTCGCGTGCCAGTTTCGACGCCTCGTCGAAACTTCTCCTGTTCAACTAAGAGAGTCGTTGGCGAGGCGCCAACGACAGCACGCGAGGGCGCGTGCGCTCCCCGGAAAACAGGAGCCGCCAAGCGCCTTTGGCGGTAAACAGATACAAAAATTCTCGCGATTTTCTGAAATTCGCGGTTCTGGAAACTTGAGAAAGAGATAGGACAACCAATGAGCACCGCGACAATAACTGAGCCATCGAGGAAGACCAACGCAGCGACCGATCGATTGACTGAAACACTGGAAGAGAAGCTGAGTCATCCGGCAACGTCGCCGGACTTTGATCTACACGCCGAAACAAATGAGGTGCTAAAGGATATTGGGCTAACAACGGCGGACGCCGGAGGCAAGCTCACATTTTACGGATCCGATCCAATTCTTCCAAGCCCGATGCGCTTCGGGACGCTAGCCGCAGTCGGTCTGGCCGCAAGAAGCGTCGCACTAGCTGCACTTTGGAGACAGGCCACGGGCGAAGGACAAGATATTTCAGTGGATGTGCGCAAGGCACTGCGGCGTTTCGCCGGATTCTTTGAGGGCAAATGGGAAACCATCAATGGCCGGCCGCCCTCCCCAGGTGGCTATGCGGTTAGCCCATTCCTAAAGATGGGGGATGCGTTTTTTCGCGAGACACGCGATGGGCGGTACGTGCTGGCGCTAGACATTTATCCTCAACTCCTCG
>JBEEGV010000012.1:0-5861 GCA_041167085.1 Verrucomicrobiota bacterium
ACCGCGCTGTTCTATGTCGAGTATTGGGAAGCTGTGCGTCTGAAGGGCAAGTTGCTCGAAAACTGCGCTCGGCACTTCAAGACGATGCTGTCCCGTCCCAGCGTGCAAAAGGTCTTCGCCGACGAGGGTCTCAAGATTCCAGATGTCTGAAGATCCAGTCTCTGCGCTTGCGGGCCTGCATTTTTTCTTTGAGGTTGATTACTCGTCGCAAGCCCAATCGAACGACCGGCCCAGGAGGCCGTCCGTAGATCTGTAACTCCTTCGGGCAACGTCCCGATCCCTGCTACATGTCACCGTTGTGGCATCAGAAGAGGGGACGCCGCTTTCAAAGTTCGGCGGTCCGCCAACTCACCGGAAAAAAAGGCCGATCTTCCGGGCGTTAGGTTTTGGCTTCGTATCGGCGGCTTCTGACAGCGCCAGTCGGCGAACGAGTTGGGCAAAGCAGATTTCTATTAGCGAGCCGGCCGAAACTCGCTCGATGCTTGAACGTATTCGATCCGGGACAGGGCCAAGGAAGTTTCTGCGGGCGGAAGAATTGGGAACCATGCTTTACCAATCCAGTAGACGGCCCAAAAATGTCATTCTGGGAAATCTGTCCCTGGTTGATTTTGTCTGCCTTCGTCCCTTTCTCGAATGTGTTGCGTTGAAGGAACGTGTAGTTTTGCAGGAACCGAACAAGCGTGTCGAATACATCAACTTTGTCGAAACGGGAATCGTGTCTCTCAGGACGCTTGCAACTGGAAGTGTCCTCGAAACGGCGATGGTAGGACGTCGGGGTGCCGTGGGAGCGTCGGTTGTGCTCGGCGCGGTCACATCGATGCACCAGTCAGTTGTGCTGGTTTCAGGAGCCGCGCTTCGAATTCGCGTCGACGACCTGCATCGCTTGATGCACGAGCTGCCCCGGATCCGAGACCACCTTTTGCAGTACGTTCAGGCGCTTATGATCCACGGTTCGCAGACGGCGCTTTGTGGCGTCCGACATGGGTTTGAGCAACGCCTCGCGTGTTGGCTGTGTTTGGCCTGTGACGCCCTCGATGGCGACGTTTTGCCGGTAACTCACGATGATCTTTCTGTAATCCTCGGGTTGCGCCGGACCGGGGTCACAGAAGCGTTGAATCGATTTGAAGAAGAAGGCTTGGTTCGCAAGATGCGGGGGGTTCTACAGATACGCGAGCGGGGCAGGCTCGAGAAGAAAGCGTGTGGTTGTTACGGCATCGTTACAAAGGGCTATCATTCGGCGCAATCCGTGGCGATGGCCTGACCCACGAAGGAGTGAGAGCTCGCTCTCCGAACTTCGAGACGGCTAGGGCGGCATCGTCTCGATTAGTACCGCGCGAGCCATGCTTTACTTGGCAGCTCGTGGAGTAGGGTCAATGTTTCTGATGAAGTATCTCACGCCATGGAAGAGCGCCACACTGATACAGATTGCTTCGAAGCGTGGCAGAGCAGGACGGTCGACAGAGGGGGGACTGTTGCGCGCCCTCACGGAGGCCGAGCGAGCCGTAGACTTTATTCTTGAGCAAGGGAAAATGTGCAAGTGAGCAAACTCCCTGACCATATCCGCGAAGAGCTACAAAGGCTCATTGATGAGAACATTGCGCCTGAGCAAATCGCGTTTCTTATGCATCTGAACATTGAGACCGTCAAAGAAGAAATCTTGGCGAGTGACATTTCAGCGTTAGTTGCCAGGGTTACGGAATAGATGGACCAGGTGGTGAAGACTCTAAGGATTCCCTTTTAGGAGCAAATCAGATTCAAGGCTGCTTTTGGGGAGGCCGTCTTGGGTGTGAAGGACCGTTTGGTTTTGAGCGATACGGCGTGGGACCGGATGGCGCCACTGATTATCGGTCGACCCGACCAGAAGGGTTCGACCGGGCGCGACAACCGGATGCTCGTGGAAGGCGTGCTGTGGATTGTGCGTACGGGCTCTCCCTGGCGTGATCTTCCAGAGGCGTTCGGAGATTGGAACAGCGTGTTCCGGCGCATCGGTCGATGGAGCATAAAGGGCGTTTGGTGGCGCATCTTCGAGACGATGTCCGATGATCCGGACTTCGAATACCTAATCATCGACTCCACCATCGTCCGGGCGCATCAGCACGCCGCCGGGGCGAAAAAGGGGTCTGAAGATCAGGCGATCGGCCGCTCGCGCGGTGGCCTGAGTACCAAGATACATATGCACGTTCGCGGCTTGGGATGCCCCGTTCAGTTCACGCTTACCGCAGGTCATTCGAGAGGTAAACCGGCGCGCTTCAAACGCGCGGCATCGTTCGTCCGGCTCTCGGGCGGGAAGAGACGCTATGCGATCATCACCGGTACTTCTCCGCTCGAGCGTCAGCGACACCAACGTTTGGCAATTTGCCGTTTGCCGAGAGCCAATGCATATTGAGCAGCGACACCGACTGAGTGTTCTCCCTTCTTCGGCAGCACGGTGTCTTCGATAGACGATGCGGACCTCACGCGCCTTCTGAAGGTTATGCTGAGAGCTCTTGCAAGAAGGGCGTTTCACACGGCGGAGTCATCTCGCCGTTGCTCAGCAACCTTTACCTCAGCGAGGTGGACAAGATGCTCGAGCGGCGCGCGAGGTCACGCGAAATGGCCAGTACACCTACATCGAATATGCGCGGTTCGCTGACGATCTGGTGATCTTTGATCGACGCATGAGCATCTTCACATGCCGGCGGCCGATTTCGCACCCCTGCAAAGCCAGCAGGCCTCGCGACATACGCGAGCCGGCGAAGGGATACTCCGGGTGCAGCCGATCGAGACGCTGCATGATCTCGATGTCGGCTGAAGAGACTGGACGCGGCAGATAGTACACGCTGCCGCGGCTGACCTTAAAAATCTCTGCCTGCTTGGTGATCGGTAGATTGTGTTCACGATCGATCATCGCTTTGCGCTCAGCCATCCGCCTTGTCGAGCGCGCCTTCCAAAAAAATCGCTCTCCAGCGTCAGCTCTCCGATCTCGGCGTGCAGCGACTTCATATCGACCGCTGGCGTGGCCAGTGTCCCGCCTCCGGTCCGAAAATCTCCGAAGCGCTTGCCTCAAGCTGCGATTTCCATGTCGTTATCTGGTTGGGATGGACGTCGAAAATGCTCCGCCAGTTAGGCGACGGTTCGCGCCCTTGACGGCGGCCAGAACCACCTTCGCCTTGAAGGCCGCCGAGTGGTTCCGCCGGGGTGTCGCCTGCTCATGGTTTCTCCTGTTCACGGCGATTATCGCCGTTGTCAGGCAGAAATTCCACCTATCGTCTTCTCCAAATTTCCGCGACCGGCTCTGTTATCGCAATCGACATTGGTACCGATTTCTTTGTCGTCGGTACCGTATGGCGGTTGACGATGAGGATGCCCAGCAAAACAAACACGAGCACCATCGCGACCATTGAGAAGAATAACGAATCATTCCCCAGACTGAGGACGGCGCTCCCAGCAAATGTGCTTGCAATACCGCCCAGCCTATTGAACATTGATGCGACGCCGACGCCGCGCGATCGGCATTCCGTTTCGTACGCACTGGCAGCAAGCACGTGGAGCGACGATTGCATTCCTCCAATGAAGGCCCCCTCCACCGCCAAGCCGGCCAAGATGACAACCTCAAATCCAGCGGCACCCTTAGGGAGTAACAGAACTGTCGCAATCATTCCGAGCGCACCGCTGAATGCGCAGCTCACTAGTCCCAACATAGTTGGCCGCGATCCTCGTCGCGCGACAACCACCGAGGCCGCGAGTGCGCCCAGAATCACTGCGAGGCCGAATACTACGGAGCCGCGAAGAGCTCCCGATAGTGGCATGCCAAGGCTCACAAGAAGAACCGGGATCCAGCTAAGGTAGCAATATGTCGCAAGACCATTCGCGAAAAACGCGATCCACAGGCCATAATTAACCCGCTTATTCTCGGAAGAGAATACTCCCTTTGAACCTGAGTGCTCCCCTTCAACTTCTGTCGGCATGATATACCGCTGCGCGGCGACAAAGCCACTGCCCCGCCAAGCTCTTTCAAGAAGCTTTCGAACGTGCTCCTGTTTATTCTTGAGGATGAGATAGGCTGGCGATTCCGGCATCATCGGAACCAACAGAACCGAAAACAAGACAGGTAGTAGACCGCCGACAAAAAAACATGCGCGCCAACCGAATGCGGGCAGGAGCCATGTCGCGCCAGCAGCACCAAGCATGCCGCCAAGTGGTATTCCGATGATCATTGTGGCGATAGCCTGGGCGGCCGAGCGGCGGGGCATCCACTCCGCGACAAGCGCCACCCCTGGAGCCATTGCCGCGCCAAATCCTAGCCCGCCGATGAAGCGCAAGGCGACGAGCATCCGCAAACCGTCTGCCGCCGAACATGCCATTGTAGCTGCGCCAAAGAAGGCAACACTTGCAATGAGGGTCCAGCGTCTGCCCAAGCGGTCGCCTAACCACCCCCCAATAGGGGTCCCAACTGTCATTCCGATCAGTGCGGCCGCAAGCACTGAGGCGAAATCGGTCTTGCTGAGAGCCCACTCCGCCATGATTACAGGCGCGACCAACGCGGAGAGCTGGATATCGAGGCCGTCGAATATCATGACTGTCCCGACAAATGCTACTACCGCAATCTGCAAAGGACCGATCTTGGCCGCCTCGAGTTCGTTACGAATATTAGCTTGCATCCCCCATCCTCCTAGTTGAGCTTCTGGTGCTCATCTTATGCGACGCTGGATCGACCGCGAATTCGGACTCAAGGGCAAGCGCACAAGTTTCGCGGATTTCAGCGCCCTAGTCAGAAACCGGTCCGACGGACTGCTTTGAATCGCGCCTACTTTCACACCGATGCGGTCGACTTGCTCCGCGTCCGCGAATTCTTGTCCCTCTGCGGCAACGTACAAAAGATCGACCGGCCATATGTCGGACGTTACGTCGGCTTTGTCAGCGGGCGCCAGAACGCGCGGTCCGATCGCGATATCCCACTCTCCTTTGCCAAGGATGGTCGTTTTGGGCCGTCTACTGGATTGACTAAGCATGGTGCCCTATTCTCCCGCCCGCAGAAAAGTCCTCGTCTCCGTCCCGGATCGAATATGTTCAAATGTTGAGTAAGTTCGGCCGGCTCGCTAATAGAAACGCGGTTTGCGCAACTCGTTCGCCGACTGCCGCTTTCGGAAGCCGCCGAGCCTCGGCTTTCCGAAAACATTTCGTGCGCCGAGCGAAGAAAAGCGTCCCGACTATCGAACCCGTGTCCGCTTGCGGGACGGCCGGGCCCCTCGCCGCGTAGCGCGCTTAGCGATGACCGGCGGGCGGCTCATGCCGCAGGCGGCCGGGGCGATTGCAGATCGGCGGTCAACAACATGGCCGAGCCGTCGGCGAGCGCTCCGCTGGTGACAACCCCCACGTCGTGGTTAGCCACCTGGCGAGTCCCGCATCGTCCCTGTATCTGCAACACCGCTTCAGCCACGACATTCATACCGTGGAGATATCCCTCAGTGAGCAGGCCACCATTTATATTGAGAAACAATCGTCCGTCGACAGCCGTCGCTCCGGAATCGTTAACCGCGCCGGCTTCCCCTCGCTTGCATAAACCGAGTCCCTCCATACCCATCAGCACAATTGCGGAGAAACAATCGTAGATTTGCGCGAAATCAACCTCCTGAGGTATCGGACCGGCGCGCTTGAACAGATCGCTCTTTAAGCGCGCAGTGAAGTTGTGCGTATAGTCCTCGGACAACAGAAGGTCGCCGATATTGACCGGCGATTTCCCAAGATCAGCAACAGTCAGACTTGCGCTCTGCCGCCATCGGCAAACAGTTCGATCCCCGTGACGAAGCTGGAGTCGTCCGAGCCCAGAAAGAGCGCGGCCTTGGCGATCTCTTCGGGCTCCGCCATGCGGCCCATTGGGA
>JBEEGV010000013.1:0-5257 GCA_041167085.1 Verrucomicrobiota bacterium
CGCGCTCTTTCGGCGGGCCTCCTGAATTGGCGCGATCGGTGCCGCGCACGAGGCGAAGCGTTTTTAGGCGAAATGCGATCCCTGGCCAAAGGCCGGCCGCAACAGCTCTCTTTTCGCTTCCAAGTTCCGTCCTGACCGAAAGGCTCCTGCTATATCCCTACGCTACTTGTGAATTACTCATCCTGGGGGAGGGATGAACACACTTTTATGAAGAAGTGCGTTCCCAAAACGGAGTTTGGGAACGGAGCAATCTCAAAGCGGTTTGATTCGAATGTTTTTGAACTGCACTTTCGAACCGAAGTGATGATTCTGGAGGCCGATGAAACCTTTGAGTGAACGATTGCCGTTCTGCAGATGGCTGACGAACTGGCCGTTGAGTGTGACCTTAATGTCGTTGCCGTTAGCCTCGATCTCATAGGCGTTCCATTGCCCAATCGGAAGCGAGGCCAGGATGTTGGCAGGTGACTCTGTCCTCCGGTATATTGCGCGTGAAACGAGCTGGTTCGCTTTGTCCTTAGCTAAGAGCAAAGTTGATTAGATCGCCCATCGACCGGATTGTCTCAGGTTGCCAGTTCGGTGCTTGGCGAAGGTATGAATGGCCGTCGGCCCACAGCATCCCGATTAGGGTTTCCGCCACAATCCGGGCGCCGACTATTCCTAGCCGCAACGGCTCCTGGTTGCCCTTTCCACCCTCGGCTTTTGCCCGCAAGACCCACTGGTATTGAGTTTCCGCCAGCACGTAGTACCAGAGCGGAGCATTGTCCTCGAACGACGCATCGAGGGAAACGAGAGTCGGGTTCTTATCCCAATTGTCCAAAACAGCTTTGCCGACGCGCAGGTTCTCTTCAGCGATCAGCTCGATGCCCATCGCACGCGCCACGTCCTGCCCACTCGGCAGTCCCATAGCCATTCCTCGCAGGAGATTCCGCTGCGCGAGATTAGCTGGATCCATAATCGGATCCAGCGGTTTACTCTGCAGAGCCTCGAGGGTAAGATCGCCGCCAGCCTGTTGCGCGGGTTTGGAAAACTCCGGCAGGAAGCCCAGCGGGTTCACGAGCGAGGTGTCGATCTTGTAGGCCGGTTGCAGGCGGTTAATATCGCCTTTCTGACCGGAGCCGTAGATGTCGAAGAACAGGCTCCAGTCGATGGCCCACTGCTCGGGGAATTCATCAAAGCCATTCAATCCGCGTTTCTGCACGCCGGCGAAGATGAAGAAGCGGCCCGCGATCCCGCGGTCCTTCTCGTGCTGCGTCGCCTGATTCGGATCCTCACCTCCAGAAAGCTGTGTATTCAGGCGGTAGATCGGCCGGACCATTGAATGCCCAAACCGGTAGGCCGCTACCGAGAACTCTACTGGCATGAACGCGTCCTGGCGATATTTGTAGAACGCAAGGCGTGGCGGGTTTTTCCAAATAGGCTGCTGCTGTTCGAGATGCGGCAGGATATCATGCACAACTTCCTCGCCGCAGATCTTCATCAAAAAGTCGTTCACTACGATCCACTGGTAGTGCCAACGCACCTGTTGCTGAATGTCGCGGAACGAGGCCACGGAATCCTGGTCCACGAGCTTGTTGTGGAACTGCAGCATGGCCGCGTGCAATTGCGAGACGATGACGTTTTCGTCGTTGCGTTTGTCGCCGATTAGCGCCCGCTTTGCGGCGTTCGGATCGTTGATATCGTTGTAGCGCGGGAGATCGCGCGCATTGGTCGCTGTGCCATTCTCGGTCAGAGGCCTGCCGAGCCGGAATTTCTTGCCATCATACATGTAAGGCTGATCATCCGGGCCGCGTCCATACAACGAATCAAGATCCAGACGTGGAGTACGGAAATCCACCAGGGCGTCCGGGTCGTTTAATTGCTGTAAGCTTGAAGCTGGATCGAAGGTAATATCGTGATCGATGAACTGGCCGAGATAGGTATACCCCGCCGAAATCCCGGCGTTCTCCTCGTCGTCTTGAATACGGTCTTTCGTCTCAGGAGCCGCCGCCGGGAGCTTCGTCTTGGGGTCGAGCTCCGGATCGGATGTCATCCGCGTGCCAAGCTTCGCTAGTGCTTCCTTCGTCGATTCGGCGGCGGGCAGCGAACGAAACATCCGCCCGAAGCGCCCTTCAAAAAGAGACGAGCTCGGCGTCGAGTTGTCTCCCCGGACTCCGCCTCCATGTGCGGACGGCCGCCGTTTTGTGCTTTTGATTATGGGCTTCTGCATAATTTCTCCGATGATTCGGTTAGTAGCGAGGGTTTAATTAACACTGAGTTTTGAACGAGCCATCCGTCTAAAACATTCTGTTCATTGTTTCCATCATGCAAACATCCTGCCACCCTGTCCATTCCCCCGTCGCCGCCAGGACGCGTTCTTGCCAGTAGAGTTCTCGGTAGCGGAGTGGTCGAGTTGGATCCCGCATACGAAACTCTCTTCGCATCCCCCGAAAGAAGTGATTGTTACGATCGGCACAGTCACCTCGAATCCGTCCAAACGGTTAGAGAACCTACACCGGAAAAGCGTCAAAAGGCGATTCGCCTCATCCTCGTATCGATTGCAGACAATCCTGTGCGGCAGCTCGACTGGTGGCTAAAGACAGCAAGGCCGAAGTTATTGGAACCCCGTAACGAGCGCACTGGTACGTGCCGGAATTATTTTTCACACTCTCTACAACTGTGAAAATTAGCTACAGGAATGGCAAGCTTTTGGGAACGAGTCGAAAAGCGAAAATCGACGAACTGTCGCCAGTTATAGCGCGCCATCACGTTCTCCACGCGGGTCGTCGCGGGGTGTTATGTCAGATGCACCCAATGAGCGACGGAAGGCACTCCGTTGTTATTGACGATGAAGAGCATGTACCAACCTGGCGGCGCGATGTTATGGTTGGCCGGCACGGTGATCTTCACAATGCCCCCGGCTTGCGAGCTGATCGGGAGATCCACGAGGCGCTGGTTGGTATCGTAAGAATGGGTCGTGACGCAGTTTCGGATCAGACATGCCGAGCGGATATTCGCCGCATCGGGAGATGCGATCTGCTCGATCGCCCCATAAGTCGAGTTCGCCGGCGCTGTTGTGATCGTCGGACGATTGCCTTTGAAAAGGTATGGCGGACTGAATACTTCCAGGCGCATCTCTTCATTTTTCGGGTCTTTATCCCATTCCACTAATTGGGTGGCGTCGGGATTTCCACCGGCGGCCACGACGCGACCATCTGGTAAAAGAAGAGCCGTCGAGTGATACAACCGCGGCACGGTGCAGCTTGCCGTGAGCGTCCACTCATCCTTCACCGGATTATAGATTTCCGATTGTAGCCGTGCCAGCGGCACATCTTCCTGCTTCAACGAACCGCCCGTCACGAAAACCGTGCGATCCGGCAGGATCACTGCGTTTAAGTGCAGGCGTGGAAGGTTTAGCGGCGCGGCGGCGACGAAGCGCGGTTGAGCGGCTTTGAAATCCACGATGTCCACATTATCCACCGCATCCGTTTTGTTCTGCTTTCCATCCGGCCCGCCACCCATGAGCATGATGCGTTGATCCTGTGCGGGAGGCAAAATCACGCTCGTCGATTGGTTGCGCAGGTCGCGCGCGTTAATGCCAAAAATCGGCGCAGTCTGGAGCGGCTCATGTGTCAAATCAATGACGCACGGTTCCAGCGACAAGACGTCATCCATGTGACCGCCATCGAAAAACACCCGCCCATTTCCCAGCAGGAAAAGATGCGCATAGAGCGGCAGATTCGGAAAGCCTTGAGGAAAATGGTGAAGCTCCCAGTTGTTGGTCGCCGCGTTATAAATTTCAAGCGTCTGATTGTGCTGGAAACTAAACACCTCGGTAAAACCTGTTGCGGCCAGGATTCGCCCATCTCCCAATGCGATCAGCGATGGATACCAGCGGCCATGCGTCATCGAGGCGATGAACGACCATTTCTCTGTCTGCGGATCAAAAACCGTCGCATCCGCGCGCCCGCGGTAAGGACCGTAATCAATGGTCCCGCCCGCTGCGATCAGCCTGCCATCCGGCAGAAAAGTGTCGCCGCCGCAAAAGAAATCGAATGGCCTTCCATGCGTATCTAAAATCGTCGGCGGATGCGCAAAGTTGCCCGGCGGCGCGGCTTGTGGATCCCAAACAACGCTCGTGAAAATCCCTTTCGCGACATTCCCGAAGTCCGGCGACCTAAATCGATTTTCACTACTTCCCGACCCTGCAAAAAAGAGCACTTTTCCAGTCGGCAGCAACGCGGCATGCACCGCCACCACGCCGGAGTGAAAGCCCTGTAGCAATTCCCACTGTCCATCCCTCTGCGGATTCACGTCTAGAGGCAACATCCGGTAGTAACCGGCGTTCTGTCCCGGCGGGTTGTCGATCATCATCACCATCATCTCCAGCTTGCCGTTGTTCAGCCGCGTCGTGATGTCGCCGCCCTGATTCTCCCACGCGAACCAACTCGGCGCGCCCTGCCAGAGCGCCCAACCTCCATTGACGTGCCCATTGATGTCCAAATCCGAGCCGATCTTGTAAAAGGCCTGATTTTGATCCACCGCTCCGTCGATTTGGAAAACCAGCAGGTCGTGTTTGCCGACGCCCTTTAAGTCGGCCACGGCGATGCCCGCGCCTTGATTTTCAAACGAAAACCAGTCCGGTACCTCAAACCACTGCGTCCAGCCGCCCGTGACATTGCCATTCGCATCCAGCTTGCGCCCGATGCGGTAAAGCCCTCGATTTTGACCCGGCGGATTGTCCACCATCAGAACGAGCAGCTCCAGACTTCCATCGCCTTCCAGGTCCGCGAGCGCGATGGAGCCGTGCTGATTTTCAAACGAAAACCAATCCGGGATCGCGATCCACGGCCCCCACCCGCCGGCAAGGTTCCCATTCGCATCCAACCGCTTGCCGACCCGGTAAAAGCCGGCGTTTTGACCCACCGGATTGTCGATCATGAACACCACGATGTCCTGCTTCCCATCGCGATCGACATCAGCGACCGCCACACTCGCTCCCGCGTTTTCAAACGAAAACCAATCCGGCACATCGATCCACGGCGTATAACCACCCGTCACCACGCCCGCGGCATCGAGATCGCGTCCGACGCGAAATAACCCTCGATTCTGTCCCGGCCCATTATCGACCATGAACACCACCAAGTCCTGCTTCCCATTCCCATCCAGATCGGCAATGGCTACTCCGCCTCCCGCGTTCTCGGCGGAAAACCAATCTGGGATCTGCAAATAACCCGCTGGCATAGAATCGACCCTCCTTAAGTTTGAAGTTTAAATATTT
>JBEEGV010000014.1:0-18799 GCA_041167085.1 Verrucomicrobiota bacterium
AATTGATGTTGGATAAGTGAATGTTTTACCGTCCGTTGACGTCATAAATCCGAGCCCGGATTGGTAGCTGACTTGACATGGTCACAGGCAGCGCTAATCAGTCCGCCCCTGCGGAGCAACTCACCCCCATGCAAAAAGAGCGTATTGCAATTATTGGAGTCGGCTGCCGTTTCCCCGGCGGCGTGAGTTCGAAGGATTCCCTTTGGAAGCTTCTCATCGAAGGCGGGGAAGGCATCGTTGAAGTGCCACCCGATCGATGGAACGTGGCGCGATACTATGACGCCGAACCGGGCGTCGCTGGCAAATCCATCGCCTTCCGGGGCGGATTTATTGACGCGATCGACCAATTCGACCCACAGTTTTTTGGTATCTCGCCGCGGGAAGCGCCTTACGTGGATCCGCAACATCGACTCCTCCTCGAGACGACATGGGAGGCGATCGAAGATGCCGGACTCGTCCTCGATTTCGAACGCGGAACCGATCTCGGAGTTTTCGTTGGTATTTCGCATAACGATTATCAGGGAATTCAAAGCACGAGTTTTGATCATTTCAGTATCGGACCTCATACGCCGACCGGGAGCGCGCACAGCATTGCCGCAAACCGGATTTCGTATTGCTTGAATCTGCGCGGCCCGAGTGTCGCGATGGACACTGCCTGCTCGTCCGCGCTCACCGCAGTTCACGCGGCGTGCGAGCACATCTGGTCCGGGCGTGGAGACGCGGCCCTGGCGGGAGGTGTCACAGTGATGATTTCGCCGGGCGGGTTTATCGGGTTTTCGCAGGCGGCGATGCTTTCGCCCGAGGGCCGGTGCGCCGCCTTCGATGCGTCCGCCAGTGGATTTGTGCGTGGTGAGGGCGCTGGCATGGTCCTGCTCAAGCGACTTTCGCGGGCGATCGAGGATGGCGATCCGATTCAGGGTGTGATTTTGGGGACGTCGATCAATCAAGATGGACACACCAACGGCATCTCGTTGCCCAGCCCGGAGGCGCAAACGCGACTGGTGCGAGATGCCTGCAGGGATGCTGGAATCGCGCCCGAGGCGATCGGGTTCGTCGAAGCCCACGGTACTGGGACGGCGGTGGGCGATCCGATCGAAGCGCATGCTCTTGCGGAAGCTCTCTGTGGCAGTCGCTCCGCCAACGCACCACTACCGATTGGCTCCATCAAAACAAATCTTGGCCATTTGGAAACCGCAGCGGGCATCGCGGGGCTTCTCAAAGCGATGCTGGTGCTTAAGCACGGTCAGATTCCACCCAGTCTCCATTTTTCGACGCCGAGTCCGCATATTGATTTTGAAAAGCTCAAGTTACGCGTGCCGACTCAACTCGAGCCCTTCCCGAATGGGACGGCGGAGCGCATCGCAGGCGTCAACTCGTTCGGATTCGGAGGCGCGAATGCCCACGTCATCCTGGCTGAACCTCCGCCGCGCCAGCCGGAAAGATCTTTGGCGATTCCAACTTGCCGTCCCTGGCCACTGGTGCTTTCCGCTCGTTCCGAAGCATCGCTCCGGACTTCGGCAGCGAATCTGAGTGCTTGGGTGAAGGAGCATGCCAACGCCAACGGCAGCTCGCCCGTCTTGCCGGATCTGGCTTACACATTGGGAGTCCGGCGTAATCATCACCCGCATAGGCTCACTCTCGTAGCGGCGAGTTGGACGGAACTGACCGAGGAATTCGACGCGTTTGCAAAGAAAGAAGAGAGCCCCAAAATCCGGATGGCTTTCACGCCGCGCCGAGAGGACGGACCGCGCATTGGTTTCATTATGAGCGGACAGGGTCCGCAATGGTGGGGAATGGGTCGCGATTTGATGCAACATGAGCCGGTGTTTCGCGCGGCGATAGAGCGTTGTGAAACTGCGCTTCGCCCCTGGGCCAGCTTCTCCCTCCTCGAAGAACTCGGTCGCTCCGAAGAAATGTCCCAAATGTCACGGACGGAGATTGGGCAGCCTTCTATTTTTGCCATGCAGGTGGCGCTGGCGGCGCTTTGGAAATCCTGGGGCGTTCAGCCTTCAGCCATCGTCGGCCATAGCGTGGGGGAGATCGCAGCTGCGTGCATTGCCGGCATCTTTTCGGTCGAAGAAGCGGCACGGATTGTCGCGCTTCGAGCGCACCTCATGGAGTCGTGCGGACGGGGAGAAGGAACGATGCTCGCTGTCGGACTGCCTGAAGATGAAGCTTTGGCACTCATCGCGCGGCACGATCGCACCGTGACGATTTCCGCCTTCAACGGGCCGCGTTCCCTTACGCTCTCGGGTCCGCGTGTTGCGCTTGAGGCGATGGCCGCCGAACTCGAGGAGCAGGGCACGTTCGCGCGACTCGTTAGGGTGGATCATCCATTTCATCATGCCCTCATGCGGCCCGCGTCGGAGGCCTTGGAAGCTGCGCTGGCCGACTTGAAACCGCAGCCGGGCACCATTCCATTCTTCAGCACAGTGACGGGCGAGCGTTGCGCCGGTGAATCGTGCGACGCTGGCTACTGGGCACGCGGCATCCGCGAGCCGGTCCGCTTTGCCTCGGCTGTGGGCGCGCTGGCGGACTTCGGCGTAGACGTGTGGCTGGAGTTGAATGCTCATCCGGCGCTCGCGCACTCAACCCAGGAATGCCTGATGGCACGCGCAGCCAAGGCGCCCGTGATCTCTTCGGCCCGTCGTGAGCGCGAATTCGAATCCGTGCTCGAGGCGGCAATGGATCTGCACCGCGCGGGTGTTTTCCTCGATTTTTCCGCGATGACGCCTTCCCGGTATCTTCTCTCGTTGCCGGCTTACGCCTGGGAAAAGACACGTTGGTGGAACGAAGCAAGCGATGCTCGCGATGGCCGCCTCGCACCGGGCGGACGCGGCCTGTTCGATATCCGGCTGCCACGCGCGATGCCGACATGGATCGTTCGGCTGGACTCGCGCCACATGGCGTTTCTGAAAGATCACAAGGTTGAAAACCATCTCATTTTCCCGGCGGCGGCATTTGTCGAGATGGCGCTTGAAGCCGGTGTGCAGTTGTTCGAAGGGCAACCGTTCGTGGTTGAGGATTTCGAAATTCGCAAGCCCCTTATCCTGCCAGATCCGCCATCCGGCGTGCAGCTCGAGTTCTCCTACTCGCCTAACGAACGCACCTTTTCCATCCAAAGCCGTTTTGAACAAAGCGTCACCTGGTCCCTCCACGTGGTGGGCTCGATGCGCGGTGAGCGCACGGAATCCGTCTTCGCCTCCTCAAAATGGGCGGACCCTTCCGGCGTTCAATCTGTCGCGGTCGACGGGTTTTACCGCCACATGAGCGATCTGGGTTTGCGTTATGGGGAGGAATTTCGACCCGTTCGGGAATTATCGGCCGGTGCCGGGCGATCCGCAGGACGCGTGGTCTTGTCGGACGCGCTATCTGCCCGCGCGGGCGAATATGCTCTGCATCCCGTTCTCTTCGACGGAGCGCTTCAAGTTTTCTCCGCTGGTGCGGCAACGGTTGAAGGTCGTCAGGCTCGGATGAAGCTGCCGGTCGGTTTTCGCCGCATTCTCTTTCTCGGCTCACCGGGCTCCTCCAGTCGGGTGTGTGCAAAGGTGCGCGAGTTCGGCGATGACTTCCTCGAAGGCGACATCACTCTATATAATGAGGCGGGGAACCCTTGCGTGCTGGTGGATGGGTTTCGGGCTATTAGCCTCTCCGGGGCAGGGCGTTTCGCTGCACCTGGAGGGGCACGCGATCTGACCTATCATGTCGCCTGGCAACGTGTGCCTGACGAGTCACGTAAACCGGCGCTATCGCCGCTCCCGCTGGATCAGTTGAAGGCCGCGGCCCAGAATGCATTGGACCGCATCGTCGACCTTCGCGGCCACTCCGAACTGGAGGCGGCGCTTTGCGCTCTTGACGATCTCGCTGCCGCGCAACTGGCGCGCGGATTGCAGGAAATGGGAGTGAGTCCCAATACTCCCTTTGATGCGGCGACGCTTCAGGTAGCAACCCCGATGCGACCTGTCTTTGAGCGGCTGATGGCCGGTCTCGTTAGGCATGGCTTGCTCCGGAAAAAAGAAGCGGGATTTGAGCCGGTGCCTGATTTTGCTGAAGCGGCAGGTTTCGCGGAGAAAGTTCTGCGCAACTATATCGAGAAACACCCCGGACATCTTCCCGAAGCGCTCCTTTGCCAAGGAAACTGTGCCGAGTTGGGTTCGATTTTGCGCGGCGAAAAGGATGCGGTGCAGGTCCTGTTCTCGGGGGTGGGCGCGGAGTTGCTCGATCATTTCTATGGCGACGGCCTCTTCACCAGTCACTGGATCGCAGCCATCGCTGCGGCGGTGAGCACAGCGGGACGAAGCCTGCCGGAAGGACGCGGCCTGCGCATCCTGGAGATCGGCGCGGGGACAGGTGGATTGGCGTCGCAGGTTCTATCACTCCTGGAGCGCGGTTTGCATTCCTACATATTTAGCGATGTCTCGGCCGCATTTTTCTCCGGTGCTGCGCAGAAGCTGGCGGCGTTTCCGGAGGTGGAGTTTAAGATTTTCGATCTCGAAAAACCGGGCGTAGAACAGGAACTCGAGGCCGGAACATTCGACTTCATTATCGGGACCAACGTGCTGCACGCCGTCCGCGATCTGCGTTCCGCATTGCATAATTTGCATGGCCTCCTCGCGCCCGGAGGCAGCCTCATTTTCATGGACACGGCTACGCCGCAGCTCTGGACGGAGACCGTTTTCGGTCTAACGACTGGCTGGTGGCGGTTCACTGATCGCGATCTACGTCCGGAACAGCCGTTACTAAAGAGAGCACAATGGGAAGCGGTGTTGCACGAGACCGGTTTCGCCGAGACCTCTTCGTTGCCCGGTTTGATCGGTCCAACAGGAGGCGAAGGTCAGATCGGCCTGCTGGCACGCAAATCCTACGAGGAAGCTTCGGTGCCGGCTGAGATCCACTTGCAAGCACCGACGGAGAAGTCATGGCTTGTTTTCGCGGATGCCTCGGGAGTGGGTGATGATTTGGTTTCGCGGCTGCGCGGTCTTGGCGCCAGATGTCGTGTCGCCACGCCGGGAAATCATTTCGAGTTCGATGGCAGCGATGTTTTTACCTTGCGACCGGGGACGCTGGAAGACTGGCAACAACTTATCAAGGACTGTCAGGTCTCCTTACCTGATCGCATCGTTTTTCTTTGGAATCTGGACGGGCAGATGGACATGGCGACCAATCTGGACGCACTGCTCCATCTCACACAAGCGCTCGAATCCGCTGCGCCCGCAGCAAAGTTGCGCCTGGACTTGGTAACGCGGAATGCTCAGCCCGCCGGCAACGATCCGCAACCGACGGCGATGGCGCAAGCGCCGAGCATCGGATTGATGCGCGTCATTTTGAACGAACATTCCAACCTCTCCTGGCGCGCTATCGATCTTCCCCCGGAATCGTCCTCGGCCGATCCGACCTCGATTTGGAGGGAGCTATCTCGCAAAGACGGAGAACGCGAGATCGTCTTGCGAGGTGAAGCTCGCTATGTTCGACGATTGGACCGCGGCTGTCCGCCTTGCGAACAGTGGCTCGAACCGATCCTGCCGTTGCGTTTGGAATCCCGCGAACGCGGTCGTCTCGACACACTTCGCTTTGCCCCCTTTGAACCGCCGCCATGTGGCCCGGATCAGGTCTTGATTGAAGTGAAGGCGGCCGGAATGAATTTCCGCGACGTACTCAAGTCGATGGCACTTTATCCGGGGGATGCTCCGGATGCACGCATTTTTGGCGACGAGGTTAGCGGCATCATCAAAGCAGTTGGCTCGGACGTCACGGCCCTCGCGCCGGGAGATTGCGTGTTCGGGCTCGCCGTCTTCGGAATCGCCACTCACGCGATCGCGCGAGCAGGAGACATGCGACGGATTCCGGCACATTTGACTTTTGAGGCGGCGGCAACGTTACCGGTCGTTTTCATGACCGCGTGGTATGCGCTGCGAAACGTGGGACGATTGCGCGAGCGCGAGCGCGTTCTTGTTCACGCGGGCGCAGGCGGAGTCGGAATGGCGGCGATCCAGATCGCGCTGCATCTTGGAGCGGAGGTGATCGCCACCGCCGGCAGCCCGAGCAAACGTGCTTTGCTCAAAACGCTGGGGGTAGAACACGTAATCGACTCGCGACGTGGCGATTTTGCCGAGTCAGTGCTGAAGTTAACCGGTGGCAAAGGAGTGAACGTGGTTCTGAATGCGCTCGCAGGGGAAGCGATCCCGATGGGACTTTCCTGTCTCGCCGAATTCGGCCGCTTCATCGAAATCGGCAAGCGCGATATCTATCAAAACGCGCGCATCCCGCTTCGGCCTCTGCGCAATAATGCGTCATTCCATGTCGTGGCCATGGATGCGGTTTTCCACGGTAACGAAGAACTGACCCGCCAGATGCTGGAGGAGATTTCTGACTTGGTCGAAAAGGGTGCGTTGCGGCCGCTTCCCTTCCGGGCCTTTCCTGCCTCACGGATTGATTCCGCGTTTCGACTCATGGCTGGCGGAAGACACATCGGCAAAGTTGTGGTCGCATTTCCGGCGCCCTTTGTTCCGCGACGCGGCGAATTGCCCGCTCCGGGATTCGAGGTCAAGCCCGATGGATGCTATCTCATTACCGGCGCTTTCGGCGGATACGGCAAAGTGCTGGCTCGGTGGCTGGCTGAGTGCGGTGCGCGCCATCTTGTGCTCACGAATCGGAGCGGCGCTTCCAGTCCGGAGGCCGCCAAATTTGTGGAGGACCTGCAGAAGCGGGGTGTGGAAGTGCGCGTCGTGTCTGCGGATGTCGGCGCGCCCGATGACGTGCGGCGACTTTTTGCCGAAATCAAGTCCGGCCCGCAGCCGCTGCGCGGTCTCTTTCATCTTGCGATGGTAATCGACGATGGCCCGCTCGCCTCGCTCACGCCCGAGCGCATGCGAACTGTCCTCGGACCAAAGGCGCATGGTGCATGGCTCCTCCACGAAGCAACCCGAGGAATGAAACTCGATTGCTTTGTCATGTTCTCTTCTGTCTCAAGCATTTTTGGTAATCCCGCTCAGGGAAATTACAGTGCGGCGAACGCTTTTCTCGACAGCCTAGCGCACCATCGTCAGGCGCTGGGCCTTGCCGCGCTTACGGTGAACTGGGGCGTACTCGGCGGCGAAGGCTTTGTCGCGCGCAACGAGCGTGTCGCCGATTTCCTTGCTCGGCAGGGAACAGTTGCAATTTCACCCGGTGAAGCGATGGCGCTGCTTGAATCGTTCCTTCGTGCGGGAAGTGCCCAAGCGATTTCAATTCGGGTCGATTGGAGAAAATGGCGTCAATTCTTTCGAGGCATGCAGGAAAATCCCTTTCTGGAGCGCATTTTCGCCGCGCTTGAAAATGAGGAGTCAGTTGGTGCAACGAGTAGCTGGCGAAGCCGGATCGACGCAGCTTCACCAGCTGAAAAGCAGGCTGTTATCTGTCAGGCTGTGCGGGAAACCGTTGGTTCCGTTTTGCGAGTCAAGCCTGACAGTCTCCGTGACGATCAGCCGCTCACCGATCTTGGACTGGATTCGTTGATGGGTGTCGAAATCGAGACCTCGCTTGAAGCCGCGGTCGGCGTTGCTTTACCTCCAACGAGCCTGATGCGAGCTCGGACCATCGGTCAAATCGCGTCGTTGATCGTGGGTCACCTCGGTGGCGCTGCACCCGTCGCGGAATCCACGCCAATGCCGGCGCAGGCGGAAGCAACCAACGCAGTCGACCTCGATGCGATTTCCGACGAAGAAATCGAACGTCTACTCGGGCGAGAGTCCGACTCCGAAGAGACCGAAGCAATCGAAGACGCCAAGCGTTAAACGCCGGCTCATGTCTAACCGCGATGCCGGCCGATCAACGCGCTCGTCTCAAACAATGGCTCGATCGCGGTGAAGCGCAGCTTCATCCGCTGACTTTCCCACAACGAGAACTTTGGGAAATCTCCCCAGTGCCGGTGGAGGACAGCGCGAATCACATCTGCTGTCTCATCAATGTGCACGGACTCCTGACCGAAGACGCGTGTCGCGCCGCAATCCAGCTGGTGGTCGATCGGCAGGACGTTTTGCGTCTTTCGGTCCTTCCCGGCAGAGAGCGCCCGCTACAGATGATCCGCCGAAGTTGCGGAATTAATTTTGAGTCTCGCGACGTCGCGGCCGATGATGCGCGGCCGGAAGCGATCGAAGAAGCGGGGGCGGCGATTCTTCGTGCGCCATTCGACCTTGTGCAGGGGCCGCTCTACCGCGTCGTGGATTTGCGGCGCGCGGCAAACGATCATGTGCTGGTTTTCGCAATTCATCACGCCATTGCCGACGGTTGGAGTTTGGGAATATTCGTGGAGGAACTCTTCGGCGCTTACCTCCAGGCCGTCATGGGATCGTCGGAGGCTTTGCCGCCGGTGCCGCAACCGTATGCGGCGTGGGGCGCGGCCGAACGCGCTTTTTGGAAACCGGCCATGCTGGAACAGCGTATCGATTTTTGGAAAACCAAGTTATCTGGTTCGCGTCGGATGTGGAATCGACCGATCACGCCGGGGCCGCCGAAGCGATGGCTTTCCGCAATTCCTGCGAATCTGACTGACGAAACGCGCGAACTGGCCCGTCAAACTAGCGTCACATTCTTCAGCGCGCTGTTTGGGGCTTTCCAAATTGCGTTCTCGGAATGGAGCGGATTCGATGATCTGCTGGTCGGAACGCCGGTCGCGAATCGCACGAAAAAAACGGCGCGAGAAACCATGGGATACTACGCAGGTATTGTCCCTCTGCGCGGGCAGATCGATCGCTCACGCACTGCGGCCGATCATTTACGAGCCGGACATCAGCAAACAGTCGATTCGTTTGCCAATGCCATCCCGTTCGTCGAGTTGGCACGAGCTCTCGAACCGCAATCGGAACCGGGATATAACCCGCTCTTCGAGGTTCGGTTTGCTTTGCAGAATCATCCCATGCCGGAGATTTCGTTGCCGAATCTTTCCGCACGTCTGAGCATGCGTTCGACCGGCACCGCACGTTTCCAGCTTGGGTGCGAAATTACTGAAACCAGCGACGGTTTGGAGGTCGCCTGGCTTTTTCGCGAGAATTTGTTTTCCCGACGTGACATTGAAAGTCTCGATGGCATATTTCAGCGAGTTCTGGCGGGCATCTGCCGCTCGCCGGAGAACCGAATCTCTGAAGTGCTAAACCGACCTCATTGAACGCCGCCATGGACGAAGACTTCAGCGAGCTGCATGAACCCCACTGGGTTTTGCGGAGCGCATTTCAGCTTCTCGTTTTCGGTTTGCTTTTCGCAGAAGTGACACTCGCTCTAACCGTGCACCGCGGATTGATCTGGCTGGCGGTGCCACTCGTGCTTGTGGTCAGCCATTTGATGCACGGTACTCTGATCGGTCTGCACGAGGCGGCCCATGGGCTTCTCCGAAAGAACCGCGGCTTCAATGAGTTTGACGGATTGGTCATCGGCACGTTGAGCCTGATGAGTTTCAGTCTCTATCGCGTCGTTCATCAAACGCATCATGCTTATCTCGCGACGGAACGAGACTATGAATTCTGGCCACTATCTCAGACGACCACGCCGCGGTGGAAGAGATGTCTGGCCGCGTTTTTCGAGCTGAATTTCGGATTGTTTTATTCCTCATTCGTTTTCCTGCGAGCCTTCTTAAGTTCTCCCTCTCCGGTTCGAAGCAAACGCGTGCGCCGCCGCATTTGGGCGGAATTGGCGCTGACAGTCGTGACGTGGACTTTAATTCTCTGGGCGATCGCAGCATTCGGGCTCTGGAGATATTTCATTTGGATGTATCTCGCGCCGGCAGTTTTGGCGGCTAATTTGCAGAACTGGCGCAAGTACATTGAGCACGTGGGAATGACGGGCGACACGGTAAATGGCTCGACCCGCAGCATCGTCGCGAACAGCTGGATGGGACGGCTCGTTGCTTTCACGCTGCTTCACGAACCGTTTCATGGAGTTCATCATCAACGAGCCGGTCTGCCTCATTCCGTTTTGCCGCAACACGTTGAAAAATTGCAGCCAAAAACATTGGGCGAACGAGCCCCGTATACAGGTTATCGCTACGCCTTGATTGAACTGATGCGCTGCCTTCCTGATCCGCGTGTCGGGCCGCAATGGCGAACGCTTGAGTCAATGAGTTAAACGAGCAACGAGAGTATCGTTGGAGGGAACTGAAAAAAGAGATTGAAAAGGAGAAGAATGCCTTGGATACGCCAAGGATAAACTCGACGACGATTAAACACGGTTCGTTCGCTATTCGGCGCGCGGTCAGATTTCCGGCAGGCCTAACCAGGTGATCTCGCCTTCTACCAGCGCAGCCTCACTCCTCGAGGCAAAAGCTCTCACCCGCGAATTCGACGAAGGGCAGGTCAAGGCGCTGCGGGGAGTCGATTTTTCCATCAAAGAGGGCGAGTTCGTTGCCATTACTGGACCGAGTGGGTGCGGTAAATCGACCTTGCTGCAATTACTCGGTGCGTTGGATCGACCGACCTCCGGAACGCTTCTCTACCGCGGGATATCGCTGCCGGATCATCCCAACCCCGCAGCCTACCGCGCTCGCGAGGTCGGATTTATTTTCCAAGCCTTTCACCTCCTGCCGACTTTCACCGCGGCCGAGAACGTACAGATCCCGATGTTCGAAATCGATCGCTCAGCTTCTGAGCGACGCGCGCGCGCCTTCGAATTGCTAAAACTGGTTGGCCTCGAGCATCGACTCGATCATTTCCCCTCCAAACTTTCCGGTGGCGAGCGACAACGCGTCGCTATCGCGCGCAGTCTGGCTAATGGGCCGTCTCTGCTCCTTGCGGATGAACCGACCGGTAATCTCGACAGTGAAAACGCTCATTCGGTTCTCGACCTCATCATTGGTCTGCAACAAGAGCAGGGTCGCACCATGGTGCTCGTGACTCATGACCCAACGATTGCCGGGCGAGCAGGAAGGATTCTTCGCATGATCGACGGTCGAATCGTCTCGGACGATAAACGATGAGCTTTTTTACTGTTGTCATCCGCGGTCTCTGGCGACGCCCCTTGCGCACCGGGTTGACTCTCGCGGGAATTTCGATCGGCATCGCTGCCGTCGTTGCGTTGGTCGGAATGTCTCGAGGTTTTGAGAAAGGTTGGCAGGTTGGATTGAAGGCGCGCGGAACCGATATCGTCGTCACTAACAGAGGAGGATCGCTCACGCCAAAGCCGTTCGACGCCTCCGTCCGCGATCGGATCGCCAGCCTTCCGCACATCGCCGCGACCTGCAATCTTCTCGTGGAGGTGACCAGTGTTGAAGACTCTGATCTGATGATTCTCTCCGCTCGAGAATGGGGAGGATTTGCATGGAACAATCTGGAACTCGTTTCCGGGCGTATGCCGCGCGATGCCACGGAAGAGGCAGTAGTTTTGGGTCAGACCGCGGCGGAAATGCTCAAGAAAAAAGTTGGCGACCCGATTCAGATTGAAACGAAGCAACTAACTGTCGTCGGAATCGTGAAGGGCGGCGCGCTCGTCGAAGACGGCTCGGTCATTCTTTCTTTACCGCTCTTGCAAGGAATCATCGGCTCTCCCAATCAGATCAACGCAATCGATATTCGAGTGACGCCTTCGACCACCGAGCAACAAATCAAGGAACTTACCCGACAGATCGAACAACTGGTTCCGGAAGTTCGCGCAGTCACCGTGAGCGAACACCTAAGTCACAATGAGGGATTTCGGCTCGTTAAGGCCATGAGTTGGGGCACGTCTCTTCTCGCCATCCTTGTGGGTGTGCTTGGTGTGATGAACACGATGCTCATGACCGTTTTCGAGCGTACCCATGAAATCTGTGTGCTGCTCGCTGTCGGTTGGACGCGCGGGCGAATCATGAGGATGATTCTTTACGAATCCGCGCTGCTTGGGCTTTTCGGCGGCATCGTTGGCGTGGCTATTGGTGCCATCGGCGTTCAGGTGCTGAGCGCAACGCCGGCGATTCGAGGGTTATTGCAGCCTGACCTCAGCATTGCGCTCCTTGGCCTTTCTGTCGTCATCGCCGTCGCGGTTGGAATTAGCA
This sequence comes from Verrucomicrobiota bacterium, assembly GCA_041167085.1. Lineage (GTDB taxonomy): Bacteria > Verrucomicrobiota > Verrucomicrobiia > Chthoniobacterales > UBA10450 > DATFCK01. Next base: position 11,993 of record JBEEGV010000014.1, read on the forward strand.
GCGGCCTCTATCCAGCCTGGCGGAGCTCGCGCCTAAACCCGAGCCAGGCTTTGCAAGCCGGATGAGAACAGCAACCTTTACTCCCGAACTCATTTTCCGAACCCACCTTGAGCCATGAAACTTTTCGTCCTCTCCGTCATTGCTGTCGCGAACCTCTGCCTCCCATCTCTACCGGCGGCCGAGTCGGCAACGTCTGCCGCAGAACTTGCTGATCGGATGAATGTCTCCAGCCAAGGCAATGCCCTGATCCGGGCCAGGCTCGAGATCCGGTCTGGCGGTGGGCACGCCTTCCAGCTCCAGATCAAGCAGCGTCGAACGAAAACATCCACCGATATCCGATACGAAGTGCTTTGGCCTAACGAGCACAAAGGCCAAGTCGTCATTTTGCATCAGGCTCAGGGCGCGTCAAAGGGGTGGATCGTCGTTCCGCAGCAGCCGATCCGTGAAATCACTGCTTCTCAAATGAATGAGGGTTTGTTCGACAGCGACCTTTCTTACCAGGATGCGGTAGAGAACTTTTTCGCCTGGAAAAAACAGGCTATCGTGGGATCGGAAGCGATCAACGGAGTGAACTGCCAGATTCTCGAATCAAGGCCGGATACTCCTTCTACTTCCATCTATGCCAAGGTGCGAAGTTGGATCGATCCTCGCCGATTGGTGCCGCTACGAGTCGAAAAATATTCTTCTTCCGGCGAAATCATCCGTCGTATCGATATCACTCGCATCGCACCCGATGAGAAGCACAAGCCGATTCCAGCCAATCTCACCGTTCACGGGCCGCGCAAAGACAGCGTGACGGAACTTAATGGCGCGCGCATCGACCAGGATGTGCAGTTCACCGACGCCGATTTCACACCTCCGGGGATCGACGAAGATGTTCGCCGCAAAGATCACGGAGCACACTGAGTTAGCATGTAGCCACCGGCCTGTGGCCGGTGCACACGGCGCACAGCGCCGTGGCTACACATTCACCGGTTCGATTAAAATAGGCGGGCGGTTACCTCTTCACTGCGCTCTCAACCAGCCGCCCGGCATTGAGCAGATCCGCTTCGGCCAATCGCGGCCCGATCAATTGCAGGCTCGTGACCGGAACCCTCGAGCCGCGCAGGGGCACGGGCACCGCCAACGCCGGGTTGCCCGCAAAATTCACCGCCACCGTATTTTGCAACGATAGGAGCTGCGCTTCGAGGATCCCTAACCTCAAATCGATTAGGGGAAGTCCGGGCGGTGCTTTTTGAAGGGTTGGCAAAGCGATGAGGTCCACCTTCTCGAAAACTTTGCGTAGCGTCCGCTGCCACGCGCTTCGTCTGGCCAACGCGCTGCGGTAACCCGTGTTATAATCTATCTGGCCGAGCCGAATTACGGACTTGGTTCGGGACGCCACGCCTAGAGCGTAGCGAAATCGCTTGTCGCTGATCCATGCACCGGCTGCAGCAACGGTAGTACCGTCCTTCTTCGCTTGCTCAAATGCGTCGCTCAGGCTTTCGTCCAGCTCCATGATTTCGAAGCCCGTTTTGACAAGTGCATCGTCAATTGCTTGATCGATCTTTTGATCGGTTCCTTTCAATTTGAGCCGTCCGATCCGGATGCTTCGCGCGGTCGGCTTTGCTGCCTTCGCTGTCGCATACTTCGCCGCAAAGCCATCTTGAAGAAGTTCCATCCCTTGAACGGCGCGAGCGATGTCTTTCCCCATCGGACCCACCGTATCGAGATGCTCGGGCTCAACCGGATAAACGCCTTCAATTGGAATTAAACCGTACGTTGTCTTCAAGCCGACGATGCCGCAACAAGCGGCAGGCACTCGGTTTGAGCCCGCTGTGTCCGTACCGAAAGCCACGTCCGCCATTCCGGATGCCAACGCGACCCCATTTCCAGACGAGGATCCGCCCGGAATGAGATTTCGATTCAACGGATTCACGGCCGTTCCGAAATACTGATTCAGGCCGGACGGCGAGATCGCGAATTCGGTCATGTTTGTTTTGCCGACTATCTGCACCTGGCTCCGGCGCGCGATCGCCAGGCACGGAGCATCCTTTTCCGCTGGCTTGTGGGTTTTGAAAAAGATCTCCGAACCGGCAGTCGTAACTACGCCCTTGATATCAATGTTATCCTTAACGGCCACCCTTAACTGATTGCTGTTTGGATCCGGCGCCCAGTAGTCGATGAACGCCCGATTGCCAGGGAGTTTTTTAGTGAAACCTGGCACTGCCGAGCATCCGCCGCATAAGACGAGCGAAGCCAGCGCGATCGGCAACCACCTAACGCCAACGGGCCCGGAGTGTTTCATGCGCGCAACGCTGGATGTCTGCGCGCTTTTTGCAAGCACGATTGCCCAAAAACCTGGTCGGCGGCTGCGCCGTGGCGCCGGGCGGTGCCCGGCGCGGATCCCAAGCAAACAAGCGGCGCGTCTCGTTCCTTCCCTATCTTGGCATCAGTTCAGCGTTTGAATCGATAATGCCACGCGATAGGCGCGTATGTTTTAGCGACAACTAGCCATCGACACCTTCCTTGAGCTGACGTTCGTACTCCGCGCTGCTGAAGTGGCCTTTTGATTCCGCGATGAGGCCGTCGTTGTTGATCTTCCAAAGTTCGTAGCCGCTGATGCGAACGCGTTTCCCCGTACCGCCCGGGCCGGTGTTGCTACCAGTTAATGTCCAATGGAACTTCGTTCCGTCCGAGTCGCGCACGATCTTGTCCATCGCCACGACCATGTCGGGAAATGTTGTCATGAATGCATGCGCTTCCTTGGCAATGGCCGCTCGTCCGACCGCGGGCGGGCCGTTGTTAATGCTAATTGAGCCGCACTCGGCAAAAAATCCCGCGACACTCTCAGGATTCTGGCTGCACCACGCCTTCGCGTACCGGGAAGCAAAGTCATGCAACTCGTTCATATTATCGGAGCGGGAAGCTAACAGCTTCCCCTACAGCGTTCGTTCATCTGCCCGTCTCCGGCGCGGCGATCTCGCGTAGATTGTAGGTTGAGAAAGCCTTCGGCTTATTGCCTTTTGCGACGATCTCGCCGACGACCTGGCCAAACTCTTCGGTGTGCCAATGTCTTCGCGTTTCCCACCACTGTTGAACGCCTGGATAAGCAATTAAATCACTCATCGTCCTCTCGACCGCGCGCCACGACGATCCCGTCAGGATGCCCTGGCGATGAGAGAAATACATTCCCTCGAAGATATTTATCAGGCGATTGAAGAACGCACTAAACCTAAGTTTGGATACCGCGTCGAGATCGTTGAAAGAGTGCATGCCGCGAAGAAAAATTGCTGCGGTCTCAGCATTGTCGTGCAGGGACTCGGTTAGGTCCCCCCACTGCACAGTGAGAGCATGGACCGCCGACTGCCGGCGTTCTTTTGTCTGCTCTCGGATTTGTATGGCGAGATAAATAAGAGAAGGGATTCCGACAAACACCGCCGCCAACTGTCCGAACGCTGCCAGCATTTCCCAGTTCATTGCAGTGATTGGTGAGGTATCTTTAGCCTCCGCTGTTCGAGAGTCATGGCAGCCTCATTATTGCTTTGCCCCTTCTTTCAGTGCCTCTACCTTCTGCGACATCGCCTGGAAGCGCGGCTCGTTGCGAACGCTGTCGTAAAGCTGATCGGTGTTCCACCAAAAGCAGGGATCCTGGTCTTCATAAGCTTTCTCCAGCCAATCCAAAGCTTTCTCGTTTTCGCCGAGTCCTAAATAAACTGACGCCCGGATCGCTGGTGAGACATATCTCTGCTTGGCCGCATCTTCCAACTCGCGCAGGACCAGCTCGGCTTTGGCGCGATCACCCGAAACGGCGCAGGCGTAGCCGAGAGAACCTTTATACCATGGCAGGTCATCCAGCGTCGTAGCTGTTTGGAACTCCGCCTTTGCGTCAGCCTTGCTACCTTTCCAGATCAAGCACCAGCCTAATATCGAGTGGGCGAAACCATTATTCGAATCCAATTCCAAAGTCTTGCGGATTTGCGTAACCGCATCCTCGTAACGGCGCGCCCAGTAAAGGAAAAAGGCGAGGTCCGTATTCAGAAAAGTGTTGAGCGGATCGAGTTCCAGCGCCTTCTTTTCTGCCGCGATCGCCTCGTCGAACCGGCCCATTTCCGCGAAGGTCCAACCATATTGATCATAAACCAGAGCCAGTTTGGGATTCAGTTCCACGGCGCGGTCGAGTTCCTTTTCAGAGGCGTGCGGAGACAGCACGCTAAAGAGAGCTGTCCCCATCGCTAGATGCGCTTCGGCGAGATTGGAATCGAGCGCCAGCGCCTTCCGTGCAAATTCCATTTCTTTGGCCCACGCTTCTCGCCCCGGTAGTGTCTGCCCTCCGGCCCAACCGTAGGTGTCAGCTAGTCCACAATAAGCTAAAGCGAAGTTGGGATCTATTTGCAGCGCCTGTTCATAATAGTGTATCGCGTTGGTCCAGCCAGCGCGCGTGAATTTTGCGAAATGATAACGGCCCAGCAGGTAGAGACGGTGGGCTTCCGGATTCTCCGTCGGCTTCTTCGCCAACGCGCGCGCTTCATCGACACCTAGCTCTACCTGCAATGCCTGGACCACGCGTTGCGCTACGTCCCCTTGGACGGCGAGAATATCCTTCATATCGCGGTCATAGGTTTCGGACCAGATATGAAAACCATCGGCTACATTGATGAGCTGGGCCGTAATCCGCAGTTTGTCGCCCGCTTTGCGAACGCTGCCTTCCAACACGGCGTTGACGTGCAATTGCTCGCCGACTTTGAGGAAGATGCCATCCTCGTTCTTGCCCTTGAAAGCAAAGGAGGAACTGCGCCCGGGCACCCGCAGGGCTTTCACTTTCGTCAGCACGTTGAGCAGTTCCTCGGTCATGCCGTCGCTCAGATACTCGTCGTTTTTGTCGGCGCTCATGTTCACGAATGGCAGCACGGCGATGGATTTCTGCGGTCCAGGTAGGGACGCACCTCCGGGGCGTCCGCTTTCCTTCGGTTCACCGGAACGGGCGTCTCGGAGAGACGTCCCTACCTCTGAGCGCAGCAAATGAAACACCAGCAGACCGGTTGCGACGACAGCTAACACAATCACGCCGACCCAAGCCAAACGTGAAACGGGGAACGAACGGTCGCTCGCGCTCTTTTTTGTATTCTTAAGTTCCGCCTTCGCCTCCTTCTCCCACGGCAGGACGATGCGAAACAAATCCATCGTCACGGAAATGTTCTTCAACTCGGTCGGCGCGAGTTTCTCAAAACGCGCCTCCAGCGCGTTACGAATCTGCCGCTCAACGTCCATCGACACGCAAATTCCGCCCGCTCCCGCCAGCGGTTCGATGCGCGAAGCGATGTTCACTCCGTCGCCGTACACATCGCCGCCGCGATGCACTACGTCACCAATGTGAATACCGATCTTCAATTCGATCCGCCGATCGGCCGTCACGTCGTGGTTGCGTTTGGCCAGCGTGCGCTGGATTTCGATGGCGCACTGGGCTGCTTCCAACGCGCTCTGGAACTCGACCAGGAAAGCGTCCCCGATTGTTTTAATCTCAGTGCCGTTGAAGCGAGGAAAGATTTCGCGAAGCAGCTGGCGATGCTCCTCCAGCAATTCCAACGCAAGCTTGTCGTTGCGCTGGGAGAGCGCGCTGTAGCCTACCATGTCGGTGAACATGATCGCGGCCAGTTTGCGTTGTTCGGTGCTGGCGCTCATTGATCGAGGCCTACTTTCTTCAGCAACGCCCGGAAGCGCGGCTCGTTGCGAACGCTGTCGTAGATCTGGTCAATCTTAAGATACCAACAAGCGCTGTCCTGCTGTTCGTAAGATTTTTCCAGCCAATCCAAACACTTTTCTTTTTGGCCAAGTCCAAGATAGATCGTCGCGAACGCTGTTGGACTGACGTATTGCCCTTTCGCCAGTTGTTCGAGCTCACGCAGGGCTTGCTCGGCTTTCGCTCGATCCCCGGAGATGGCATAAGCGTAGCCGAGGAATCCTTGATACCACGCACCGGGATCCGGAGCTTTGGATTTTTGCAATTCCATGATGGCGCCGGCCGTGTCACCTTTTTTAAGGAAAGAGAGGCCTAACAAAACGTGGCTGATCGCTGAATTCGGATCCATCGCCAGAGTCTTTCTGGATTGCGCGATCGCGTCGTCGTATTGACGTGCCCAATACTGGTAGAAGCTCAAACTCATTTGAAAGAACGGATTCAGCGGATCGAGTTCGACCGCTTTCCTGGTCTTGGCAATCGCCTCGTCGAATCGGCCAAGCCCGTTCACAGTCCAGGCTTGTAACTCATAGGCGAATGCCAGATTCGGATTCAGTTCGAGTGCGCGATCGAATTCTTTCAGACCGTTCCGCCAATCATAATCGGCGACGAGTGTCAGGGCGAAAGACATGTGCGCCTCCGCCAGTTCCGGATCGAGCTCCAACGCCTTTTGGGCAAATTCCTTTTCCTTTGCGATGGCTTCCTTCTCCGGCATCACCACGCTTCCCATGTAAGCGTAGTTGTCAGCCAGTCCGCAATAGGCTAGCGCAAATTCAGGATCAATTCGCAGCGCCTGCTCGTAATAATGGATCGCATTATTCCAGCCGGTCTGCGTGTACTTAGCGAACTCGTATCGCCCCAGCAAATAGAGTCGATGTGCTTCCGGATTCTCGGTCGGTTTCTTCGCCAGAACGCGCGTCCCTTCACCGCCTAGTTTCACTTGTAGGGCCTGCACTACTTGTTGGGCCACGTTGCTCTGAAAGTTGAGAATGTCCTTTACGTCACCGTCATAATCCTTCGACCAGAGATGATAACCGTCGCTCACATTGATCAGCTGAGCGGTGACGCGCAGCTTATCGCCGGCTTTGCGC